>CAIXUG010000018.1 GCA_903922605.1 uncultured Verrucomicrobiota bacterium
CCCGGATCGGCTTCCCGCCGTCCACTTCACGCAGCATCCGGATCTTCTCCTCAGTCGTGTGTCGCTTCCCTTTCATGGTCTGGCCTTTCTTCGTTGCCCAGACTCTCACTCCTCCTGGCTCAGTTTGGCGAGGTCAGGTCAGCTCCACTTGGAACCGACCTCATAGAGGGTGGCCTCGTTGCGCAGGTTGGCGTTTGAGAAGTTGGCGTTGCCCGCCGTGGTGTACCCGCCGCCGTTTCCAACGGAACCGACCGGATTCTCGGACCAGTTGTAGGTGAAGTAACTCGAGAGGTCCGGCTGCCACTTGTAAATCAGGCTGGTGTTCACATTGGGCAGGATCACGGTCACCGAGTCGCCAGGCAGGAAACCGGCCGGATCCTTGTAGTCGATGCTCAGCATGTCACCGCGTCCGCCGAACAGCGCGGAGAACTTGTCCGTGATCTTCCAGTCGTGCTGGTAGAACAGCGCGGCGTCCACCGTGTGCGACTCGCCGGAATCGCCGTTGTCCGGCGTGTAGTAACGGCCCGGCCAGCCCGGCACCGGCACCGAGGTGAACTGGCTGGGGAAATAGGCCGCGTTATAGATGTTGATGAAGCTCCGGTCCTTGGTGAGATCCCAGACGTTGGCCGGCTCGCTGTAGAAGTCGTTGAAAGCGCGGACATCCTGATACTTGAAGTCGATGCCGGTGTTGATCGAGTGGTTATCCCGGGTCAGGCGCAGTTCGGTGCGGTTTTCCAGCTCCCAGCTCGGATCGATGATCTCGGAGTAATAATACGGGCTGAGCGTTTCGCGCCGCACATACCGGCCGAAGGTGCTGTTGACGATCTGCGTGTCGTCACTGATCCGCAGGGTCTGGATGGCCTGCAGGTTGACGCTGGTGCCGTCCGATCCGTCGGTCGGCAGCCGCAGGCGGCGGTCGATCGTGACGACCGGCCCCAGCGCGATGTGATTGATGTAAGGAAAACCGGACACGACCCAGCGGGAATTTTGCGGGTCAGATTGCGGTGCGGGCACGCCGCTGACCACACCGACCGCGGTGCTGCCACCGGGGCCGACGCCGAAGCCCAGCGGATTCCCGCTGGCATCACAATATTGCGGATAACCCGCCGCCGGGGCCGGGTTGTCGTTCACACCGGTCTGATACTGCCCGTGGTCGATCAGGGCCTGGGTGGGACGGTTGATGCCGAAGTTTTCGGTGTAGTCCGCCCGAAAGAATTCCCCGTCCACGAACAGGTCGTACTTGTCGTTCGGCGTCCATTCGAGCGCCGCATAGCCGGCCTGCGTGTGTTTGTAGCCGTCGTAGTAGTAGCTGCCGGATTCCTCGCCCGCATAGCTCACGCGGTAGGCAAGCGTCTTGGAGATGGGTCCGCCGAAATCGAGCCCCCAGCGATATTGGTCGTACATGCCGACCTCGGCAGTGACCTCACCATGGAAGCCGTCGAAGAAAGGCCGCTTGGTGATGAGGTCAACGTAGCCGCCCACATATTGGCTCGGACCGTACACGACACCGGCCGGGCCTTTGACGATGTTCACGGACTCGACGGAGTTAAAGTCCACCGGCAGGCCGTTGCCGTTGGAGCTCATACCTACCCGCGAGCCGTTAATGAAGGTGTCCGCGTACTGGGTGCGGATGTCCGGTGTCGTTGGGGCGCCGAAATTCGAGCGGGTGTAGGAGCTCGAGGTCAGCTTCGAGAACTCGCGCACGTCATGGATGCTGATCGCATCCATCTGCTCCCGGGAAATGATCGTCACACTGCGGGGAGTGTCGATGATGCTACGGTCGGTCCCGTACACCGAATTGAACGGCCGGGCCGTGGGCACGACGGTTTCCTCGAGCGGAATGCCTTCGATGACCGTTTTTTCCATCACGCTGGGCGCATTGGTGGTGGATTCGGCATGCCCGGCAAAACGGGCACTGATGGCGGCGGCGCAGGCGGCCGCAACGATGAGTTGGTGGTTTTTCATGAACAGGTTGTTGAAAGCACGACAGCGCGACTGATCTCGATGATTGAAATGCGCCGGATTTCTCGTGGCGCACTGAACAAACGGGGGGCAACGCAACGGTCGTGCCATGGTGAGAATCCATCAGAGCCCGACGGTCACCAAAAGCCACGCATTTTTTGACCGTGGCTGTGGCGTTAGGGGGCCAAAGTCACTGTCAGCAGATAGACGCTGGTTGGTCCGCCCTTCTCCGTAACTCCGCTGATGGCAAGCAGATAGTCACCATCAGCCGGCACCTTGAACTCCAGCAATGAATCCCGTCCCAAGCCGGGACCGTCATCATTGGTCTTCAGGATTCGACCCTTGTCGTCATACAGCGTCAGGGAGGCATCCAGCGTGGCCCCAAGGCGTTCGGCCAGAACCTCCGCACGGAGCATCTGGCCGGCCTTCAGTCCGTAGCGGAACACATCCACATCGGTCGCCGCTTCCAGCGCGCCCCGGATGGTTCGCCCCGGCTTCTGTGCCACGGCATCCCGAAAGCCGTTGTTTGGCTCCAGTTCGCTGACAATCTGACCGGGCGGTGCGACGAGAATTGGAAAGGACTTCGATTCGCCGACCGGTGTGGTCACGACGAGGGCGACATTGGTGCCGGCGGGCGTTTCGGCCGGCAGCGTGAATTCGAGTTCCAGCCGCTGGTCACCGACATGGTTGGCGTCGAATCCCTCGATCTTCTTGGCCTCGCCGCTCTCGGTAATTTTGAGCTCGGGCGGGTTGGCCAGGCCGATGAATTTCACTGTCGGCGAGTTGGTCAGGTTCTGCCCGCGCACTGTAAGCTTCTGGGGCGAACCTGTCTCGACGCCCAGGGGCAGGAGGATCGCGATTTTCGGCGGCTCGGGCTTCTTCTCCTCCGGCTTCTTGTCTTCGGCGGAAATGGGGAGAAAGAACAGCGAAGACGCGAAGACGCCAAGGATGGGGACGGACAGATATCTCATCTTGGTTTGGACCATCAGGATTCAGACGTACAGCTCGTTCACTGCGGAACCCTCGTCCAAGATGCTGGTTGGCCGGCCCTCGGGGGTGACGATGGTTTTTCGCGGATCAATTCCCAGGGCCTCATAGACCGTGCAACACACGTCGGGAGGACGTACCGGCCGGTCGGTGACGAAGGCGCCGTCCTTGTCGCTCGCACCGATGACCTTGCCGCCGCGCACGCCGGCGCCGGCGAAGAGAAGTGACCCGGCGCGGCCCCAATGGTCGCGGCCGGCGTCCTTGTTCACCTTCGGCGTCCGGCCGAACTCGCCCATCACGAGGAGGAGCGTGTCCTTGAGCGAGCCGCGCTCGTCCATGTCGTTGATCAGGGCGCTCAGGCCCTGGTCGAACATCGGCAGCTTCTTGTCGAGGCTGTCGAAGATCTTCGCGTGATGGTCCCAGCCGCCGAAGTTCACCGTCACAAAGCGCACACCGCTCTCGACCAACCGCCGGGCGAGCAGGCAGCTCTGGCCGAACTCATGGTGGCCATACTTGTCGCGTAGCTGGGTGCCTTCCTTCTCGATCGCAAAGGCATTCTGCGCCTCGGGCGAGAGCACCATGTCGGCCGCCTTCTGCGCGAACTCGTCGTAGGTCGCCATCTGGTCGTTGCCCTTGATGTGCGAGGACAGCGTGTCCACCGCTTGCAGCAGCGTGCGGCGGCGCTCCAGCACGGCGGGCGTGACCTGCGCGGGACAGGCAAGGTCGCGCACTTTCCAGTCGGCGGCGTTCGGATCGCCGGCCTTGAACGACTCGTAGCGCCCGCCCAGCCACGCGCTCTTGCCGAGCTCCCAGGTGAAGGACGGGTTCTTGGGCACGGCCACATAGGGCGGCACCTTGGCGGCGAAGCCCGTCTCATGCGCCACCACCGCACCCATCGCCGGATGGTCGCCGAAGGGCGAGCCGAACTTGCCGGAGAGCACCCAGTTCGTGGCGGTCTCATGATGATCATTCTCGTGCGTGCCCGAACGGACGAGACAGACCTTGCCCATGGTCTGCGCCATCTTGGGCAACATGTTCCCGATCTTGAGGCCGGTGACGCTGGTGGAAATCTCGGTGTACTTGCCGCGGATCTCCTCCACCGCGCCGGGCTTGAGGTCAAAGGTGTCATGATGCGACAGGCCGCCACCGAGATAGACGAGCAGCACGGATTTGGCGCGCGGCGCTTTCAGCGGGTCGGTGGTGGCGCCCATGGCCTTCTCCCACGACAGCAGGTTGGCCAGCGAAAGCCCCAGCGGGGCAAGCGCGCCGACCCGGATGAAGTCGCGCCGCGTCACACCGCTGCACAGTGTTGAACGCCGGTTGGAGAGGGAGATGTCGAGCATAAGGTCAGTGGTTAAAAGCAAACTCCTTCGTGTTCAGCAGCGCCCAGAACAGGTCCGGCAGCGCCTCCTCGGGCTTCGTTTCGCCGAGTGCGGCGAGGAGCCGCTTCGTCTCGGCCGCCGTGGGTGGCCGGTTCAGCGCGGTGAGGTAAAGCTCCTCGATGACCTGGGGGGTGGCCGGATCGTGCTTCAGCAGTTCACTCAGCCGGCCATCCCGTGAGCGGACCTTCTTGGTCATCTCCTCGCCGTTTTGCAGGTGCAGGAGCTGCGGCAGCGTGACGGCCCCGCTGCGTTCGCACGCGCACGCGGTTACGCGTTCGCTGCGGCCGAAGAGCGATAGGAAGTAGCTGGTGGTCGTCGGCTCGGGGAGCTGCACGGCGCGCAGGCCGAGCGGAAAGCCCTCGTACCGGTCCGGCACGCCTGTGGCCGAGCTTACCGCGTCGGCCATCACTTCGGCCGGCAGCCGGCGCGCATAGTAGTGGGAGTAGAAGCGTGTCTCGGTCTCGTTGCCCGGCAGCGTGCCGGAGCTGAGCTGGTAGGTGCGCGAATTGAGTATGAGCCGCATGACGTGGCGCAGGTCGTAACCACCGGCCACGAGTTCCCGCTTCAGCAGCGCCCATAGCTCAGGATTCGACGGCGGATTGCTCGCGCGCAGGTCATCCACCGGCTCGACGAGGCCGGTGCCGAGGAAGTGTTTCCAGAGGCGGTTGACCATCGCGCCGGAGAAGTATGCATTGTTCGTCGCGGTGATCCAGCCTGCCAGCGCGACGCGTGGATCGGCCCCGCCCGAGAAGTCCATCGCGTGACGGTCGAGCGGGCGCGCCTCGACGTCGCGGTGCGTGCGCGGCTGCCACGCGTGCGGCTGACGGGTGTGGGCCTCGGTCAACTCGCGCTTTTTGTCCGCATATTCACGTTTGCGGTCGGCAAATTCCTTCGTGGCGGACTCGGTGCCCTTGGCTTCGGCCTGCAGCAGTTTCGCCTCGGCGTCCTTCAGCCGTTTCTCCGCCTCCTCGAGCCGCTGCTGCCGGTCATGCTCGTCGTGGCTGACCGCGAACAGTGTCGTCACACCGGCCGCAGGTTCCTTGCGGTCGAGGGTCAGCCGGTCGAAGAACGCGGCGAAGTGGTAGAAGTCATCCTGCGTGTACTTCTCCAGCGGATGATTATGGCAGCGGGCGCAGCCGATGCGAGTGCCCAGAAAGGCCTGCGCCACCGCATCCGTGACTTCGCTCTCGGTCGGGTTCTTCTCGCCGACCAGATAGGTGTAGTAGCCGATCTGCGGCGTGCTCACCGAATCGCCGCTCGCCGTGAGCACATCATGCACGAGGGCGTCCCACGGACGGTTCGCCGCGACCTGATCGTGCAGCCACGTGTGGAACGCGCGGACGTTCTTGGCGCCGCGCACGTCGTGATCGCGCTCCTTGCGGTTCTGGAACAGGTCGGCGAGCTGGAGCGTCCAGTAATCGGCAAACTCCGGCCGTTGCAACAACGCCTCGACCAGTTTCGCGCGCTTGTCCTTCGCCGGATTCCCGAGGAACTCACGCACCTCATCCGACGTCGGCAGTGTGCCGAGCGTGTCGAGCATTGCCCGGCGCAGGAAGGTGGCGTCGTCGCAGCGCGGCGACGGCGGGATGCGCAGGGCCTTGAGGCGGGCGAAGACCGGATCGTCCACCGCGTTCTGGCCGCGCGTGAACTTCCAGTCCTCGATGACATTGGTGGCCGGAATCGTGATGCGGACAACTTCGACCTGCCCCTGGAAATGCGCCCGCACCGAAGTCGCGCCGGGGCGGAGTGCCTTCACCACGCCCTCGGGTGTGACCGTCACGGTCGTCTCGTCATTGGAGAAAAACTGCGCCAGCCAGGTGACGTCGCGGGAGTGTCCGTCGGGCCATTGCGCGCGGGCGAGCAGTTGCTGGGTGTCGCCGGGACGCAGCGTCCGGTCGCCCGGGAGGATCTCCAGCTTCGTCGCGTCGGCCTCCGCGTCGGCGGCCTGTGGACCAGGCGCGCGGGCGGCAATCCATTCCACCAGCGTGCGGTGATAGCGGGAGCCCTCGGCAAAGCGGACCTTGCCTTCGTGCGGAATGGTTCCGAGCGGCTTGGTGACGAGCAACGACTCCTCCGGAACGGCCGGATTGATACGCCGTGCGCCGACGTCGTCGGTGAGCCAGCCAAAATCCAGTTCCGGCGCGTAGCCGCGGAGCGAAAGTTTGAAACCGTTCTGCCCGGCAAGCTTCCCGTGACAGGCGCCCATGTTGCAGCCAGCCCGGGTGAGCAAAGGCTCGACGTCCTGCCGGAAGGACGGTGTGAACTGCGTCTGCGCGTCATGCACCGTGACGGAAACGCGATTGGTCTGGCCGGCAAACACCGTCAGCACCGCCGCTGCGCCGTCGCCGACCGGCCGCACCACGCCATTGGTGTCCACCGTCAGGATCTTTGGATCGGTGGAAGCAAACTGAGTCCGGCGCGTAACGTCTTCGGAATGGTCCGCAGCAATGACACTTACCAGCAAGCCGTGGGCGTCGTCCGCCCCGCGCAGTTCGATCGTCGCGGGCAGAACCTGCAGCGTACCGCCGGCCAGAAGCGGCCACGCGGAAAACAGCAGGCCGGCCATTGCCGCAATGCGCGACGACTGGCCGGTCCGGAATCCCGCTGAACGGGGACGGGGCATCGGAGTGATAATGACCCCAGATGGACCGCCTGCCGAAGCCAAAATTCAGGCCCGGAGCATAAAAGATTAGGACAAAATGGCGGCCCAGTTTGAGCGCAACGCGGCGGACGGCCACGTCCGCCCAGCCGGCCACCGTAGCGCTGAAAGCGCGTCCGAGTACTGCCTGGGGTGGAGCGAACACAGTGAGCACAGCCCCAGGGATAAGCTCTCCCGATCGGTCTGAGGGCTGAAGGCCCGATCCAACCACAATCGACCATGGTGGGACGCGCTTACAGCGCTCGACCTCTTTGCTCGCATAACCTGGGGCTACGCTCGCACGGCTCGCTCCACCCCAGGCATTTCTCGGACAGGCTTTCAGCCCGACCGATGGCCACCGCTCCTCAATCGCGCGCGCGTGGTTTTCCAAACACCGGTACGCCCTTCGCATCCCACGTGAACGGTTGCGCGCGGATGCTGCGCTTCTTCCAGCCACCGCCGGATTCATCGATGGCGTGATACACGTTCCACCAGGAGCCGGTGGCATCGTGCACCATGGAGTTGTGGCCGGGGCCGAAGGTACCGTTGGCCTTGGCGAACACCGGCTGCGGTGACTTCACCCACTGTTTCGGATCGAGCAGATCGCCGCCCTTGAACGTGAGCAGGCCGAGGCAGTAATCGTCCGTCCAGCTGCCGCTCGCGGAATAGACGATGAACAGGCGGCCATCGCGGATGAGCGGCTCCGGCCCTTCCTGCAGGGGCAGCCCGTGACGTTCCCACGGTTGATCCGGCTGCGACAGCAGGACACGCGGCCCGGAGATCGTCGCCGGATCACTCATGGGCGCGAGGTAGAGATTCTGCTGGCCGTCGTGATTCACCGGCCAACCCGACCACACAAAGAACAGTTTCCCGTCGAACTCGAACGGCGCCCCATCAATCGCCCACAGATCGTTGGTAGCGTCGCCTACCTTCCCGCGCTCCACGTAAGGGCCGGCGGGATCGTCGCCGACGCTTTCCATGGTGTACATCCGATGGTTCGCATTGGTGCCGTCGTCCTTGGCGTAATAGATCCACCAGCGCCCGCGCAGCCAGACGAGTTCCGGCGCCCACACGTTGCAGCACAGCGGCGGCGCGATGGACACCTTCGGCGCGGAGGCCAGGCCGGCGACATTCGTCGCCCGGCGCAGCACGAACTCGCGGGCCTGCTCCGACTGGATCAGCAGAAACTCGCCCCGGTGAAAGACCACCGACGGGTCCGCCCCATGCGGCAAGAGCGGGTTCGGCAGATGCACTTCTTCCGCCCGCACGAGCCCCGCGCAAAGTGTCCAGAATATCAGCCAACGCAACACGTGGCCGCACTTTGCCGGAAAGAATCCTCGGCGTCGCCACCGGTTGTGAAGGGAACCGCAATCAGGGAGCCGTTGATGTACGCGCCAGGGTTTCTGACCGCAATTGCTCGTTTTACCGGTTCTGATGGCGTGTCGTTTGCCGATGGATTGCGGCTCACGCTTTCCAGGCCAGCTCAACGCCCAGCTTCACCAAATCGGCCTGCAATTCGTTGACAGCTTCCTTGTTGGCCAGGGCCTCGGAAGTTCCGAGCTTCTTTCTTGTGGCCAGCGCCACGGCGGCGCCGGCGGCTTCGCCGATGTTCCACTCGACGGGATGCAGGCGGTAGCAGCCGTTGGTCACGTGGGAGGTGCCGAGGTTCTTGCAGGCGGGAAGGAGATTCTTCATCCGCACCGGCAACAGCGCCCCAAGGGGGATCTGGAACGGGGCGGTCGGGAAGTCGATGTAGTTGTCGCCCGTGCTGCTGGGGTGGAGATCGATCGGGTAGCTGCCGATGCCGACGGTGTCGGCGAACTCGGCGGCTTTGGCTTCCGTTTCCTTCGTGCCCGTTGCTTGGGCCCGCATGGCCAGGCCGACGTGCTGTTCCAGGACCGTGAAGCGCGCACGGATGCGGCGGGCCTCGCGCACATAGCAGGCCTTGGCCAGGCCGTCTTCCGTGCCGACGAGATCCTTGCGCAACCGCAGCCCGGGCCAGCCCTGGCCGCCATCGGGACGCGGCACGCCGGTCTGGAGCCAATAAAGGAGCGAAAGGCTGAGCTGTTTGGCGCCGTCGATGTGCTTCTGGACCATAGCTTCGGGCACGCCGACGAGGTTACCCAGCATGTAGTCGTTCTGCGGCCAGTTGATGAGCGAGGCGTCACCGGGATAGGTGCCGGGCAGGAAGTTCGCCTTCGCGGCAATGCGGCGGTAGCGCCAGAGATTGAGCGGAACTCCCGGGGTGTCACCCTCCGGATTGAAGCCGAGGGTTACGGGCATCCGGCGCTGCGGGTGGAAGTAGGTCAGGTCCAGCAGCCGTCCCGGCCAGGCCGGCGTGAGCTTCGGCACGTGGTGTTTCCAGAAGGCCCAGTCGCGCGGCGGGTCGATGACGTGCTCCTCGCCCGGCACATGGTCGATGATGAAGCAGGAGACGAACGACTGCTGGTTGGCCGGGCCGGGCCGGGCCGAGGGGTGCAGTTCGCCGGTGCCAGCCTCGGCACCGGTGACGAATTCGGTGCCGGTCAGCGGCAGAAGATCGCCGAGTTCGGTGGCATCGATGAACCACGGGGCTTCGAGTGAAACATCCCTGCCGGTGCGCAGATTGCGGACCGTGACCTGCTTGACGCGATCGGCCTCGGCGACGGCGGAGACAGGCCTATGTTCCCGCAGGATGACCAGCCGACCGTCCGGGACGTAGGGGGCGAGCAGCCCCTCCAGCACGGCGAGCGCGACGCGGGGTTCGTGGCAGAGCGCGGAGACGGAGCCGCTTCCGGGATTGAGATCCGCCCGGGCTTTGGCGGCGGCGGTCAGCGGGTAGTGGCGCCGGTAGTAGTCGCGGATGCCGTTGCGGAGTTGCCGGTAGGTCTTGGTGCAGCCGTGCGATTCGATCCACCGATGTTCGTCCGGCGGCACAGCCTGGGACGTGAGCTGCCCACCGATCCAATCGGTCTCCTCGGTCAGCACGACCTTCAAGCCGCACTTCAACGCGGACAACGCGGCGGCGATGCCTCCAAGTCCACCGCCAATGATGGCGACGTCGCACCGGAAACCGCCTTGGCCCAGGCGGCCGGCGACGCGTTCGTCGGCGGCCCGCGCCGAGCCCGTGCCCAAGGAAAGCAGCGGGGCCGTGGCGGCCAGGGCGGCTCCAAGCTGGACAAAGCGGCGGCGGTTCATGCCTGGAGTTTACACACCCAGAGGGCAAACCCCTCATACAAGTCCAACTCCTCGCGGCAAGAGGTGGCACCCAGGGCTGCCGCTAAACTGCGTAACAGGCTGGCGACAATGTGATCGCGGACTCTACAAAGGGCGGCGTACGTTTCCGCCCGCCGCCACTTCTTGAAAGATCGGGCCATTGGCCCGTGACGCTCAGAACTTGTTGTTCCGGTAGGCGCCCATCGCGGGGGCGTCGGGGTTCACTTCAGGGCCGAAGTAACGCAGGGTCACGAGCGGTTCGGTCTCGCTGGTGTTCTCGAAGGTCACGCCGTTCTTCGCGCCGTCCTCCGTGCAGAAGTATTCGTCCTCGGTCAGCTCATTGAAGCGGATGAGCTTCGGGCTGACCAGCGGCTGGCCGTTGATCTTGCCGGTGCCCTGCACGCAGATGAGGCCGTACGCGCCGGCGTCCTTGATGGTGCACTTGGTGCCGGGCTCGACGGTCAGCTCCTTGGCGGTGAAGAGCTGTTCGCCATCGACCTTGCCGTACACGATCCAGCGGTCTACGAAGCCTTCCTTGCGGGTGTCGGCGACGGGGACAGGCTCAAGGTAGTGGTTGTCCTTGAAGTTCGGGTCCACGTTCTTGTCCCAGTCGAGCTGGTCCACAATGAAGTCGAGGTCCTTGTGCTTGCTCTTGGGCATGTCCTTCACGAGCAGGCTCCAGGGAACCTCGCGGCCCTCGACGAGGTTCTGGTACATGCCGAAGACATCGCTGCCCCACTGCGGCTCGTAGGTGCAGAGGCTGCCGGGCGCGTGCAGGACGCACGGGTCAATGAGCCAGCCGGAACCGACCTTGAGGCGGTACGCCTTGGAGAGGTCGAGAATGCCGTTGTCGCCCTTGTTCCAGTTTTCCAGGCACTTGCGGACCTGCGCCTTGGTCGTGCCGGGCTCGAAGCCCATGAACGTGTAGGGGAAATTGTTGCCGACGTTGTTGTGCTGCGGCGGGAAGTAGTAGCTCTCGGGCTTGCCCTCCTGGCCGACGAGCTTGGCCTGCTTGGCCGACTGGTGCATGTGGTGGGGGATCGGCCCCATGTTGTCGAAGAACTTCGAGTACACCGGCCACTTGCCGTACTTCTTCCAGATCGCCTTGCCGACGATGTCCGCGCCGCAATCCGCCACGGCCTGCTGGAGCGTGAAGCGTTCCTTGCCGACAACGCAGTAGTTCAGGCCCTCGTCTGCGGCGCGGCCCTCATTGGCCGTGACGGTGGTGGAGGCGAACCAGCGCTCGTCGATGCCGCCGCGATTCAGACCGTAGGCGTAGGTGTCGTCGGGATGGAGCTTGATGCGCAGGCCGGGCTGGAGGAACGAGCGCGGCACCCAGGCGGGCGCGAGGCGCAGGAGGCCCCCGGTGCGGGAGAGTTCGGCCCCGACCTTGGCGGCGGTGTTGGACTTGACGGTCTTAAGTTGTTGGACGGTGTTCATGTGCGGCGATGTTGCGTGAAAGCGTGCCGGGAGGTTAGCGGCAGGCACGGAGCCGCTGCCAACGGAAAACCGCCGGATGAAGATTCCACGAAACTTTCCGTCCAAGGCCGGGTAATGAAACCCGTAAGGCGCGGTGAAACCAACGGGCCGAAGGGTTTCGGAGGATTTTCCCGCACCGTTCAGCACTCACGAAATGAAAGCCACCCTGCCCCTGTCGCTCGCCGCGTTTGCCGCCCTGGTGTCCGCCGGCTGTATCCACACCGAGGAAACCGTGACCCGGGATGAGTCCCGCGTGCCCATCGCCTTTGAAACCGAGGCCGCCGGCCGGATTTTCTACGAAACCCTGAGCAAGCTGCCGGGGAGTGGGCCTTACCGCGAAAGCTCAACGAATGTGGAGGTCCCGTTCGTCTTTGGACACACCACCAAGACCGTGCACGGCCCGAACACCGCCTTCAACGAGGCCGTGGCCCGTGCCGATACCAACCACGACGGCAAGATCACGGAGACCGAGGCCAAGATCTTCGCCGCGCAGGTGAGGTGAGATAATTTCGAGTGCCGAGTTCCGAGTTTTGAATTCACTTCGGAATGGTCGCGTGATCCTGCAGCCATTTGAGGTCGGGGTTGCCCGGGAAGAAGCGGAAGTGGTTGGCGCCGTCGATACGTGACTCGCGGATCGTATCCTGGGACATCCACCGGTGGCTTTCCACGTGCCCGTCGGCGAAAGCCACGTTGCCGCTGTTCTCATGCTCGGCGGAGGGGAAATGGTAGAACAGCCCCGTGTTGCCCCGCAGAATGACGAAACCGGGATAGCAGAGGCTGTCGGGCCCCACGTCGAGGAAGGTGAAAATCTGGCTTGGCGAAGCGGGCGCCAGGTCGCTCGCCTTCACGAACGAGACGGAGGTGTCGGAGCTGAAGGCGTCCGTCGGTGCGATCCAGCCCAGCCAGTGGTTCAGGGAATAGCTGCGGACCTTGCGCACCATCTGCGTGCCCAGCAGGAAGGTGAACCGGTCGGCCGGGCACTTGTAGATCGCCGCCGTGGGCATGTAGGACGCAAACGCGGCCACGCTGGTATCCACCAGGTAGCTGCGGTTGGTGAACACCTCCGGCTGCAGGTGCTGGTCCCCGAGCACCCAAAGCTTCTGTCCCGCGAGATCGGCCGGCAGCCCGTAGCCGTTCGGCGGCAGGAAGTCAGCGTGGTCGCCAGTGTAGAGCTGGCCGGCGAGGGCCAGTTGCCGTTCGTTGCTCAGGCATTGCGTGCGAAGAGCCTGCGCCTTGGCGTGTGACAGCGCCGGCAGGAGCAGCGCGGCCAGGATCGCGATGATCGCGATGACCACCAGCAGCTCGATAAGCGTAAACGCTCCCCGGCCACCGGCATCCTGGCGCTGCCTGCGGTGAAACACGGCGGCAAGGTAGCGATTTTTGTTCCAATGTCAGGAGTGATAGTTCCGCTTTTGGCGGGGCAAACCTCTGGTTACTCTGCGCCCATGGATAAGGACCAAGTCGCCGCCATCCTTGTGGAGATCGGCACGCTGCTGGAGCTGAAGGGCGAGAACCCGTTCAAGACACGCGCCTACACCAATGGTGCGCGCACGCTGGAGGGTCTCACCGAACCGCTGGAAAAGATCGTCGCGGAGAAACGGCTCGGCGAGCTGAAGGGCTTCGGCGACGCCTTGCAGGAGAAAGTCACGACGCTCGTGACGACCGGCCGGCTGCCCTATTACGAGACCCTGAAGGCGTCGCTGCCGCCCGGTCTCGTCGAAATGCTCGGCCTGCAGGGGGTCGGGCCAAAGAAGGTGAAGCGGCTCTACGACGAGCTCGGCATCCAGTCCATCGAGCAGCTCGAAGCCGCCTGCAAGGACAACAAGATCGCCGTGCTCGACGGCTTCGGCGAGAAGTCGCAGGCGAAGATCCTGGAGGCCATCGCGTTCCGGCGGCAGTTCGCCTCGCGGCACCGGCTGGTCGATGCGCTGGTGGTCGCAGACCCGGTCCTCGAATCGCTGCGCGGGCATCCTGACGTCATCCGTTGCAGCACCGCCGGCAGTTTGCGGCGCTGGAAGGAGGTCATCGGCGACATTGATTTCCTCGTCTCGTCCAAGAACCCGACGGGTGTGATCGAGTTTTTTGTGAGTCAGCCGGGCATCCACACCGTAATGGCCAAGGGCGACACCAAGGCCAGCGTGCTCTTGGGCGACGGCATCCAGGCCGACCTGCGGGTGGTGAGCGATGTGGAGTATCCGTTTGCGCTCGCCTACTTCACCGGCAGCAAGGAGCACAACATCGTCATGCGCCAACGGGCGATCACGCGCGGGTTGCGGCTCAACGAATACGGCCTCTACCGCAGCAAGGAGGAGACGCGCGACCCCGCGCTGCGCGTGGAATGCCACGACGAGAAGGACATCTTCGCCGAGCTGGGCCTGCCCTACATCACGCCTGAGCTGCGCGAGGATCACGGCGAATTCAAGGCCGGCGAGGCCGACGCCCTGCCCCGCCTCATCGAGTGGACCGATCTGAAAGGCTCCCTGCACAACCACTCCAACTGGAGCGACGGCCGCAACACGCTGGAGGACATCGCGGCGCACGCGCACGAGCTGGGCCTCGATTACTGGGCCATCACCGACCATTCGCGCGCCAGCTATCAGGCCAATGGTCTGGACGAGGCCCGTGTGCGCCAGCAGCTCAAGGCCGTCGCGGAGGTGAACAAGTCGTACGCGGATGAGGGCAGCGACTTCCGCCTGCTCACTGGCACCGAGGTGGACATCCTCAAGGAAGGCCTCGATTTCCCCGACGAGCTGCTCGCCGAACTCGACGTGGTCGTGGCAAGCCTGCACGTGCCTTCGAGCGATGAGGCGGAGAACACGAAGCGCTTCATCCGCGCGGCGGAAAATCCGTACGTCCACATGCTCGGCCACCTGAGCGGCCGCCTGCTGCTCGAACGCGACGCCTACAAGATCAACCAGCACGCCGTCATCGATGCCTGCGCGGCCACCGGCACCTGGATCGAGCTGAACGCCTCGCCTTACCGCTTCGATCTCGACTGGCGGCTTTGGAACTACGCCAAGAGCAAGGGCGTGAAGTGCGTCATCAACTGCGACGCCCACCGGCTCGAACATGTCCAGTGGCTCCGCCTTGGCACCGGCATTGCGCGCAAGGGCTGGCTCACCAAGGCCGACGTCATCAACACCCTGCCGCTGTCGAAACTGCGCGAGGAGCTGGCGAAAAAGCGGGCGATGGCGAAGTAAGCCGGGGGTGCAGGTGAGGAAGGTGGTCGATACGCTTCAAGCGTTTCCGGCCGTGTGGCAGTGCGTTGACTCCCGCCTCCCAGCGTGGTTTGCAGACGGGCCACTCTCCCTTCGGCTACATCGATTATGGAACAGCTCTATCTCCCTGGAATCTTCGGCGGGGACCAATCGTTGAGCGCGCGTTCGTCGCCGTGGGCAGCGGCGAGGCCGAGCCGTTCCATCACCTCGCCCAGAAAATAGAGCGAGCCGGTCACCAGCACGAACGGATCGGGCGTAATCAGCTTCAGCGCCTCGGCGACCGAAGCGGCGGCCTTCACCGGACGTCCTGCGCCCGTGACGACGCAAGCGGCGCGCAGTTCCTCCGCGCTGACGGTGCGTTCGCTCGCGACCGGTGCCGTAACGATGCGGCCGGCGAGCGGCACGAGCGTTCCCACCATCGCGCGCCAGTCCTTGTCGGCCAGCATGCCGAGCACGAGCGTCGGCCGTTTGCCGGGGAAATGCTGCGCCAGCGCGGCCTGGAGCGCGGCGATGCCGGCGGGATTGTGCGCACCATCGAGCAGCAGCGTCTGGGCACCGCGTTTCACCAGCTGCAGGCGGCCGGGCCAGCTCACATCCGCCAGCCCGTCGCGGAGCCGCTCGTCACTGACCGGCAGCACGAACCGCAGCAGTCGCACGGTGGCGGCGGCCAGTGCGGCGTTGGCGCGCTGATGCTCGCCCAGCAGCGGGATCTCGAACCGGAAATTGGCCAACTCCGACGCGCCGAGCGCGAGAAAAGGCGCATCCAGTTCGCGCGCCTTGTACTCGATGATGGCGCGGGCCTCGGCGTCGTCGGTCGCGGTCAGCACGGGCACGCCGGGCTTGATGATGCCGGCCTTTTCGCTGGCGATGGCGGCGAGCGTGTTCCCCAGCACGCGCTGGTGGTCAAACGCGATGTTGGTGATGACGCTCACCAGAGGGGTGACGATGTTGGTCGCATCCAGCCGTCCACCGAGGCCGGTTTCCCAGATCACGAGATCGACCTGCTGCTCCGCGAAATAACGCAGCGCGAGCACGGTGGTGAACTCGAAGAAGGTCGGCTCCATCCCGGCCGACAGCGCCTTCAGCGCGGCGACGTGGCGCGCGAGGTCCGCGTCCGCGATGGGCACGCGGTTGATCTGGATGCGTTCGCCAAAGCGGACGAGGTGCGGGGACGTGTAGAGGCCGACCCGGAGGCCGGTGGCGCGGTACACGCTCTCCAGCAGCGCGCAGGTGGAGCCCTTGCCATTGGTGCCGGCCACATGGATGAACCGCAGCCGCGCCTGCGGATCGCCCGCGAGCGCGGCCAGGCGGCGAGTCGTCTCCAGCCCAGGCTGGAAGCCGAACATCCGCAGCGAATGGAGGTACGTGAGCGCCTCGTCGTAGGTCACGGGAAACAGGTAATCGCGAAATCGCCGGAGGCGAAGCCTGAAGCGGTGTCCATCGGCCCAAGCTTGGGCTGCGCCATCGAACCAAACGCGCGTTCGACACCGGCCTATCGCGGTGGTTTCTTCGCCGCGCGATGCAACTGCACTTCCGCCGTTTCGACCTCGCCCTGCGGCATTCGTGGACGATCTCGCACGACCTCGGGTCGGGCGGCGGCAAATCCGTCTGCCCGGTCGTCTTCGTCGAGCTGACGGATGCCCAAGGCCGCCACGGCGTCGGCGAAGGGTCCCCCTCCAGCCAGTACCACGAATCGCACGAGACGGTGTCGGCCTTCCTGCAACGGGTGGATGCCCGCCGGCTCTCCTTTGACGACATTCCGGGCAGCATGGCCTACCTCGACAGCGTGGCGACGGGCAACTACCCGGCGAAGTGCGCGGTGAATCTCGCGCTGCTGGACGGCGCCGCGAAGGCCGCCGGCCAGGCCATTTATGACTTTCTCGGCCTTGGCTTCACCGAGGGCCGGCACGTCACCTCGTTCACCATCGGCCTCGACACGCCCGAGATGATGGCGCGCAAGACCGCCGAGGCCGCCGACCTGCCGGTGCTCAAGATGAAGCTCGGCAGCCCGCGCGACCGCGACAACTTCGCCGCGGTGCGCGGCGCGGCCCCGGGCAAACCCATCCGCGTGGACGCCAACGCGGCGTGGCCCACGAAGGAGATTGCGCTGGCGAACATCGAGTGGCTGGCGGCGGATGGGAACATCCAGTTCGTCGAGCAACCGATGCCGCCGGAACTGCCCGACGCCGACTGGATGTGGCTGAAGGCGCGTTCACCGCTGCCGATCTTCGGCGACGAACTGTACCAGAGTCTGGCCGACGCCGACCGCTGCGCCCGGTGCGTCCACGGCGTGAACGTGAAGCTGGTGAAGACCGGCGGCCTCACCGCCGGCAAGGCCGCGCTCGAAGCCGCCGGCGCCCGGGGCCTGAAGACTATGCTCGGTTGCATGATCGAATCGTCGGTGCTCATCAGCGCCGGCGCGCATCTGGCCGAGCTGACCGACTATCTTGACCTTGATGGGAATTTGCTCATCACAAACGACCCTTATGCCGGTGTGCGGACGGAGCGTGGGGTGATGAGTTTCGCCGGGGTAAACGCAGGCACCGGGCTAAGGCTAGATTTCCGATGATTCGGAGATAAGATTGGGGGGAATGGCAGCGGGCGAGTCGCCGCCGCTCTCCCTCACCCCGGCCCTCTCCCGCTGGGAGAGGGGGGAATCATCGTCCGCCTTCTAGCAAAAGTCCGAGGTCGGACTGGCCGAAGCATCTTCCGCAACCCGGGAAGCCGCCTGGTTTTCCCCCGTGGTTTCCGCTCGGGCCACTTTGCCGTCGGCGGCATATTTTATGAAACCGTTCTAATGGGAGACGCCGGCACGCAATGGCAAAAGCCGGCCGGCTCCGCCTACTTCTTTTCGAAGGCCTCGACGAACTTCAGCAGGCCGCGCACGTCGTGGTAGTTGGCCTTCCATTTGTGAGCCAGACCCGTCGCCAGCGGGGTGCCGTCGGCCTTTACCGATTCGAGCCAGATGCCGCTTTTCGGGTCGGTCTGATATTTGTTCACGAAACTGATCAGCCTGCCCAGCGCCACCGTGTAGGCGGCGTTGTTCGGCTGGTCGCGGAGGCCTTCGGTCAGTGCCGCGAACATCTCGGCCTGAGCCCACCAGACCTTGGCGGTGTCGGTCGCGGGAGTGTTTTCCATCCCCCGGTTGTACACGCCACCGAGCTGTTGATCCGTGCCGTTGCGCAGCGTGTGCATCAGGTAATTGTGGAGCTGCGGCCATGATGGTCGCTGGCCCAGCACTTCCTCGGCATGCACCATCAGCCAGGCGAATTCGACGTTGGAGCCGTAGTTCAGCCCCGCGCTCTTCGGGCCGCTCAAACGGCGCCAGCCCGGGCTGAAATGAAACGCCGCCTGCGCCGGATCCTCCGGAAAGAAGTACAGCTGGTTGAGGGCCAGCGCTTCGGCGAGCGATTCCTTCACGGTTGCGTCCTTGGTTTCGTCGTAGAGTTCCGTGAACGCCTCCATCAGGTGCAGATGGGTGTTCGCGCCCTTCGCGCCCGCCAGATCCACGATCGCCTCGGGATCGCCCCCGGACAGCGGTTGCCATTCGCGCGTGAAATGCTCCCGCCAGCCTTGGTGCGCCGGGTCGTGGGCGTGACGCTGGATTTCGCGGTAGAGCTGCAGCGCATCCTCCAGCGCCACCCGGTCACCGCTGGCCCGGTGATATTCGACGAGGGCGTAGATCACGAAGGACTGGCCGAAGAGCCGCTTGTGGGTGTCGCGCGGTTTGCCGTCGAGCGTGACACTCCAGAAATAGCCGCCCTGCTCGCGGTCGCGGAAGTGCTCGCGCAGGAACTTCACGCCGTTGGCGGCCGCCTTGAGGTAGTCGCGCTCCTTGGTGCTGAAACCCTTCCGGTGAACCTGGGAAAACGTCCAGACCATCCGCGCCTGCGTCATGATCTGCTTCTCGCTCGGCACCGAACGGCCCCGCACCGCATCGTCGGACAGCAGGTAGCCGCCGTGCTCCCAATCCACGGCGGTGTCGTACCAGTAGGGCAGGATCTTCTCGGCGAGCAGATGGCGGTAGTTCGCCGCCTCGGCCGCCAGATCGGTTGCCGCCATGCGCAGGGGCAACAGGGCGGCCAGCAGGGCCAGTACCAGCCGCAGTGAAAGGCGCTTCACGAGACTCATCGCTGCCCAGCCTGCGCCGGGTTGGCGCCCGCGGTCAAATTCCGGCCTCGCTGTTGGCGAACAGGCAGCGCTGCGGCATCAAGGCATCGTCTCGGCCCGCACGCGTTTGATGAGCTCGATCGGAGTAAGGATGGCGACGCCGAAGGGTTTGCCCAGGTCGAGCAAGTCGCGGTCATTGGTCACGAGCACGGCCCCGGCCGCCAGCGCGGCGGCGAGGTAACGGTCGTCCTTCACATCGCGGCTGCGCTGTTTTCCCAACGGAGCCGGCTCCACGAAATGAGCGGCGGCGGCAAACCAGCCAAGAATCGGACTCGGATCAATCTCGGGGCGGCGTTCCGCGAGCACTTCCGGCACCCGCTGCCGGCATTCGCTCCACGTCTCTGCGGACAGGATGGCCCTGGCTTGGCCGAGAGCGACCAATTCGAGCGCGTCCCTGGGATTGCCACACCACCCGATGGCGGAGATGAGCACGCCGCAATCAAAGACGCCGGGAATCATGGACGAGCCAGCTGGGCTGCTCGCTTCGTGTCGGCGGCCCGCCCGGCTTTCACCTGGCGTTCGATGTCCTGCTCAATTCCGGGCGTTACCGGATCGCGCGGGAGCGTGGCCATGATGCCTTTGAACTGCTGGTAGCGTTCCGCCATCTCCTCGCGCAGCAGGGCCCGAAGGCCGGCGCGGACCACGTCACTGGCGTTGCCGTACAATCCGGAGCGCACCCGCTGCTCAATCTGGGTATCCAGCTCGGACGTCAGCGAGATGTTCCTCGTCTTCGGTCGGGACACTTTTCCAGGAAGCACTAAAACCCGATTGGCCTGGCTGGCCTGGTTGGCCGTCTTCCGGGAGTCAAGGGTTCTGTGTGCCCTGACCCGGATGGTCGCGCCGGTTTTTGGCTTCATCGGGCGCGAAGCTACCATGCTGCCAAAGATTGGCAATGTTTGACTGCATGGACGGTCTGCGACCAATTGCCCTTGGGACGCTTCACGGGATTGGTCGTTGTCCCAGTCTGCTCTGGGCCTGCTGCTGGCAGGCCGAGGCCAAGGGCTCTATTCGGAGGTTTTCAACAGTGTCAGGAAACGGGTCGGGGTGACAATGTCCACGCCCCGCACTTCACCGAGTGGTAGGAGATGCTTCTTGTCACCCGTTACCAGCCAGCCGGCTTCGGCGGTCACGGCGCACTCGAGCACCATGTCATCGTCCGGATCGGGTGATATGCCCGAAAGCCAGACGGTGGGAAACACCAGTTCAGCGGCCTCGGCAAGGGCTGCTGCCCAAGGTGCCGGTTCACGATCCGGATAGTCGGGTCGCAGCCGCTCCACGATTTCAACATACTCGGCAAGCAGTTCCGGACTGACGGCAGCGATGAACTCACCCCGTGCCCACGCCTCAAGACACCGCCGTGGCGCGCCATTCCAGAACGCGGCTGCAACGACGACGTTCGTGTCGAACACGACCGCCTTCATTTCTGGGATCGGCGCCGCACGGCACGTGCCTCATGGACCTGCTGGTCCAGCCGGGTTTCATCGGCGGACGTGAGGGTCGGATGATTTCGCCCGGCGGAGAGCAAGGAGCGCACCCGTGCGGGCGTGAGCGGCTGACGCTTGCGGATCACGATCAACCCGTCCGCAAAGCCGATGTCCACCTGATCGCCCTGCTTCAGCCGGGCCTGTTCCCGGAGAGCCTCAGGAATCACCAACTGGCCCTTGCTGGAAATCGTTGCCGTCATGACGCGGTAAGATTGGACTTACTGGAGTAAGTTTCAAGCTGGAAGCGTCGCCTCCGGAGCGATGGCTGAAAGGGAGGGGAAAAAGAAATGGTCGGGACGACAGGATTTGAACCTGCGACATCTTGGTCCCAAACCAAGCGCTCTACCAGGCTGAGCCACGTCCCGAACCGCCGCCACAGTCCACCGCCAAGGCCGCCGGAGCAAGCCTCTTGTCAGCGCAGGGTTTTCAGCCGCTTCAACTGACGGGCCAGATCAGCGTTGGTGGGGTCGCGGCGGACGGCCTCCTCCATCAGGCTGATGGCCTCGGGGCGGTTGCCTTGGTCGAGCCGGATCTGGGCGAGCGAGGTGCGGGCGAGGTTGTCGTCCGGATCGGCCTGCAGCGCGACCGTGAAATGCTCCGCCGCCTCTTCGGGGCGGTTCTGTTCCTGCGCCAGAATGCCCAGGTTGCCGTGGGCGCGCCCGTGGGCCGGATTCGCCTCGACTGCCCGCTGGAACTCCTCCAGGGCCGGGCCGGTGCGACCTTCCAGCCGGTGGATGACGCCGAGAAAGTAATGGCCCTCGTCATTCGCCGGATCCAGCGCCAGCGCGTTGGTCAGTGCCTGGAAGGCGCCGGCACGGTCGCCGAGCCCGAGTTTGGCGCGGCCGAGATTCACGAGGGCGACGGCGTTGGTCGGGTTCGCCTTCAGCCGCCCCTCGTTGTAAACGACGATATCCCGTACGGTTTGCGTGGTGATGGCGCGGTCCAGCGCAATCCGGTCGCGCGCGGTGCGGGGCAGGAGCTGGAACCACAGCTCGGCCATCTCGTCGCTGGTGCTCATGCCGAAGCCCACGCGGCGCGGCGGGTTGGAAGGGTTGCGCGGATTGGCCACCGTGTTGTCGAAGACGAACTTCATCCCGAGTTTCGTCCCGCGCGGCAGGAACACCGGCGTGACATACCGGTAATCGCCCTGCCAGTTGAAGTCCCAGTCCGGGATGGTGAGCAGGTCGCGGCGCGTCTTGTCCGGCAGCTCGGCCCAGGCCTCGATGCGCCGGCCCAGATAGTGCGTGTGCGGCAGCAGCCCGAGCAGGTCGGCGTCGCCGGGAACCACGAATTCCCGGGTGTAAACGAGATTGGACTGTCCCGCCGGCAGGTCGAGGTCGTAAACGTTCAACCCCAGCTTCAGCGGCTGGTTCGTCGCCGGCGAATCGGCGAACCACAGGCCCACGCTGGCCTGGATCGCCTCCGGCTTGCCCCCGGGCTGCAGGTGCATCTGCATGACGATGTCCGTGCCCGGGTCCAGCTTCCAACCCATGCCGGGCGGCAGCGGCAGCGTGCGTTTGCCCGGCTGCCAGCTCAGGAAATAGCCGCCGGGACTGTGTACTTCCGTGGGCGAGTCCATGCCCCCGAAGCCAACCACGGGATCGGCGGCGTCGAGGCGCTGGATGTCGGCGGTGCGCCCGACGTAAAGGAAGGCGTGATGCACCTGACGCGAACCGGGATGGAACTCAAAGGCGCGAATCCAGCGGGGACGGTCCAGCGGCTGCGTGAGCGGCAGCGCGAAATGGCGGTACACGTCGCGCCCGCCCGGCTGGAGCGTGTACGCCGCCGGCATCTGCGCCACGACATCGGGCGGGCCGAGCTGCCATTCGCCGGGCCAGGTGGGCAGGACCGGCAGATCCTTGGCGTCGCCTTCAGCCAATCCGTCGGCGAGCCAGGCCTTGAAGACCGCGATCTCCGTCTCGGTGAGCCGCCGGTCGCCGACGAATTCGTTCGTCGGACCCGTGGGCAGCCACGGCGGCATGAAGCGGCGGCCGGTCACATCGGCGAGATCGGTCGCGTGCTTGCGGCAGTCGGCCAAGGTGAGCAACGGGAACGGCCCGCCCTGGCCCGGCCGATGGCAGGGAGCGCAGTGCTGAAAGACGATCGGGGCCACGTCGTGGCTGAAGGTGGTGGCCGCCCGGGCCCTTCCCCCCAGACCCAGCATGGTCAGCAGGGCGAGACGGAGCAGGTGATGGTGAAGCTTCATGGCAGGGCGACCAGATGACAGCCGACGGCGCGCGTTTCGGCGGGTTCGGGCCGCTGCCCGTTGAGCACGGCGGTCAGGGCCAGCTCCAGGTCGTGCCGGGTCGGTTCGGGCTTGGCCTGGCCGAGCCCGGCATAGCGGTCGTCGATGCGCCCGCGATACAGCACTTCGCCGGTGGGCGACACCACAAGCGCGGAGGGCGTGACCTGCACGTTCGCGAGGTGGGAGAGCTTCAGCCCGGGATCACGCAGCGGCAGGCCGGGCAGGGCGTATTCCGTCGCGTGCTGGCGGACCGAGGCGTCGGTCTCATCGGCGTTGGGATATACAAAGCGGAAGGCGACGCCACGCGGACCGAACGTCTCCTGCAGCCGGCGCAGTTCGGGGATGGCGCGGTTGGAGATTGGACACTCGTTGGCGAGGAAGACACACACGATGGCGCGGTTCGTGCCCACGGCCAGCGGCCGCACGGAATGACCGCCGACATCCGGCAGCGTGAGCTCCGCCGGGAGAGGTGACGCCTCAGGCGGTCGGGGCGCGGCATGCGCGCTACCTATCAGCGAACCGCCCAGCAGAAGCAGGGGCAGCAAACGGAACGGGCGGCGATGATTCATGGAGGTGCGACGCCAAGGAAGCAGAGCCGCCGCGGCAGCTCAAGCCCGGGCGCTGGCCGGGCGAAAAACAATGGGCGCGGCGGTCGTGGCGGTGCCCACACCGTTGGTGCTGCCACGCCGGTAGCCGGCGAGATCGAGCGTCACGTGCAGGTAGCCCAGCTCGCGGAAGCGCGCCGCCACGGTGGCGTACTGGTCATCGGCGAGGAGGCGCGGGATTTCTGCCGGCCCGACCTCGATCCGGGCCAGGTGTCCTTGGGTCAGCTCATGGTGCCGCACCCGCACGTCGAAAAACCCGAGGTCGCGCAGAAAATATTCCGCCTCCTCAACCATGAGCAGCTTGGCGGGCGTGACGGCCTCCCCGGTCGGGATGCGCGAGCTGAGGCAGGCCAGCTGCGGCTTGTCGGCGGTGGGCAGGCCAAGGCGGGCGCTCAGCGCGCGGATTTCCGCCTTGGTAAGGCCGGCCTCCTTGAGCGGGGCACGGATCTGAAACTCGGTGGCGGCCTGGGCACCGGGCCGGTGGTCGCCCACGTCGCTGGCGTTTTCCCCGTAGGCGATCACGGCAAAGCCCTCCGCACGGGCCAGCGGGATGAGCTCGCTGAAGAGGGCATGCTTGCAGAAGTAGCAGCGGTTCGTCGGGTTCGCGAGGTAACGGTCGTCGGCGAACTCGGCGGTGTTCACCACCCGCAGCGGAATCTGGAACTGTGCCGCGATCTCCACCGCCTCGCGCAGCTCGCGACGGGGCAGGCTGGGCGAATCGGCGATGGCCGCCAGGGAGCGTTCCCCAAGCATATCGTGCGCGACCCGCGCCAGCAGCACCGAGTCCACGCCGCCCGAATAGGCGACGAGGCAGGACCCATACTCGCGAAGCAACTCGCGGAGGCGGTTGAACTTGGCTTCCAGCACCGAGAAAGAATGGCCGTGAAACGCGGAATGTCTAGCGGTCAACCGGCCGCACCCCGGCGGCGGGTGTTTGCCGCTTGGGTTTTGAACCGCCTTCCGGCATTGCTTGGGGACAATGGACGCGATGCCCGCACGCACGCCGGCGATCTACCGGCATCTGGACACCGCCTCGGGCGCCCTGCTGCTGTTCATGACGGTGTGGGCGCCGTGGGCCTTCGGCTGCACCACCTCCTGGGCGATCCGGGTGATGAATGTCGCCAGCTACGCCCTCGGCCTGCTCCTGCTGGTGAAGTGGATCGTGCGCTGGCGCACGGGCCACACCCCGGCCCGCTGGTCGGAGCCGACACCCGCCGGACGCTGGGTCGTGCGGCTGCTGGCCTTCCTGTCGGTGGCGATCCTGGCCTACGTGTTGATCGGGGCGCTGAACTACCGGGCGACGGCCAGCTATTCCCGGGCCGGGGTGGAATTCCTTTACAGCGAGCGATTGCCCATTCCATGGCTGCCCGCCACCTACGATAGGTTGGAGACCTGGCCGACCTTCTGGAACTGGCTGGGCATCGCGCTGTCCTTCTGGGCGGCGCGGGACTGGGTGCTGGGCAAGTCGCGCCGGGAACGGCGGCAGGAGGACGAGCCAGTGGCCCCGTTCCCCTCGGAACGCCTCACCGTCTGGCTGTGGACGCTGGTGATCAACAGCTCGCTGCTGGCACTGGAGTGCATCCTGCAACGCCTCGACGGCACGGATAAGCTTCTGTGGCTGGTCAAACCGGCCGCGGGCAACACCGCCGACTTCCGTTTCGGCCCCTATGCCTACCGGACGAATGCGGCGCAATATTTCAACCTGGTCTGGCCGGTCGCGCTCGGTTTCTGGTGGGCGCTCCACTCGGCCTACCGCGAGAAGCACGGCCCCCGGGCCAAGCTGGGCGGCGGCGCGCAGGTGCTGCTGCTGCCCTGCACGCTGCTGCTGGCAGCTTGCCCGATCATTTCCTCGAGCCGCGGCGGGGCCATGATCATGGTGGCCCTGACGGCGGCGGCGGTCCTGGTGGTGCTGCTCGTGCGCGGGTTCAAGGGATGGATCGGCCCGGTCGGGCTGGGTGCCCTGCTCATCGGGGCCCTCGGTTTCGGCCTGCTGCTCGGCGGGGAAGGGCTGTCGCAGCGCTTTGCGAAAAGCGGCCTGGACCTGAACGGGCGGGCGGAGATTTATGAGGCGGCGCACCGGATGCTGCCGGACTTCGTGTGGTTGGGGAGTGGGGCGGGCACCTTCCCGTCGCTGTATCCCCTCTACCGGGTCCGCACGCAGGACCCCTGGGCAAACTATGCGCACAACGACTGGCTGGAGACCCGGATCACTTTGGGTTGGATCGGGTTGGGTGTTCTTGTGCTCATGCTGCTCTGCGTGCCCACACTCGCCAGCCAGAACCGGCGGTGGGGCGTATCTGGGGAGTTTACAGCTCTCGTCGGGGTCGCCCTGGCCGGGATGCTGTCGCACGCCGTGTTTGATTTCCCGTTCCGGATTCATTCCCTGCTGTTTCTGTTCTGTTTCCTGCTTGCCGTGGTAAGTGGCCTAGGACGGAAACAGGCTTCCTAGGGAACAAAGCCTGCTCGACGGAGCTTGGCGAAACTGCCAAGCTTATCGTTGCGATTGGCTGACCAGCCAAACTGCCTGACCATCCGACCGAGTATTTCGCAAAATTGGGCGTATTTTCCCGATGGATACGACTGTTGTCACTTCTCAAGCCAAGCCCGGGCAAACCGGAGCCCGCCGCCGTGGCTTCCAGGCCAAGATCCGCCAGCACGACATCATCGCGGATGGTGCCACCATGCTCGCGATGGCGGGTGATTTCACGATGATCGCGCTGGGGCTGGTGCTGGGCTTCTGGCTGCGCTTCAAGTCGGGCATCTTCCCCCACCAGAATACTTGGTGGTCCCGTGGCGACACCAATCCCCCCTCGTTCAGGGAATACGCCGGGATCATCCTGGTTGGCGCACTGTTCCTGTTCGCCACGTTCCTGTACCTGAACCTGTACCAGCACCAGACGCTGCTGCGCTTCCGCCGGGTGGCCCTGAAGATTGTCCAGGGGACGGTCTTCTGGATCTTTGCCTATCTCAGCATGAGCCTGGTGCTGAATTTCACCCCGCCCATTTCGCGTATTTACGTCCTGGCGTCCTTCGTGATGGTACTGACCACCCTTTTGCTCTGGCGGGCCCTCTTCCATCGCCTGCTGCGCACCGGCTCCATCGCGCAAGCCCTGCGGCAGAACGTGCTGTTTGTCGGCTGGAACAAGGATGCGACCCGCATCGCTGAGGGCATCTTTTCCGATACCTATCAGCCCTACCGTCTGGTCGGCTGCGTCCCCGCCCCCGGTGGCCGTTTTCAGAACCAGCCCCCGCCGGGAACGGTGGTGCTCGGGGACTACAATACGTTGGGCGAATCTATTCAGCGGCATGAGATTGACATTGTGGTGTTGGCCGACCTCGAAACCTCCACCGGGGAGGTCGTGGGCCTCACGAACCTGTGCGAGCTGGCCCTGGTCCAGTTCAAGGTCATCCCCTCCTATTTCCAGATCCTGGTCTCCGGGCTGACCCTCGAATCCATCTCGGGTGTGCCCATCATGGGTGTTTCCGAGCTGCCGCTGGACCGGCTCTGGAACCGCATCATGAAGCGGACCGTGGACATCATCGGTGCGCTGGTCGGCCTGTTCCTCTCCGCGCCGATCATCGCGGTTTTCGGCACCGTCATCTATCTGGAATCCCCCGGTCCGATCTTTTACCGGCAGACCCGCACGGGCCGGAGCGGGAAAAATTTCGCCATCATCAAGCTCCGCTCCATGAAGCTCGACGCGGAGAAACAGGGCGGCGCGCAATGGGCCAAGAAGCACGATGACCGCCGCCTGCGCATCGGCGCGATGCTGCGGGAGTGGAACCTCGACGAGGTGCCGCAGTTCTGGAACGTGCTCAAGGGCGACATGAGCCTGGTCGGCCCGCGCCCGGAGCGCCCGGAACTGATCGCCAACTTCCAGTACGAGATCCCGCACTACAACGCGCGCCTGGCCACCAAGCCCGGCATCACCGGCTGGGCGCAGGTCAACGGCCTCCGGGGTGACACCGACCTCACGGAACGCGTCCGCTACGACCTCCACTACCTCGAAAACTGGAGCCTGTGGCTGGACTTCCTGATCATGGTCCAGACCTTCTTCAAGCGGGACAACGCCTACTGAACGGTCTTTGCAGATTGCCGGTCACGAAGTCCGCGAGGTTTTGGAGTGCGGTGCTGCTGCACCGCTTTGGTCGAGGCAAGCGAACGCAACTGGAGCCATAGCTGGCAAGGACACACCCGTCCGTGCAAAGCGCCGGAGCACCGGCGCAGTCCAAAACGCTTCGCGACTCCGTCACCGCCCTTTTGCTCAATCCCGGCCGTACACCTTCCGCAGGTTGGAGGCGACAAAGCTGCGGACTGTTCCGTCGGGGGCCTGCACCTTCAGCGCGCCGCCCTCAATTTCCACCACGATGCCGGAGTAGCCGCGGATATCCACGTGCTTGCCGAAGGCACATCCGGGGAAATCGCGTTCCCCCGCATAGGTGCGGATCGCGCGGACGGGAGCGCTGAAATCCGGACGCGTGATGCGCTCGGTGGCCGGCTGGGGCGGGGCGATGGGCATGGGCGTGGGCGTGGGCACCGGGGTAATCGACCGCCTGGCCGGGCTCGGCGGGCTGGCGGGGCGGTCTGAGGCGGCTGCGGGGTGCGTGGTGGCGGCCGGGTTGCGCGCTTCCGCCGGCGCCGGCGGCGGTTCCGGCCGGGAACGGTCCATGGGGGCAAACAGTGTTTTGAGCCGGCTGGCATTAAAGCGCTGGGTGACGCGTTCGGCCGAGATCACGCGAATCGAGTGGTTGATCACCTCGATGACCACCCCGTCAAAGCCGTGGATGTTCACATGGAGCCCTAGGGCGCACTGGGGCCAGTCGGGCCGCTCGGTGAACTGCCCGATGGGCACGGCCGGGGTGGAGAAGTCGGGCTGGATGGCCGGCTTCCCTTCCAGGGTGGCGGATACGTTCTCAGGGGACACAGGCAACTGCATGAGCCGGGTACTCTCGTTGTTCGTGAGCCGATGGTGAAAGATTTTTTACTTGGTCCGGAGGCACAATTCTCCTCGACATCGGCATTTTGGAGAATCTGCCAAAATTCCCCCTGTCACCTGCACTCAAGTGCCACCAACAGTGTCCGCCTTGCCCGCCCTTTCCTACTCCTAATCATCATCGTCATCGTCATCGCGGAAAACCCGGTGATTATGATGAAGATGATGATTATGATTATGATTAGGATTAGGATTAGGATTAGGAAACTGTCACTTCTCCACCCCTTGCATCTGGCCTCCGTGTCCGCGATTCTCGCCGGCCTTTAGATGCAACGCCGCCTAGCCCTTCTCCTGATCCTCGCCGGGATTCTGTTCCGTGCGGGCGGGCAGGATTTTATCGAGGCCGGTCCGCTGGTGCATCAGTTCCGGCTCACGCTGGAGCCCGGTGAGCGCGAGGAGTTCCTCGGCCCGTTTGTGAGCACCACCTCCGGCGAGACCAACTCGGCATGGGTGTTGGCCCCTTTCGCCTCGCACTACGAGGAGCCGCTGACCGAGCACTCCGAATACGACTTCCTGTATCCGGCCATCACCTATGACCGCTTCGGCAGCGAATGGCGGCTGCAGATCGCGCAGTTCCTGAATTTCCAGGGTGGGGCCACCCAGGATGGCGAGGTGAAAAAGCGGCGCAGCCTGTTCCCCATCTTCTTCTCCCAGCGCTCGACCAATCCCACGAATGATTACTGGGCGCTGCTGCCCTTTTACGGCCATTTCCAGAACCATCTGTTCCGCGACGAGGTGCGGTTTGTCGCGGCCCCGCTCTACGTGTGGTCCCGCAAGGGGCAGATGGAGACGGACAACTATCTCTTCCCCTTCTTCCACGTGCGCCATGGCGGCGGGGTGAAGGGCTGGCAGTTCCTCCCGCTCATCGGCCACGAGACCAAGTCCAGCTCCGTGCGCACGAACCTGATCATGGACGAGCCGGAGGTCGTGCCCGGCTACGACAAGTGGTTCGCCCTGTTCCCGTTCTTCCATCACGAGAACCTGAACCTGGGCACCACCAACGAGGAGAAGCGCCGCAGCTTTCTGCTGCTCTATAACATCCAGCGCTCGCCGGCCCGCGACAACACGACGCTGCTCTGGCCGTTCTTCAGCTACACCGATGACCGGGAGAACCGGTTCCGCGAGTGGGGCATGCCCTATCCCTTCATCGGCTGGGCGCGCGGCGAGGGCAAGCACGCCAACCGCTTCTGGCCGCTGTGGGGCAAGGCCACCAACGCCACGCTCACCACCGACTTCTTCCTGTGGCCGCTCTACACGCACCGCCACATTCACACGCCCGAAGTGGACCGCGAGCGGACGCGCATCTGCTGGTTTCCCTATACCGAGACGCGGCTGACCAGCCCGCAGACCGGGGCCGAGCGCCGCCGCCGCGACATGTGGCCGTTCTTCACCTGGCGGCATGAGTTCGACGGCTGCGAACGCCTGCAAGTGCTCTCCATCACCGAGGCGGTGCTGCCCGACAACCACGGCATCGAGCGCAACTGGGCGCCGCTGTGGACCTTGTATCGTGCCGAGAAGAACCCCAAGACCGGCGCGGCCAGCCAGTCGCTGCTGTGGAATTTCTGGCGGCATGACACCCTCAAGGAAACCTCGCGCAGCTCGTTCTTCTTCGGGGTGGTGCGCAGCCGCCGTGAAAAGGACGAGCGGCACTGGCGCTTTTTCTGGATGCCTTTCCACGACCTTGCGCCGGCGACAAATGCCCCCGCCATGCCGGCGGCTCCCGCCGTCCCGACCCGGCAGGGCCAGACCCTTTTCAACCCGCCGGAACATCGCGGTGATGCCTTCGCCCCGAAACCGTCGCGGCTCCAACCCCAATCCCAGCCCGAGAGCGGACTGGTCCAACGCTGAGGCCCATGGATTTCTTCCTGAAAGGCGGCGTGCTCGGTTTTTCGATTGCGGCTCCGGTGGGCCCGATCGGGGTGCTGTGCATCCGTCGCTCCATTGCCGAGGGGCGGATGATGGGCTTTCTCTCCGGCCTTGGTGCGGCCACGGCCGATGCGACGTACGGACTGGTCGCAGCGGCGGGCCTCACCGCCATCTCGGGCTTTCTCGTGCGGCAGCAGTTCTGGTTTGGCCTGATCGGCGGCCTGTTTCTCTGCTGGCTGGGCGTGCAGACGTTCCGGTCCAAACCCGCCGAACAATCCGCCAGGGCCAATGCGACCGGCCTGCTTTCCGCCTACGGGTCCACCTTCCTGCTCACGCTCACCAACCCGCTCACGATCCTTTCCTTCGCGGCGATGTTCGCGGGCGCGGGGTTGGGCGAGGCCGCCGGCAGCGTGTCGGCGGCCAGCCTCGTGGTGGCGGGTGTCTTCACCGGCTCGGCCCTCTGGTGGCTGGTGCTGAGCTTCACGGCGGGGGCGTTGCGCAGCCGGTTCGACCGGAACTGGCAGTGCTGGCTCAACCGCCTCTCCGGAATCGCCATCGCCAGTTTCGGTTTCTGGCACTTGTCCAAACTCGTTCTTCGTTGAAACTCTCCCGCAGGATCTGAACTGACCCATGTTTCAAAACCTCGGTGAAATGCTGCTGCTGCTGGCCGCGACCCTGCGGGCCATCCCGCGCGCGTGGCGCGACCGGCGCAAGGTGGCGGACCAGCTCTTCGACATCGGCAACGCCAGCCTCTTCATGGCCTGCATGCTCTCGCTCTTCATCGGCGGCGTGCTCGCCCTGCAGACCGGCCCGGTGCTCGTCCAGCGCGGGCTCGGCTCGTCGCTCGGCGGCCTCGTGGCCCTCGGCATGTGCAAGGAGCTGGCCCCGGTGATGATGGCCGTGCTCATCGCCGGCCGCATCGGCTCCGCCATGGCGGCGGAACTGGGCTCGATGCGCGTGTACCAGGAGATCGACGCGCTGCGCACGCTGAACATCGACCCGGTGAACTACCTCGTGATGCCGCGCGTGCTCGCCATCGCCATCGCACTGCCCTGCCTGGTGGTTTTCGCCAACCTCGTCGGCTGGACCGGCGGCGCGCTGGTCGCGAGCTTCAACGACCGGATTTCGGTCACCTGGTCCGCCTTCTTCGGCAACCTGCGCTCTGTGGTCGAGTTCACTGACCTCATCAATGGGCTGATCAAGTCGTTCTTCTTCGCGGTGGTGATCGGGGTGGTTTCCTGCCACCAGGGACTCACGACGCTGGGCGGCCCGCGCGGCATCGGCCGCAGCGTGACCAAGGCCGTGGTCAACTCGCTCGTGCTCATCCTCCTGCTCGATTACGTGCTCACCCGCCTGTTGCTGCCGCTCGACAACGGCTGGCACTTCTGACGCATGAACGCCCCCGCTTCCAAGCCATCCGCCACCGGGCTTCCGGTCGCCATCCGCGACCTGCGCAAATCGTTCGGCGACCAGCCGGTGCTCAAGGGCGTGTCCTTTGACATCCGCGCCGGCGAGGTCTTTGTGCTCATGGGGCCGAGCGGCTCCGGCAAGTCCGTCTTCCTCCGGCACCTCATCGGCCTGGAGACGCCGGATGGCGGGGAGATCCGCATCGGCGGGGAACTCGCGACCAGCGAGGACATCGGTTCCAAGTTCCATCTCGCGATCGTGTTCCAGAGCGGCGGCCTGCTGAACTCGCTCACGGTCGCCGAGAACGTCGGCCTCTACCTCACCGAGCACCGCCTGAAGCCACAGGAGGAAATCGACCGGATCGTGACCGAGAAACTGGCGCTGGTGAAACTCGACCCCGGGGTGGCCGCCCAGTTTCCGAACGAGCTTTCCGGCGGCATGCGCAAGCGCGTCGCCATCGCCCGCGCGCTGGTGGGCGATCCGCAGCTGGTCCTCTTTGACGAGCCTACGAGCGAGCTGGACCCGTTGGTGGCGCTGACCATCGGCCGCGAGATCCTGAACCTGAACGAACGCACCGGCGCCACCTGCGTGGTGGTGACGCACGACCGCGACCTCGCCTTCGGCATCGCCGACCGCATCGGCTTCCTGAACGAGGGCGAACTGGTCGTGCTCGGCACGCCCGCGGAGATCCGCGCCAGCCCACATCCCCTGCTGCAGCAGTTCCTGGCGGCCGACTTCCATCCCCAATGACGCCGCGCCAACACCCTTTGCCCATTTTCCGTTTTCCCGCTAAATTCTGATCCGAGACGCCATGAAAAACTCCCTTGAAACCCGGTTGGGCCTTTTCTTCGCCCTGGTGGTGATCGCCGCGCTGCTGCTGCTGGAAATGATCGGCAGCGGCGGGCTGTTCTCCCACGGCAAGCCCGTGCGCGCGCAGTTCACCTCCGCGCGCGACCTGAAGGTGGGCGATCCCGTGAAACTCGCCGGCGTTAGCGTGGGCCGCGTGAAGTCCATCAAGCTGAAGTCGGGCAAGGTCGAGGTGACCATGAACGTGGACCCTGACGCCGAGGTGCACACCGACAGCCTCGCGACGGTGCAGTTCACCGGCCTGATGGGGCAGAACTTCGTGGCGCTCACCTTCGGGAGCGAGAAGGCGCCCCTCGCCGACAGCAACACGGTGCTGGAGTCCAAGGAGCAGCCCGACCTCGCCACCATCATGGCCAAGCTCGACGCGGCCGCCGACGGCGTGCAGAACATGACCAAGAGCTTCAGCGGCGAGGAGTTCAGCAAGCTGCTCGGACCCTTCACCGACTTCCTCAAGCAGAACCAGCCCAAGCTCGCGGCCATCCTCGGCAACATGCAGAACATCTCCACCATGATTGCGGAGGGCAAGGGCACCATCGGCAAGCTGGTCATGGATGACACGCTCTACCAGACCGCTCTTTCCACCGTCACCAACCTGAACTCCGCCGTGGCGGACGTACGCCCGTTGGCCGAGGACGCCAAGGCCACCGTGGCGGAGGCGCGCCAGATGATCGCCAGCGTCAACCGGGGTGAGGGCACCGTCGGCAAGCTCATCAAGGACGAGAAGCTCTACTCCGAGACCGCAGTGGCGATGACGAACCTCAAGGAGATCCTCCAGAAGATCAATACGGGCAACGGCACGGTCGGCCAGCTGGTGAACGACGGCGCCTTCCTGAAGAACGTGAAGCTCACCCTGCAGAAGGTGGACAAGGCCACCGAGGGCCTGGAAGACACCGGCCCCCTCACCGTGCTCAGCTCGGTGATCGGCAATTTGTTCTAAATATGACTACCTAGGGCTGGACACGCGGTCCGGTCTGCGGATAGTTCGCGCCCGAGAGGCAACCGAAAGTAATCCGCGCATGGTTCGCTATACGCTCCGGGGTATGACTCACCCCCTCGAACATGAGTTGCACAGCGGTTTGAACACCGTGGGGCGGAACCCGACCAACGAGTTCCGCATCTCGGACGCCAGCGTCTCCAGTTTCCACGCGGAAATCACCGTGCTGGAAGGCGGGACCGGCGTCACCGTCCGCGATCTCCAGTCCACGAACGGCACCTTCATCGACAGCAGCCCGGTCGAGGAGGCCGTCATCCGGCCCGGTCAGACGCTCCAGATCGGGGCGGTGGAGCTTCGGCTCGAGATGGAGCAGTTCGAGATCAAGGTCCCGTTGCCCTCCGCGCCCAAGGTCGCCCAGCCTGCCGGCATCGTGCAGGCGCTGCCCGACGGCACCTTGGCCTGTTCCCGGAATCCCTCGCTACCGGCCACCCACCACGCCACCCACGGTTGCGCCGCGGTGGTGAAATGCCCCGGCGTCTTCAACATCGCGAGCCTGCGCGCGATGAAGCTCTCCGGCGGCACCGCCGGCCTGCTGCTCTTCTGCCCCGACTGCAACGCCAAGTGCGAGCCGCTGCCCGGGGTCAGCGACAGCGTCGCCGTGAAGAAAAAGGGCCTGTTCTCCCGGCTCACCCAGACAATCCAGATCGGCTGGAAGAAGTGAGACGGTGCTCAATGCGGGCGCCCCGGGTGTCTCAATCCGTCTCCGCTAACCCCGGCGTGCGCTTTCGCAAAAAACAGACGGCAATTCTGCCTATCCATGAACCTGTCTTCCTTCCGGGGACGCAACGCGGTCTGACAGAGAGAGGGAAGTCTCCGACTTGGATGCCGGCATGGGCGACGCTCCAGCGTTTTGGAGTGCGCCGGTGCTCCGGCGCTTTGCACGGGCGGACGCCTCTTTTCCCGGTAGCGTTCGGCTGCCGTTTGCCACCTCGCAACGCGGCGCGGCAGCGCCGCACTCCACAACGCTGGCGCGCCCAATGAATGCCCCGAGACGTTTGCCTGAACGAACTGGCCGGCTCAGTTCGCCGCCGCCCGCTCCTCAGGCACGATCTTCCAGATCTTGCCCCGGCCCGGTGTGAGCGTGGTGGAGCCGTTCGTCAGCACATAGACCTCACCGTCGTTGTCCTGACCAAACGCAGTCACACAGCCGAAGAATTTGCCCGCCCCGCTCACCCGCAGCGGTTCCACCGCCCACTGGCCCTTGCCAGCGGCCGGCCGTCGCGCAACGAAGAGCCGGCCCTGCGGCTGCCCCTGGGTGCCCGACCAGTCGCCGTAGATGTAATGGCCGGTGAATTCGGGCATCGCCTTGCCCCGGTACACGTAGCCGCCCGTCACGCTGCAACCGAGCGCCTCGGGATCCTGGTGCCAGCCGCTGATGTTCTTGTACACCGCGATCGGGTCGATCAGGGGCTCGCCGCGCAACCCCTTTTCGGCCTTGGGTTCGGAAGGCGGGAGTTCCGGGTGCTCCCGGTTCATGCCGTCAAAGCCCTCGCGCAGCGGCCAGCCGTAATTGCCGCCCTTGGCGATGATGTTCACTTCCTCCCAGCGCATCTGGCCGACATCGCCTTCGTAAAGCTCATGGTTGCCGCCCTGATCGAACGAAATCGCCCAAGGGTTGCGAATGCCGTAGGCGTAAATTTCCGGCCGGCCCTCCTTGCCATTGGCAAACGGGTTGTCGCGGGGGATGACATACGCCCGGCCGGTCTGGGAATCGGCCGAGTTCACGTCGATGCGGAGAATCTTGGCGAGCAGGGTGTGGAGATTCTGGCCGTTGCCTTCGGGCACGTGACCCAGGCCGATGTCGCAGCCCTTCGGCCCGCCGCCGTCGCCCACGGAAATGTAGAGGAAACCGTCGGGCCCGAACGCAATCCGGCCGCCGTTGTGGTTGAAGTACGGCTTGTCCACCTCGAGCACGATCGTTTCCGAGGCCGGATCCACCTTCAGCGGCTCGGCGGCGGGCAGCGTGAATTCGCTTACCCGCAGCGTGCAGTCGTACTCCGCCGGCGCGCTCGCGCGGCGAGGGGCGGTGTAGCAGGCGAAGAGCCGGCGATTCCTGGCGAATTCCGGATGCAGCGCCAGGCAGAGCAGGCCGCGTTCGTCGAAGGAATTCTGGTTGATCGCCGAGAGCACGCCCCGGAGGTCCGCGACCGGCGTCTCGGTCAGTCCGCCTCCGGCCTTCATCAGGCGGATGTAGCCGACCTGGTCGGCCACGAGCGCCCGGCCATCGGGCAGCGGCACGAAACTCACCGGCTCAACCACGCCGTCGCCGACGAGCTTGAGCGAGACATGGGCGGGCTCGGCCTGGACCGAGACGGAAACGGCCAGGGCGGCCGTCAGCAGCAGTGCGGGAATTTTCATTGGTGAACGGGCGCACGATAAGCAGCTTTGGCCGGATGGGAAGGGGCGAGTTGCCGGCCTGTATCCTAATCCCAATCTTAATCTTCCTCGTAATCCTGGTCGCGGGACACAGGTGGACTGGTCAGGCCGCAGCCAGTTGGCGGCGGCCCATGCCACCTTGCGCCGGCCAGAAAATGGATTTGCACAAGCCACCGTCCCGACTACCTGTTTCAGCATTCCAGGCCGCGCGGGTCAGCTGCGCGGATCGCCACTGAAGCGGCTTGCAAATAAGGTCGCCGGTGGTCGCCGACCTCAGGGTTGAGGCCGGGAAAACTGAAACGCACCGTGATCAAAACGACACCATGAAAAAGCTGTTCGCCCTGTTCGCCACCCTGCTGCTCGCCGGTTCCGCCTTCGCTGCGGAGTTTCCCGACATCACGATTTCTGAGGTTAAGGAACTCGCCCTGTCGAAGAAGGCCGTGATCATCGACGTCAACGGCACCGAGTCGTATGCCAAGGGACATGTCCCCGGCGCGCTCGATTTCGACGTCATCGAGAACAATTTTGCCAAGGCCCTGCCGGCGGACAAGAACACCCTGATCATCGCCTATTGCGGCGGACCGCAGTGCAAGGCCTATCAGGAGGCCGCCAAGGCCGCGGAGAAGCTCGGCTACAAGAACGTGAGGCACATGTCCGCCGGCATCTCCGGTTGGAACAAGGCCGGTGCGCCGACCGAAGCGGCCAAGTAAGCTGGACTCATTTTATCAGACGGGCGTCCTCGCAAAGGACGCCCGTTTTGCGTTTCCACCCGGAAGTTCCGATCGGAACCGGCGCTGACGGCTCATGCCGCCGAACCAAGCAGCCGCCGAAACTCCGCCTCGTCGATCACCCGCACGCCGAGCTTCTGCGCCTTCTCCAGTTTCGAGCCGGCCTCCTCGCCCGCGAGCACGAAGTCCGTGTTCTTGCTGACGGACCCGCTCGTGCTGCCGCCCGCCTCACGGATCATCGCCGCCGCCGCGTCGCGCGACAGCGTCGGCAGCGTGCCGGTGAGCACAAACGTCTTGCCGGCCAGCGGGCATGAGCCGGCGGCCGCAGGGTCAGGTTTGGAGCCGGCCGGGTTGATCCCCAGGTCGCGCAGCCGTTGCAGCGTCTTCTGTCCGCCGGGTGAGGCGAAGTAATCCAGCACCGACGCGGCGGCGACCGGGCCCACTTCGGCGAGGCTGGCCTTGGCGCCGCTGGCGGCGAGCCGCGTCTCGATCTCGGCGATCTCGGCGGCGAGTTCGGCGGTATGCGTCTTGCGCTGGGCGCGTTCGAGGTCGCTCTTCGGCGGATTCTTGCGTGACTGCGGCGAAACCAGGGAACGCTCCGCCTCCTTGTCGCCCAGCGCCCGGATGTCGCGCAGCACCGGCGAGGTCGCCAGCTCGTCCATCGAGCCGTGCACCTGCGCGAGCTGCCACGCGGTGGCCTCGCCGACATCCGCAATCGCCAGCGCGTGAATCCAGCGGTGCAGCGGCATCGTGCGCGCCCGGCCCAGCGCCTCGATGATCTTTGTCGCGTTCTTCTCGCCGAAGACGCGTGGCTCCTCGTCGGAGCCGAGGTTGAGCGTGGCGAGCTGTTCCTTCGCGAGGCTGAAGAGGTCGAGCGGCTCATTCACCAGCCCGCGTTCGACGAGTTTTTCGGCGACGATGCCGCCGAGCGATTCGATATCCAGGGCCTTGCGCTGAGCGAAGTATTCCACGCGTCGCGTCTTCTGGGCCGGACAGCCCGCGACATTCTGGCAGCGCCACGCGACTTCCTCCGCCTCACCGGCGGAGACCTTGTCCTTTGCAATCGTGCCGCCGCACGCCGGGCATTTGCCACCGACCTGCGCGAACAGGTCGAACTCCATCGCGCCGGGCGGACGCTTGCTCTTCATCACCTCGAAGATTTCGGGGATCACCATGCCCGCCTTGCGGATGACCACGGTGTCGCCGATGCGGATATCCTTCCGCCGGATCTCGTCCTCGTTGTGCAACGTGGCGCGCGCCACGGTCGAGCCCTGCACAAACACCGGCTCCAGCTCCGCCACGGGCGTGAGCACACCCGTGCGGCCCACCTGGATGGTGATGGCCTTCAGCACCGTCTCCGCAGGAGTGATCCACGGCACGGGCTTGTGGACGATCGCGTAACCGGGCGCGCGGCGCTTGTCGGGGATACGCGCCCAGTCGGCGATGCGGTTCACCTTGATGACGATGCCGTCGATCTCGTACGGCAACTGCCGCCGCAGGTCGCGGCTCTCGTCGTAATGGCAGACGACCTCCTCGCGGTAGCGCGTGATGACCTCCTCAATCCCGTCGCATAGCCACCAAAGCCGCTGCGTGGGCAGGCCGAACTTCGCCAGCGCCGCCAGCATCTCCGCGTGCGTCGCAAACTCGATCCCGTCGAGCGCGCCCGTCGCGTAAAACACGGCGCGGATGGGCCGCTGGGCCACCGTGCGCGGATCGAGCTGCTTGAGCGTGCCGGCGGTGCCATTACGCGCATTGGGCAACGTCTTCTCGCCCGCCGCCGCGAGTTTGGCGTTCAAGGCATCGAAATCCTTCACGGCCATGTAGGCCTCGCCGCGCACCTCCAGCAGCGCGGGCGGATGGGGCAGGTTCAGTTCGAGCGGGATGGCGCGCACGGTGCGGAGGTTCGTCGTGATGTCGTCGCCGAAGCGCCCGTCGCCGCGCGTGACACCCAGCGCCAGCTTCCCGTCGCGGTAATGCACGCCGAGCGACACGCCGTCCACTTTCGGCTCCATGACGTATTCCACGCGGTCCTGACCAAGGTGCTTGCGGATGGTCGCGTCGAAGGCGCGCAGCTGCGCGAGCGTGTTTTCATCCTGCAACCGGCTGCGGCGCTCGCGGTCCGGCTCCTCGTCCTTGGTGGGCACATCCGAGGCCTCGATCTTTTCCAGCGAGAGCATCGGCACGAGGTGCTCCACGCGCTGGAAGCCCTCGGAAGGTGCGCCGCCGACGCGCTGGCTGGGCGAATCGGGTGTGACGAGCGCAGGAAACTCCTTCTCCAGCGCAAGCAGCTCGGTATAGAGCCCGTCGTATTCGCGGTCGCTGATCGCCGGCTGCGCGAGCACGTAGTAGGCGTGATCGTGCTGCCGGAGTTCGGCGGCCAGGGTGGCGTGGCGCTGCTGCGCGACGGCGGGCGTCATGCGCGCAGAATAGGCAGACGCTGCCGGACGACAACCCGGTTCCGTCCCGCCCTGCGATTTACCCGCCTCGTTGGCCTCGTTGGCCTCTTGGGCGGCTCGTAATCGTAATCTTCATCCTAATCGAGTGCAGGGGGAGCGAGTGGGAGGAAGATTAGGATTACGATTAAGATCACGAAACAACCAATCCTCCTTGCCCGCTTGACCACCTCGCGCGACGGGCGGACGCTTCCATGCACTCCCCTTGAGAAGTGCTGCGGCATGAACTCCTTCGCCGATCCATTGCCCGTCGTGCTCGTGACCGGTGCCAGCTCCGGGCTGGGACTGGCCATCGCGCGCCAACTGTCCACGCTGCCCTACCGCCTCGTGCTTACGGCCCGGGAAGGTTCCATGGGCCGTTTCACTGCGGCGGGGATCACCGCCACTGACCGAATTCACCTGTTGCCGTTGGAGGTGGCGGAATCCGCGCAACGGGAGGCCGTCATCCGCGAGATTGAGCGCCGCTGGGGCGGGGTGGATGTCCTCATCAACAACGCCGGCATTGCCTACCGGGCCGTGGCCGAGCACTGGGACGACGCGGCCTGGCGCGACATCATGGAGGTGGACGTGCGCGCGCCGCTCGATCTCGCGCGGCTCGTGTTGCCCGGGATGCGTGAGAAGCGGGCCGGGCGCATCCTCAACGTCTCCTCGGTCGGCGGCATGATGGCGATGCCCACCATGTCGCTGTACAGCGCGGCGAAATTCGCGCTCGAAGGGGCCTCGGAATCGCTGTGGTACGAGGTACGGCCGTGGGGCGTACATGTGTCGCTCATCGAGCCGGGGTTCATCCGCTCCGACTCTTTCCGCAACACGCGGTTCACGCAGCGGAGCTTCGCGGCGGCGATGGATCACCACGATCCCTACCACGCGCATTACCAGTACATGGCCGCCTTCATCGAGCGCATGATGGAGCGCACCGTGGCCACGCCCGAACGGGTTTCCGCCCGTGTGGTGAAAACCCTCCACCAGCGCAACCCGCCCCTGCGCGTGTACGCCACGCCCGACGCCCACCTCTTCGCGCTGCTGCGCCGCCTGCTGCCGCGCGGGATGTACCACTGCGTGCTTTACCGCGCCCTCCCGGACGTGCGGCGGTGGGGAGGGTAAACCCTCCAATTCGGCGCGTACGTTACTTGCCCGTCTGCATGGAGGAATTCACGAGTTTCCGAAGCTCCACCAACTCGACTGCCTGGGTGAAGCCCGGTTCGTCGGTGGTGGGAATGTATTTGGGAAAGATTATTTCCGACCAAAAGCTTGCATAAGGTTTTGATCCGGCAGTCCTGATTGGCATTCGGCCACGTCCCTCCCCGGAGATCTGGTAGGCGTGAGTCTTTTTGTCCTCGATAAGAAAGAGGACGAAGGTTTCACCCTTTTGAGCCGTTGAGCTATCGCAAGTCCACGTCGGTGAAGCGAGAAACCTGACCGCCTCTTGGGAAGCGCCCTTCCAAACCTCGGTGACGTTGGCCTTGGCGTATTTTTTGCCAATGAGCGGACGGGTCACCGATGACACTTTGGCGACCACTATCAGGTCACTTTGCCTGACCAGCTCTTCAAAAGGAATCCGGGCGACCTTGCCGAGCACCTGTGACGCAGTGCCCAGTGCGAGCAATACGGCAAGCAGGGTGCGCATGGTCGGCCAACTCCCGGCGCCCGGCTCAGGCCTCTAACTGTTTCGCCGGTTAATCTGACTTTTTCCGCAATTCCTTAACCACGGCACTGCCCAGCATATAATAGAAAAGCGACACGAAGAAAATCACGCCGAAACACACCGGAGCAATGATGGGCTCGAGGCCGGACATCTGCCCTTTGCCGCACCAATACAAAGCGAGCGGGGCAAATGTGATGGCGACGCCCTGCAATGCCGCGATCACGAAAAAAAACGGTGACTGCGCAAACCTCCGCTGGCTGGGGTGGATTTGGACGGCGACTTTATCCATATATTCTCGCGGTGTTATCAGTCTGACTCAAAATCAACGCCCGAGCCGAGCAGTGTCGCTCAGGCGGCTACCGTTTCCTCTTCCCTCTTCGCCTCGGCGAGGTCGGTTTCGTGCTTTTCGCGGGCGGCCTCGATGTCGTAAGTTTCGTTGTCCGGGTGTTCCGGATTGAGCGGCGAGATGTCGCGCAGGCGCTGGATCAGGCCGGGCAGGTGCTTGATGAGGTAATCCACCTCTTCCTCGGTGTTGTAGATGCCGAGGCTGAAGCGCACCGAGCCGCGCGCGCGCATCGGCGGCAGGCCCATCGCCATCAGCACGTGCGAGGGGGCGAGCGAGCCGGTGGTGCAGGCCGAACCGCTGCTGGCGCAGATGCCCAGGCCATCCAGCAGGAGCAGGATTGCCTCGGCCTCCACGAAATCGAACGCGATGTTCGCCGTGTTGGGCAGGCGGTGCTCCTTGTTGCCGTTGCGGACGGTGTTGGGGATGTTCGTGAGGATGAAATTCTCCAGCCGGTCGCGCAGGGCACGCACGCGGGTGTTCTCATCGTGCAAGGACGCGACCGCCAGATCGGCCGCCCGGCCAAAGGCGACGATGTTCGCGACGCTCTCGGTGCCGCCGCGACGGCCGCGCTCCTGGTGGCCGCCGATGAGGTAGGGCTGAAACTTGGTGCGCCGCTTGATGTAGAGCATCCCGACGCCCTTCGGCGCGTGGAGCTTGTGGGCGCTGAGGCTGAGGAAATCGACCCCCAGCTCCTTCACGTCGATCTTGAGCTTGCCCGGCACCTGCACGGCGTCGGTGTGGCAGAGCACGCCCTTGCTGCGGCAGATCGCGGCGATCTCGGCGATGGGGAAGATCACCCCCGTCTCGTTGTTCGCCATCATCACGGAGACGATGGCCGTGTCGGGCCGGATGGACTTTTCCAGCAGATGCACGTCGAGCGAACCGTCGCTCTCCACCGGCAGGTAGGTGACGTCGTAGCCCTTTTTCTGGAGGAATTCGCCGAAATTGATGTTCGCCGAGTGTTCGACCTTCGTCGTGATGACGTGCTTCTTGCCCGGGTTCATGAACAGCGCGCTGTTGATGGCGCTGTTGTTGGACTCGGTGCCGCAGCTCGTGAAGACGACTTCCTTCGGATCGGCGTTGATGAGCGCCGCGACCTGTTCGCGGGCCTTTTCGACGTGGCCGTGGACCTGCGCGCCGAACGCATAGGCGCTGGAGGGATTGCCCCAGAAATCGCGGAGGAAAGGGATCATGGCGTCCACGACCTCGGGCGCCACCCGGGTGGTGGCGTTGTTGTCGAAGTAGTAGACATGTTTCGGTTCGGACTGGCTCATAAACGGCAAAATCAAAGCGGACGAAAAGACTCCGGTAAGCTAAGCCGTGGCAAAACATGCGCAAGACACGAAATCCGGCGTGCTTGGCTGGCTCTCCCTTGAAAACCCGGCGCAAGGTGGGGCGAGCGTCCTCGCGAGCCGCTGCGGCCTAGGTCTGGGGTAGCCCGGCTCGCGGGGACGCTCGCCCCACCGGGCTCCCTTCAATCTGAAAAACTTGGCTGTTTCATTTTTCCACGGCTGCGATTTGCTTACCGTTCTCGGGTGAGTGAACGCCAGAAATGCCATTGACCGGCCTCCGCTGTGAGTTAAGATACTCATCCTTTGTGACACGCTAATGATTATGTCTGCGACCGCTCCAGTATCCATTGCCCCGCCCGGCGCCAAGCCCTCCCGCAACGAAGAGCTGAAGACCGCCATCCCGACCCTCGCCGGCAACCTCGCCGCGACCCTGAACGACCCGAGCGCCCTCTGCTTTTCGGCGGACGACGAGCAGTTCATGAAATTCCACGGCATCTACCAGCAGGATGACCGCGACCTGCGGAAAACGGGGAAGCACTACATCTGGATGATCCGTGGGCGCATCCCCGGCGGCGTGCTCAGCTCGCGGCAGTATCTGGTCTATGACCGCCTCGCGAAGAACTACGGCAACCAGACCCTGCGCATCACCTCGCGCCAGAGCTTCCAGTTCCACGGCGTGGTGAAGTCGGGCCTCGGGCCGCTCATGAAGCAGCTCAACGAGGCGATGATGGACACCATCGCGGCCTGCGGCGACGTGAACCGCAACGTGATGGCCCCGCCCGCCCCGGCCCGCAACGGCCTGCAGGCGCAGGTGCTTGCCGACGCCAGCCGCGTTTCGCTCGCGCTCGCGCCGAAGACGAAGGCGTATCACTCCATCTGGGTCGAAGGCGTGCAGCTCGACCTCAGCGCGCCGGAGAACAAGGACTTCGTGGACCCGCTCTACGGCCAGACCTATCTGCCGCGGAAGTTCAAGACCGCCTTCGCCATCCAGCCGACGAACGACGTGGACATCCTCACGAACTGCCTCGGCTACATCGCCATCGAGGAGGACGGGAAGCTCCTTGGTTACAACCTCACGGTCGGCGGCGGCCTTGGTCGCAGTCACGGCAACGAGGAAACGTTTCCGCGCATCGCCGATGTCATCGGGTTCATCACGCCTGAGCAGCTGATCGAGGTGTCGCAGAACGTGCTGAAGATCCACCGCGACTTCGGTGACCGCACTAACCGCAAGCACGCCCGGCTCAAGTACGTGCTCGAGGAAAAGGGCGCGGCCTGGTTCCGCGAGGAACTCGAAACGCGCCTCGGCTACAAGCTGCCCGATGCGAAGCCCTTCAAGTTCGAGAAGCAGGGCGACCACTTCAACTGGGACACGGCCGCCGACGGCACGAAGTTCCTCGGCCTGTATGTAGAGGCCGGCCGCATCAAGGACAAGGACGGCTACCGCCTGAAGACCGCACTGGTGAAGATCGCGGAGCAGTTCAACCCGGAGTTCCGCCTGACACCCTCGCAGAATGTGATTCTCGCGAACATTGCCGCCGCTGATCAGGCTGCGGTCACGCAGGTGCTCGCCGATCACGGCATTCCGGTCACGAACCAGGCCACGGCCATCCGCCGGGCCTCGATGGCCTGCCCGTCCATGCCCACCTGCGGCCTCGGCCTCGCCGAGAGCGAACGCTACCTGCCGGCGCTGATGACGAACATCGAGGGCCTGCTCGCCGAGGTCGGCCTGTCGGAACAGGAGATCATCATCCGCATGACCGGTTGCCCGAACGGCTGTGCCCGTCCCTACATGGCGGAGATCGGCTTCGTTGGCAAAGGCCCCGGCCGCTACCAGCTATATCTCGGCGGCAACGAGGCCTGCACCCGCCTCAACCGTCTTTACAAGGATGTCGTCAAAGACCCGGAGATCATCAACGAACTGCGCCCGCTCCTGACGCGTTACGCGCAGGAACGCGTGGGTGCCGAGCGCTTCGGCGACTGGGTCGAGCGGACGGTTTGGAAGGAAGCGTCCGCCGCCAACTGATCCAATTAAGTCTTCCGCGTGAGGCTCACTAAGCCCCACGCGGATTTTCCCATTTAGCTGCTGATTCCCATGACTCCTGAACAAATCGCCCAGGCCAATTCCGACCTGCACGGCAAGTCCGCCTTGGAAGTTGTCCGGTGGGCCATCGCCCAGGCCGGCGGACGTGCCATTGTCTCCACCAATTTCCGGCCGTACGAGGCCGTGCTCCTGCACCTCGTTACGCAGGTGCAGCCGGACATCCAGGTGCTCTGGGTGGACCACGGCTACAACCGTCCCGCCACCTATAAGCACGCCGAGGCGTTGAAGGCGCAGCTCAAGCTGAACATCAGGGCCTTCGTGCCGAAGCTCACCGCCGCGCATTACGACGCGGTCTTCGGTGGCATGCCCGAGCCGACCCCCGAGAACGAGGAACTCATCAAGGCCTTCAGCACGACCATGAAGCTGGAGCCCTTCCAGCGCGGCATGCGCGAACTTGCCCCGACCGTCTGGCTCACCGCGCTCCGCAAGGTGCAGAACCCGAACCGCGCCGGTCTCGATATCGTCTCGCACGATGGCAATTTCGGCTCCCTGAAGGTCAGCCCCGTCTTCCACTGGAGCGACGCCGAGATGGAAGCCTACCTCGCGCAGCACAACCTCCCGAACGAGTGGGATTACTTCGATCCCGCCAAGGCCGACGAGAAGCGCGAATGCGGCCTGCACGCGGCCTGGGGCGGGAAGGCGGTCGGCGGCAAGAGCAACTAGCAGATCGCAGTTGGGAGATGGGGCACTTTGGCCGCCAACTCCCAACTGCCAACTCCCATCTTCTTTCCATGTCCTCTTACCAACTGGATCATCTTCAATATTTGGAGACCGAGGCCATCCACATCATGCGTGAGGTGGCGGCAGAGTTTGAGCGGCCCGTGCTCCTCTTCTCCGGCGGCAAGGATTCCATCTGTCTGCTACGGCTCGCCGAAAAGGCCTTCCGGCCCTCGGACCTGCCGATGCCCTTCCTCAACGTCGAAACCGGCCACGAGTTTCCGGAACTGATCGAGTTCCGTGACCGCCGTGCGAAGGAGCTCGGGGCAAAGCTCATCGTCCGCACCGTCGATCAGGCCATCGCCAACGGCACGGCGATGGTTGCGCCCGGTGAGATCAGCCGTAACAAGCTGCAGATCCCCGTGCTGCTCGGCGCCATCGAGGAGTTCCGCTTCGATTGCGCCATCGGTGGCGCACGGCGCGACGAGGAGAAGGCCCGCGCCAAGGAGCGCTTCTTCAGTTTCCGCGACGGCTTCGGCCAATGGGATCCGAAGAACCAGCGGCCCGAGATCTGGAACGTGTACAACGCCCGCCTCAATGCCGGCGAAAACATGCGCGTCTTCCCCCTCTCCAACTGGACAGAGATGGACGTGTGGGAATACGTCCGCCAGGAAAAGCTGGAGGTGCCAAACATCTATTTCAGCCACCGGCGGGACTGTTTTAGGCGGGGCGGGCAATGGCTGCCCGTGCCGCCGCCGCACACCGATCCCACCAAGCCCGATCCGTACGAGGGCGCCCGGCCCAAGCCGAACGAGAAGCGCGAGACACTCGTCGTGCGCGTCCGCACCATCGCGGACATGATCAGCACCGGCATGATCGAGTCGCCCGCCGACAGCGTCGACGACATCATCGGCGAAGTCTCCGCCGCCCGCGTGACCGAGCGCGGCACCCGCGCCGACGACAAGGCCAGCGAGGCCGCGATGGAAGACCGCAAGAAGGCGGGATATTTTTAAGCAGATAGGAGATGGGAGTTGGCAGATGGCTACCAAGATCAACGCGTTCGAGGAACTGGAGGCCTGGAAGGTCGCCAGGGAATTGGTGCGCCTTGTTTACGAGTGCTTTCGTCGCCCACTCGCGGCCAAGGATTTTGGCCTGAGAGATCAGGCACAGCGCGCTGCCGTGTCCGCCATGACCAATGTCGCTGAAGGCTTCGAACGCGTTCACTCCTTGGAAAGACTGCAGTTCTACAATATTGCCCGCGCCTCTTGCGGCGAGGTTCGCTCACTCTCCTACATAATGCTCGATGCCGGCTATCTCTCTGCCGATGAGCAACAGCAACTGCTATCCTTGGTCTCGCAAACTGGCCGCCTGATCTCAGGCCTCATCCGCTCCACCCGGCTGCGAACTGCATCCGCCTAACTCCCATCTCCGATCTCCCATCTCCTTACGATGTCCGCCCCCCATCCCATCGAGCTGCTCCGCTTCAACACCTGCGGCAGCGTCGACGACGGCAAATCCACCCTCATTGGCCGGCTCCTTTATGACTCCAAGAACCTCATGGAGGACCAGTTGGAGGCGTTGGAGCGCTCCGCCGACATCACCGGAGGCGGCCAGATCAATCTCGCCAACCTGACCGACGGCCTCCGTGCCGAGCGGGAGCAGGGCATCACGATCGACGTGGCCTACCGCTACTTCGCCACGCCGCGTCGCAAGTTCATCGTGGCCGATACCCCGGGGCATGTGCAGTACACACGCAACATGGTCACGGGCGCCTCGACGGCAAACCTCTCCATCGTGCTCGTCGATGCGCGCCAGGGCGTGATCGAGCAGTCGCGCCGGCACACCTACATCGCCTCGCTGCTGCGCATCCCGCACCTCGTCATCGCGGTGAACAAGATGGACCTCGTGGACTGGAGCAAGGAGCGGTTCCTCGAGATACGTGACAATTTCGAGTCCTTCCTGCCCCGGCTCGACATGAAGGATGTGAAGTTCATCCCGATGAGCGCGCTCAACGGCGACAACGTCGTCGATGCTTCGAAGCACACGCCCTGGTACGTCGGCCCGACGTTGCTCGGCCACCTGGAGGATGTGCATATTGCCAGCGACTGGAACCTGCAGGGCTTCCGCTTCCCGGTGCAGTGGGTGAACCGCCCCAACAACCCGCGCGATCCGAAGCTGCACGACTTCCGTGGCCTGAGCGGCCAGATCGCCGGTGGCACCGTGAAGGTCGGCCAGAAGGTCATGGTGCTGCCCAGCGGACTGAAGAGCACCGTGAAGGAAATCTGGACCTATGGCGGCCCGCTCCAGGAGGCCTTCTGCCCGCAATCGGTCACCCTGGTGCTGGAACACGATCTCGATATCAGCCGGGGCGACATGGTCGTGGGCCTCGACTCCATGCCCGGCGCGAACACCGAGCTGCACGCCCGCATTGCCTGGATGCATCCGCGCCCGCTTCAGCGCGGGAAGAAGTATTTCCTCAAGCACACCACGCAGACCGTGCAGGCCGTGGTCACCTCGCTGGAAAACCGCATCGACATCCACACCTACGAGCCGCAGCCCGAGCCCGCCGAACTCACGATGAACGATATCGGCGAGATCCGCCTGAAGGTCTCCAAGCCGCTGGTCTTCGACGGCTACGCGACGAACCGGCTGACCGGCTCGTTCATCCTCATCGAGCAGGGCACCAACGCCACCGTCGGTGCCGGCATGCTCAACCCGCCGCTGGAACCGGTGAAGCCGGAGTACAACGACTTCGCGATCTGAGGCGTTGGCCACCCGGCCAAACGTGCGGGCTGACTTTTCCGGCACCGTGTGCCAGTTTGCATGTGTGACAGCGAACTCCGCCGAGCTTGCTCCGGTTTCCTGGACGCGGATGATCCGCGCCGTGGAAAAGGTTCGCGAACGCCTGTTACGCGCCGCCCGCGCGCTCGAAGCCGCTGGCATCCCCTATGCCATCGCCGGGGGTAACGCGGTCGCGGCCCACGTCTCGCGGGTGGATGAAGCCGCCGTCCGTACGACCCGCGACGTCGATATTCTTTTGCGTCGTTCCGACTGGGCGGCAGCGACCCGCGCCTTGGAGCAGGGGGGCTTTACGTATCGCCACGTGACCGAACTGGGCATGCCCGGTGGCCTGGAGGCCTTCCTCGATGGCCCCGAGGCCAGCGTTCGCGACGCCCTGCACATCGTCCCGGCTGGGGAAAAAGTGCGGCCCGACAATCTGCTGGCCACTCCCGATGTGACCGAGTCGGAGGCCGGCGACCAATTCCGACTCGTGACCCTGCCGGCCCTTGTGCGGATGAAGCTGGTCGGCTTCCGCGACAAGGATCGGACGCATCTTCGCGACCTGATTGAACTAGGCCTGCTGAATGCTTCGTGGTGTGAGCGCCTGCCCCAGGCCTTGGCCGCCCGGCTGCAAGTGCTGCTGGAAAATCCGGAATGAACCTAGCACCCAGGTTCCGCCGTTGGGGCTTCGCCACTCTTACGCTTCTCCTGCTGACGGCTTTGGTAGGCTTTGCGGGTTGCCGCCAGAAAACCGAGGGCCGTGACGCGGCGGCGAACAACGCCTCCGGGACCTCGGAATGGCAGGCCCCCGCATCCCCGGGCATTCCGCCTGAGGCCAAGGCCCTGCACGAAAAAGCCCGTATTCTGGGCGAACGGGGCGCCCTCAAACAGGCCATCGAACTCCTCGATCAATCTTCCGTCTTGGCACCGACGTGGCCGTATCCGCTCTACGACAAGGCCTACACGCAGCTTCTCAGCGGCGATCCTGAAGGCGCATTGGCCAGCTACCAGAGCGTGGACCGGTTGGCGCCCGAGGGATTTTTCACCACCAAGACGGCCGTCTGGTCGCTCACGCGGGAGCAGGCCGGCACTTTCCCGAAGGGCACCTACCAGACCTATCTCCAGATCGAATGGGCAAAGTCCGACGCGGAGAAGCGACAAATCGTGGAGGACCTGCTGAAGCGGGTTCCGACCTTTGCTCCGGCCTGGAAGGAATCGGCCCTGTTGCAGGAAGCACCCGAAAAGCGTCTCGCCGATTTGGAACACGGCCTGGGCCTCGCCCCGGATGCGGAAACCGAGGGCCTGCTCACGCTCAACCGGGCCACTACGCTGGACTCCCTCGGAAAGCGCGACGAATGCATCAGGCTCCTGAGCAGTCTGGCCCAAGCCACCAACTCAACCGTTGGAACCAAGGCCCTGGCCAAAGCCACCCTCGCCATGGTTTTGGAGAAAAAGTAAGGTCGGGCGCATCAGCTTCCCGCGTCTCCTATCGGCTTTACCTCGCTAACGTCCATGAATGCGAAATTCGCCACGACGGCTTCCTTGCTTCTCTGCATGTTCGTGCTTTGGCGGGCAACCGGCGCGGGCGATCCGCAGGTGATCGGGCTTTGGCCGGGCACGGCTCCGGATGAGTCGGGTACCATCGGTCCCGAAAGGGTCCGCATGTCGCCGAAGACCGACCGCAAACGGCATGAGGTCACCGAGCCAACGCGGCTCATCACCGGGGTCACCCAGCCGACGATCACCATCCGCCGGCCGGCGAAGGAAAAGGATACGGGAACCGCGCTGCTCATCTGTCCCGGTGGAGGCTACTGGGATCTCTACTGGCAGCTGGAAGGCGAGGAAGTGGCCGACTGGGCCAACTCGCTCGGAATGACCGGCGTCATCCTGAAGTACCGCGTGCCGCGCCGGCCCGGTGAAATCGAGCGCGAACCGGCGAAACGCCCGTTGCAGGATGCCCAGCGCGCGATCCGCCTGCTCCGGAGCCACGCCACCGAGTGGGGCTTGAATCCGCAGCGCATCGGTATTGTGGGCTTTTCGGCGGGCGGACATCTGGCCATCGCGACCGCCACGGGCTTTGACCAGAGCAGTTACGCGCCGGTGGATGCCGTGGACCAGCTCAGCAGCCGGCCCGACTTCGCGATCTTGGTCTATCCCGGCTACCTCAGGAACCTCGACAAACCGGAACTCGCCGCCGGCATCCGCGTGCCCACCAACACCCCACCGGTGTTCCTGGCGCATGGTGGCGCTGATATCGTCAGCAGCCCGGAAAACAGCGTGGTGATGTACCTCGCCCTGACGCGTGCCGGCGTGCCATCCGAACTGCACGTCTATGCCGGGGCCACACATGACTTTGGCGTTCGCCCCAGCGACCAGCCCTGCTCCACCTGGACGGACTCATGCGCCCAATGGCTGCGGCATCAGGGACTGCTCCCGCCGCCCACGAAGCCGTGAGGTGGAACGGATGGACGACTCCGTTCAGCCCTCAGCCAGTCCAATCGCCTCCACAGGGCAGCCCTGCATTCCTTCCATGGCTTGGGTGCGTTCCATTTCGGTTTCGGGCTGATGGAAGACGACGCTCGAACTGAGATCGGCGTCACGACGGAAAACTGTCGGGGCGAATTCCCGGCACATGTCGCAATCGATGCACTCGCTGGTGACGAAGAACGGTCCCGGCACATTTTCCGGGAGCCGCAAACTGGGCGTGGCCATGGTAATTTCTTTCACTGCGTTTGTTGGCGGCCAGAAGGACAACCGTTCTCCGGAACAGCCACGAACCCCCGGCCTGACTCGGAAACAGTGCGGGCGCATGAGCATTGCGTGAAATGCATTAGTCTGTTGAGACTGATGCAGGTTCAGCATGAATGAATTCCTGACCAAAGTTCCGTTCGACCTCTACGAATTGAGCCTGTTCCGCCTCGTGGCCGAGCTGGGCAGCTTCACCAAAGCGGGACAGAAGGCGGGTCTGGGCCAGAGCGCCATCACCCGACAGATCCGGGGCATGGAGGAGCAGTTGGGCGTCGCCCTGTTCGAGCGGACGACGCGGCAGGTGAACCTCACGTCTGCGGGCAGGCTGCTCTACGAGAAATCCACGCCCATTCTCGCCGCGACCGAGGCCACGCTGAAGCAGCTCCGCGAGGAGTTTCATCTGGTCCCGCAGACCCTGCGGATCGGGGTGGCCCGGAGCATTGGCCTGGCCTATTACCCGGGCTTTTTTTTCGCGTTCCGCAAGCGGCAGCCAGCCGTTCAGTTGCAAGTGGTGCAGCTCACGAGCCGAGAGATTTTGGAAGCGGTCGAGGCCCGGACACTGGATGCCGGCCTGCTTTCTCCGCCCCGACGTCTGCCCAGTGCGCTCGCGATCACTCACCGGTTCGCTGATGAGTTCACGCTGGTCGTGCCCCCTGATTTAAAACTGCCGCGCGATTTGGTTTCCGCCAGCGTCCGCACCCTCCGAAAGCTGCTGGCCGGAGAACGCTGGCTGCTGATCGATGCGCAGGGGGAAACCGGACGGACACTCCGGCACTGGCTCGCCGCTCAGGACTGGCCTATCGAGCCCGCCATGGAGTTGGACAGCTTCGACGTGATCGTGAACCTCGTCGCGCTCGGCCTGGGCGTGAGCCTGGTTCCCCATCGTGTGCTCGCGCTCTATGGCGAGCGGAGACGCATCCGCCGCATCAACCTCCGACCGCGCTTCACGCGCGAGCTCGCGGTTGTGGTCCGCAAGAACCGCCAGCAGCCCGAGCCCCTCGCCTCATTCATCGACTGCGTGCTGTTCTGACCTGTCACGGTTCGAACTTGAAAATCAGCCCGTCGAGAACTGCATCGGTCCAGAGCTTGAGCTTCTGGTTTTCCGGGACGGGCTTGTCGGCCGGTGCGTGTTGGACGGCGTAAGCAATGGCGGCATCGGCCTTGGCCCGCGCCTGGGCGAAAAAGGCCTGCTTGGCCTCGTGCAGCTCCAACTGTTTGACCGAACCGTCGGCTGCCACGGAGCCTTTCTCGAAGGTCGTCAGCCAGGTGTCGCCCACCCAGAGCCGCCACTCCTTGAGATCGTCAAAATAGATCGCCAGCGCCCCTTCCTTCGCGACGCCCAGGAGCTGCGCCTGCTCCTTCAGGTAACGGCCAAGCTGGTTGCTTTCGAGACCCGCAGGCGCATGGGCGAGCACGCGCGCGAAGAGTCTGCGGCCGGTCGCGCGCTCGAAGTTGGCGAGCTTGAAGTTGAAATGCTTCGCCCGCGCCGGATCGGTCGGGAGCAGCCTGTCCGGATCGTCAACGTGCGCCTTGGGGCCCGGTTCGGGCAGGCCGGCATAGCGCTTCGCCTTCGCGGAGAGCTTGGCGAAGGTCGCTTCATCCGCCTTGAACGCCTGCGCCGCCGCGCCGATGCGGAGGATCTTCACCCGCATCGTGTCGCCCTGCCGGATCTGCGGCAGCACTTCCTGTCCGCGCACCACGTGGCCGAAGACGCTGTGGAGATAGTTCAGCCGGGGTGTCTCCCGCAGCATGAAGCACCACTGCGAGCCGTTGGTGTCGGGACCGTCGTTCGCCATCTGCATGACACCGGCGGAATCATGGCGCAGGCCGGGCACGAATTCGTCGGGGAAGGAGTAGCCCGGTCCCCCATCGCCCGTGCCGGCCGGGTCGCCGCCCTGTGCGACAAAATCGGGGACGACCCGATGAAACGTCAACCCGTCGAAGAACGGCTTGCGTGGTTGGGGCCCGAGTGTGCCTTCGGCGAGTCCAACGAAGTTGGCTACCGTGAGCGGGGCCTTCGGGTAATGCAGCTCACCAATGACGACGCCCCGGGGCGTGGTGACTTCGGCGTAAAGCCCGTCGGGCAGGGCGGGTGCCGACGATTCGCCGGAGAGACGAATGACGATCGCCCAAAGGAGGAGTGACCACACGAAGGCGCGCTTCATGGCGACCAGAATGCTGGAAACTGGTGGCTGGACCCATCAAAGAATCGCCAACGATCTCCTCGAAGAGAGAGGCGCGGCGCGGCTGTAGCGCAGGTTTGCAACCTGCTGTATCGCCGATTTTCAATCGGCACCGGGTGGAATGCTAGTACGCCCCCGGGAAATCCTGTTGCCGGTGCGGGTTGCAAACCCGCGATACAGCAGATTGCAAATCTGCGCTACTTCCAGAAGCCCGAAGCCGGCTGGCAACCCCACCAAAGAATCGCCCCGCCTCCCGGAATCAGGGCACAAAAAAAAGCAGAGGTGGGCGAACCCACCTCCGCAATGAAATCGTAATTAAGCGCGAAGCCTAATCTTAGTAACGGCCGCCGCCGCCGCCGCCACCGTAGCCGCCACGGCTGCCACGGTCGCCGCCACGGCCACCGCCGCCGCCGCTACCGCCACGACCGCCGCTGAAGCCGCCGCCGCCGCCACCGCCGAAGCCGCCGGTGCGGGGCCGCTCTTCCTTCGGACGAGCCTCATTGACCGTGAGTGCACGGCCGTCGAGCTGCGCGCCGCTCATGGCCGCGATCGCCGCCTGGGCAGCCTCGGGGGTGTCCATGGTGACGAAGGCGAAGCCGCGGGAACGACCGGTCTCGCGGTCGAGCATCAGCGCCACTTCGACGACAATGCCGTGCTGGGAAAAGGCGTCCTGGAGCTGGTTCTGTGTGGTGTTGAAGGAAAGGTTTCCGACGAACAATTTGGTACCCATAGTGATGTTTGCTTTGTACTGCCGGCCTGCTGCTAGTCTCGAACTGTTCCCGACTGTCGGGTTTCAAATCATCACTGAAACGGGTTCAACTGAAGATCCACCAAGTACCGAAGCGCATGCCGTCTGACGGTTAGCGGGGGCACAATGCCTGTCTGGCCGCCAGTAACAAGTTATTTTACTGACCCCCATCCTGGTCGGTCGCGGCGCGCCCGGGCGACTTAGGCATCTTCAGATCCCGTTTTCGCGGTGTTGAAGGTCGCCGGCGCACCCTGTTTTCGCTACGTTGCGCGCGTGTTCAAAGTTTACGCCTACGCCGGGTGCGACACCTGCCGGAACGCCCTGAAATTTCTCAAGGAACGCGGAATCAGCCCCGAGGTGATCCCCATCCGCGAGCAGCCGCCGACCCGCGCCGAGCTGAAGCGGATGCTGGCCCTGCAAGCGGGCGCGATCCGTAAGTTGTTCAACACCTCCGGGCAGGATTACCGGGCGCTCGGCCTCGGTGCCAAGCTCCCGACACTCACCGAGGCGGCTGCGCTCGACCTGCTCGCTCAGAACGGAAACCTCGTGAAACGGCCCTTCGTGCTCACCCGGACCGGCGGTACCGTCGGTTTCAAGCCGGAGGAATGGGAAAAGCTGGTTGCGGATAAGGCCTGTGCTTCGGGGGGGACTAGAAATGAAACGCGACAATCCCGGCCATGCGGCACCTCCACACGCTCGCCCTCGCTGAGAAGAAGCTAATTCCCGCCGTCACGTCGGGACAGCGCGAGGTGATAAATGGACGCGAAGCCTCCATCGCCGTAACGTCGCGACCACTTTCTGATCCAGTCCGGGATGGAATAGGCCAACCGGCGAATAGCCCCGACGGATTGCCAGCCAACCGGTGGCGATGATCGCGATCAGGGTGATCAGCAGGTTCTGCCATGAATCGAGCCGCCACTGGTGGGACCAGGTCCAAAATGGCGTCGCGGCCCACGGCCAGAAATAGCGGATGCCCCAGAGCTCGCCGTCCGGACCGCCTGATCCCAGCAGGTCGCAGAGCAGGTGCAGGTGGAAGGACACGGCAGCGAGGGCAGCGGTGATCCACCGTCGCCGACCAATGGCCAGCGCGACCAGACTGACGAGCAAAGCCGCCAGGGCATTGTGGGCCAGCACGTGGTGAAAATCGATCCACCAACGATGCGGCGTGGCCGGGTCAGGCCAGAAGAAGTCGGCGATGATTCCCAGCCCATCCACGTCTGGCGCGATTCCGGCGAGCGTGACTATGGCGCGATCTCGGCGGGGCAGTTCGCAGGAGTTGGCGACCAACCAGCCCAGCAAGGCATGTGTTCCCGGAGGCACGCAGTGTTAACACCGTCTGTCTGGGGCCGTTGCAGGCTTGCTTGCCGAAACGCGTTCCTTGCTCTCGGTCAGGGTTGGATCATAGCGGCTTGCAGCCGTCGCGCAGCTTCCTTGCCCACTTCGTGATCGTACCTGCCTAGGCTGATGCTTTGGAATTTCAGTCCCGATCTGGTGGTGATCCATGAGGATCCGACTGTCGATCTTCCTGCCCTATGTTCTTCAAAATCGGCACCCAACAAAGCAGATCTTGGAATGGATGTGGGATTCACCGGCCAGACATGAAGCAACTCAATCTTATCGGGTCTGATACGAAATCCATAAATTTTTGAAAAGTGCTCCATGCAGGGAAAGCGAAGCATGAGGAAAGCAGCGATCCACAAGACCGTATAGAAGGGCAGTGGAATGGCCGCGTATTGTCTCCCCTTATATTTCTTGCCATCGAGCCGAACCCACGACACCCAAATTAGGAAAAAGACGAAAATCAGCGCGAGCAAAAGATACCCATAGGCCCAATACGGCGCGTCCCGTTTAAGGATGAATTCTTCTGCGGTTTGAATGCGTGGGGCTGGCATGTGCGGCCCATATTCCAAATGGCCCGGCGTATTTCCGCACATGGAACCGGAATTTGAAATTCCAACCTTTTCGTCCCTCGAAAAGGCTGGTGCGAAGTGAACTGCTCACCGTGAGATTTCGGGCGACGCGCTATTTTCCCGACCGTTGTGAGAGCAGAAATGCCAGGAGTTGGTTGAACTGGGCCGGCGGAATGGTCTCGCTGAAGTTTTCCGGCATCAGGGACTGCTCGCTTTCCTTGCGTTCGGTCACGTTGGCCTTCTTCACGGAGAACTCCTTGCCGGTGGAGTCGGCGAAGACCAGCAGGTCGCCATCCTCACGGCGGAAGAGGCCACTGACCACGTCGCCATCCTTGAGGCTCACGATGGTCTGGCGGAAGGCGCGGTCCACGTTGCGGTTCGGGTCGAGCACGTCCTCGCACAGCCGCTCGAGGCCGCGATTGCCGATGCCCGTGAGCTGGGGCCCGACGAGCCCGCCCTTGCCTTCGATCTGATGGCACACGGCGCAGTTCTGGGTGAAGACGCGCTCGCCCTCGGCGACACTGGCACTGGCGCCGGCGTAGGCGGCCCGCCGTTCGGCAATGAGCCGGTCGCGGGCCTCGTCACCGGGGGGAAGATCCTTCGTGAGCTTCGTCAGGCGTGCTTCCCAGTCGGTCGGCTTCACGGCCTGCAACCGGTTCTTCATACCCACGGACTGGAGTAGCCGTGGCGAGATCACGCCCTGTTCGATAGCCCCCAGCAAGGCTTCCGCACCTTCCTTGCTGCCGGTTAGCGCGGTAGCCCATCGCGCCTGCAAACGGTTCGGCGCAGCCTTCATGGCTGTAATGACGGCGGCGCGGGCCGGTTCGGAATTCAGCTCCGCCAAGGTCGTGCCGATGCGCTCGCGCACGACGATGGGCTGGCTGCCGTCGGCCAGCACGGGCGCAAAAGCGGCGGTGGCCTGATCCGGCGCGAGCGTGGCGAACGACTTCGCCGCCGTGGCGCGCACCTCGGGATCGCCGCGATGCAGCGCGACGTCACGCAGGCGCGGGGCAACATCCTTCAACCCGAGCCGGGCCGCGAGATCGGCGGCACCGGCGGCGCGTTCCGCGAGTCCGCGGGGGGAGACGGTGGGCATGGTCAGGCCGCCTTCAAAAGCGCCGAGGGCGATCCAGGCATAGGCGGTGCCGGTGTCGGCGTCAGTGGCTTCGAGATAAACCTGCTTCCCAGCGGAGCCGCTGGTGTTCCACGTGACCTTTTGGGCGACGTCATTGCGCGGCGGCCAGGCCTCGAAGAGCACGGCGTCGGTCTGTGCGTCGCGCAGGCGGACGACGTTTTTCTTCTGCACGGGCTTATCGGGAGAACCATCGTGACCGCAGAACCAGAAGCTGAACGACCCGCCCGCCGTGAACTCCGGCGACCGCAGCGTGCCGGTGAGCGGCTCGCCACGGACGATGCTGGAGAGCACCCGGAACTTCTGACCGTCAGAACGGCTGCGTTCCTGGAAATCCCATGGATTTTCGGTCGGTGCGGCTTCGAGCGGGGTGTTGGCCCAGCCGGCGGCGGCGCTGGCATCGGCGCTCAGGAGCTTGCCGGCGAGTTCCGCACCCCATTCCCGAAGGGCGGTGGGCAGGGCGATACCCCGCTGGCTCAGCCCCTGATCCACCGACTTGAAGAGCACGAGCTGGAAGTCGGGCTGCGTGGCAAACCGCGCCCGCACCAAGGCCGCGAGGCGGGGCAGCTCGGTTTCGGGCGCATAGCGGGCGATGTGCTTCAGCATGTCGGCGTTCGCGTCGCCCGATTTGGCGCGCTCGATTTCGCCCAGCAAGAACGTGGCGGCCGGGGCCGAATCCACGGCGGCGGCCACGTCCGACAGCGCGGCGCGATCCGGGTCAGACCAGTCGTTTTTCGCCACCACCTGCTGGAAGATGTCGGCGTGGTTCAGGTGGTCGCGGATGACCTTGCGGACCACGTAGAGCAGGTGGGTATCCTCGGCGGGAACCTTGGCGCGCAGGTCCAGCAGCGGACGCAAATTGCCAAAGACGGGATGGGCTCCGAGCGCTTCGGCGGCGCAACGCCGGACGAGGGCGTCCGGATCATTGAGCAGCAGCTTCCTGGTGGTTCCGGCAACACGATCATCCCAAGCAGCCTGCTCCCGGAGGATGCGGAGCGCGTGGGTGCGCACGAGCGCATCCGGATGCCCCAAGGCTGCGAGGATTTTCCGTTCGTCGCCGCCCAGCCGGTGCACCAGCCACAGGGCGTGAACCGTCTGGAACGAATTCTTGGTCGTGCCCAGCAGGCTCTCAATTTTGCCCAGTGCCGGTTTGCCGAACCGGTCCTGAATCTCGTTCATCGCCAGGATTCGGCGCGTGAGGTTCGGCGAGCCGAGCTCGGCGATCAGTCCGTCGAGACCCTGCTGAAGCGCGACCGGATGCAGCTTCGCCTGGCCGTCCGTGCCCTTGTACACGACGCGCCAGATGCGGCCGTGATCGTGGTCGCGGCCGGGATGCGAGAGCGGCACCTCGTAGTGGCCGATGATGCGGTTGTAGAAGTCGGCGATGTAAAACGCGCCGTCGGGCCCGAGCTGGTTGTCGACCGGACGGAACCACGGGTCCGTGGTGGACATGAAGTCAGGCTGCTCGATGGCCTTCGGGGTGGAGCCTTGGAAGACAAAACGGTCGCGGTTGATGCGGCTCGTCATCACGTTGCCGAGGAAGAAATTGTCCTGATATTCCGCCGGCCAGAGGTTGTCGCTGTAATAGACCGCGCCGTCGATCGCGGTGCTGCCGTGCAGGTGCTCCATCAGGGTCGGCGCGTAGCCGAGGCCGTCGTGCGGCTTGCCGAAGCTCGGATAGTAGCCGCCGTCGATGAGCTGGTAGATCGGCCCGCTGTGGCAGTCGCTGGAATAGAGGTTGCCGCGCGCGTCCCACGCAAGGCCGAAGGGGTTCACCTGCCCGTGCGTGTGCTGCTCGATATGCGAGCCGTCCATCCGCATCCGGTAGGTGTTGCCGGAGTTGAGATCCACATGGCTGCCGTCGGGCGCGGTGACGTGCGAGTCGTTGTTGAAGCCGTGCGTCGCGTACAGCCAGCCGTCGAAGCCGCGCCGGAAGCTCGCCTGCATCCCGTGCGTGTCGCGGCTCACGTCAAACGGGCCGAAAAGCTGCGTGCGCTTGTCCGCCTTGCCGTCGCCGTCGGTGTCCTCCAGCAGCCAGATGTAGGGAATGCTCCAGACGATGGCCTTCCAGTGGCGGTCATCGGTCCGGAAGGGATACACGCCGATGGGAACGTTCAGGCCGTCCGCAAACTGGGTGACCTTGCGGGCGTGTCCATCCGGGCCGAAATCCTCGAAAATCATCAGCCGGTCACGGCCGGGCCGGTCCTTCGCGGGGAAGGGATACTCCACGCTCGTGGTGACCCAGAGCCGGCCTGTCGCGTCAAACTGCAGGTTCATCGGCTTGTTGATGTCCGGCTCCGAGCCGACGAGCTGGATCTCGAAGCCGGGCGGCAGGGTGAACTTGGCCCGCTGCTCCGCCGTGGAGAGTGGCGGCGTGGTGCGGATGTTGAGGTCGAACTCGTCCTCCGCCAGCAGGGAAAGGCCGAGGGCGAACGGCGCAATGAGCGCGAGCGTGAGATGATGACGGACTTGCATGGGGCTGATGGACGCAGAGCCTAGCGACGAATTCGACCGACGGAAGGCCGAAGCGCGTTGCGTGGCGAGATTTTGCGATCGCAGAGCCGTCGTGATTACCCGAGGTGTTCGCCACCAAGAGGCGCTCCCAGATGTTCCGTGTGCCTCATTTTTGTTCACAACTCGGGTGCTGGGGTCGGCGTTTAGAATTCAAATCTGCGTCAGTGTTTTCATCCGAATCAAATAATTCTGGGCACTCCCGGCACGCGGTCGTCGAGGCTCTCGCCAATAAGAATCAGTCCCAAGACCATTTCCAATTGATTCGCCATACCCTCAAGAGTGGCGGTTTCACCGCGGAAATAAGGGGCTTCATTCCTCAAGATTCGCATACCTGTGTAAATCTCGTTAAGCAAAGACTTGGGCACGAGATCATGGCCCTTTAAAGCCTTAGCAAACGCCTTCACGGCGTTGGAGAGTTCCTCAAACGCATCACGTTTGATTATCCTCGTCGTTTGGAGCGGAACAAAAAACTTTGTAACGGCTTCGCGGATTGCGTGACCATGAACTGTTGTAATGTCTTCAATGCTATTCATTTCAATGGCCCAAGGATTGCGTTAGGGAGAGTCTGGTGATAAACAATAGCGTCTTCTGCCCAGAAAAAATGCCAAAATGGCAAGCTCTGGACACCTTTGGCTCGAGGCACAGTTTGCCAAACCTGAATTCGAAGCGATTAAACCTTATCAACGCCGATTGCAATTGCTGCATTTCCGCTGACGAACGCCTGTGCCAAGCAAGTTGAGATGGCGTCGAGATCCAGAGTCGATTCAGGCTGGCGACTCTAGGGCCTTGGCTTTCTTGGCAACATGCTCTGCCGCCGGCCTCGTGCCGTTTGGAGTTTTGGCTGTTAGCTTGTGTCAGGAAGCCGCTCTCCGACCGGCGTAGGGATGGCTGGGCGCTCCTTACGCCCTTCGGCGAATTGCCAGAAAACGCCGCCGGGTGGAAGGATCACACCCATCAATCCGCAGTCCGTGAGCGGAAAAATCCCGAGCCGTAAATGGGCCAAAAGTTGCGTGTAATTTCGCCGCCCCATTTCCGGCAATAGGGGGTTAAGAACAATAATAATGCCGGTCAAATGGCCATCGAGCGACTCCGCCCCAGGGCGAGGTGTCGCTGGCCCCAAGGTGCCGGCAGCATTCCAGACCTATGACGACATATCCATCGCGCCCGATTTCCAAAATGGTGCTGACTGCGGCGACGTGGCTCGCCGCGCTGCTCTCCGTGCTGACCCTGGGCCTGACCCAGGCCCAGGTGGCCGGCCCGATGGATGTCTGGCCGGCCAACAGCTCCGTCGAGCTTGGCGCCACGACGCAGTTCGGGGCCTACGTGCCGATCAGCCCCAACACGATCACCTGGTCGGTGAACGGCAAAATCGGTGGCGACTCCACAATGGGCACGATCACGCCCGCCGGCCTCTATCAGGCTCCGGCCATCGCCCCGACCAACAACGTGCTGACCATCAAGGCGCAGAGCACGGCGTTCCCAACCTCCTTCAAGACCACCACGCTGACGGTTACACGGCCCTATCCGTGGACGTGGAGCGTCGCGCCGGCGAGCCTGCAAGTGGGCAACTACTCGGTGAGTTTCAACGGCAGCGGTTATGCCCCCGATTCGGTGGTGCAGGCCAACGGCGTGGACCTGCCGACGACCTATTTCTCGAAGACAAAGGTGACCGCGACGGGCGTGGCCGCGGCCCCGGGCACGATCAACTTCGCCGTGCGCCAGCCCGGACCGGGTGCGGTCACTGGTAACAGCGTCTCCGCGACCGTAACCGCCGTGACGATCACGGTGACCGTTGCCCCGACCTCCGCGTCGGTGCAGCTCGGCAATTCCCAGGCTTTCACCGCCACGGTTGCCGGCAACGCCAACAAGTCGGTCACCTGGTCGGTGGTCGGTGGCGCGGCCAATGGCACCATCACGGCTGGCGGCGTTTACACCGGGCCGGCGGCCATGCCCGCCTCGCCGACGGTGACGGTCCGCGCGACTTCGGTGGCCAATTCCTCGGTGTTCGCCAATGCCACCGTGACGCTCACCACCCCGCCGGTCGTGACGGTCGCGGTCCTGCCCACGAGCGCCTCGGTGCAGCTCGGCGCCACCAAATCGTTCACCGCCTCGGTGGTGGGCAGCCCCAACACGTCGGTGACATGGTCGGTGGTGGGCGGGGCGGCCAACGGTTCGGTCACTTCCGCCGGCGTCTTTACCGCGCCGGCAGTCATGCCTTCCCCGGCGACCGTGATCGTCCGCGCCACGTCGGTCGCCAACGCGCTTTCTCACGCCGATGCCACGGTGACGCTGACGCCGGTGCCGGTCACGGTGACGGTGGCCCCTGGAACCGCGACGGTGCAGATCGGCAATGCGAAGACCTTCATCGCCACGGTCACAGGTTCGGCCAACACGGCTGTGACCTGGTCGGTGGTGGGCGGTGCGGCGAACGGCACGATTGATTCGACCGGAGCCTACGTGACACCCGGTACGATGCCGGCCTCGCCGACGGTTACGGTGAAGGCCACTGCGGTGGCCGATCCCACGGTCAGCGGCAACGCGGTCGTGACCCTGACGCCGCCGGTGGATTATTCGGCGCTGCTTTCAGCCGCGCGGTTCCTGGAGCAGTCCTCGTTCGGGCCAAACGACGCCACTCTTGCGCAGGTGCAGCAGATGGGGATTCCCAGCTATCTTGCCCAGCAGTTCTCGCTGCCGGCGACGGTCATACCGGTACCGGCCGACAATTCCGTGGGCACGCTTCAGCAGTGGCAGCTCTACACCTTCGGCACGGCCCCGGACCAGTTGCGTCAGCGCGTCATCTACGCGCTCAGCCAGATCATTGTCGTGTCGGCCGACAAGAACATCTACGCCGACGCCATGCTTCCGTGGATGAACGCGCTGAGCCAGAACGCCTTTGGCAACTACAAGAACCTGCTGCGCGACATCTCCAAGAGCCCCGCGATGGGCAAGTATCTCGACCTCGCCAATTCGACGAAGCCGGGCCTGGGCGGTGGCGCGAATGAGAACTACGCCCGGGAGCTGATGCAGCTCTTCACCATCGGCCTCTGGCAACTCAACCAGGACGGCTCGCAGAAGCTCGGTTCCGACAACCTGCCGATCCCGACCTACGACCAGAGCACCGTGGCCCAGGTGGCGCTGACCTTGACCGGCTGGACCTACGCGCAGCCGCCCGGTGGCAACGTCTATGAGTGGCAAGGCGCGCCGATGGTGGAGGTGCCGGGCAACCACGATCTCACGCAGAAATCCGTCCTCGGCCAGATCATTCCCGCCGGCCAGAGCCCGTCCCAGGATCTGGAAAGCCTGCTCACCATCCTGATGAACCACCCGAACATGGCGCCGTTCATCTCCACGCGGCTGATCCGGAGCCTGGTGACCAGCAACCCCACGCCGGGCTATGTCCAGCGGGTGGCCGGCGTGTTCAGCGCCACCGGGGGCGACCTGAAGGCGACCATCACGGCCATCCTCACCGACTCCGAGGCGCGCAACGACGTGCCGACCGCCACGTCGGGCCGGCTGAAGGACTCGATCCTGCACACCTGCGGCTTCCTGCGGGCGCTGAACGGGCACTTCAACAACCCGGAGGGGCTCACCTACGAGTTTGACTACATGGCGCAGTCGCCGCTGGACGCGCCCTCGGTCTTCAGCTGGTTCTCGCCGTTGTATCATGTGCCAAAGAGCCCGTTGTTCGGCCCCGAGTTCCAGATCTACACGCCCACGGAGGCGACCCTGCGGGGCAACCTGTTCGAGTTCTTCCTCAGCCAGACGGGCACCGACTTCACGCTGGACCTCTCGCCCTACCAGGCCTTCGGCAACGACATGCAGGGGCTGGTCGAGCTGGTAAACCAGAAGCTGCTCTATGGCCAGATGCCGGCCGCGATGAAGCAGGCTCTCATCACGGCGGCGGCCCCCGGCTACGACGCCAAGACCCGCATCGAAACCGCGATCTACCTCACCGCGCTCAGCGGTTACTACGCCGTCCAGCACTGAACTTTTGTCAGGCCAACTCCAACGAGACTCCACGCCATGAACCAGCACTACATTTCCCGCCGCAGCCTGCTCAAGAGCATCGGTGCCACCGCGATGCTCACCCGCTTCGGCCTGATGAACGCGTTCGCGCAGGCCAATCCGCCCGACTACAAGGCGCTGGTCTGCATCTTCCTCGTGGGCGGCAACGACGGCCACAACACGATCGTCCCGCTCACGCAGTCGCAGTTCAACGCGTACAAGGCGGCCCGCGGCACGCTCGCCCTGCCGGACAGCAACGGCCCGCTGCTGCCCATTCAGACGCCGGACGGCACGCCGTACGCCTTCAACAACGGCCTCTCGGCCATCCACCCGCTCTGGGCGCAGGGCCGGCTCGGCGTGCTGGCCAATGTCGGCATGCTGGTGAAGCCCACTTCGCGGCAGCAGTTCATCACCAACGCCGTGCCCGTGCCCACGAACCTCTTCTCGCACGCGGACCAGATCCAGCAGATGCAGGCCGCGATCCCCTCGTCCTCCGCCGGCACGGGCTGGGGTGCGCGGGCGGCGGACATGGTGGCCGGGCTGAACGTGGGCTCCGCCTTCCCGGCGGCCATCTCCTGCGCAGGCCCGGCGCTCTTCTGCACCGGCAACATCGTGCAGTCCGCGAGCCTGCTGCCCGGCTTTGACCTGGATCCCTCCGGCTTCAGCCTCTGGCCCGCCTCGGCGACCACCGGCCGGGTCAACGGCCTGCAGCAGGTCCTGCAGTTCGACAGCGGCCTCGCGTTGGTGCAGGCCGCCAACAAGGTCCGCCAGGACGCGCTCGACCTGAACGCACTCATGCGCGGCGGCACCGCCACCCTCACCACCGCCTTTCCGGGCACCAGCCTGGGCGACCAGCTCCAGCAGGTGGCGAAGCTCATCAAGCTGCGCACCACCACCGGCGTGAAGCGGCAGGTGTTCTTCTGTTCGCTCAGCGGCTTCGACACGCACGGTTCGCAGAGCTGGCAGCAGTGGGACCTGCTGCGGCAGGTGGGCGATGCGATGGCCGCCTTCTACCAGTGCACCGAGCAGGAGCTGGGCATCGCCGACAAGGTCACCAGCTTCACGCTGTCGGACTTTGGGCGCACGCTCCAGCCGAGCGGCACCGGCTGCGACCACGGCTGGGGCAACCACCACCTCATCATGGGCGGCGCGGTGAAAGGCGGCCAGGTCCACGGCACCTTCCCCACGATGGCGCTGGGCGGGCCGGATGACTCCGGCACCCGGGGCGCGTTCATTCCCTCCAGCTCGACGGAACAGTTCGCCGCGACGCTGGCGAAGTGGCTGGGAGTCACCGACACCGACCTGCCGACCATCTTCTCGAACCTCTACGCCAACCAGGCCCTCTTCGGTAAGACCGACCTGGGTTTCATGGGCTGAGCTGAGCGCGGAGCGAAGCGGGGGAGCAGAGGAGAAAAGGAGCAGGGGCGAGGGCCACGCATGGCTTTGTGCCGTCCCCCTGCACCCCCGCACCCCCGCATTCTTTGTCGTGCTGGGGCGTGCCCCCGACCTGCCAACCCTCAGGCACCGTACTGTTCGTCAGTCACCTTTTCCAGCCATTCCACGGCCTTGCCATCAAGTGTCTCGGCGATGGCGATGTGCGTCATGGCCGTGGTAGTGGCCGCACCGTGCCAATGCTTTTCGCCGGGCGGAAACCACACCACGTCGCCGGGATGAATCGCTTCCACCGGGCCACCCTCACGCTGCGCGCGTCCGCTGCCGGCGGTCACGATCAGGGTCTGTCCCAGCGGGTGGGTGTGCCACGCGGTGCGGGCACCGGGTTCAAAGGTGACGATGGTGCCACTGACCCGGGCGGGCGCGGTGCCCTTGAACGGCGAGTCAATGCGCACGGTGCCGGTGAACCAGTCGGCTGGGCCTTTGGCGGAAGGCTGGGAACCGTTTCGGGTGATGTTCATGGGGCTTGCTGCGGTTCAGTCTTTGAGCGAGGCCATGTCGATCACGAAGCGGTACTTCACGTCGCTCGTGAGCATGCGCTCGTAGGCGCCGTTGATCTCGTCCATGCGGATCATCTCGATGTCGCAGGTGATGTTGTGCTGGCCGCAGAAATCGAGCATCTCCTGCGTCTCCGGCAAGCCGCCGATCAGCGATCCGGAGAAGGAGCGGCGGCGAAGGATCAGGGGAAAGGCCGCCACCGAAAGCGGCTTTTCCGGCGCGCCAACGAGAGTCAGGTTGCCGTCCCGTTTCAGCAGGTTGAGGTAGGCGTTGATGTCGTGGGTGGCGGCAACGGCATCGAGGATGAAGTCGAAGCTGGCGGTCTGGGCCGCCATCTGGGCGGGATCGGTGGAGATGACGACCTCATGCGCGCCAAGGCGCTTGCCATCGGCCACCTTGCTGGGCGAGGTCGTGAACAGCACGACGTGGGCCCCGAAGGCCCGGGCAAACTTCACCCCCATGTGGCCCAGACCGCCGAGGCCGACGATGCCGACCTTCTGGCCCGGACCGACGTTCCAATGGCGCAGCGGGGAATACGTCGTGATGCCCGCGCACAGAAGCGGCGCGGCGGCGGCGGGGTCGAGATTGGCCGGCAGGCGCAGCACGAATTCTTCCCGGACGACAATGCTCTGGGCGTAGCCGCCGAGCGTCGGGCCGTTGAGGTGTTTGTCGGTGCTGCCGTAGGTCATCGTCATCTCCGCGCAGAACTGTTCGAGGCCGGAGAGGCAGTCGGGACAGGTGCGGCACGAATCGACGAGGCAACCCACGCCAACGGTGTCACCCAGCTTGAACTTCTTCACCCCTGCACCCACCGCGGTCACGCGGCCGACGATCTCGTGGCCCGGCACGGCCGGATACTGGGTGAAGCCCCATTCGTTGCGGGCGAAGTGGAGGTCGGAGTGGCAGACCCCGCAGAAGAGGATCTCGATCTGCACGTCGTTCTCGGTCGGCTCGCGACGTTGGATGAGGGTGGCGGCCAGGGGGGAAGTGGCGCTGTTCGTGGCGTAAGCGCGCGCGTTGGTCGTTTTCATGGCAACTGGACATTAGTAGCGCCCGGCCAAGTTGTCATATGGGGGCTTTGCCCCAACGAAAGCCCCGAAGACGGTTTGGCGTCCCGTCGGTTTGGTTTCGACTCGGCGGTCCTCACGGCCACCGATCTGGGTCATCAGAGCGTCGCGGACCGCCG
>CAIXUG010000019.1 GCA_903922605.1 uncultured Verrucomicrobiota bacterium
CCTTCGGCTTCATAAGCCAATAAGGCTTCGTTAGCTTTAACTCTCTGCCAAAACGAACCTACTACTATTGTCGATCCATCCCGGACGCCAAATGGCGATTTTTGAGCGTCTGTGGCGGCCTATCTCCGACAGACTCCTAGGCGGGAGCGGCTCTCATTCGGATTATCTACTTCAGTTCCGCGGGCTTCGCGCTGCCGTAGTAGAGGCCGTTGAAGAGGAATTTGAAGGTCCCGTGGGGCTGGGCGCGGAAGGCTACTTCCGGTCCGAGCAGCACCACCTTGCCTTCGCCCACTGAGGCCTCGGCCATTGCGGTGCCTCCATTCAGATACTGCTGGCCCCAGGCCCAGCCGCTGTCGAGGACTTCGGTCCCGGCGTACCAGGCTACGGCGGAGGTTTTCTTTGCCGAGGCGTCGGGGGATAGTTTGAAGGTCGGGCTGCTGTCGAAAAAGACTTCCGCCGTCTTGCCCATGCCGTAGGCGAGCGGGTTGGTGTTGTCGATGGCGGTCTTCAGGATTGAGCCGGGGATGTAGAATTTGTCCTGCGGGAGAGCTCGTTCTTTGCCGTCCGGACCCATTTCGGTGAGGGCGTTCTTCACCGGGACTCCGAGGATTTCGGCCATACTGGTGGAGCTTCCGATGGTCAGGACGGTGCCTCCGGCTTCGACGAACTGCTTGATGCGCGGCATTGTTTTTTCGACGGTGATGCGGCCGAGCATGCCTTTGTACTCCTCGGGAAGATTGGCGGGTTCGGGGGCGGTGCCTCCTCGTCCACGACCGGTGGCGTTCGCATTGAGGCGGGCGGCTCCGTCGGTGAAGACGAGGACATCGAATTTGGCTCTAAGGTCACCCGCGTCCAGTGTCTGGGGGTAAACGACTTCAAAAGGGAACTCGTACTGCTCCAGTATCCAGCGGGTCCAGCCGGAGGGCATGAGGCCACCGTACTGGTCATAGAGGCCAATGCGGATGGGCATGAGTTTCATCGCTTCGCCTGCGGGGACGGTAGCGACGCCGTGGGCTGCTATGCCGAGAGATTTGGCGGCAGCGGTGATGACCGTTTGAGATGCGGCTGAGGCGGGAACCCAGATGGAACCGGTGCCAAGATCCTGCCCGTCCGCGGTTGCGGCGCGCTTCAGCCAATAGACTTCCGCTCCGGCCTTCAGCAGGCGGTTGGTAACGACGAAGGCGTCGTTCTGCTTATGGCTGATGAGCCAGCCGGCGGGGTTTGCCGGGCCGGTGACGGCTGCCGGGGCGGGGTCGAGCAGCCCCGGCACTTTCGTAAACTGGCCGGGAATGTCGTCATAGAAACGGTCGAAATCGACGGCCATCTGCATGGCGAGGGTCCAGCCGGTGATGTCGTAGGGCGGGATGGGCGGACCGCCAGGAAAGCGGAAATCGTTCGGGTGATCCTGCGCCTCGAACATATCGAGGATGTGCGGGCGGAAGGCCTGTGCGGTCTTGATGACATAGGACCCGGCCCCATAGGTTTTTCCGTTAGCCGTGAAAGCCGCCGGCGCTTTGAGGACGGTGACGCCATTCTTCAGGAGGGTGTTGACGAACTTGGTGGCGGTGGCGAAGTCGGCCTGGTCGGCCGGGATGACGTAGACCCTGGGGTCTCGGTATTTCGGGTCGTGGAGGATCGAGGTATAGAGGCCGATCGGGAGGCCACCGCCGCGTCCTCCACCCGCACCCGGTGTGTCGCCGGCAGGCACGTTGGCTGCGGCGCCGCGTCCACCCGCGGGGCGTGGACCAGCATTTCGAAGGGCTTCGATGCGCTTCGGGGTAACGGTCCAGCTGTCCTTGCTGCCGCGCTCGATGGAGTTCATGCCCATGCGCCAGGACTGGAATAGCAGCGTCTCGCGGTTGCGGGAGGCGAGGTCGAGGATGGCGTAGTTGTTCGAAATCTCGTAGTCGATGGACTGGCGGTAATGCCACGGTCCAGGTGCGACGGGGAGGGGCCAGTCGCCGGAGGGAAGTTGTTTCTCAGCGACGAGCGGGATTTCGATGGGCGTCGGGTTACCAATGATTTCCGTGAGGATGCCGATCATGTTGTGGAAGTAGCTGACGGTGCGGAGACCGCCGTTCCACCAGGTGGAGTAGGTGGAGCCGGAGCGCATGGCGGAGCCGCCTTTGGCCTCGGCCACCAGGCGAGTGTGCATGGCGGTGCCGACCATTTCGACGCCGAGAGGGATGAGGGGGTCGAAGTTGTAGTTGAACGGGTCGCGGAAGGGTGGGATGAAGATGACCGCTCCGGCGGGGCCGGTCTGGTGGTGATTGTAGACGATGCGGGGGAACCATTCGATGAACATTTGGCGGTTCATGTTAGTGGTTTCGGCTTGGCTGGAGAGGAAAAAGTCACGGTTGTCGTCGTGCCCGATGTACTTCTGGTAGAGCCGCGGCAGGTTGTTCATGCTGCGCTTGAGGGGATCTTTTTCGCGCATGTACCAGTTGGCGACGAGTTCCTGACCATCGGGATTGGCGAGGACACAGAGGATGATGTCGTCGTTGAGGATGCGGAGGGTTTCGGGGTCGGTGCGGCTGACTAGTTGGTAGACGGTTTCGATGAGCTGCTGGGATCCGACGGTTTCAGTAGCATGAAGGCCGCCGTCGATCCAGACCACGGCTTTGCCGTCGCGGGAGAGGGTTTGCGCTTCCGCTTCGGTGACGCCTTCGGCGAGAGCGAGGCGGCGGGCGATGTCTTTGTATTTCTGGAGATTCTTCTGATTCTCGGGCGACGTGATGATCGCCATGTAGTGCGTTCGGCCTTCCGCCGTTTTGCCGATATCGACCAGTTTCATGCGATCGGATTCGGCAGCCAGTTTCCTCCAGTAGGTTTCGAGCTGGGTGTAGTTCGCAACCTGGTAATCGTCACCAATATTGAAGCCCATGGCTTCTTTCGGACTGGTGATCTTTTTCTGGGAGAAAGCGGGGACTGCGAACAGGCACAGGGCCAGTGGGAGGAGAGCGCGGTGACGCATAACGGATTCTACCAGACGGAACGCGGGTCAAGGCACGCGGTAGACGCGGAAAATTGGTGTCTCGTAGACGATGGCTTCGTGGAAGACAGGGTCTGCAAGGGCAAGGTCGAAGCAGGTGTAGGCACGGATCAGGATATCTTCCCAATCGAGGAGCGGACGAGTGAGGTTGACGGGATTGGGAAGCGGCGCGTTGGGGACTGTGGAGACTGCGATGTACTGAACACCTTGAGAATGCAGATACTCCGCGAAGAGCTTCCCGGACGGCTGGTTGGGCCAACCGGGTGGGGGCGAGGTCATGCCCGGTTGGTCGTTGATGAGTATGCGATTGCGGCGGAGGTCGAGGAGGTCGTTGCGGTTCAGGCTGGCCAGGATGGTGGTGCCCGGCGGGATGGCCGACTGGAGGGCACGGTATCCATCGGTCTCGGTAGCAGCAGGATAAAGGGTCCGGTAGCGGACGGCGAGTTTCGCCTGCGCGTAGTTGAGAATGGCCGGGGTAAATCGGTAAACCAAGAGGACGCTGATCGCCACGAGAAGGGGGGCCACGGCACGGGGGAGTCGGATAGCGACTATGGGCAGCGGGCCTGCCGTGATGAATAGATAGAGTGCGAGGGTCAGCAGAATGGGCGCGACGTAGCGGGCGGCACCGGTCCCGCTGGTTTGGTAGATGATGACTCCGTACGTGAAAAGGGCCGCGCCGCCAGCGACGAGGGTAACGGTCCGGTTTCTGCCCGAAGTGGTTTTTAGAGTATAGGCGGCGAGGGTGAAGGCCAGCCAGAATAGCGGGTCCGTTAGTGGGATTCGGAGGAGGTTGGCCAGATGATCCGAAAGCGGCTTCAGGGCCGCGATTGAAGCGGTATTGCTGTGGGCACTGATGTGGAATCCCCGCCCGAGGACGGGGTAAAACAGCGTCCCGCCGGAACGAAGAAGATCGAGGGAGAAGGGAAGTGCGAAAGTGGCGGTGCCGGCGGCTGCGGCAATGAGATGAGTTATCGGCTTCGATTTTGCCAACTGAACTACGGTCCATCCCAACATCAGGGCGGCGAAGGGTGCTGCCGTTGGTCTCAGGCAGACAGCGTAGCTTGCGATCACGCCCAGTATCGCTGCGAGGGCCGGGCTTGAGCGGACCTGGCGGACGCGGGTTGCGCGGGAGATAACGAGGAGGAGCAGCAGCGGCGGAATCATGAGATACGCCGGAGAAAAATTTGCGAGAACTTTGCTGCCGGAAATCACTGTGGCCCAGAGGAGACCGGCGGCCAAAAGGGTGCGGCTCGGGGTTGAGAGCATTGCCGCGATGAGGATAAGAAGTACAACGCCGAGGGCGGGTTCCACAATTCCCGCGTAGCGAACGGGAACCCAGGACAGCGTGAGAGCCTGGAGAGGGTAGTGGGCGCCGAGGCTGAAAAGACGACGTTCACTGAATGGCTCCCAGCCGATGCCGCCGAGGGCGCTGATCTTGAGCGGGAACACCAGGTAGGCGCGCGTGTCGTCGTTTACGTTCAGCGCCGGGGGCAGATAGACGAGAAGTACAGACGTTAGAAGTACGGCCAGCGTGATTGCGGAGCCAACCCGTTGTGTTTTTAGCATGGTCCGCAGGGTCCACCAGTCCTGGGGCAGAAGGCAAAAGAAAAGGCAGCCAAGCAGCAGGAGTCCCGTAGCTGCCGGGACAGTAAAGCTTTGAAAACACGCCAGCCACTGCAGGAGCCAGCTAAACACGGCGAGTCCTGTGATCAGCGCCAGGCAGCGTGAGATCGGAGGCGGGAGGTGGGGCCCCAGTGTGACGCGAAGCGTAACGGTCCCCCAGCCGGCACTGGCGAGCAGCACCATGACAAGAAGGAGAGCCGGAGCCGCGAGACTGAGGGCCAGGGACACCATGGACGAGTATTGCACCGAAAGTGCCTTCTTTCTGAATTTAGAATTGTCCAATACAAGATGATCCTGAAACGGGGATGGATTCCAAGACAAGATGATCCTGAAACGGATACTGGAAGAGTAGGCGGGCAAAAGCGGCCGGATGCAGATACG
>CAIXUG010000020.1 GCA_903922605.1 uncultured Verrucomicrobiota bacterium
CCCAAAGACCAAAAGTGTTACCTATGTTCTGAACCAAGTGTGTTACCTATGTTTTGACTGCACCCCGCGCTTCCCCGTCTCCTGACTCCTGACTCCGGACGCAGTCCCTCCTGTCTCCTATCCCCCCAGAATCTTGAACAGGAACTCCCCGCTGGCGTCTGACTCAGTAACTTGCATATTACGTCGCGCATGAAATTTAGGCTGCTCGTCCTGACCGCCCTTCTGACTGCTTCGCTTGTCCGAGCTGTCGATCCGGCGCCAACCATCCTGGGGGTCTCGCACAAGGACGCTGCCGCTGCCGAGGTCAAGGCGGCCGACATCTTCCTCATCACGGCCAAGTACACGAACACGCTCACGCTGGAGCCGGGAGCCGATGACAGCCGCATCGCCAAGACCGTCGCCCGCTTCCTGCAGACGATGCACTACACGCGCCACAAGTTCGACCGCGAGATCGGCCAGAAGATGTTCGACCGCTACATGGACGCGCTGGACCCGCAGAAGCTCTATTTCCTGCAGAGCGACCTGGCCGAGTTCGCCACCGTGCGCGACACGCTCGACGACCTCACGCTGCGCCTGGGTGACACCGCCCCCGCCTACGACATATTCAACCGCTTCCTCCAGCGCTTCGACCAGTCTTACACGCTGGTGATCGATCAGCTGCGGAAGGGCAAGTTCGAGTTCAACTCCGACGACACCTTCCTGGTGAACCGGAAGGACGCGCCCCGGCCGAAGGATCTCGCCGAGGCAAAGAAGCTCTGGACCGACCGACTGCGCTACGAGTTCCTCTCGGAAAAGCTGAACGCCGGTGACCGCGACACCCTCCTCGGCCAGTTCACGACCCACCTCAAGGACGCCAGCTACGACCGGCTGACCTCCTCGCTGACCAACACTTTCAGCCCGGAAAAGGCCGCCGAACTGACCCAGTTTGCCAAAAAGCAGTATGAGACCGCGCAGGCCGCCGCCAAGGGTGCGGCGTCCGCCAAGGGCAAATCGATCGATCTCGCCGTGAACCTGGTCAGCCAGCGCCTCGCCGGAGACGAACGCGACGAGATCATCAAGAAGCTCACGCGCCGCTATCAGCGCACCCTGCGGAACCTGAAGCAGTTTGAGTCCGACGAGGTGCTCCAGCTCTGGCTCGACTCGCTCGGCCATGCCTTCGATCCCCACACCGATTTCATGGGCAAGCGCGAGCTCGACCAGTTCGCCATGCAGATGAACCTCCGTCTCTTCGGCATCGGGGCCACCCTGGCCGCCGAGGACGGCTACACGGTCATCCGCGAAATCCGACCCGGCACGCCGGCGGAGAAGAGCAAGCAGATCAAGGTCGGCGACAAGGTCGTCGGCGTGGCGCAGGCCAAGAACGACTTCGTGGACGTCATCGACGAGAAGCTCACCAAGGTCGTCGAACAGATCCGTGGACCGAAGGGCACCGAGGTCCGCCTCTCCATCATCCCATCCGGAGCCGATTCCTCGGTGCGCAAGATCGTCTCGATCATCCGTGACGAGATCAAACTCGAGGACTCCGAGGCCAAGGGCAAGCTGGTCGAAATGACCGATGACCACGGCAAGCCGATGCGCGTAGGCGTGATCGATCTGCCGAGCTTCTACGCCAATTTCTCGGTCGGCGGCATCCGCGGCTCCGGCAAGACCACCACCGGTGACGTCGCGAAGCTGCTCAAGAAGCTTACGGAAGAACACGCCGAGGGCATCATCCTCGACCTGCGCCGCAACGGCGGCGGCTCGCTGGAGGAGGCGATCAATCTCGCCGGCCTGTTCATCAAGTCCGGCCCGGTCGTGCAGATCCGGAATTTCGACGGCAGCATCCAGGTGGATGAGGATACCGACGATTCCGTGGCCTATGACGGGCCGCTGGTCGTGCTGACGAGCCGCTTCAGCGCGAGCGCCAGCGAGATTGTGGCTGCCGCCTTGCAGGATTACGGCCGGGCGGTGCTGGTCGGTGATTCCTCCACGCACGGCAAGGGCACGGTGCAGACCGTCCAGGAACTGGCCCCCTACCTGCGCGGCACCGACAATCCGGGCGCGGTGAAGGTGACGATCCGGAAATTCTACCGCGCCAGTGGCGCCAGCACACAGCTCAAGGGTGTCACGCCTGACATCGCGCTCCCGAGCATCAACAACTACGCCGATGTCGGCGAAACCTCCCTCGACAACGCCCTGACCTGGGACACGATCCCCAGCGCCAAGTTCGACAAGGTCAACCGCGTGCAGCCGTACCTCGCCGAGCTGACCAGGCGGTCCACCCAGCGGGTCAACAAGGACAAGGACTTCGACTACGTCCGCGAGGACATCGAGCGCTACCGCAAACTGCTCGCCGACAAGAACGTCTCGCTGAACGAGGACAAGCGCCGCGCTGAAAAGGCTGCGGACAAGGCCCGCGCCGACGCCCGTAAGAAGGAGCTGGCCGCCCGCCATGAGGCGCAGCCGACCGCCTACGAAATCACGCTGAAGCAGGCCGACCTGCCCGGCCTGCCGGCCCCGATGACAAACCACCTCGCCATCGTCGGTATCCACGGGTCGCCCGTGACGGGCGCCGGCTCCACCAACGCCCTGGCCAATGTCCCGGCGGCCCAGCCTACCTCCGCCGAAAAGTCGGCCGCCGACGCTGACGACGAGGACGAGCTGGGGGATTCCACCATCGCCACCGATGTTCCGCTGAAGGAAGCCCAGCGAATCCTCCTCGACCTGATTCAGCTTTCCGCCGGCAAGTCCGGGGTGGCCGCCAAACTGCGCTGAAAGAGCGGCCCGCCTGTCGGGCCGTCCAAGCCTGTTCCGAAGCAATCCCGGGAAGGCGCGGTTGCACCCGCGCCCCCTACTCTTGGCCGAGCCCAGAACCGCTGGCCTGCGACAATCGACTCCGGACTCTGGACTTTGGACCCGGAACCCGGGACGCAGGCGTCACATTCCGTTGAGCACGTCGATCAGCTGACGCAGCCGGCCGTACTCGCGGCGGTTGAAGCCGAAGGCCAGCCGCGTGAGTTCCACGTGGTCGTTATCCTCGATTTCCTCCGGAGTCACCGGAATGACCCGGAACGGTTCACCGCTGATGATTCCCGCGAAGTCCTCGTTCAGGGCCGCCACGGCGGAGTCCGTCGGGCGGTTCTTCAGCCGGATGACCAGATTTTCCCGGACAAAGCGTGCAGAGTGGTAGTTGCGATAGAAGCGCGTGACCCACTTCACCGCCTCATCGGCGTTGTCCGTGACCTGATAGAGATGCACGTCATCCGGCGAGATCAGCCCGTTGCGGAGCAGGTGTGCCTCAACATAATGTTGGAAGGCCTTCCAGTAGGTGCCACCCGGCCGGTCCATCAGCACCAGCGGCATCAGCCGGCTCTTGCCCGTCTGCATGAGCGTGAGCGCCTCGAAGCCCTCGTCGAGCGTGCCGAACCCGCCCGGGAACAGCACAATGGCGTCGCTCTGGCGCACGAAGGTGAACTTGCGGGTGAAGAAGTATTTGAAGGTCATCAGCTTCTTGTCCTGCTCGAGGACCGGATTGGCCGACTGTTCCCACGGCAGGCGGATGTTCGCCCCGAAGCTGTTCTCCGGCCCCGCCCCTTCGTTGCCGGCCTGCATGATCCCCGGCCCTGCCCCGGTGAAGACCATGAAGCCCGCCTCCACCATCTTTTTGGCGAACAGGCTGGCGAGCACGTATTCCGGCTCGCCCGGCTTCGTGCGCGCCGAACCGAAGATGCAGACCCGCCGCTTGCCCGCGTAACCCGAGAACAGGCGGAACTGGTAGCGCAACTCGCGCAGTGCCGTCTGGATCACCCGCGCATCGCCCCGCGAGCGCACGTCGGAGAGCATCTTGAGCGCGTTCTCCACGACATCGGCGACGATTTCCTCATTGTGACCGCCGCCCTTGAAACGGATGAGATCCTCGACCCGGCGACGGAGTTCGGGATCGGCGAGTGGTCGTTTGGTCTTTTCCACGAAAGGAAGCTATCGGGGAATTTTGGCCGCGCCAATCCCGTAGATTGCTGCCAAACCCAGGAAATTATTGAACCGCTGATCTTCACTGATCTGCACTGATGAAAATGGTTCGGTTGCCGTTTTGAATCAGTGCTCATCAGTGCGGATCAGCGGTTCAGCTCCTGTTTTCCTGTTTTCCAAATTCAACACTTCTTCCCTTCGTCCGCCGCGTTGACGCTGCCGTCCCGCCGTCGCATCTTTCGCCAGCCATGTCCGTCCTGCTCGAATCGCTCGTCGAACTTATCCGCCGCACGTCCGCCGAACTGCCCGACGACGTGAACGCCGCGCTCGTCCGCTCGCTGGAGACGGAGAAGAAAGGCACCATCGCCGAAAGCGCCCTGAAGATCATCGAGCGCAACATCGAGCTGGCGAAGCGCAAGTCGCAACCGATCTGCCAGGACACCGGCAGCGTCATCTTCTACGTCGAATGCCCGGTCGGCACCGACCAGATCACATTCGAGGAGACCGCCCGCGAAGCGGTGAAAGAGGCGACCAAGAAGGGCTTTCTCCGCCAAAACTCGGTGGATTCCATCACCGGCAAGAACGACGGCACCAATCTTGGGCCCGGCGCGCCGGCCATGCATTTCCACCAGCACCGCTCCTCCGAACTGGCCGTGCGGCTCGTGCTCAAGGGCGGCGGCTGCGAAAACGTCGGCGCGCAATATTCGCTGCCGGCCGAGAAGCTCCATGCCAACCGGGATGTCGACGGCTGTCGCAAGGTCATCCTCGACGCCGTGCTCCAGGCCCAGGGCAAGGGCTGCGGTCCGGGCATCCTCGGCATCTGCATCGGCGGCGACCGGGCGACCGGCTACGAGTTCAGCAAGCAGCAGTTCCTCCGCCTCCTCGACGACCGCAACCCCGACCCGCAACTCGACGCGCTGGAACAGGACATCTTCAAGACCGCCAACGAGCTCGGCATCGGCCCCATGGGCTTCGGTGGTAAGACCACCCTGCTCGGCGTCAAGATCTGCGCCGCCAACCGTGTGCCCGCCTCGTACTTCGTGAGCATCAGCTACATGTGCTGGGCCTACCGCCGCCAGGGCGTGGTGCTGAATGCAAATTCAGAAATCGAAAAGTGGCTGTATTAGAGATTTACGCCGAATGAAGACCACAGATAACAATTCACTTGTATCGGGCAATATTCTTTATTACCCAACGATTGAGTTTCAGGATGACACTTGGTTGAAAGCGGCAGTTTGCATATGGGAAAAGATCTACCGAATAGTCCCACCGTCATACACGCCGAACGATTCAGACGAAGTTAAGGAAGCAATAGATGCTGGTCTTATTGAATCAGTAATGCTGGACAAGAATGATCTCGAAACAACGGCCTCCGATTTTCAATTGTTCATGGATGAGGCGGATACATTTCCCGCCGCCTTGCAGGGCCATGACAGCATTGACATTCACATTCACCCCGAAAAGATCGACGCTAAACTGCTGCCTCTTTTTGAGAGCTTAGCCAGCAAAATTGACCCTGACGGATTTCTGTCAGTCTCACAAGAAGTTGCCCAGGCGTATATGCTGTATCTAGCAACTAATATCGCTAGGCGCAGGCAAATCGGAAAAGCAACGGATAATGCGAATATTTTTTCGGTCGACTCGTATTTTCAGTTTGATGGAAACTTTAATAGCTATCCTTTCGACAACGAGAAAACCGAAGTTGCTGCAGCGGTCGTATTGCCCCAACTACTGCCAGGCGGGCTGGATACCGACTCGATGAGTCGAGTGTTAGAGTTTCGAAAGAGACACACTGAATCTCGTTCATCATATCGCGAGAGCGTTTTAGAATTAGCGCAGCATTTGACTAAAATTGAAAGCAAGTCTCATGTTTTGGACGTCATTGCCGATTTCAGGGCCAACTTGGAATCCGCAAAGCTATCGCCCGTAGGAAAAGCTATCGCTTCAGCTTCCGAGTTTAAAATGTGCGCGTTAGCGGTAGGACTACCAATTGCGGCATCCGCATTTATTGATAAGGATCAATTGAATTGGTTTACAATAGCCAGTTCAATTGGAGTTGGAATTATCGCCACGATGGCCGACGCAAATAAATCTAAGCGGAGTGAATGGAAAAAGTCGGATGCCTTTTATCATTTAGCGCTTCATGGATATTTTGGTCTTTCTAAGGGCAGAACAACTGGGTGGTCACGAGCCACAGATCAATTCCATGAGTTTATGGACGATTGAAATTCAGCAGTTACTTTAAACCCATTAACTCTACCTAGTTTTTATGCTTCAGCTTACAACCCCCATCTCCGAAGCCGCCATCCGCTCACTCAAGGTCGGGGATGAGGTTCTGATTTCTGGCGTCGTGTTCACCGGACGCGACGCGGTTCACAAGTACCTGCACGAGGGCGGGGCCCTGCCTCCGGGCGTGAGCTTGCAGGGCGGCATCATCTACCACTGTGGCCCGGTGATGATGAAGCAGCCCGACGGCACCTACCAATGCACCGCCGCCGGCCCGACGACCTCCATCCGCGAGGAGCCCTATCAGGGACAGATCATCCACGATTTCGGCGTGCGCGCCGTTATTGGCAAAGGCGGCATGGGTGACCGCACGGCGGAGGCCTGCAAGGACGACGGCTGTGTCTATCTCCACGCGATCGGCGGGGCGGCCCAGGTGCTGGCCGAGTGCGTGAAGAAGGTACGGAACGTCTATTTTGCCGAGGAATTCGGTTCCCCCGAGGCCATCTGGGAACTCGAGGTGGCGGACTTCCCGGCTGTCGTGACGATCGACGCACACGGTCATTCGCTGCACCGCGAGATCATGGCGGCGAGCAAGGCGGAGTTGGAGAAGCGCCTATAGCTGCCCGCCAATCCCAACGGGATTGAATCATTTAGCCCAGCGTTGCGCGACGAAGTCGGGCTACGCTGGGAAAGGTGGGTAATAGGACAACTACCCTGTAGGGGTAGAATCAAATTCCAATGGCAACCGATGCAACCCGCGTTGGGGTTGAAGATCCTGTTCTCGGATAACCCAGGGTAGTCCCGCGTTGCGGTCCAACCCTGGGCTGAATGATGGAATCCCTTTGGGATTCTGGAAAACGTGGTTCAAACGCGGTTGGGCGGCTCGTTGGCCGTTCAACCTGGCAAAGCCGGCTCGTTCTGGCCTTTCGACAAATTCCTCCCAAAAAAATCAAAGGCCCCGGCAGTCCTTTCGGACCACCGGGGCCAAAGCGGGGGTGGGAGTTCGCCACACTCTCTTTCCCAACCACCGTCATTTGGCGCCAATTGGCTGACGGCTTCCCGACGCTGTTCTCCACGGCAAGCGGAGTTGTCGGCCTCGCAGCAGGGCCGTCCGTCACCTTGCGGTGCGCGGATTGTTGAGTGAGGCCTCTGTGCCCGCTTGAGTCCGGCGTTTGCGGCGCCGGGTTGCGGACAAGGTCAAGACGTGTTTGCCACTTCGGTTCACGTCTTGACCGCTTCTCCCCAGGACGGCCACCGCTTTTGGCGGTGCGTTGGCCCGGGTTGACGGGTCTGACCTCTTATCTCTCAGGCTGCGTTCAGTTGACAGGCCGGCGGTGCGGTTTTTCGCATCGCCGACGTTGTGGAAGGTTTCCTCGCCTTGCCCGGCGGGGCCTCCCCGGCCCAGGCGTTCGCTTTGTCACGCCGTTGGGCGTGGTTTGGGGTCGTCCAATGAAGTCCGACCGACGATACGTCTGGGCTCGTGCTGGTACGCGGTAGCAGCCATCTACCCTCTGGGTAACCGCGATTCACCGGACGTCGAAACGCCGCCCGGATACTTGACCCGGCTCGGAATGGTTTCTAATCACCCCTTGCCGCTCAGCTCCTGAATCGCGTAGCTGACGGAGCGCGAACTCCGCCAGAGGAGCTGGTGAATACTGCCTCCTTCCCACAGCTTGCGCCGTGTTCCAGAGGAGCCGCGCGAACCAGCCTCGCCCGGCCTTTCCCCAGTCGCCTGGGATTATCTTTGAGCCTCGCGCAGGGTTCTTTCGTTCGCTGCCGTTCGACTCAGTGCTTTCAATGAACGATTTATTTATAGCTCACTTTCCCCGTTTGCCCATCAATTGATATGCACCAATTGTTCACCGGGGAGCCAAAGAAATTCACCGGCACGCCAGGGCACCATAAGGCCGTAAACACGGGCGATTACGGTGCCTGAGCAAAACTGATTCACCAGCCGGCCAAGCCGGCGAACGGCGGCGGTGAACAAGTGGGCGGGCGTTTGCCAATTGGAAAGTGGCCACTCGAACCCGCTTCAGGTGAAGAACTTCGGCATGCCCCCTCCAATTTCCCATCGCCGATGGCCCATGAAATGACGGTGCCAAATCACGCCCAAACTGGTCCACTCCACGGACGTATCACAGCGGGAAGAGCTTACGACTCCTGTATGGTCAGGCCTGGTCCCATTTGAAATTGGAAATTGGAAATCGAAAATGGCCCGCCTTGACCATGCGCCCGGCGAAACTCACCTTCACGGCTTCGCGTCGGCATGAAGACCATCCTGTTCGTTTGCACTGGCAACACCTGCCGTTCCCCCATGGCAGAGGGGCTGGCGCGGCGTGCCCTCGCGGACCAGCCCGGTTGGCGGATCGTTTCGGCCGGTATCGGCGCGATCAACGGCCAGCCGCCCAGCGCCCATGCCGTGACGGCGGTGCAGGATCTCGGCCTCGACATCTCCAAGCACCGGTCGCAGATGCTCACCGGCCGGCTGGTGCACGAGGCCACGTACATTTTCGGCCTTACTTACGGCCACGTCGAGGGCGTGACGTACCTCTACCCCGAGGCCGCCGGGAAAACGTTCGTCCTGCGCGAATTCGACGACGCGATCGAAGATTACGACAAAGACATCAGCGACCCCATTGGCGGCCCGTTTGAGGGCTACGTGGAATGCCGCGACCAGATCGCCGCCGGTCTGCAGTCGGCGTTGGAATACCTTTCCCAGCATCCCGACCCCGCTAACCAGGTCCTTTCCTTCGCCCTGGGCTCGGACCACGCCGGCTTCGCCCTGAAGGAATCTCTCAAGCCGGTGATGGCCCAGCTCGGCATCCACGCGGTGGATGTGGGCACGCACTCGACCGAATCCACTGACTATCCCGACTACGCCCAGGCCGTGGCGCGGCTGGTGGTGGCGGGCGAGGTGGAGTTCGGCCTGCTCTGCTGCTCGACCGGCGTCGGCATCAGCATCGCCGCGAACAAGGTGCCCGGCATCCGCGCCGCGCTGGTGACCAACGAGGAGGTCGCCGCGCTCTGCCGCCAACACAACGACGCCAACATCCTGTGCCTTGGCGCGAAGACCTCCACGCCGGCGCAGGCCGCGAAAATCCTCGAAACCTTCGTCCGCAGCGAATTTGAAGGCGGCCGCCATGCGCGCCGCGTGAACAAGCTCGAATCTGACATGTCCCAGAAACTCGCCTCCGTCGATCCCGCCATCGCTGACATCATCGCCCACGAGCGCTCACGCCAGCTGGAGAACATCGAGCTAATCGCCTCGGAAAATTTCACCAGCCCCGCCGTGATGGAGGCGCAGGGCAGCGTGCTGACCAACAAGTACGCCGAGGGCTATCCCGGCAAGCGCTGGTACGGCGGCTGTGAGTACGTGGATACCGCCGAGCAGCTCGCGATCGACCGCGCGAAGCAGCTCTTCGGCGCGGAGCACGCCAACGTGCAACCCCACTCCGGCTCCGGCGCGAACATGGCCGTGTATTTTGCCATGCTAAAGCCGGGCGACAAGCTGCTGACGATGGACCTGTCGCACGGCGGCCATCTCACGCATGGCAACAAGGCCAACTTCTCCGGCAAATTCTTCGAGATCGTCCATTACGGCGTCCGCAAGGACAGCGAGCTGATCGACTACGACCAGCTCGCCGCGCAGGCCCGCGAGCACCGGCCCAAGATGATCACGGTCGGCGCTTCGGCCTATCCGCGTATCATCGATTTCGCCCGCATGGGTGAGATCGCCCGCGAGGTGGGTGCGCTGCTGCTGGCCGACATCGCGCACATCGCCGGCCTCGTGGCCGCCGGGGTGCATCCCAGCCCCTTCCCGCACGCCGACTTCGTCACCACCACGACGCACAAGACCCTGCGCGGCCCGCGCGGCGGCCTGACGATGTGCCGGGCGCAGTTCGCCAAGGCGATCGATTCGCAGGTGTTCCCCGGCATCCAGGGCGGCCCGCTCATGCACGTGATCGCGGCCAAGGCCGTGTGCTTCCACGAGGCGCTGCAGCCGGAGTTCCAGAGCTACCAGCAGCAGATCGTGAGAAACTCCCGCGCGCTCGCGGCCGGGATGATCCGCAACGGCTTCCGCCTCGTCTCCGGCGGCACCGACAACCACCTGATGCTCGTGGACGTCGGCGCGCGCGGTCTCGGCGGCAAGCAGTGCCAGCTCGCGCTCGACGAGGCCGGCATCACGACGAACAAGAACACCATCCCCTTCGAGACGCGGTCAGTGTTCGAGGGCAGTGGCGTCCGCCTCGGCACGCCCGCCGTCACCACCCGCGGCATGAAGGAGCCGGAGATGGCCGCGATCGCCGACATGATCAGCGAGGTGCTGCTCGACATCGGCAACGTGGCCACCGCCCACAAGGTGCGCGAGCGCGTCCGCACGCTGACGGCGAAGTTTCCGCTGCCGTATTGAGCAGACTTTCTTTCTCGCCCAACCCATTGCGGGCAAGACGAGTGGTATCTTTTCCCAGCGCGGGCTTCCCCGGGTATTGCTGACTCAACCTCCGGCCAATGGATTCCAGAGCTTCAGTTCGGGAATCCCATTGAAGTCGTCGGTGTTGCGAGTCACCAGTGTATGGCCATGGACAAGGGCGGTGGCGGCGATAACCGCGTCACCCAAGGACATGGAACGCCATTGGCGGAGCCGGATAGATTCCCGGGCCACAGCTTCCGAAAGCGGAAGAATTTCCAGCGCGCCGAACAGGGATTCCAAGGCATTACGTTCGTCCGGTTTCAGGCGGTGAAAACCCAACACTTCGATCCGGCTGATTACGGAAACGGAACAATCGCGGTCCCGGATCAATTCACGCAAAGCGTGGTGTGCCGGTTGCGCCGCGTAGATGAGAATGTTGCTGTCGAGCATCCCGTCCCGGCAAAGGACGCTCCACCCGAAGTGTGCGTTGCCATGCCACCGGATCAACGATCCCGCCGATTCCCCCGAGGTGCGCGAGCTGTTCCAAAGCCGCATAAGCCCGCTGTCGACGGACCGGAGCATCGGCGGAGGCGGTTTGGGCGGGCTGTAAAACGGCCACGACTTCGAGAGGCTGCCCGCGCAGCACTTCGGGCACCTGAAGCTGGAGCCAGCCGTCGGCACCGCTGGTGGCGGTCACGGAAATGGTCGTCATGACGGGACATTTCTTGGCAAAGACCTCGAAGTCAATGCGGAGCTGGCGCGACGCCGGCAGCAGGTTGGATTTCGGAAAGGTAAATGTTTGCCAGAAATCAGCCGTGGGTCGACGAGCCCATGGGTGAACTTGTGTACCAATTTTGGCTTCGACGCGCCGTTGGAGAGTTGCATCCTTCCCGCATGAATTCCCCGTTGTGCCGCCGTCTGCTCCTGGCCGCGTTCTGCCTCACCACGCTGAACGCGCTGACGGCGGCTCCGCTGAAGCCCATGGACCTGTGGCCGGGCACCATGCCGGGCGACAACGCGGCCAAGGGTGAGGAGATCGACACCAGCAAGCCGAACGAAGGCCTGGTCGCCGGCAAACCGCTGATCCGGCTGGGCAACGTGTCCCGCCCCATCCTGCAGGTGTTCCGTCCACCGGCGGACAAGGACACCGGCACGGCGGTCGTGATCTGTCCGGGCGGTGGCTACCACATTCTCGCGTGGGATCTGGAAGGCACCGAGGTTTGCGAGTGGCTGAATTCCATCGGCGTCACCGGCGTGCTGGTAAAGTATCGCGTGCCCCGTCCGGACGGGCAGAATGCGCCGCTCGGTCCGCTGATGGACGCCCAGCGCGCGCTCGGTCTCACCCGCGCCCACGCGGCCGAATGGGGCCTGAACCCGCAGCGCATCGGCGTGCTCGGCTTTTCCGCCGGCGGCCATCTGGCGGCCCGGTTGAGCAACAACTTCAAGGAGCGCGCCTACCCCGCCATCGACGACGCGGACAAGGTGAGCTGCCGGCCGGATTTCACCGTGCTGATCTATCCAGCGTACCTCACCGACAAGGACAAGGGCGATGCCCTGCGGCCCGAGATGACGGTCACCTCCGAGACTTCACCCACCTTCCTCGCTATCGCCCAGGATGACCCGGTGAGGGTCGAGAACGTGCTGCACTATTCGGTCGCGCTGCAGGCGGCCAAGGTGCCGTTCGAAATGCACGTGTATCCCACCGGCGGCCATGGCTATGGCCTGCGCCGCACGAAGGAGGCCGTCACGAGCTGGCCAGACCGCGCCACCGACTGGCTGCGCAGCCGGGGTTTACTGGAGAAGAAGTGAGCCAGTAGATCAGGAGGTCAGTGAGAAATTTGGAAACAAGGACCGGATAGATGCGTCCTCTACCGATGGGTGCGCTGCGTCAGCCAGCAGCGGACTCCGCGAGGTTCTGGAGTGCGGCGCTGCTGCGCCGCTTTGGTCGGGGCAGGCGAAAGCAACCGGAGTGCTCGAAGGCAAGAAACGCACCCGTCCGTGCAAAGCGCCGGAGCACCGGCGCAAAACGCTACCGCGACCACGCAATCCCTCCGACCACCAAGCCGCCATCAGCTCTTGATGAATTTCGCCGCCTCGGTCGCGGTCGCCCCGTCATGGACGATGGCCATCAGCGCCCGCGTCATCCCGGCGGGATCGGCGTGCTGGATGATGTTGCGGCCGTACACGATGCCGGCCGCGCCCTGCTGGATCAGCGCCTCGGTGCGGGCGAGAATTTCGGCATCCGCCGCCTTGCCACCACCGCGCACGAGCACCGGGATGCGCCCAGCAATTTGCACGACCTTGGAATAGACAGACACGTCATCGGTCGGATCGGCCTTGATGATGTCCGCGCCGAGTTCGACCGCCTGGCGGACGAGTGGGAGAATCTTCTCGAGGTCGCCGTCCACCATGTAGCCACCGGCCTTGGTGTTGGACTGGAAGACGAGCGGTTCGATCATCAGCGGCATCGAATAACGGTCACACTCCGGCTTGATCCGGAGAATGTTCTGGATGCACTGGTCCATGACCTCGGGTTCGCCGGGAATGCGGAAGAGGTTCACCACAACGCAGGTCGCATCGAGGCGCAACGCCTGCTCCACCGGGTTCTCGATCATCCGGCTGAAGAGCGCGCGCGGGAGCTGCGTGCCATAGACATTGGCCACATCGGTGCGGAGCACGAGCGAGGGCTTCTGGCGGCCGGGCAGTGACTGGAGGTAGTGCGCCTGGCCCACGGTGAGCTGCACCGCGTCGGGTGCAGCGGACACGACGGTCTTCACGGCCTGTTCCAGGTTCTCGATGCCTTGGAGGAAGCCGCGTTCGTTGAAGAAGCCGTGGTCAATGGCGACGTCGAAGCAGCGGTTGGACTTGGCGTTGAAAAGACGGTTGTGGCGGTAGGACTTCATGATGCGCGGGCGCAGTTTGAAGGTGACCGGCGGCGGAAGGCCAACCGGAAATTCCGCAGCCAGCTCAAGGCAGCAGCTTCAGCCGGTAGAAGCGCGGTGCGGCGTCCATCGGCAGGTCCAGCGACTGCGGGCCAGTCGTGAGCGGCCGGGGCGGGCCATATGCCGCCGTCGGCTCGTAGGGGCCAGAGGGCGAGGCCGCCTCCTCCAGCCGGGCATTTTGGCCGGGCATGCCGAGCCAGACGAGCCGCAGCATGCCATTACGCAAATTCAGCGCCCCCAGCGAAACCGGGTCTCGCGGATGCGTGTCGGCCAGGAATTCCGCGAGATTGGAAACACCATCGCCATCGGGATCGCCGTCTGGGCCGTCGGCCCCGGTTCCCACGCGCGGGTCCAAGGCGTGGACGAATTCCCAGCCGTCGGGCAGGCCGTCGCCGTCGGTGTCCGGATCATTCGGATTCGTGCCGAGCAGCTTCTCCATGTCGTTGCCAAGGCCGTCACCATCGGGATCGTCGGAATCAGGCGGAGTCCGGCGAAATTCGAGCGCATCAAAGACCTCCCCCTGGGTGCCGATGGCAAGCAGACGCAGGGTGTCCCCATGGATCTGGACGGAGGTCAGGTGATAGCGGGATTGGAACTGCGCGGCATTCGCATCCCACTCGCTCAGCCGGTGGAGAATGCTGCCGCCGCCGCCGCTGACGATGTGGTGGACGCCATTCACCGGATGAAACCGCTGGTAGTCGTGGTCGTGACCGCCAAAGACGATCTGGACGCCGTACTTCGCCGCCACCGGATAGAGCAGGGCCGCCAATTCATCCATGTCGCGGAGGCCGTTGAAATTGTAGTCATCGAAGCGGTGCCCGCCCGAAGACGCCAGCGGGTGGTGCATGGCCATGAATTTCCACGGCTTCGTGCTCCGGGCGAGATCGTTCGTCAGCCAGGCATATTGGGGCGAATTGGTCGTCAGCTCGTACTGGGAAAAGTACGGGCAGAACAGCACGGCGAAATGGGCGTCGCCCTGGTCGAACGAGTAGTAGAACTCAGGCCGGGTATGATCCAGCTGATGGTCCGCGAGCGACACGGAATTGGTCGGCTGGCGCAGCGCCCCGATGAGCGGATCGGTCCCGGCGTAGAGATCGTGGTTACCCCAGGCGACGAACCACGGCACGGACCGCATCAGCTGCCGGTAAACACTCAGAAACCGGGTGTCGGTGTAGGGAAAGCTGAACTGCGGATACACCACGTCTCCCAGGTGCAGCACCAGGTCGGGATCACGTGCGGCCAGCTGACGCGCCACCGCCATCTGGCCGGCCGAACCGGCCCCCGAATCACCCAGGAGCACGAAGGAAACATCCCCTTCCGGCTTCAGCGTGCGGAAGGAGAAGATCGGCGACCGCACGGCCTGATCGCCTTCCCCTGCCTGCACGCGATAATAGGTCCGGCTGCCCGGGGCGAGATTGGTGAGCATGACCGCCTGATTGGTGGTGGCCACCGTATTGGTCAGGCTCACCCCCAACGCCTCCGTCGGTCCGTAATCCACGACGCCGCTGGTGAGCTGTTGGGTTGCCCATACGATCCAGGCGCTATTGGATGAGACGTTTTGCACCATCGGCCCGCGGGTGAAATTGGCCACCAGCTCCGGAACCAGTACCAGCCGGGAACCCAGATCGCCCGCCCCATTGACTTGGATTGCCAGCAGGTTGGTGCCGGACGTCAGCCAGTTTGTGGCGGGAGTCAGGTCGAAATCCACCGCCCCACCCGGACTCCGTTCCTCCGCCAGCTGATTGAAGGGCACGTAGCCCACCGGATTGTTGGTGAGGTTTTGCCGGAGCACTTCGTGCCCGTTCAGGAAGGCGACGAATCCGCCCTGCCAGTCGAGACGCAAGATCAGGGTGTGAATCGCGGCCGCATCCGTCACCATGAATGACTTCCGGAAATAGGCAGAAGTGAAGAGCCCGGAGGCGTCGTTCAGGAGTGTGTCCTCACCCCATACCGTGTAGCCGAAACCGGATTCGCCCAGCAGCCATGTTTGGTCATTGAATTCCGGCTCGCGCCAGAGCGTGGGAGGATTGGAAGGCTCAATGGTGCCGGGGGTGTAACGCCATTCTTCGCCGATCCCGACCAAGGCGATGTCATCCGCCCGGGCCAGCAGCAGAGTGGCCAGAATCAACAGCAAGCTGATTGGGCCGGGGCGTAACATGGATGTCACACTACCGTGGAAGCGAGCAGACGCAACGGCACAGGTCCCGCACCAACCGCTCAGGCCTGTAGACTTGCGAGCACCTCGGGATCACGGACATCCACCCAGCGGCCGGCGATTTTCAGGCCGGCGATGGTCTGGCCGGCGGCGATCATCGCGGAGATGGCGTCCGTGAGCTCGTACTCGCCGCGGGGCGATTTTTGGAGGCGGGCGGTGAACTCGAAAACCTGTGGGCCGAACAGGTAAATGCCGGCGTTGTACCAAACCGGCTGCCCGGGTTTCAGCCAGCCCGTGGCCCGCAGCTCCTCAAGCTGCGCCGGGCTGGGCTTCTCCACCAGCCGTGTGAGATTGAACTGATCGTCAAAAAAGTTCAGGCCGCCCTTGGTGACATCCTCGCCCTCGGTGACGGTCAGCAGGCCGGAGAAAGGTTGTTCCTGCCAGCGCGCGACCATCTGTTGATAGGTCTCGGGCCTCACGAGGATATCGCCGTAGGTCAGCATGAAATCATCACCGCCCACGAAGTCCTTCGCATACTCCGGGGCCTTGCCGGTGCCGTCCTGCACCACCTGTCGCGCGTACACAATGCGGGCCCCGAAACGGCTGCCATCGCCGAAATGGGACTCGATGACCTCGGCCCGCCAACCGGTGATGATGCACACCTCACGGATGCCCGCGCCGAGCAGCCCTTCCAGGATATGCTCCAGAATGGGCCGGCCCTGGACCGCCAGCATGGGCTTGGGAAGCTCGTTGGTGAGTTCCCGCATCCGTGTGCCCTTGCCTGCCGCCAGAATGAGCGCCTTCATGCGGCGCGAATCGAAGCCGCAAGCCGGGGCCGAACGCAATCTTTGTTGCCGCCACCTGCGGACGCGGGCTCAGCGGAGCGGGAGCCGTAAGAGACGCGGACCGACACAGGCCACCGCGTTGTGAAAGCGGGCCGCCCGGGCCAGCGGCCCCAGAAACGGTTGCCGCCCGACTTCACAGCCGGCAGCCCAGGTGGAAAACGCGGGCAGCACCAGCAGATCATCCGCGAACAGGAAGGCCGGACAGCGTACCCGCGAACTCACGCCGTCATCCAGCGCGATGCACGGATGTTCGTGACCGATGAGGCAACGGGTCGGCGAATCCAACCGGAAGGCCATCCCATCCGCAGCCGCCAAAGACTCGGTGTCACCGTGCAGCAGGCAGCAGGAATCAAGTTCCAGTTCGCGGTGACAGGCGATCGGCAGCTTCCACCCCTTCATCAGGCGGTCCAGCTTGCGGTCATGGTTGCCAAGGCAGAAAACGATTTCACTGGCGATGCTCAGGCGTTCGCAAAATTCCCGGAGCAACCCTTCGAGCACCGGCAGCGCGACGGCCTCGTGGATGACATCCCCCAGCACGACGATGCGTTTTGCCCCATGATCGCGCTGCAACTCCATCAGCCGAGCCGTGGTATCATCCGGCGCTGAGACCGGCAGCAAGGCACCCCGCACGCGTTTGGCCCACGCATAGCCCAGGTGCAAATCCGCGACGACCAGCGTACGGGAGCCCGGCAGGAAAACCGCCCGACGCGCGTCCAGCAGCATGCCTTCGACAAGCATCGTGCGGGTATTTGAAGGTGCGGCCATGACTGGGGAAAACAAAACGGGCGCCGGTTTTCGCCGACGCCCGTTCGAAAGAGTCTGACGGGCGAGTTACGCTCCCATGCCGTCTTCGAAACTGCCGCCGGCTTGCGGAAAACAGAGGTTCTTGGCGACGTAGGCGATGCCGTCCGCCGAGCAGTAGTCGAGTTCCTTGTGCGCGGACTCGGCCTCCACAACGAGCGGCGCGGAGGCGGTGCCCATGAGCTTCGTATAGCGTTCCTTGTAGCCCACTGCGAGGAGCAGCTCGACATAGCGCTGCAGGTTGATGTCGCCGCTGGCGAGGTCCGTGAACTGCATTGCGCGCTTCGGCCACGACGGCTGCATCGCCCGCAGCGGAAAGCCGGAACGGATGACGAAATTCTTCACGTGGGCGGCATAAATGCGGCTGCCGACCTTCAGGAAGCGCTGCTCCCAGGATTCCCCTTCCCAGCAGTGGGAAGGATCGGCGTTCACGGCCAGTGACTCGTCACCGCCGCAGATGCTCACCAGCAGGTTGAAATCGTCCGCCGTCGAGGCGGCAGTCCCAGGATGGATCTCATGGGCCAGTTTGATGCCGAGCTTGTTCGCGTGCGCACGGAGCTTGGCGGTCTTCTTCACGAAGCGCTCCTTGCCCTCCTCCAGCAGATCGAAACCGCTGCCGGCCCAGAAGCCCCACGGATAACCCGTCGCCAGCTCCCAGCCAAAGGCCACACCCCAGAACATGGGCACGATCTTCACGCCCAGTTCGGCGGAGAGATCAAGCAGCTTGAGCAGGTACGTCTCGTGCCACTTCTCAATCTTCTCGGGCGAAAGTTTGACGACGTCCGCCGGGATGAACGGGTTGCCGGATTTGGTGCCGGTCCAGATCGAGGTGTGCACCCAGAACGGGCAGTGCGCGCTGATGCCATCGAGGGACAGATTGCGCTCTTCGAAGGTGGCCTTGATCTCCTTGACCGATTTGAAGCCCTTGGGCCCGTTGAGCATGTAATTGCTCGGTTGCGCTCCCGCTGCGCCCGAGGCCTTGGCGTAATCAAGGAATTGGGCGAGGGACTTGGCGCCGTGCTGGGCGCCCTCGATCGAGGCGTGGTAGGCGTTAGCCATAGAAAATTTAGCGCTTTCGACAATCTGTGCGAAAAACGCGGATTCCGGGAGCCTTCACAACGGATGAGGCCAATCCAAGCCGAAAATGAGCATAAAATTTCAGCCGCCAAATGGCTGCCATTTCACCCCCGACCCCAAGCTCTCGAACCTCGGCCAATTGCATTTCGGATATTCTCCGGTCATCGCCCCGGCTCAGGGGGTGCTCGCGGGAGCGGGCCAGACGGCCGCCGTACCATGCGCTCCGGTCCGACCGATGGGAACGAGGCGCACCTCATCGGGAATCGCGAGGCCGCGCCGACGGTCGAATTCGCGATAACCCGCCTGCGCAGGCAGGATGCCCTGCTGCCATTGAGTCCCATACCGGGTCTGCAGCACCAGCACACTGACCGGGTCATTGGTTCCCAGCTTCCACTTCAGCGACAGGAAACCCTGACTGGGTTTCAGGATCCCGGTAAGCTCCGGGGTGGGCGGCTCGGCCGACCGCAGCCAGGGGGTTTCCGGCACGAGGGCGGGCTGGTCAAAGACACTTCCTGCCAACAGGTTGGCCACTCCGCCCAGGTTGTCCCGCAGGCTGCTGGCATTCCAAAAGACGACCCCCTTCGCTCCGCCATCCTTGCGGCTCAGCTGGACCTGGTTGATGACATCCCCCGACTGACGGTCCTTGCCCACGCTGGCGCTGGCAATGCCGGGCACCAGCAGCCGGCCCGAGGTGTTTTGTTCGGCCCACCAATGCAGCAGGCCCTGAAAGCTCTGCTCGCGCCGGCTCGTCGGCCAGTAGAGCTGGGGAGCCATGTAATCGCACCAGCCGGCATTCAGCCATTGCCGTGAGTCGGCACTCAGGATGGTGTAAGCGTCGAGGCCTTTGATCCCGGCCGGGAAGCCCGGTCGCCAGATGCCGAAGGGACTGAGACCGAATTTCACCCATGGCTTTTCCGCATGAATCGCCGAATGCAGCCGCTGCACGAACCCGTTGATGTTGTCACGCCGCCAATCTTCGCGGGTCAGCCGACCGCCGTTGCGCCGGTAGCGGTCATAGGTGACGTCATCCACGAACGGCAGCCCCACCCCGTCGAGCGTTTCCGGGTAGGGATAGAAATAGTCGTCCAGGTGCAGGCCATCGATGTCATAGCGGCGCACGATGTCGGTCAGAACCTTGAGCGACCAGTCGCGGGCGTCGGAATTGCCCGGGTCGAGCCAGAAGAAACGGCCGTAAGGAATGACCCATTCGGGATGTCGCCGGGTGACATGATCCGCTGAAATGGGCGAAACCGCCTGGTGATAGCGGGCCCGGAACGGATTCGCCCAGGCATGCAGCTCCAGCCCGCGCACATGGGCCTCTTCGCAGGCAAACTGGAGCGGATCCCATTTCGGGAAGGGGGCCTGCCCCATGCGCCCGGAGAGATACTCGCTCCAGGGCTCGTAGGGGGACGCATAGAGCGCATCGCAGCTGGGCCGGACCTGCAGGATGACAACGTTCAGGTTCAGCCGCTTCGCCATGTCCAGCATCCCGCGCAGCTGCGCCTGCTGCGTGGCGACCGGCAGACCCGGCTTGGTCGGCCAGTCAATATTGCCCACCGAGGCGACCCACATGCCGCGAAATTCCTGCGGCAATTCCGGCGGCTCGGGAACCGCCGCCGTGACCGACAGGCCGACCAGCAGGGACAATAGGGCGAGGAAACGCATGACGATGCCGTAACCTTGGCCAGCTCCGGAGGGAAGGCAAGTGTTGACGGCTGCGAACATCCATCCGGCGGAGCGGGATCGGTGGAAACTGGCCATGCCGAGAAGGCGGGATACGGAAGATTCCCTAAGAAAACCTCTGCTTCGACAGAGCCGATTCAGGGCATCGCCTAAACCCGGGAGGGTTCCAAAACCGGGCATTTCTTCTGAAATTACACCTGTCCGATGAACCTGGTTAAACAGTCTCTCCAATGCCTCCCGCTCCTCGGCGCGCTCGCGCTGGCCGGCGGCGTTGCCCAGGCGGAGGTTGCCCACGTCACGGCGGACAACCACTACGGCCTTTACTACGGCCTCGCAGACGGTTCGAACCTCACGTTTATAGGCCGGAACGAACTCACGGACGTGGGTTCCAGCGGCGGCAATGCCTGGAGCAATGCCGAAACGTGGAATTACGCCAGCCCGGGCCCCAATTACCGCATCTACGTGGTCGCGTGGGATGAGGGTGCCCAGCAAATGTGGGGCGGCGACTTCACCTCTCCGACGGGGTTGAAAGTGTCTGACACGACCAGCTGGGAGTCCTGGGTCTCCACGGGCACGAACGACAATCCCGTGAACAGCGGCGGCGCGCTTCCGTTGGTGACCACGCTCGCCGCCCAGATCACTGCGGCCAATTCCACGGGTTGGGGTGGCATCGGCGCTTCCGCTCCCAATGGCACGGCTCCCTGGGGCAACATTGCCACGCTCAATGCCGCCGACCAGTTCATCTGGCACGACACGCTGGACAGCACTTCCTCCAGCGATTCGCACTACGTGATCTACCGCAGCACCTTCGCGGTGCCCGAAACGTCCCCCGGTTGGGGGCTGGCCGCGCTCGCTGGAGCTGGCTTGGGTTTCAAGCTCTGGCAGCAGAAGCGCCGCGCTTCGGCCAAGACGGCCTGACATTCCGGCCCACGTGGGCCTGTTAGATATCGGTTGCCGGACAAGACCCACGAAAAGGCGTCCAACTGACGAGCCAGCTCCAGGCTGGCTTCAGGCACAAAGCAGCGTCCTGGAAGGCGTGCCGTTACAGTTTGGCGGGCCTCTTGACGAAGGAGGGTCTCACCTTCGAGCATTCACAAATGGCGACGGAAACCCGTCGCTGCGGCCGCTGCATGATTTCGCTCCAGAGCAATTTCGCCCACCCGCAGGCCGGGAGAAACCTTCGCGGTTTCACGCTTATCGAGTTGCTCGTCGTCATCGCCATCATCGCCATCCTTGCCGCGATGCTCCTGCCCGCGCTCGCCCGGGCAAAGCAAAAGGCAAATCAGGTTGTCTGCCTGAACAATCTGAAACAATGGGGGATTGCAATGACCATGTACGCGGACGACCACGATCAGTTTTTCCCCGCGACCCGTGACACCAACTACGTGGCGACGCCCGACCACAATCCGGTCTGGACAGAAATGTACGCCGACGAAATGCAAAACCTGTCCGGCGGCGGCTCAATCGGAAGGGCAGCCTGGTTCAATGCCCTGCCACCCTACGTGTCTGGCCTGCCGCTTTGGAAATACGGGGCGAATGCCAGCTCCGTTGCCAGCTTTGTCAACGGGCGCTCGATTTTCAATTGCCCCACAGCGGCGGCGACACCCCGAAACCCGAACCTTGATCCCGATCCGTTCTTCAGCACGGCGTTTCATTACGGGATCAACGCACGCATCAACTATCCATCGCCCCCCGAAACGCCCTTCAAGCTCTCCTCCGCCGCCAACCCATCGGCCTTCGTGGTCTTTTCGGAACAGCGGGCGCACTCCAGCGAGATCCCGTATTTTGGCAGCAATCCCGGCGATGTCAGCAGTTCGTACAGCTTCACAACCCGCTTCTCCGGCCGACACAATGCCGGCGGCAATATCGTGTTTGGTGAAGGGCACGCGGCTTGGTTCCGTTACGACTACGTCTGTGTCTCCCGCAACAGCCAGCCAGCGGACCCGGGACGCGCGGATATTCAGTGGGCGGCCAGCGGTGTTCCAATTCCCTGACTATCAAACCCGGCTCGGCCGAAGCTTGCCCTGACCTCAGGGCCATTCTGGCCCTCGCGTGCGGCTGCCTGATTTGCACTAGCCGGCACCGGACCTGAAGCCGGATCGCGCCTGCTCAAACGACGCCACCAACCGCTTGACGTACGCGGTCGGATGGAACTCCGCATAACGCCGCTTCGCCGCCGCCGCCATCGCGTCGCTCAGCGCTGGCTCTGCCAATAATCGCCGGATGGCCCCGGCAAAGGCGGTCGGCGTCCGCTCATCGACGCGCAGGCCGGTCTCGCCCGGCCACAGCCACTCGTCCACCGCGCCGCCGGCAAAGGCCACGATGGGTTTGCCGTAGGCCAGCGCCTCGACCCCGATGAGCCCGAATGGTTCCTGCCGCAGCACGGGAAAGAGGACGAACTGAGCCCGCGCATACCACGCCGCAAGCTGCGCCGGTACAATCTCACCGAGAAACATCACCCGTTCAGCCATTCCCAGCCGCCGGGCCTGCGCCTCCAGCGCAGGTCGATGCCAGCCTTCGCCAGCCACTACCAGCCGCCATGGCAGGTCTTTCAACTGGCCGAGCGCATCCAGCGCAACCTGCACGCCCTTGGCTGGCACCAGCCTCGACGGCAGCAGGATCAGCCCGGTTTCGGTCGCCGACTCGGCGGGTGGCGGTTCGGAATAGAGCGGGATCACGTCCACCCGTCCCAAATCAAAGCCGTTTTCCTTCAGCCCCGTGGTCATGAAACGCGACGCCACCTGAATGCGGGCCGTCGGCAGGGATTTCAGCACCATCAGCCGTTGGGTGCGTTTCCAGCGTGCCCAGTTCAGCAGCGGATTCTTGGCTCCGCAGCCCTGCGCGTAGTTCCAGAAGAGGCACGCCAGCCCATGCGGCCGGTGACAGGGATCGAAGTGGCGGTCCGCCCGGTCACCCGCAAGGCAGAACCAAGTCTGGTCGTGCAGGAAGACGGAGGTGGGCACCCGCGCGGCCAGTTCCGGCAGCCGCTCGGGCCGCGCCACGTAGTGGACTTGGACGACGTCGGGCCGGAATTCGTCGAGCACCGTCGCCAGCTGCTCCGGGGTGCCCCCCTCGGGCAGGTGAAAAGTCCGGCAGCCGACCTCCACCGGCCCGCCATGCTGAAAGGCCAGTGCAACCTCATGCCCGGCGCGGGCCAGCCAGTCACAGGTCTCGACGACAACCCGGTTGGCGCCTCCGTTATGGAAGCGCGCCGTCTCGCCAAGCAGCAGGATGCGCACCCGGGGACGATGGCGGTGGGAGGGGGCTGCGGTCAACGTGCGGGGACGAGGAGCGTGATTCGATTGTGATCAGTTTTCGGTTTTCAGTTTTCAGTTTTCGGTGCCCTGCACGGAGATGGTGGGATGCTCCCGCTTACAGAGTCTTCGACACTGAAAACCGAAAACAATCCCCAACGGCCCTGATCCTTGAGCGAGAGGACTCACGTATGCCCCCCGACTCCGCACTGCTCGGCGGGCACTCGCCACTCGTCACTCGCCACTCGTCACTTTCCAAACGGCCGCTGCGGATCAAACGGGTCTTCCAGCCACTCGACCCTCTCTCCGCGCAGAAATGCCTCGAAGGCCGGCTCGGTCGGCGAGGTGAATTCCCGCTCTTCACCAGTCCAAGGCAGCCAGAGCTTCGCAGCGTGCAGGGCCTGATTGGCCAGCAAGAGTTGCTGTTTTCCCGCATCGGTTAGCCGGCGTTCCACGAAGGCGAGGTACAGCTGCTCATCTGCGCCATAGAGCTTGTCGCCGACCAGCGGATGCCCGAGGTGCGCCAGATGGATACGGATCTGGTGCTTGCGCCCCGTGTCCAGGCGCACGCGCAGCAGCGTGAACTCCCCCTCGGGCCGGGTAATGTTCCGCACCCGCCACCAATACGTGCGCGCCGGAGCCCCTTCCGGCCGCACGCAGTCACGGACGGATACGGCACTGGCTTCATGCTTCCCCAAAGGTGCATCGACTACGCCTGCCTCCGCCTGCATGCGGCCATGAACGATGGCGAGGTATTCCTTCGTGACTAGCCCGGCCTGCCAGAGCCGACGCAATTCCTCCGCTGCCTCGGGCGTCTTGCCGAAGATCATCACACCACTCGTCTCGCGATCCAGGCGGTGGACCATCTGAGGCTCGGCCACCAAGCCGAGGTGCTTGCGCACGCGGCCGATCAGGCTGGAGTACTCGTCGCCCTTGGTCGGATGGCAGACGAGCCCCGCCGGCTTGTGCAGCACCAGCAGGTCGGAATCTTCATGAAGGACGGGGAAAAGCGTCACGCGTCCGCGCATTGGCAATTGAAAATTGGCAATTGGCAATCCGTCGCTAAGCTCCGCCTCCGTTGAAGGCCCGTTGCCACCAACTCTTGCCGTACGTCTTTCTCCTGCTGGTCGCACTCGGTCCGGTGGGGCTTGGCGAAGAGCTTCCGCCGGGCGTTCCCCGGGTGATCAACCTCGATGGGAGTGTAAGCATTTCCCCGATGTTCACCAGCGGTGCCTATGCGGAGGCCGCCTTCAAACTCCTCGTGGCCGAAGCGCAGACCGTGGCCGGCGAACTGGGACTGGATGAAGACAAAGTCATCACGCCCGATGACGTGATCCGCTGTCATATCAATCCATTTGGGTACGGTTACATGGAAAATAAGATCGGGTGGATTTCCACGGAGCATTATCATTATTATGCCACCCAGTCGAACATGTTCAGCAGCCTGGTGGTCAATGATTACGACCGGACCGGCATTGCCATCCGTTCCCGGGAGAAGGTGCCCCTCTCCCAATTCGATACGAACACCCCCTTTCTGCTTGCCACCCAGTGGCTCGCCCGGGTCTCAGTGGACGTGAAGGCGCTGGGCCGTGAATGCGAGCCCGCAGTTGCGCTTTCCCCGTTTTGGAACGGCCTGCAAAAACTGGGCGACCCGCCGAAGACCTCCGGGTTTGTTCCGATCTACATGGTCTGGTGGAAGTCCGAAAAGCACCGGAGGGAAGGCTTCGGCAGTTCCGCGTTTGTGGAATTATATCTTCCGGAGAAGAAAATCCTTCAGCTTACGGTCAAAGATCCGCGCTACATCCGGAGAAAGCCGCTCAGTGTCACCAATCTGGCCGGCTTGTTTCCTGGGGTTGCGAAAATCGAAACCAACGGCCCTCCTCCTCCGCCAACAATTGTCGATCCGCCGAAATAGCTGACTGGGAGTTTCCCCGGCCCATCCCGTGCGGAGGCATCCTTGCCCGTGATCGCTCCGGTTTCGTTCGTGGCCCCCGACCAAAGCGGCGCAGCAGCGCCGCACTCCAGGATGCTCACGCGATGGCCAACCCGAATCCCCCCCAGCCCCCCTTCTCCCAACGCTCACACCCGGTTCTATGGTAAGAGGTGCAGGTTCTTGGAAAGGGTGAATGGCCACCTCGCCCCGCACCCCTCTTCTCCTCCTGACTCCCGGCCGCAAGGCCGCTCCTGTCTCCTGTCTTCTCCGACAAACAGCACTCTTCCCAATTTCCGGACGTGCCCTAAGCTCCGCCTCCGTTGAAGGACCGTCTCCGCCAACTGCTGCCTGTGATCTTTCTCGTGCTGGTCGCCCTGTCGCGCTGGCCGGGACTCATGCCCCTGAACTTCAGCGCCGTCTATGCGCTGGTGTTCTGTGCCGGTGCGTTTTTCCCGCCGAACCTGAGCTGGCGGGCGCCGTTCGCCATGCTGCTCGTCACCGACCTGGTGCTGAACTGCTTCTACCAGTTTGTCCGTGGCTATGAGGTTTTCACCCTTGGCGGACTGCTGTTTCAGGCCTGCAACTACGGTGGCTACGCCGTGCTGTGGTGGCTGGGGCGGCGCTTCCGCGGCACCCGCAGCCTGCTGGGCCTCTTGGGCGGCGGGATGCTCGGGGCGATCATCTTCTACCTCGTCACCAACACGACCGCCTGGCTGCTCAACCCCTTCCATAATCCGGAATATACCAAAACGCTCACGGGGTGGCTCATCGCCCTGACGTCGGGAACGAAGGGTTGGCCGCAAACGTGGGAGTTTTTCCGGAACACCCTGCTCAGCGGCGGGCTCTTCACCGCCCTGTTCGGGGCCGCCTGGAAGCTGACCACTTCCGAATCGCCCGTCGAAAAGGGGGAGCCGGCGGAGGGCGAGACGGAAGCCGAACCGGAGGAAGCCAAGGCGTGAGGATCGGAGTCATTTCCGACACACACGGCCACCTCGATCCCCAGGTCTTCCCCCTGTTCGAGGGCGTGGACCACATCCTGCACGCGGGCGACATCGGCTATCCCAGCCTCATCCTCGAACTGGAAGACATCGCGCCCGTGACCGCCGTGCTGGGCAACAATGACGCCGGCCTCGACTTCCGGGAGAGCGAGATCGTGGAGCTGGGCGGGCGGAAGTTCTTTGTGCACCACATCGTCAACCCGCGTTCACTCACGGAAAACCTGGCCCAACGGCTCGCCCGCGTGAAACCGGATGTAGTGGTCTTCGGCCACACCCACCAGCGCTTTTGCGAGACCGTCGGGAGCACTCTGTTCTTCAACCCCGGCTACTCGGGCAAACCGCGCTTCAAGCTCGAGCGCAGCGTGGCCGTGCTCGACCTCGCCGGCGATCAGGTCACGGCGGATTTTCACGACCTCGGCTGAGCCCTTGTTCGGTCCCGGAGCGCCGGTCTCCGACCCGGCGCGGCGGAATGACAGACGCCTTCACGCC
>CAIXUG010000021.1 GCA_903922605.1 uncultured Verrucomicrobiota bacterium
GAGCGTCCGCGCGAGCCGGGGCAACCCGGGACTAGGGCAGCCGAGGCTCGCGCGGACGCTCGCCCCACCGAGCCCCGATTGGCTTGGCCATGCTCATGCCAGTCAGGGCTGCGCGTCCCCGGCCCTCACCCACGCCTCGTCAAAGTGCGCATGCCGGATAGCTTTCGTCTCTCCGCGCCCACCATTGCCGAAAAAGCAGCTGTAGGTCGCGTGCAGTGTGCCGTCCCGGGCCTGGATGAGGCTGGGATAGGCGAAGGAACCGGTTCCCGGGGCCACCCGTTCCAAATGCCGCTTCACCGGCCAGGTACGGCCCTCGTCCTCGCTCAGAAAAACGGCGAGCGAATGGCGTCCGTTCTCAGTGTCGTTGCCGATGAAGGCCCAGACGCCGTTGCGCAGCGCCACGATTTCCAGGCCGGAGCCGGGATTGGGCAGCACACTGTCGATCACGGGCGACCAGGTTTCGCCACGGTCGTGCGACTCGGCGGTGAGCGCACGCTTCGGTGGCGGGCCGTTGTCCCGCATGTAGGCGACCAGCGTGCCGTCGCGGCGCGCGGCCAGGCTGGGCTGGACGTTGCCGCCGCCGATCAGTGGCGCGCTGCAATGCCACGTCACGCCCGTATCGTCCGAGATGGCGATGAGCGAGAACGAAAAACCATCGTGATAGAGGGGCAGCAACAGGCGCGATCCGACCGCCAACGGATGCGCCCGGGGCATCCAGCCCAGCCGGCAATAAAGCTCGTCGCTGGCATGGCTGCGCATGGCGCCCAGGTATTCAGCCACATCTTTCTGAGTCCGCGCGTCCCAACCGGACTGGCGGGCGAAGGCTTCCATGGCGGGAATCGCGTTGGTGACTGCCGCCGTGAAGCTGGCACCCGGTGTAATGTGAATGACGCCTTCGTGCTCCCAACGGGGCACGCCTTTCCCCGTCCAGTCGCCGCTGACGTGGAACTTGAGCAGCGCGCTTTCCCACGTGTGCGCCAGGATAGTCGGATGGAACAGCCAGAGCCGCTGCTGCGCGTCCACGAGCAGCGACGGATTGCAGTCGGGATACCCGGGCGTGTCGGCGAGCACGAAGCGGGGACTCCAGTTCGTCGAACCACGCGGAAGACGGGCGGCCTCGATGCGCACATCGTCGGCGGTGCGTTCGCCGGAACCGTGGAACCAGCAGGCGAACAAATCGCCGCGCGGAGTCTCGACGACGCACGAGGCGTGGTTATGCCACGACTCCGGCGGGAAGATCAGCTCAGTCTGAAGAAAGCCGGCCGCCGTGGCGAGAACCTGGCACACCATCGCCCAGGCCAGGCAGCATAGGAAACGTGGGATCACTCAGGCCCCGATGGGAGCCGGAATCAGCGACGCGGTCGAGCTAGGAGTGCCAGGATCTTTGGGTCCGCTCGTGCGGGCACGGATGAGGGCGAGAACGAGCCCCACCAAGGCTCCCAGGGTGAAACCCTCCAACATGATATATGGGCGGTTGGGCTCTACCGGCCTGGGAACACCTCCGCCGGCGGACAGAATGGTGAACTGATCCGAATCGGAATTGGTCCGGGAAAAGCTAAGCTGGGAGCGGTTCAGTTCGTCCAATTGTGCGCGTATGCGCTGCCGCTCCTCCTCCAGCCGCTTCAGTTCGCCCCGTTGCGTTGTCGTGTCAAAGAAAGCGGAATTCAGTTCGTCAAAATGTTTGGCCCGATCGCGGACACGCCGGCTGAGCAAATCGATTTTTGTCCGCCGCATTTCCTCGGTGACCCCCAGCAGGGCTTTGAGATCGTTCTCGCGCAGGGCCACCTCCGCCTTGAGGGCCGGATCGTTGGGTGATGCCTCCAGCCGGTGTTCGGCGCGCCTCAGTTCCAGCCGGAATTCGAACCACCGGTTTCCGGGCGCGTTCAGGGCAAGTTCCTCGGCGCTCGCCTGCTCGGTTTCGTGGAGTTCCATCTGCAATGTGGCATATTCCGCCTTGGCATCATCCAACCGCCGCTGCGCCTGGCTGTCGCTGTCATCCGCCGTGGTGATATGGTACTTCTGCGAGAGGTCGTCCCGCATCTTCGTAACCCGTTCAAGTTTCTGTTGGAAAATGAAAATATCCTGGGTGAACCGTGCCTCGGCATCGGCCAGCAGTGACCGCTGTTGCTGCTTCTTGAAGTCAACAAATTCCTGTGCCCAGGCCGTCGCGAACTGACGGGAATACTCGAAGTTAGTGCTCATGACCGACAGAATGAACGTGCCTCCGGCACCAGGCTGGGCCCCGAGCGTCGGACGCGCCGGCGGGTTGGTGCCAACCTGGCCTTCTTTTAATTTGTTGAGCACACGGTGGACGACGGCGTCATTTTGCATCAGCAACAGCGTTGCTGACACAGTGTCCTCGCCTCGGGATGTCTGCGCGGTGCCAGCACCACCCACCATGAGCTTTGGTGCCTGCATAAGCACCGAATTGGACCGGTACTCGTCCGGCGTGGTCAGAGCGACGATGGCGGACACGGCGACTCCGACGAGCATGCCCGCAGGAATCAGCCATTTAGCCGCTCGGTAGCGGGAGGGGATGGGAGCATTCATAAGCGTGTTTCGCAGGGGAGATTTGAAGGGCCGAAACCGGAACCATTTCCGCAGGTTGCTGAGGTGTTCGCGGCCGGCCGCCTTGCCGGTGTCCAACACAGTCTGTGCCCACAGCAAGCCCATGGCCCACGGCTTCGCCCGCTGCCGGGCCTCGCGGCATTGATCGCGGAACAGCTGGGTCATGAGACCGCCGTAGGTGCCGCGAAATTCCGAAGGAAAGAGGCTGAGCAGCCGGCGATAGATGGCCACATGGCGTCGGGCCGGGTCGGCGGCGTTGGGAACAGAATCGCTCATCGCATCATCCCGGGTTGGACGCCACGCCATCCGCCAGGCCCCGGCGGCGCGCTTCGCGCAGGATTTTTGACAGGCGCTGGGTCTCGGCAGTGGCTACCCGCCCGCCAAAACCAGTCAGCCGATAATAGCGCCGCCGTTCATCCCCCAAGCCGGGGTCCGGACGGTCGCCGCATTCCTCGATCAACCCGATCTCCAGCATCCGCTTGATCGTCCCATAGAGCGTGCCCGGTCCCATGCGGATTTGCCCGTCGGTGGTGGCAATCACATCCTGCATGATGGCGTAGCCGTGAAGCTCACCGCCCGCCAAGGCCACGAGGATGTGGAACACGGCCGGGGTCAGGGGCAGAAGCTGCTCCGGTTCCGCCGGACTGGCGTTCTTTGAGGAAGTTGCCAAGCGCGTTTTTTATATATCCGTAACGGATATAGTCAAGACGGATTGCACTCGGCCCTCTCCTCGGAGTTCGGGACCCACCCAGCCCGGCTTGTACCTATTTCGCCGAGAAGCTGAACACGGTGGATTCCTTCAGCGGCGCTCCGGGGCGGATCACGATGGACGGGAAATTCGCGTGATGAATGGCGTCGGGGTAGTGCTGGGTCTCGAGGCAGACGGCGGTGTGGGCCATGTGGTTGCCCGTGTAGAGCTGGATCGCCGGCTGGGTGGTCCGCACTTCCATGATGCGTCCGCTCTTGGGTTCGACCAGGCGCGCGGCCAGCTTCAGGGCCTTGCTGTCGCCGAGGATGTAGTTGTGGTCGTAGCCGTTCATCTTCGGCTTCAGCTGCTCGATGCGGTCGCCGATGCGGGTTGGCGCGCTGAAGTCCATGAGCGTGCCCTTGAGCGGCCGGATTTCGCCGGTGGAGATCAGCTCCGCGTCCTGCGGGGTGTAGCTGTCGGACATGATCTGGAGGACGTTGTCCAGGCAGCTGCCGCCGCCGGCGAGGTTCCAATAGGCGTGGTTGGTGAGGTTGACGATGGTCGGCATGTCGGTCTCGGCCTCGTAATCGAGTCGGAGCTCGTTGCGGTCGGTCAGCGTGTACACCACGGTGGTCTTCAGGTTGCCGGGGAAGCCTTCCTCACCGTCCTTGCTCAGGTAGCTGAGCTTCACCGAGGACTCGCCGGCCTTCGCCGGGGCGGCCTCGACCGTCCAGACGTGTTGGGAAAATCCCTTGTTGCCACCGTGGATCGTGTTTTTCCCGTTGTTGGCCGGCAGCTTGTAGATGTGGCCATCAAGTTCGAACTGCGCGCCGCCAATGCGGTTGACCACGCGACCGATGACGGCGGCGGGACCGTTAAACTGCTCGTACTTCGCGAGCGTGTCAGTGGTGAGGACGACATTGGTGAGGTGCCCCAGGCGATCCGGAACGTTCAGCTCCTTGATAATCGCGCCGTAGCTGATGATCTGGGCGGTGACACCCCTGGCGTTCCGCAGCGTGATCAGCTTGACCTTCCCGCCGTCGCGGGCGGTCCCGAAGTCGGTCTGCTCAACCCGCTGCAGGGTCAGAGCCTGTGCATTGCCTAGAAGCGCAGCAGTCAGGAAGGACATCGTGATCAGCCGTCGTGAAAAGGGATTCATGATTGGAAGGGGCATTCGGAAATCAAAACTTCGTAATTCTCAATTCGAACTTCGTAACTCGTAATTATTTCACTCCCTTCACCTTCATCCTGATGCCGTAAACCACCTTGCTCGAGGTGATGAAGAGCAGGTCACGATCCTTGCCGGCAAAGGTGACGTTGCCAGTCCAGGCTCCGGCGATCTCGATGTGCTCGATCTGTTTCCCGGTGGGATCGAAGACGGTGACGCCGTTGCCGGTAAGATAGAGGTTGCCCAAGCTGTCGAGGGTCATGCCGTCGGAACCGAGCTCGCAGAAGAGGCGCTTGTTCGTCAGCGAACCGTCGGGCTGGATGTTGTAACTGTAGGTCTTGTGCGCGCCGAGATCGGAGACGTAAAGCGTCTTGCCATCCGGCGTGCCCACAATGCCGTTGGGCTGCTTGAGATCGGTGGTGACGCGCTTCACGGATTTCAGGCCGGCGGGCATGAAATAGACGTGCTGGCCGTCCTGCTGCAGCTTGGGGTCGCGCTTCCAATAGTCGCGCGGGTACAGCGGGTCGGTGAAATAGAGCGCGCCGTCGTGACGGATCCAGAGGTCGTTTGGCCCGTTAAGCAGCTTCCCGTCAAAATCCTTCACCAGCACCGTGACCTTCTTGTCCGGCGCGATGGACCAGAGCTCGTTCTTTTCGTCTGCACAGGTCAGGAGATTGCCGGCCTTGTCGAACTTGGTGCCGTTCGAGCGACCCGAGGGCTTGAGCCAGTCGGTGCAGGTGTTGTCGGCGGCGCTCCACTTCATGATGCGGTCATTGGGCTGGTCGGTGAAGAAGACGTTTCCATCCCGGTCGGTGGCCGGGCCTTCGGTAAAGATGAAGCCGTCCGCGATCTTTTCCAGTTTCGCGTCGGGAGCGATGACGGGCGAGTCGGCGGCGTGCGATTGAATTGGCATGAGGACAAGGGCGGTCGCAAGAGCGAGCCAATGGCGGGGGGCGAGTTTCATGGTGCGAATGACAGGAGTAACGTGGAGGTGCTCAAGTTTGATTGCGGGGTGGCCGGAGTCAATCCCGGCGGGTGAGTCAGTAGGTCAGTGAGCCAGTAAGTGAGAAAGTGGGCGGCGGCGTTGTTCGGCTGTTCACTGTTTACTGACCTACTGGCTCACTGGCGCACTGGCTCACTGGCTCATTCCCCCGAACTCGTCACTCGTCACCCGTCTCGAAATGGGTTTCCATGCTGCCATCTACCCAATGCACATGATTCAAAAGTTCCTGCTGGCCGGCGCCGTGAGTGTCGCCACGTTCGCTCCCATGCAGTCCTGCGCGGCCGAGGCTGACCTCGCGCCGACGACGATTAAGCTGCCGGGGCACGGGCTGGCCGAGCACGATTTCCTCTATGCGGGCGAATCCAAGCAGCGCCGCGCGTTCATTGTCCGCCACGGCAAGATCGTCTGGACCTATGACGATCCGACCGGTCGCGGTGAGGTCAGCGACGCCGTGCTGCTCTCGAACGGCAACGTGCTGCTGGCGCACCAGTATGCCGTGGAACTGATTTCCCCTGACCACCAAGTGCTGTGGAAATTGGAAGCCCCCGCAGGTACAGAGATCCACACCGCGATGCCGATCGGCACGGACCATGTGCTTTACGTGCAAAATGGCGATCCCGCCCTCGTAAAGGTCGTGAACATCCGGACCGGCGAGACGAAAAAGGAATTCCCGGTGCCCGTCGGCAATCCCAAGGGCACGCATGGCCATTTCCGGCACGGCCGGATCACCGCGCACGGTACGCTGGTGCTGGCCCACATGGACCTGAAGCGCGTCAGCGAATACGACACGAACGGCAAGGAACTCCGCTCGTGGCCGGCCAACGGTCCGTGGGGCGTCACGCCCTTGGACAACGGCAACGTCCTGATTGTGGACCGTACCAGCATTCGCGAAATGACACCCGCCGGCGAAACCGTTTCAACCCTCACCCCGTCTGTGGATTCGCCGGCTTATCCGCTCACGAGCCTGCAACTGGCGTGGCGGCTGCCGAATGGAAATACCCTCGTGAACAATTGGTTCAACGAATGGAGCGGAAAACTCGACCGCACGAACGCCCCCGTGCAGGCCGTGGAATTCACGCCGGACAAGAAGGTCGTGTGGGTCCTGCGCTCATGGGACCAACCAGACCTTGGCCCGGCGACGACCATCCAGATTCTCGATGGCAAAACGGCTCCCGAGAAAGTCACCTTTGGCGACATTCGCTGAACGTGAGCGAACCCAAACGCGTCACCTTTTCTGCACATGCTTAGCACCGCCGAACGAAACCTTACGCTGCCCACATCAGCGCGGCGCCTCCTCGGTTGGCTGACCCTCATGGGTTGCTGGATCGCCAGCGCGGCGATGACCACCCGGGCGTTTACCGCGGCCGACGCCGACTCGGCTTTTGAAGCCCATGCCAGGGCCTTTTATGCGGAACAGGAAGGGCGCGCGTGGTTCAAGGAAAGCACCGACGGCGGCAAGGTCTCCTTCTGGATGCGCGCCGAGCAGATGGAAATGGTCCTCGACGCCTACGAGCGGACCCATCGCCCGCAGCAATTGGCCATGTTCACCAACCTGTTCCACGGGTTTCTGGCCGATCATCATACCAATTGGTCCCGCAATCCTTTCAATGACGACATCATGTGGATGGTGATGGCCTGCACCCGGGCGCATCTGCTCACGGGCAATCCCGAGTTTCGCGATGTCGCCAAGCTGAACTTCGATCTCTGTTATGCCCGCGCCAGCTCGACCAACCTCGGCGGCGGTCTCTGGTGGAAGACCGACAATCGCTCCAAGAACGCCTGCATCAACGGGCCTGGAGCAATCGCGGCCTTCCTTTTGGGACAGGCCACGGGCGAAGCCCATTATTTCGTGAAGGCGACGAACACATTTCTCTGGCTGCGTGCCACCCTGTTTGATCCCGCGACCGGCCGGGTGGCGGACAACATCGGCACGAACGGGCACATCGCCCGCTTCGCCCTGACGTACAATCAGGGCACGTTTGTCGCCGCGGCCAACTTCCTCGGCTTCACCAACGAGGCGAAGCTGGCGGCGACCTTCGCCATGAACGAGCTGTGCAAGAACGGGTATTTCCCTGCCGCCGGTGAGAAGGGCGACGGCGGCGGCTTCAACGGCATCGGAGCGCGGTGGATCGCCCGCTACATGAAGGAACGAGGCGAGCAGGCGACCTTTGAGCAGTGGTTGCAGAAGAATGCGGACGCCGCCTGGCAGGCACGGCGCGCCACGGATTCCCTGATCTGGCCACGCTGGCCTGAGCCGACTCCGGAGGGAGTCCGCTATTCGTGGGGTGCCAGCAGCGCGGTGGTGCTAATGCAGGTCACGCGGCCGACGGAACCAAGCCCGAAATAACGGCCGAGAACGCGCTCACAGCAACCCGGAGCCAAATGCAAACGATGCGACGAACGATTCCAGGTCTGAGCAGCGGCCAAAGACTGCTCTTGCTGGCGTGGCTAGCGGCTTGGACGTCGGTGGGTGCGGGGGCAGTCACGAGCACCAACGGACCGTGGTGGTCCCTGAAGCCTGTTGTCCGTCCCGCGTTGCCCGAAGGCCCGGAAGCCAACCCGATCGACCGGTTCATCCGGGCCGACCAGCAGAGCCGAAAGCTCAAAGCCGCCGGTCCGGCCGACAAGTTGACCCTGTTACGCCGGGTTCATCTCGACCTGACCGGCCTCCCACCGTCGCCGGCAGAACAGGCGGCGTTTCTGACGGACACCTCGGACGATGCCTACGAGAAGGTCGTCGACCGACTGCTCGCCGATGAGCAGCACGCGGTGCGTTACGCGCGCCACTGGCTGGATGTGCTGCGCTATGCCGATGCCGATGAGCGGATGACTGCCGCACCCGGCATCCACCTGTGGCGGGACTGGGTGATCGGTGCGCTGCACGATGACGTGCCCTACGACCAGTTCGTGCAGCTCCAGCTCACGGGCCGACGCTCGAACGAGCGCACGCAGATGTCGGCCACCGGCTACCGCTCGCGCCGCGAACCGCGCCCCGGCGACCAGTTCGCGCTGGGCTTCCTCGCGCGGGGCACCGGCGAGAATCCGCAGGACCTCGCGATCAACGCGGTGGACACGGTCTCGACCGCCTTCATGGGCCTGACGGTTGGCTGTGCGAAATGCCATGACCACATGTACGACCCCATCTCGGAGCGGAACTACTACGAGATGAAGGCGCTCTTCGATCCGCTGGTGCTGCGCAAGATCACCCTGGCGAGTGCGGCCGACCTGCTGGCCGCTGGCAAGGCGCAGGCCGAGGGCGAGAAGCTGCGCGACCCGTTCGAGAAGGCGGTGAGCGATTTCGCGGCACCGTACCGGACGAAGCTGTACGACGAACGGGTCCTGATGCTCCCTCCGGAGGCCCAGGCGATCATCCGCAAGCCGGAACTGCGGCGGACCGTCGCGGAGCAGAAGATCGCGGACGATTACTTCCCGATCCTGCGCATCGACGGCGACAAGCTCACCGAGGCCATGCCGGAGGAGGCCCGCAAACAGTACGGGGAACTCCAACGGCAGTTGAACGCGGTGAAGGTCCCGCCCGTGCCCACGTTACCGGTATTTCACACGGTCGAGGTGGACCCCGTACGCGAACAGGAGAAGAGCTACATCCTGACCAGTGGCGATCCGCTGCGGCCCGAGAAGCAGCACGAGGTGAAGCCCGGCTGGCCCTTCGCCCCGGCCGATCCCGATTTCCGCGCGGGCCGTATTGAGGCGTTCGCCGACTGGCTGACCGCGCCGGAGAATCCGCTGTTCGCCCGCGTGGCAGTGAACCGGCTCTGGCAATGGCATTTCGGCGAAGGCCTGCAAAAGAACCCGAGCGATTTCGGCGTCTCGGGCGGCCTGCCGAACAATCCTGAGCTGCTGGACTGGCTGGCGTCGGAGTTTGTGCGGGTCGGCTACAGCATGAAGCAGATGCACCGCCTGATGGTGACCTCGGAGGCTTACAAGCGGGCGTCGGAAGCAGGACCGGAGCTGGCGGAGAGCCAGGCGCTTGATCCCGACGACACCGCGCTCTGGCACTTCCGCCTGCGCCGCTTGGAAGCCGAGCCGATCTGGGATTCCATTCACGCGGCCGTGGGTGACTTGGACCTGAAGGTGGGCGGCCCGTCGTTTGAAGCCGCCACCGGCAACGGCTCCGGGAAGCGTAAGGCGGAGGAAGCCACCAGCACCGAGGGCGTGAAACTGAAGCGGCGCGGCGCATACATGGTGCGCGGTTACTCCGCGAGCCGGGAGGTCACGCCCAACTTCCTGCAGGCGTTCGACGTGGATGACGGCCGCGCGCCCTGTCCACTGCGCACGCAGACGGTCACCGCTCCCCAGGCGCTCTTCCTCATGAACAGCGCCGACATCGACCAGGCCGGCAACGCGCTGGCGCATCGGCTGAAGCAGGAGGCCAAGGATGACCTGGGTTCGGCGGTCGAACTGGCCTATCAGGCCGTACTGGCGCGGCCACCTTCCCCCACCGAGCGGACCGCCGCCTTGGCCTATCTCGAGGACGATCCCACCCGACTGAACCGCCTCGCGTGGCTGCTCTTCAACCTCGATGAGTTCATCTATGTCCGATAAGCTTCAGCGCTCGGCCATGTATCCCTGCGGTCGGCTGGCGCGACGCGACTTCATCCACCAGATCGGCGGCGGCTTCCTCGGGCTCGCGCTCGGCGGGCTCTGGGCGGAAGCGGGCGAGGTCAAGGAGGTCCTGGTCGGCCCGCACCATGCGGCGAAGGCAAAGTCGATCATCTTCCTCTTCATGTGTGGCGGGGTGAGCCACATCGACACTTTCGACCCCAAGGACAACAAGTGGGCGGGGAAATACATCGATGCGATCGGCTTCGGCGACAACCTGGCAGCCATGAAGCGGCCGGTCATTCCCTGCCTCCGCACCTTCACGCGCCATGGCCAGTCCGGCATTCCAGTCTCCGACTGGTTTCCCCATGTGGGTGGTGTGATCGACGAAATCGCGGTCGTACGGTCGATGTGGTGCCACGAGGGCAATCACTTCCCCGCCGTCGTCGAAACGCAAACGGGCCATCGTGGCCGGGCCTTTGATCATCCGGCCTTTGGCAGTTGGATCTCCTACGCGCTCGGCAGCGCCAATAAGAACCTGCCCACCTTCGTGAACCTGGGGCGGCCCTCCTCCCCGGTGCAACTGACCGGTGGTTATCTCGGCGCTTACTCGGCGGCGACCCCCTTTCAGGCGGGCGAGACGCCCATCCCGAATTTGCATCCGCCCCAAGGCGGCTCCGGGGCCGAGCGCGAGCGGCAGATGCAGCTCCTGCACACGATGAACCAGGAGTTCCGCGAGCGTTACGCCGCCAACCTGGATATCCAGGCCCGCGCCAAGGCCTACGAGCTGGCCGCGCGCATGCAGCTCTCGGCACCCGAGGCGGTGGATTTCTCGGGTGAGCCCGAATATGTGAAAGCGCTCTACGGGATCGGCGAAAAAGAGACGGAGGACTTCGGCAAGCAGCTCCTGCTGGCGCGACGGCTGGCGGAGCGGGGCGTGCGGTTCATCCAGATCTGCCACGCGGGCGGCGGCAATGGCGCGTGGGACTCCCACGGCGACATGAAGACACACGGACCGCTCTGTCGCGCCACGGACAAGCCCATCGCCGGCCTGATCCACGACCTGAAACAGCGCGGAATGCTGGACCAGACCCTGGTCGTGTGGACGAGTGAGTTCGGACGAACGCCGTGGTCCCAGAACACCACCGGTCGCGATCATAATCCCAAGGGCTACACCTCCTGGATGGCCGGCGGCGGCATCCGCGGCGGCGTGGTCCATGGCGGCACCGACGAGGTGGGCTATCAGGCGGTGGATTCCCCGCACTACTACAGCGACCTCCACGCCACGATCCTGCACCAGCTCGGCCTCGACCCGAAGAAGATGGAAGTGCAGGCCCTCGCCCGCACGATGAAGCTAGTGGAGGATGGGAGCCCCATCCGGCAGATCATCGCCTGAAAGGTTACTCGGAATGCCCCGGTGTAATCGGCATCGGGATCAATCCGCCAAACCCTGGAACCGGCGGCGAAGCTGGGTCACGGACCGTGTATGCATTATTCTTCCCGGTTGACGGTGAGTCCTGAACGAGTCCTATTCGGGTCATGGCGACCTACATCATCAGCGAGGCCAAACCGAAACTGGGCGCACTCGTCCGGCAGGCGGCAGCGGGCAAGACAGTCTATTTGCTCAACGGGAAGGATATGGTCGCCTTGGTACCGGCCCGACCGACACACGAGCCCGAGAACGGACTCGGTGCACCCGAGATAAACCGGCGCCTGGCCTCTTCCGAACGCACCGCATCGGCGCCATGGGTTCCCGGTGACGCCAGACGGCTGGCGAAAGCGGTTCTGGCCAGAAAACGCGTCGGATGACACTCATCCGGCGCGAGGGATTCGTCTCGGCCCTGTGCGATGGGATCCTTTGGTATTCAGCTCAGGCCGAACATGGCCGGGACGCGGCGACGCAACTGGCGGGGCGGTTCGCGGAGGCGGTGGACGACTCTGTGATGAAGATCGCGGAACGCCCACATGCTGGAGCAGTCTGGAAACACCGCAACGGCTATCGCTTCGTGACCGTGCAAAAGCCATTTCACCGGTGGCTGATTTTCTACCGTCAGCCAGAAACGGACCTCATCGAGCTGGTTGACCTCATCCGGGGAGAACGCGATCTGCCCCGGCGGGTGACCGGTTGAAGGCTGCCGCCCATTTCAGCGAATCAGCTGCTTTTCCAGATAGCCGACGGCCTGGCGGACGTTGGAGTCCACTTCCATGCGGTCTTTCACGGCGCGGCAGGCGTGCAGCACGGTGCCGTGGTCGCGGCCGCCAAAGGCGTCACCGATCACGCTGAGGCTCGATTCGGTCAGCTGGCGGGCCAGGAACATGGCCACCTGACGCGGAAAGGCGATGTTCTCGGGGCGGCGCTTGCTGGTCATGTCCGCCAAGCGGATGTCGTAGTGCTCGGCGACGCGCTTCTGGATCACGTCGATCGTGATCGTCTGCCGGCCTTCCTCCTGCAGGATTTCCCGCAGCAGGGTTTCGACCGTCTCGACCTTGAGCGGCCGGCCCGTGAGCTGCGCGTAGGCGGCCACGCGGGTGAAGGCGCCTTCGAGGCGGCGGATGTTCGTGCGGATACGCTCGGCGAGGAAATTGAGGATTTCGGGCGGCAGGGCGTAGCCGTAGGCCTGCTCTTTTTTGCGGAGGATGGCGAGGCGCGTCTCGACATCGGGCGGCTGCACATCGGCCGTCTGGCCCCACTCGAAGCGCGAGATGAGGCGGGCCTCCAGGCCCTGGATCTCGTTGGCCGGGCGGTCGCAGCTCAGCACGATCTGCTTCCGGTTTTCGTGAAGCGCGTTGAAGGTGTGGAAGAACTCCTCCTGGATGCGCTCCTTGCCGACGAGGAACTGGATGTCATCCACCAGCAGCACATCGACCTGCCGGTACTTGCGGCGGAACTTGGCGAGCGTGTTGTTCTGCAGGCCGTCGATGAACTCGTTGGTGAACTTCTCGCAGCTCAGATAGGCGACCTTGGCGTGTTTCTTCTGCGTGAGCATGTGATGCCCGATCGCGTGCAGCAGGTGCGTCTTGCCGAGACCGACACCGCCAAACAGGAAGAGCGGATTGAAGGCTTTGCCGGGGTTTTGCGCCACCGCCACCGAGGCGCTGTGGGCGAACTCATTGTTGTTCCCCACCACAAACGTCGAGAACGTGTAGGTGGGATTGAGCTGGGGTTCACCGGCCCGGGGTGCTGCCGGGATTTCCGCCGGCTCTTCAGCAGTTGGCAACGGCTCAGGCTCCGCCTGCGGAGCGGTGGCGCGGGTCGTCGGCTGCGGTGCCGCGATCACAAACGCAATGCTCATCGGCTTCACCGCCGCCCGGCTGACGACCGAGCGCAACAGGTCAAGGTAGTTGTCCTTGAGCCACATTTCGCAGAACTCATCCGCCACCGCCAACGTCAGTGTCTCCCCCTTGAGCTGGTGCGGCTGGATCGGCGCAAACCAGAGTGAGTAGATTTCAGTTTTCAGCATTCCGCGGAGGGAATCCTGAGCGGCTGACCAGAGAGCTTGTGCGGCAACAGGCATGTCGGTTTTGGCAGTTAGGTCGAGACGAATTTGAGGAGTTTATTCACGCCCTGTATGTCACACAGCCGTAACGTGGCAGAAATGAGGCAGTTGCACCGGGTTGAACACGGACAAAAGCGGTGAAAACACTCCGCTGCCGGCGCGGCGACACGTCATCAGAAGATGATTCAACCCGTTGTTTATCAACGGGTTGAGTTCTACCGAAACAGACGTTGGAGCCGGGCGCATCACAGGGAGCAGATTCGAGCTTTGGAATTTTGTCGGGCCGCTTTTTAGCAATCGCGTGGCGGCAAACTAGATCAAACTGCTAAGTCTTGTACCCAAGTTGTTCACACCGCATTTTTGCCCCATTTTCCGGCTGTTTTTACGGGCTCGGGACTGGGCAATGTGACGGCGCGGTTTCACGACGGCTGCAACTGTCCGCCTGACTGCGGATGCCGTCGAGCGAAATCAAACCGCGTTGTCGCCGCGCTCCTCGGTGCGGATGCGGATGGCCTCCTCGATCGTGGAAACAAAGATCTTTCCGTCGCCGATTTTCCCGGTCTTGGCGGCCCCCACAATGGCGCTCACCACCCGGGCCGCCAGATCATCGGCCACCACCACGTCGATCTTGATCTTGGGCAGAAAATCCACGGTGTATTCGGCGCCGCGATAGACCTCGGTGTGACCCTTCTGCCGGCCAAAGCCCTTGACCTCGGTCACGGTCATGCCGACCACGCCAGCCTCGTGCAGGGCGTCTTTCACTTCTTCGAGCTTGAAAGGTTTGATGATGGCTTCGATTTTTTTCATGGGGATGAACAGGAACGTCGTCCGGTTCTAGGACGCGAACCGCCGGAAGTAAATCGTCATTCCGCGAAATATGTTCCGCGTCTTTTGCGTTTTGCTTCGCCCCGGTTGCCTCCTCCCGCATGGATGGCCACGCACCACGGCGCTTGCCTGCCCGGCGCGCGTGTGGAAGTTTCGCGGTCCCATTTTATGGCACACGTAAAACTGCACATTCCGGGTCCGGTCGAAGTCAGCCCCAAAACCTTCCAGGCCCTCTGCTCGCCGATGATCGGCCACCGCGGACAGGGTTTCAAAGACCTCTACGCCAAGATCCAGCCCCAACTGCAGACGCTGCTGTCCACCAAACAGCTCGTCTATCTCAGCACCTCCAGCGCCTGGGGCGTGATGGAGGGCGCGCTGCGCAACCTCGTCACCAAGAAGGTGCTCAACTGCATGAACGGCGCCTTCTCGGACAAGTGGTTCGACGTGTCCAAGAAGTGCGGCAAGGACGCCGAGGCGCTGCAGGTGCCGTGGGGCTCGCCCATCCGCGCCGAGCAGATCGACGCGAAGCTCGCCACCGGCCAGTTCGACGCGCTCACGCTCATCCACAACGAGACCAGCACCGGCACGATGTCGCCCATCGCCGAGATCGCCGCGCTCAAGGCCAAGTATCCCGACGTGATGTTCATCGTGGACGCCGTCAGCTCGATGACCGCCGTGCCGCTGGGCTTCGACGCCCTCGGCTTTGACGTGCTGCTCGCCGGCACGCAGAAGGCCTTCGCCCTGCCGCCCGGCCTCGCCGTCTTCGTCGCCTCGCCCGCCGCCCTCGCCAAGGCCGCCACGGTCAAGGATCGCGGCTACTACTTCGATTTCGTGGAGTTTGAGAAGAACGCGAAGGAGAGCATGACCCCGAGCACGCCGAGCATCCCGCACATCTACGCGCTCAGCTCGAAGCTCGACGAGTTCTTCGCCGAGGGCCTCGAAGCCCGCTACGCCCGCCACACGCAAACCAACCAGATGCTGCGCGACTGGGCCACCGGTCACGGATTCACGCTGTTCCCGGAGCCGGAGTTCTCCTCGAAGACGCTGGTGTGCGTAAACAACGGCGTCCGCCCCGGCAGCCGCGTCGTGGATGCGGCGAAGCTGCAGAAGCTGATGAAGGAACAGGGCATCCTCATCGACGGGGGCTACGGCAAGATCAAGGGCACGACCTTCCGCATTTCGAACATGGGTGACGAAACCGTCGCCACCATCACCTCGCTGATCGCCGCGCTCGACAAGTCGATGGCGCAGCTTTGAGGGGTTTAACCGCTCATCTTCACTGATCGACACTGATCAGCGAAGATGAGTGCCGATCATCCGTTCCGGGGCATTCCATGAGATTTCGGGCCATTGTCTTTTCCGCGGCGCTCACACTCGCTATCTCCGGGTTTGTTGCCGCGCTGAATCTGGCGCCGCCGCCCGGCCTCCAGGACGGTAAATTCAAAGCTGGCGATTACGTTTCTGCCGCCATCGAACTCCAGAAGCTGGGGCATGACCCGGCCTGCCAGAAACTGCTGCAGTCGGCCCGATCCACCAATGCCGAAAGCCTCGAGATTCCTGCGCTTTGCCGAATGCTGTTTTGCAAACGACCCGACTCGGAGTTCAGGCGACCACGAAAAGGATGTGCTCAGTTTTTGGCTGACACTGATTATTCCGACTGGCCGCTGGAACCCATCGCGTTGGTGGATGGAGTGCCATTCCTCATAACCCAAGGCTACGTTCTGGGCGGATTCCCCGAATCCGACGAGGCATACCTGCGATATTGCATCACCGAATGTGATTGGAGCACGGAGATCTTTCGCGAGCCGACCCGCGAGCAAAAGCGTGACGCGCTGGCAAAACTCCTGGCCTCCAGCAAATGGAAGCGTCCATTGAACAAACAGGAGCAAGACTTTTTGGCCGAACAGGTTAAGTAAATCCGAACGTGCCACGCCCATCATGCGCGGTGTTGGACTCGGTCCCGGCAATGACGCAGATTTGAGAGAAACCGCTGATCGACACTTATCGGCACTGATCAGTGAAGATCAGCGCCGATAAGCAGTTAAACCGATACCTTTTATGGCCAAGCCCGAATTGAAACCGATCCCCGCCGAGGAGCTTGTCATGCGCGCCCTCGGCATCATCCGGGCCGCCAAGTTCCCGCAGCTCGCCACGATGGATGGCGACCAGCCGCGCCTGCGTCCGGTGTCGCCGGTGAAGACCGACGGCTTCGTGATCTACGTCGCGAACCTCCGCAGCTACGGCAAGACCGCCGAGATCGCCGCCAATCCCAAGGTCGAGCTGTGTTACGTGGACGAGCACCACGACCAGATCCGCATCACCGGCGTGGCCGAGGTGCTCACCGACCGCGCCGTGCTGGAGGACATCTGGAATACCAATCCCCTGCTCCGCCGCTACCTCGGCACGCCGGATAACCCGGCGCTCATCATCTACCGCGTGGTGCCGAACCGCGTTCGCTACATGCAAGAATGGGCGCTCGAATACTACGAGGTGCCCTTGGAGGTGGCTCAGAAATAATTCGACTAAGAGAGCACTCCGAGCAACGTTTGGGTTCCCGTTCCATGAACGTTCCACGCATCTGCTGGGCCGCAGCGCTGAAAGCGCGTCTGAGGAATGCCTGGGGTGGAGCGAACACCGTGAGCGAAGCCCCAGGAATAAGCCCCTTCGGATCGTCTGAGGGCTGAAGGCCTGACTCAAGGGCCACCAACACATTCGGACGCGCTTACAGCGCTCGGCGGCTTTTGTGGCTCAGGCAACCTGGGGCTACGCTCACCGTGTTCGCTCCACCCCAGGCATTATTCGGACGGGCTTTCAGCCCTGACGTAGGATTGAGGAGGATTTGAACACTTTAGGAAGTCGAGTGTCCATGCCTGGTGAAATTTGGGCCTTTCACCTTCATAAAGTCCGCATGAGAACCAAACTCGCCGCACTGCTTACCCTCGCCGTTGTCCTCCTCGCCGGCTGCACCACTCGATCCATTTCTGATTCTGGCTACCGGGGTGACGGGGGTGACCGGGGCAACGGAGGTGGGCAGGCCAACCGTGCGTTCGGATATCGGGGCGAACTCAGCGAGTTCGATGTGCTTGGGTTGGAACGCGGTACTGATGCGACCGATGCCCAGATCGCCTCGACCCTGGACAATGCCAAGGCCGTCCGTCTCCGCAAGGGGGCCAATGTGCTGCTCATCCAGTCCGGAGCTTACATGCCCGATGATCCGATGCGGGCGGAGCTCAGCCGGTATTTTAATGTGGTCCCCTTCAGCGGCCGGCCGACCGGATCGGGGGGCAGTTCCTATTCCCGTTCTCTCCGTCTGGCGGCGGCGAAGGCGGGTTGTGAAACCGTCGTCTGCTATTGGGGCACGCTCGAATCCGGCCACGAAAGCTACGGCACCAAGATCGTGTCGTGGGTACCCGTCGTGGGCGGCGCGTTCCCCGATGAGAAGCAGCACATGCGCATCCGGCTCAAAGTGGCCTTGGTGGATGTGCGCAGCGGCGGTTGGACACTCTTCAGCCCGGAACCGCATCTGGATGAATCCATCAGCGCGCGCTATTCCCGGGAAACCGCCGACCAACGTCAGGTGGAAAAGCTGAAGCAGCTTGCCTATGTCGGCGCGGCCTCAGACCTGGTGAAAACCTACGCCAACTGAACGGCTCCGCGCGGTGTTTACGTCGTCTGGCGCGGGAGGAAATCGCCCGACAGGCCCTGTTTGTTCTCGAGCTGGCGCTGGGCGAGCCACTCCGGCGTGACCGGCTTGTACATGGTGCAGCCACGGCAGACTTCAGGACGTTTCCCCTCGAAGAACCCCTCGATGATGTTCCAAGCGCGCTCGCCGCGGATCACGTCCGTGAAGGAGGTCTGGTGCAGGTTGCCGACAATCAGATCGTCGAAATCGCTCTTCAGCAGCCGGCACGCGCATAGTCGCACGCTGCCATCGTGCCGCACGGAATAGGCGAAGAGGCGCTGACAAGGGAGGTTCACCGGCTCCGGCGCCACGCGCAGCTTCTGGACACCGAGCATGTCCTTGCCCTCGATGCGCCCACCCCAGTTGTCGTAGTCGATCGTGAAATTCACACGCACCTTCTCCGAGAAGTACGGCTTGATCTTCTGCTGATAGTCCGCCGAACGGATGATTTCGCTGGGCTTCTGCGCGTTGCGGAACTCAATGACCACCCGCACCGGCTCGCCCTTGCTCCGGTTGTACTCGAGCAGGTTCTGGATGCCGCTGATCACCTGGTCGTACTTGTCCACGCCGTAGACCTTCTTGTACAGCTCGCGGTCCGTGCCCTGGGTGCTGATCGAGACAAAATGGATGCCGCTGTCGATGAGCCGGCGGTAGTTGTCCTTGTGGTTCAGCAGGATCGCGTTGGTGTAAAATCCAACGTACCCCAGCTTCGCCTCCAGCGTGGCGTACCGGACCTTCTCAAACACCTCCGGGTCCACCAGCGGATCGCCCACGACCGGCGTCAGGTCGAGGTAATGGCCGCCGTTTTGGGCGAACTGGTCCACCGCCTTTTTGAAGGTAGCGAGGGGCATCACCCCGGTCTGGAGCGTCTTGCCATCCACCACGCGCGGGTATGCGCAGAAGTTGCAGCGGGCGTTGCAGATGTTGGTGATGCCGACGTTGAGGTCGATGACCCGGCGCGGCTCGTGGTGGAACTTGCTCAGCTCGGCGACGGGGAAGCCGGCATTCGCGGCGCTGCGGTTCCGCCGGCGCAGGGTGCGGCTGCGGAGCTGGTGCGCGCCGGCATACAGCCAGTCGGCGACCAGACCGGTGCTGTGCACCCAGTGGTAAAGCTTCAGTTTTAAACCCTTCATGCGCCGTTGTGCGGTGGTCCGGTGTGACGCCAATTCACGCCCGGTTCAAGGAGAACCGCCCCGGGAAGGTAGTTGAATTTGGAGCGCAGGAAAACAGGAAGGGGCTGATTTCTGCGATTTCCCAATTCAAAAGCGGCTATCTCGAATCAAGCAGACCGCCTCAAGTTTCCATCGCAAGAATAGCAGCAGCACTCAGATGGAAAGCTCAGTAATTATTTTTTGACAGCGTCTAATTTTACCTTGGCATTTTCAATCAGCACACGAAATTTGGTCAGTTGATCTGGTGAGAAAAATGCCGTTGCCGAACCGATTCGTCCACTTTGAATTGCGGCCCGCATTTCATCGCGATCAGTGTTAAATGTAGTAACACTCAAGTCGCCTTTCGTTTTATATACCGCCTCGAAAGACGTCAGCTGCGTCACCGATTTGTTAACCTTTGAAATGTAGTCAATGCCTTTCAGCAAGGAATCTATTTCGTCGTAGTCAATTAGTGATTTGCTCTTTCGCTCGAATCTTGCGCTCTCTTTAACTTCAATAATGATGCCGTATTCTTTGTGCCCCGTATTTGCATCTGTAAATTCACGGCACTCAACCGTTACCGCCCCTGAACCTTCGACTGATCCAATCTCTTGAATGCCCTTGATGAGCACAGTGCCTGTCTTGGCTTCAAATGCTTCCAATTTCGTCTTGGATTCTTTCTGAGCCGGCGCTGCGTCCTGGGCTGACACGGCAAAAGTAAAAACTGCAAAAAAGATAATACCTAGGCTGATTGGTTTTTTCATTTTGTGATTTGGCAAGATTTATGAACTCTGTTTAAGCAAAATTTGCATCACATATTCATATTGCAAGCCAAAATCTACAGTCACGAAACACGTTCAGCCAAGACGATGGCTTATTTCAGCGCAAACACTCAGCGGAATGCCGAGGCAACGGAAGCAAGCCGTGCTTTAAAAGATGAAATTTCAAACGAACTGAGCCTCGTGTTCACAAACTAAATTGCCGAGCACTTCAGAGCGTGGCACTTTTCCCAAGCCATGGGCAAACTGACCCAGCGTAAGTTTCCGACGCTCGCCGAGATGTTCGATCTCGAAGAGAAGTACGGAGCTACCATCGGTAGTCGCCTCAGCCTGAAACTGCCTTTACCTGCGCAACCGCCTGTAGCCTCAGGCAGCAAGCCGAAGCGCAAGCCTGCCAAGAAGCCAACTTTGGCCTGAACCGGCTTCGCGTGCCGCCAATCCGTCTTACGGCTTCAGCTCCCACTTCTCCCCAAAGAATCCCGCAGCCGCAATGCCTCCGGGAGCGCGCGAGGTCACGGGCTTGGTGATGTCGATCACGGCCCAGTCGGGGAGCTTCGGGGTCTGGCGGGCGTTGTTGAGGTAGTCGTATTCGCGGAAGGTGAAGCCGCTGTTCAGCACCACGTAGCGCGCGGGGTTGAGCGGATTGGGGTAGATGAGCACGGGCACGGCTTCGCCGGCCGCGTAGGTCTTGCCACCGACTACGAGGCCGGCGGCGGTCCACTTCACGGGAATCTTGTCGGCGAGCTTCGCCAGGAGCGCGTTACTGGAAGGGTCGCCCCACAGGACAAGATTGTTCGCCGCGATGTCGGCGTCGGTCACGGCGCTGTCGTCCTTCACGCGCGCGTCGCCGCGATATTCGCGACGCCAGTGCTCGGTGGCATGGGCCATTTCGGCGGTGACCCAGGCGCCGACGGCGGCATTGAGCGGCTGGCCGGTCGGGCGGACGAACAGAAAGGCGTCCATGAACGCGTCATCAATCGGTCCCTGCAGGCCGTGGCGCTTCCGCAGGCCGTCGTCGGGCACCTTCTCCAACCGCCACGCCACACCGCGCTTCACTAGGCTGGCACTCCAGGAGCGGTCCGTCTGGGTGGTGACGGTGGTAACCTTTTCGCCGTTGATCTCGACGTTGACCGGCTGCAGCAGATCGAACGGACTGAGGCCCGTCGGAATCGTCAGCGTAAGGGCTTCGACATTGGTCGTGGTGATCTCGATCGCGTTGTCCTCGGGCACCAGCTTCGCCTCGACGCGGGCCGGTTCCCAATGATGACCGAGCGCGTCCACCGTCACCCAGGCCATCTCATTATAACGCAGCGAATGGGTGACGAAACGCACCGTCTTCGGTAACGGATCGCGTCCATGCGCGGCCAGCGCGTCGATGCGGCGGTTCAGCTCCGCCTTGGTGGCCTTCTCGTAGCTGTGGCCGGTCTTGGGGCCGATCAGGTGGGTCAGTTCCAGCCCCTCGGCGGCCATTGCCTTGGCCATCGCGTCGGCGGCCTGTTTCTGCCCATCGATGCCGCCGCTGTAGGCGACGAGCGGAACCATGCTGGTGTTGAGCGCAATGGTGGTGGAATCATAGAGCCGCCAGAGAGCCTGTTCCCAAGGCGCGGGCGTGAGTTTTTCGTTTTGGAAGACGTGCAGGAATTCGGCCGTCTCGCTGAAACCCGCACCCGGGGCGGCGGCGGCCCAGCGGCTGGCGTAGTGCGTGGTGAAGTGCCAGCAGGAGGCGCCACCGAGCGAGAAGCCGCGCACCACGAGACGATCCTCATCAATCTGGTAGTGCTTCTTCACGTCGTCGAAGGCTTCCCAGAAGTCGGTCTCGCCCGCGAAGCGTGAGCCGTTGCAGTAGCGGCCGTAGAGATGGAGCACGAAGGCGTTGGGCGGCGTGAATTCGCCGGGGCTCCGCATCCGCTCACTGAGGAAAGACAGCTCGCTGAGGTTCTCGCCGCGACCGTGAAACCAGAAATCCAGCCGGAACTTCTGCGGTGAATCCGGCGACCACGTGGGCGGCACCACCAGCCCATAAGGCTGCACCGAGCCGTCAATGCGCGACACGTAGCCCCGCACGACCAGTCCCCGCGCCTCGGTCCAATGGGGCTTGCCCTCGCGCAGCGAAGCGATCCGGGCTTGCCCTTCCTTGAGCTGCGTCCGGGCGGCAGTGACTTCGTTGGTGCGGAAGATCTCGTCGTAGCGCAGCGCCCAATCCACGGCCTTGTGGAAGATCTGCACGTCGGGCAGCAACGCTAGGCGGGCCGGCTTGTCGGCCAGCTCCTTGCGCAGCGTCTCAATATCGCTGCCGAGCTGGGCCACGCCATCCGTCAGTTCCTTGCGGGCGTCGTCCGGGATGGTGACTCCGGGAGGTGGTATGCGGCGGACGTTCTCGATCTGGTTATCCGCCGGGCCGTCGGCCAGGGCGGTGGCAAAGGTGGCGAGCAGGGCGAGGGCAGTCAGGCGTGCGTGCATGAGCGGAAGGGACGAAAGCAGACGCGGGTCGCTTCAAAGGGGCAAGCCCGGAGAAGTGAAGGATGAATTATGAAGGGAGCGGGTCAGCGGCCCGGAAAACTGCTCGTCCGGGGGGGCTGCGGGGAGGCTTCCTGCAGCAGATCCACCAGACCACGGTGGGTGATGAACCAGAAGATACCTCCGGCCAGCGTGCAACCCACCGCCGCGAGCGACAGGCAGAGCGGGCCGAAATAATGGTTGGCCATCGCCCCAATCCAGCCACCCACGCCGAATGCCAGCACCAGCGTCACCAGGAAGCGCAGCTTCCACCATTCGATCTGCCGGTGCCGCACCCAATGCCCCAGCATCACCCCGATGTCGGTCATCGTCCCGGTCACGTGGGTGGTGCGGATGATGAGCCCGCAGTAGCTGCTGCCGGTGCCGTTCTGCAGACCGCAGGCCATGGCCACCGCCGCAAGGCCCAGCCGCTGTTTGGTGATCAGCAACAAGGTCGCGAGCGCCAGCAGCGCGCCTTCCACCATCAGGGCGACTCCGTAACGGCGGTTCGGGATGAGCTGCCAGGCTCCGACAATGATTCCGGCCAGGGCCGCACCCGCCAGGAATCCCAGCACGATGCTCAAGGAGGCCCAGGCGTCGCTCCAGAGTCCCTGCGCCAGATCGATGCCGAGATGGGAAACGGCCCCGGTCATGTGGCTGACCGGTGTGAGGAAAAAGCCGAGCCCGACCGAGTTGACATAACCGGCGGTACCCGCGAACGCCATCGCCCCCGGCAGCAAGTGCCGGACTTTGCGATAGGCCTCACGGCGATCAACCGGTTGCGGATGGGAATAGGGCATGACGCACAGAACGCGAGGCGAAGGCGGTTAATTGCCTTCACCACCGAAGGCTCCGAAGGTGCGCCCGCCCGGGTCAGCTGCAATCAGATTTCGGAAAGAATCAGGTTGAACAACAAAGGAACGAAGAAACAAAGGGAAAGATTTTTGACGGAATGAAGAGAATGGACCGAATCTGGTGGAGTAGTTTGGCCGGCAGTAATTCTGTCCATTCTGCATAATCTGTCCAACCCCTCTTTCCACTCTATTCAACCTCGTCCGCTTCAGGATCGGCATCCACCTCCTTCAGCTCGAAACCCTTCATCAGCCTCCGAAATTCATCACACTTGTCAGCTGAATCGCTCCAAAAATCGAAGATGTCCCCCTCCCAGTTATAAAGAGTCATCTGCTGGCGATCGGCGTAGAGATAGGCCTTCCACTTAAACATGGCGGTGCCAGCGAAGAGAGCAATTGCCCGCTCCCGCTCGGCAGGGGGAATGAAAAATCCCGGTGCCTCTTCGAGGCTTCGCTTTTCACCGGCTTCGCTGCGCAGCGCATAGAACGCGAAATCTCGGCATTCTTCCGAAGGATACGGGTCGGTCACTTGAAACACGCAGTCGCAGCCGGCCATGAGCTGCCCCAGAACACAGCGCAGAAAACATTCCATCGCCATGTAGGTGTTGGGGGCATAACACGTAACCAGATAGGGTGGCGCATGATCGCCCAGATGGGGATCCTCGATCTGCCCATGGGAAGTGAGCCAGGCGGCAATCTGGGGTGGAGTCAGGCCTTGCATTTTGGGGAGCGCCGATTCGGCAAAGGTTTTCCCGTGGATCTCTCCAAAGCGATCCCAATTCTTTGAGATGGCTGGTAATTTTGAGGCGGCATTTTGTGAATGGGATGCTATCTGTGGCGGCGAAACGCATGCGCATCCTGATTGCCGAAGACGAAGCCAAGGTGGCCCAGCACATCGCAGCGGGCCTGCGGGCCGAGGGTTATGCGGTGGATATCGCCGCCGATGGTGAAGAAGCCCTCTGGCTGGCCGAGAACAACCCCTTCGACGTGATCGTGTGCGACGTGATGATGCCCGGCAAAGACGGCTTCACGGTGGTGCGGCATCTCCGGCGCAAGCAGATCACCACGCCCGTGATTTTCGTCTCGGCGCGCGGCGAGATCGAGGACCGGGTGCGCGGACTCGACGCCGGGGCGGACGACTATCTGGTAAAACCTTTCTCCTTCGCCGAGCTGCTGGCGCGCGTACGGGCGGTGCTGCGCCGCCAACGACCGCAGGCCATCAATGTGATCCGCGTGGCCGACCTAGAGCTGGATCTGGTCACGCACCGCGCCCGGCGCGGCGGCGAGGAGATCGAGCTGACGAACCGCGAGTTTGCGCTGTTGGAGTTCCTGATGACGAACTCGCCCCGACCCGTGAGCAAGACGGCCATCGTGGAACACGTCTGGGACCAGCACTTCGATTCGGAGACGAACGTGGTGAACGTCTATGTGAACTATCTCCGCAAGAAGATCGACCGGCCCGAGTGGAAGCCGTTGGTCCAAACCATGCGCGGGGTCGGGTTCGCCCTGCGGGAGGAGCCGGCATGAGGTCGCTGCAGGTCCGGCTGACCCTGTGGTTCGCGGTGAGCTTTGTCTCCGTGGCCGCCGTGTTTGCGGGCCTGACGTATCATCACATCGAGCAGCAGCTCAGCCGGACCGCGTTTGAGCGGGAGCAGAACCTGAACCGCGACTGGGTGATCCGTGGCAGCGTGAGCGAGCAGGAGATCGACCAGATCATGACCACGATCGTGGGCAGCTCGCTGAAGTTCGTGCTGCCCCTGGTGTTCGCCCTGCTGCTGCTGGGCTACTGGCTCGCCCGCAAATCGCTGGTGCCGTTGGAGACCCTCAACCGCCAGCTCGCCTCCGTCGGCCCGCGCAATCTCAGCCTGCGCGTCGGGCTGCCGGCGGCCGACAGCCAGTTTCGCGACCTCACCCAGCGCCTCAACGAGATGTTGGGGCGCCTGGAACGGTCCTTCGGCGAGATGGGCGAATACGCCGCCAAAGTCGCGCACGAGCTGCGCACCCCGCTCACCATCCTGCGCCTCAAGGTGGAGCAGTCCGAAGGGCGCATCGCCCCGGACCTCGCCGAGGAGCTGCAGGCGGAGCTGCACCGGCTGACCCACGTGGTCGAGCAGTCGCTGCTGATCGCCAAGGCCGAGCAGGGCCGCCTGACGGTCAGTGTGTCCCGGCTCGATCTGGCCGAACTCGCCCGTGAGGTCGTGGAAGATTTCCGGCTGCTGGCCGAAGACGAAGGCCGTTCGCTACGCCTGGAGGCCGGCCGGGAATGCTGGGCGCAGGCCGATCCCCGGCACGCGCGACAGGCCTTGCATGCCTTGCTGACCAACGCGCTCGTTCACGGCCAGGGAGAAATCGTGGTGCGGGTACGGGGACGTGGCGGGCGGGCGGGCCGGGCAGCCCAGGCCGGCCTGCTGCTGGCCAATGCGGTCCGTCGCGGCCCCCGCCGGGGCGAGGCCAATCTCGGCTTGGGACTGCGGGTGGTGCGCGCCCTGGTCAGCCTGCAGCCGGGCAGCAGCCTCCGGCAGCACGCCGGGAGCCATTGGCATGCCTCACGGATCGAATGGCCGGCGACCACCCGGCCAGAAGCCGCCGCCCAAAAGGCCACTGCGGGAAATGCGGGGCTCTTCCAAATCTGACCGGCCAAGAGACTGTCTGAAAATTCGGAAGAGTGCTGCTTTCGTGGCCGGGGCCGGAGGACAAGGCGCCACGAGGGAAGGTAGCCGCAGCCGTCTCCGACCGAGGATCAACGCGGCCCTCCGGCTCCGGCCACGAAAACCCTCCGAGCGGCGAGGGATTTTGGCCGGGGGC
>CAIXUG010000022.1 GCA_903922605.1 uncultured Verrucomicrobiota bacterium
CGCTCACTCCCACCTCAACCCCCTAAAACCAACCCCAACCTGTAACCCCAAAGACCAAAAGTGTTACCTATGTTCTGAACCAAGTGTGTTACCTATGTTTTGACTGCACCTCAGCTCATACCATCTCCTGACTCCTGACTCTTGTCTCCTCACTTCAGCTGAGCAGCTCCTGGATCTCATCCCAGCTCAGTGATTCGGTGAAGGCCTCCTCACCGGTCAGCGTCGCCGCGATGATCTCCCGCTTCTTTCGCTGCAGGTTCAGGATCTTCTCCTCGACCGTGCCGCGCGTAATGAGCTTGTAGTTCGTCACCACACGCGTCTGGCCGATACGGTGGGCACGATCCGTCGCCTGGTCCTCCACCGCCGGATTCCACCACGGGTCGAAGTGGATGACCGTGTCCGCCCCGGTGAGATTGAGGCCGACACCGCCGGCTTTCAGCGAGATGAGGAACACCGGCACCTTATCGTCGCCCTGGAATCGTTCGACCACCGCTCCACGGTCCTTGGTGGAACCGTCGAGGTAGCAATGATCCAGTTCCCGCGCCGCCAGCTCCTCACGGAGCAGCGCCAGCATCGAGGTGAACTGGCTGAACACGAGCACGCGATGGCCGCCATCGACGATCTCGTCAAGCAGTTCGCCGAAGAACTGGAGCTTCCCTGAAGTAGGACGGGCGTCTCGCCCGTCTTCCATATTTGCCTTCTCAGGCCCCACGCTTCCTGGCGCCGAAGCGAGATCAGAAGACGGGCGGGCCGCCCGTCCTACTTCGGGCTTGAGCAATCGCAGATCACAGCAAACCTGCCGCAGCCGCAGCAGCGCCGTGAGCACGAGCATCCGGCTCTTGGCGAGACCTTGTTCGCCGACCGACTCCAGCACCTCCTTGCGCGTGTGGCTGAGCAGCTGTTTGTAAACCGCCGCCTGCTCGTCGGTGAGCTCGCACCAGGCGATCTGTTCGAGTTTTGCGGGCAGATCCTTGGCCACGTCACGTTTGAGGCGGCGCAGCAGGAAGGGTTTCACGCGTTTCGCCAGCCGGGCGATGCTCGCGGCGTCCTTCTCCTTGGTGATCGGCAGCTCGTAGCGCTCGCGGAAATCCTGCGCGGTGCCCAGATACCCGGGCATGAGGAAGTCGTAGAGACTCCACAGATCGAGCACGGAGTTTTCCAGCGGCGTGCCCGTGAGCACGAGCCGGTGCGCCGAACGGATCGACTTCACGGCGACCGCGTTCTGCGTCTGACGGTTCTTGATATGCTGCGCCTCGTCCAAAACGACCGTGTCAAATTCCAGCCCGCGATACCGCTCCGCATCGCGCCGGATCAGCGCATAGCTGGTGATGACCAGGTCGCTCTGTGGGATGCGCCCGAAGTCCGCATGCCGGTCCGGACCGCTCAGCGCGAGCACCCGCAGCTCCGGCGTGAACTTCGCTGCTTCCGCCGCCCAATTGAACACCAGCGACGTGGGGCAGATGACCAGTGAGGGTGACGTGGCGTTGCGCTTTTGGGGACCGCCTGCGCTTCCCAGGACAAACTTGAAATGCGTCAGCACCTGCAGCGTCTTGCCGAGGCCCATCTCATCCGCGAGCACGCCGCCGAAGCGGTTGTCGCGGAGAAAGCGCAGCCACGCGACGCCGTGCTTCTGGTAGGGCCGCAGCACCGCGTCAAGACTGCCGAGCGGCGGGCACACCAGCTTCGCCTCGCCCGTCTGCTGCCGGACTTGTTCACGCCACTGTGGCGGCGCGCCGACCGTGAAACCCTGCTCCTGCAGCGTCGCATCGAGAAAGCCCGCCTGTTCCGTGCCCATGCGGTAGCGCGTGACGCCGAGGTCGGCCGCGCCCGTGCGCTGCTGCGGCGCGCAGTCGAGCAGCACCTCCTGCAGCTCCTCGACGGCACCGGAGTCGATCAGCGCAAACTTGCCGTTGCGCAACTTGCGACCGCCGCCGCGCAGCAATTGCTGGATGTCCGCCGCGCTGAACCGCTCCCCCTCGCCCGACTTGAAGCCCACCTCCAGATCAAACCACTGCTCCCCGCTCGGCAGCACCCGGAACTCCGGCGTGATCCGCTCAAAATTCTTCTCCGTGCTGCGCTCCAGCCGTTCCTCGAGTGCCACCTGCCACTCGCGCTCCAGTCGGGGAAACTCGCGCGCAAAAAACGCGATAACCTGGTCCTGCCCCGTGAGCTGCCACTGGCCCTGGGAATTTGGTCCCGTGAATCCGGCCGCCCGCAGCCGCATATACGCCTTGTGCTCCGAACCCAGGTCGCGCGTGGAATAGCGGCGCGGATTCGCCGGGTCGGGCAGCCACGCCGACTCCTCCTTCGCGGTCACGCCGACCGTCATGATGCGCGGCCCGTACGCGCACTGGAGCGTGCCGGAGAGCTGGGCCAGCCCGCCGGCGAGATTGAGGATGAACTTCGGCGCCTGCGGCGAGAGCTGGAAATCCTCGAGCCGGAAGTTGCACTCCACCGGACTCACCGCCGCGAGTCGCGGCCAGTCCTGGGACAGAAACTGTGGCACCTGCGTGCGCGGCAGCCGGATCTCCCGTTGCAGCACCTCGCGAAACTGCGGGGCCAGCGCCAGCGGCGCCAGCGTAGGACGGGCGTCCCGTCCGTCTTCCATACTTGTCTTTTCAGGCCGCGTGCCCACTGACGCAGAAGAGAGATTAGATGACGGGCGGGACGCCCGTCCTACTTCGGTGAGCGCCCAAGCGTTTGTCCCGTCGCTGAAGACTTGCGGCACCTTGATCCCGGGCTTGAGCCACAGTGTGATTTCGCCGGTGTCCTCCAATGCCGCGCGGAGGGGCAGGGGAGCAGGATCGCGCGAGACATTGAGCGGCTGGTCGCGCCCGATGGTCAGGCGTGGATGCCCGGCCAGGTGCGGCAGCAGCGCGATGAAATCCTTCGCCGGGAGCTGCATCATCCCCGGCGTGTCGCCGCCGGCGGCGAGTTCCGCCGCGTCGAGCAGCCGCTCGTCCTCGGGCGCGAGCGCAAATGGGCCGGCCTTCACCAAGGCATTCAGCGGCCCGCGTCCGCGCCGTGTCGTGCCTTCAAAAACCAGCATCGCCCGTCCCCGCGCCATCGACTCCGCGAGATTCGGTGGAAAGATCACGCTGATCGACAGGGGTTCACCGCGATCCGAGCGGCCGAGCTTCACTGGATCACGAGACGCAGCCGGTGTCGGTGCTACCGGTCGCCCGGTAGCGAGCCCGGTCGGTCGGCCCGTCTTTGCCTCCGCCTCCACCTTGCCTCGGTTCAGATGATGGAGCCCCACGGCGACCGAGTGGGCGCAGATCGTGCCATCCTCGCGCGCCGCGCGGCAGGTGCAGATGTTCTCGACGTCAAAGCTGCTGTTGATGACCAGTCCCGCGCGATAGCTCGTCTCTCCGGCCTGTACGACGCCCTTCAGCAGGGGCGGAGTCCAGTTCGACGACAGCACCTTGCCCGCGCTGAGCAGGGCACGGGCGTGCTGCACGGCTTCCCAGCCGGCCGTCTTCTGGAAAAACGCATCATTGAGCAGAACTTCAGGCACGGGACGGCCAGCGTAGGAAACACCGCGCCCCAACATCAAAGCCCAAAGCGCTGGAATGATGGAACCGGGTTGAGGCGGCACGGGTCCGCATTCATTCGGACTGGCAATCTCGCGTCCACCTGACGATCTGCCTGCCTGATTCCGCCTAACCGGAATGCGCCAAAACCATGCTCAGGCGCGAAACTGGACCGTCCCAATCGTCATTTCCTGTCAAAAGTCCGACCAAAGTGCTGAATTCAGACGTTCCCTTGTATAGGCTGTTTCGGCAGCCAATACCGTCTCCTCGTTTTATGCGGATACCTATACCTTCCTTCCTCTGCCTGGCCGCCGTTTTCGCGGTGCTGGTCACGCCGGCGAACGGCGAGGCCAGCCTCGACGGGCCCCTCAAGGTCCTGAAATCGGTCGGCTCGGAAGGGCAGGGCAATGCGGCGGCGAGCCAGGCGTGGCCGGCGGTGGCGGCGGCGGGCGGCTCGGAACTTACGACAATTCTAGGCGCGATGGATGGCGCCAATGACTACGCGCTGAACTGGCTGCAGGCGGCCGTGGAGACCGTGGTGCAGCGCGAAACTGCGGCGGGCCGAAAGTTGCCGGTGTCGGAACTTGAAGGATTTCTCCACGACACCGGGCATCATCCACGGGCGCGGCGGGCAGCCTACGACCTGATCCTGCAGGCGGAACCGGAGCGGGCCCGGAAACTGGTGCCCGGTTTCGTGAATGACCCCGCCAATGAGCTGCGCCGCGACGCCGTGCAGCTGCTGATGGACGCGGCCGCGAACCAGGTGGCCAGCGACAAGCCGGCGGCCGTGGCTGGCTACCGGCAGGCCCTGCTGGATGCGCGCGAGGCCGACCAGATCGAGGCCATCGCCAAGACCCTGGGCGAGCTGGGTGAAAAGGTGGACCTGGCGCAGACCTTTGGCTGGTTGACGAAGTGGAAGCTCATCGGCCCCTTCGACAACACCGGCAACGCCGGTTTTGCGAGGGCGTTTCCGCCCGAAGCGCAGATTGACCCGGCAGCGGAGTACGACGGCAAGAATGGCCGCGTGAAATGGATCGGGTTCGAGAGCAAGGACGACTATGGCATCGTGGATTTCAACAAGCCGTTCGAGCCGCTCAAGGAGGTTGCCGGCTACGCGATGGCCGAGTTCTGGTCCGCGACGGTCCGTCCGGCGGAGGTCCGTCTGGTTTGCGGGAACGGCTGGAAGGTCTGGGTCAATGGGGAATACCTCTTCGGGCGTGACGAGTATCACACCGGGACAGAGATCGATCAGTTTCGCCTGCCGGTGGAGCTTCAGGCGGGGCGCAATGTCATCCTGGTGAAATGCACCCAGAACGAACAGAAGGAGGACTGGACCAAGGAATGGGAATTCGCCCTCCGCGTCACCGATCTCCAGGGAACACCCATCCGCTCCGCCCAATGAACCTTTTCAAACCGACGGCTTCCGCTGCCATGAAATCTCTGCTGCTCGCCTCCGCCCTGTTCGCCGCCGTCAGCCTTCACGCCGAGGACTGGCCGCAATTCCGTGGCCCGCACGGCGACGGCATCGCGTCTGGCGCCAAGCTCCCGGCGAAGCTGGACGCGCAATCCGTCGCCTGGGCGGCCGACCTGCCCGGCCGCGGCGTGTCGTCCCCCATCGTTGTGGGCGACCGCGTGTTTGTGACGAGCGCGAGCGGGCCGAAGAACGAGCGGCTCCGGGTGCTCTGCTTCCGGCTCAGTGACGGCATGCTGCGCTGGGAACGGCGCTTCTGGGCCACGGGCCGGACGATGACGCACCCGAAAATCAGCACCGCCACCCCGACCCCGGCCAGCGACGGGCGCAACGTCTATGCGCTGTTCTCCTCAAATGACTGTGTCGCGCTGGACCTCGACGGAAACCTGGTCTGGTACCGCGGGCTGGGCCGGGATTATCCCAACGCCAACAACTCGCTGGGCATGTCCTCCTCGCCGGTGGTGACGGCGGGCGTGCTCATCGCCCAGGTGGAAAGCGAAAGCGAATCCTTCACGGTGGGACTCGATCCCGCCACCGGGGTCAACCACTGGAAAATCGAGCGCCCGAAACGGTCGAACTGGAGCTCGCCCGTCCTTACCCACGGTCCGGACGGGACACCCGTCGTGCTGCTGCAGTCCAGCAAGGGGATGGTTGGGGTGGAACCGGCCACCGGAAAGATTCTCTGGAAGTACGACGAGCGGAGTTCCGAAGTTCCTTCGACGACCCCCAGCCACGGCCGCCTTTACGTTCCCTCCCAGGGACTCACCGTGCTGGAGCCCGTGACCGGCGGTCCGCCGAAACAGGTCTGGCACTCGGCGCAACTGCGTCCCGGTACGGCCAGCCCGCTGGTGCTTGGCGAGCGCGTTTACGCCCTGAATGACAGTGGCATTCTGAGCTGTGGTGACATCGCCGATGGCAAGCGGCTCTGGCAGCTCCGCCTCAAGGGACCTTTTAGCGCGACCCCGGTCGTGGCGGATGGATTGCTCTACTGCGTGAACGAGAAGGGGCTCGTCCAGGTCGTCGATCCGGCCAAGCCCGAAGGCGAGGTGGTCAGCGAACTGGACCTGGGCCAGACCGTGATTGGTTCGCCTGCCATCGCGGCGAACTCGCTGTTCATCCGCAGCGACGGCAAGCTCTGGCGCATCGGTCGGCCGAGCGCCCTGTGAGGCGTTCCGGCCGTGGTCCTTTTAGGAAGTGGATCGCGCGGCTCAGGCGAGCGCGTTGAGCAGGGTGCCGGCCGTTTCGGACGCCTCGCTGACAGGAGGGGTGGCGCTGGCCGCCTTCACGCCGCTGTCATCCGCATCGCCATCATGGTCCGGCTTGCGGACGGGCGCCTGTGGGGCGGTGGCATAGGAGGGGGCGGCGGAACCGACGCTGGAGATGTTCATGTAATTTCTTAAGTTTTGCGGCTGAGATTGTTGCGAGTGATTTTGGCGACCGACGCCCACCGGGGTATCGACGGTCGTGGGAAAGACTTAAGGGGGACGGCGACTTGGAGCCCGCGAGGGGGCTTGTTCAAGTCTTGCTCGGCGCCGCCGATAGATGGTCATGGGTCTCTGCGGGTTGCCGATGGTCGGCAAACTGTTCCGGGACGAAGGTATCGAATCCGTCTGCTGCCATGAATGCCGCCTACAATATCAGTGCCGCCAGTGCCCGGGTAGATCTGGGGCCCATGCACGCCATGAGCGGAGCCAGCCCATGGGCACCGACCGACAGTGCCGGTGCCGGTGCTGGTGCCGCCGCAGGAGGTACCAGCGACCTCTCATCGGTGCTGGCAGGGCTGCGCAACACGATACGGCAGAACTCGCAGGATTTCCGGGCGTTGAAGGCGGCGCTGAATTCGAACGATCCGGCCGCCGCAAGCCAGGCCTTTGCCAAGGTGCAGACGGACATCCAAAGCGCCTCCCAAGCGGCGGGCGGTGTGAGCCCGTTCGACTCCACGAGCCCGATCGGGAAAGATTTTCAGGCCGTGGGCGAAGCCCTGAAGTCGGGTGACCTCGCGGGGGCCAAGCAGGCCTTTGCGGCCTTCCGGCAGGATATGAGGGCCGCCGGCCGGGCCGCCCGGAGTGAGGCGAATGGAACCGTCTCTCCCACCCAGCCACCACCGCCACCAGGCACGCCGGGCGCCCTGCTCAACGTCACCGCCTGACAGCTTCGCGGTACGACCGGCTTTGCTCCTTGTTTTTACCGCAGAGCACGAAGCCGGGCTGCTCCGTACCCGCTCAAAACCACTGTTTCCAGAGCGCGGAGAGCGAGCGGGCGAGGGCGATGCCCTTGGTAAGCTTCCCGATGAGGCCGTCGGACTCCTGCTTCCGGGCCTGCCACAGTGACAGCAAGGGGGCCAGCGCCTGCCAGCCGGTGCGCACTTTCTGCATGGCGGCAACGCCCAAGTCCACCCAAGCGACGACCGGGCGGAGGTTCTGCGCCTCGGCCATGAGGGCGCTGCGGTGGGCGGCGCTCTGCCGCAGCAACGCCGCCTTGCGCTGCCGACAGCGGGTCAGTTCTCCGTTTTCAAGCATGCGCGGTCCTTGCTGAGTTCCCCGAGGGTGTCGGCAAAGGCGCTGCGGGCCTTCAGGCGCCTCTGCAGGGCACGCCAGGCCAGCACGGTGCCGACGAGATACAGGCCGCAGAGGCCACCCAGCACCGCCAGGCGGCCCTTTTCCCAGAAGAGGACGACGATGGTGAACGTCGCCAGCGAAAGGGTCATCATGCCGCAGGCGGCCACGGCGGCGGTGCAGAGGATGGCCTCGACCAGCCGGCATTTCTCCTCCTGCAGTTCCACGGCGAAGAGCTCGACGCGGTTCTGCGCCGTGGCCAGCAGCGTGTCGAGGATGCGCCTGAGCGAGGCCCAGACGCCAAGTGTTGTCTCATCGGCTTCGGCCATATGCCCTCACTTTTTCGCCACGAGCACGCCGATGACGAGGCCCACGCCCAACGCGATGCCGATCGACTGGTAGGGATGGTCCCGGATGGTGCGGTCGGCGGTCTTGGCACCCTCGATGGCCTTGTCCTCAAGCCGGCGGCAGCTCCGTTTGGCCGATTCCAAGGCGTCGGCCAGGCGCTCGCGCACCTCGTGGGCCTTGTCGCCGGCGGCATCCTTCGTCGCGTGCAGCAGCTCCTCGGAGTCACTCACGAGGCGTTTGAGGTCGGTGATCAGTTTGTCCGTGTTGAGTTCGGTGGCGCTCATGTTCAGTTCCCTTGTGTTGGTTGTGTGCTTTGCGGCACGAATCCATCGCGCCGTCGGATGTAAACTGCATCGCGCCTGGACGACCTGCTCCACCGCAATTGGCAATCACCAGTCCAAATTTGGAAACTGCCGGCGGCTTTACCCCAAGAACTTCCTCGTGGCGGGCTGGGGCACAGCCCGCCCGTGCGTCTGGCCGAAAGCAGGCCGGATGGCGTCGCCTCCGGTGGAAGCAAGAAACGGCCAGCCTTGCCCAAGGCACGCGTAGGCAGTGGCGCAACGGTGCGCCAAGTTGTGGCCATGAAAGGCAGCAGGAAAACTGGGCGGGCAGCAGGTGGCGGGCTAAACGTCGCGCTGGCACGCTTATGAGTCCGCCTCCCGACAAGAAACTCAGGGTGGATGACACGGCCAGCCCCGGGCCGGAATCCGGCACGGCGGGCGGCTGTCCGCGCGAGTTCCACGGCAACCGGTTCGTCTACACCATGATCTCCTCACGCGCCTGCGGCCTGTCCGTCGGCGTGAACATGAATCCGGACCGCCAGTGCAACTTTGACTGCGTCTATTGTGAGGTGGACCGCACCGCACCGCCCGGCGAATTGCGGCTCGATGTGCCGGTGATGCAGGAGGAGCTCGCGCGCACGCTGTCCCTGATCCGGTCCGGTGAGATTGGCCGGCACCCGTGCTATGAGCGGCTGCCGCCGGAGATGCTGGAGCTGCGCCATGTCGCCCTGAGCGGCGATGGTGAGCCCACGCTCAGTCCAGATTTTGCCGGGGCGGTGGAGTCCGTGGTGCACCTGCGGGCGGGTGGACGCTTCCCGTTCTTCAAGCTCGTGCTCATCACCAATGCCAGCGGCCTGCCGCGGCCCGAAGTCGCCCAGGCCCTGGCCCAGTTCAACTCGCAGGATGAAATCTGGGCCAAGCTGGAGGCCGGCACGCAGGCTTACTTGAACCGGGTCAACCGGCCCGACCGTCCGCTGGAGACCATTCTTTCCGACATTCTTGCGGTGGCACGCCAGCGGCCGGTGGTCATCCAGAGCCTCTTCCCCTCCTTGGATGGCGCGGGGCCGCCCGCCTCGGAGATCGAGGCCTTCGCCCAGCGGCTCCGGGATCTGAGGGAGGCCGGGGCACAGATCTCGCTGGTCCAGATTTACTCCGCGACCCGACCCCCGACGCATGGCGAATGCGGCCACCTGCCGCTGCGGGTGCTCTCGGACATCGCCCGGCGCGTGCGTGCGGTCAGCGGCCTGAAAGCGGAAGTCTTTTAACCTTATGAATGCCGAAACTGTTCCACCGGCCGCCTTGGCGGCCACCACTGCCACCCTTGAACACAGCGTCGCGAGCCATCCCTTTTTGCATGGCCTCAAGCCAGGGCATCAGCACCTGCTGGTGGAAAGCGCCATCCGGATGGAGTATCCGGCCGGCAAGTTCATCTTTCATGAGGGTGAGCCGGCCAACCGCTTCTATCTGATCGAAAGCGGTCGCGTGGCTCTGGAATCCCACCTGCGTGACGGGCCGCCGGTCGAGGTGCAGGTGATCGGGCCGGGCGAGGCGCTGGGCTGGTCCTGGCTGTTTCCGCCATGCCATTGGAATTTCGACGCCCGCGTGCTGGAACCGACGACGGTGATCTTCTTCTACGGCAGCCGTCTGCGCGTACAGTGTGAGCTGGACCACGAGCTCGGCTACGAACTGATGAAGCGGATGGCGCAGGTGGTGATCCAGCGCCTCCAGCACACCCGTCGCCAGCTGCTTGAGGTGTCCCGCTGAGCCCGACTCTGGGTGCCCCATCTCCGAACTATCCAGAGCCGCTTCATCCCGATATCATCCTCCGGGTGCCGGCGAAAGCACTGGAGCCACTATGACCGACGAAACACGACCGAATCCCGCCATGTCGCCAAAGGGCCGCGCGGAACTGAAACAGCTCGTCAACGAATTCCAGAAGCCCTCCACGGCGAGGGCTGTCTGGCAGCTGCTCAACACACTCGGGCCCTACGCGCTCCTCTGGTACCTGATGTACCTCAGCCGGGCCGTATCGTGGTGGCTCACCCTCCCGCTGGCGGTGCTGGCCGGCGCGTTTCTCGTGCGGGTCTTCATCATCTTCCATGACTGCGGGCACGGCTCGTTTTTCAAATCCCGCCGGGCCAACGATGCCGTGGGCTTCCTCACCGGCCTGCTGACCTTCACCCCGTACTCCCACTGGCGCTGGCAGCACGCGGTCCACCACGCGAGTTCGGGCGACCTCGACCGGCGTGGCACCGGGGACATCTGGACCATGACGGTGCAGGAGTATCTGGAGTCGTCCCGCTGGAAACGTTTCGCGTACCGGCTGGCGCGCAATCCGGTCGTACTGTTCGTCATTGGACCGCTCTTCCTGTTCCTCGTCTGGCAGCGTTTGCCCGCTCCCGGAGCGAATGCGCGCGAGCGCCGGTCGGTGCAGGCGATGAACTTCGCAATCGCGGCCATGGTGTTCCTGCTCGCCTGGATCTACGGACTTACGGCGTACCTGCTCATCCAGTTGGTCGTCACGGCGGTGGCCGGGGCCGCCGGTGTCTGGATGTTCTATGTCCAGCACCAGTTCGAGGACGTGTATTGGGAGCGCGGCGAGAAATGGGATTCCGCGGCGGCGGCGCTGGAGGGCAGCTCCTTCTACCGGTTGCCGAAAATCCTCCAGTGGTTCACCGGCAACATCGGGTTCCACCACATCCACCACCTGAGCGCGCGGATTCCGAACTACAACCTGGAGCGGTGCCACCGCTCGCATCCGCTGTTCCGCGACGTGAAACCCATCACGCTGGTCACCAGCCTGCGCTGCCTCCCGCTCCGGCTGTGGGATGAACGGCAGAAGCGGCTGGTCGGGTACCGCCACCTCCGTAAGCTGCGCCGGGAATACCGGCCAGGCGGACGGTCCTGAGCCCGGGCGCCGGCTCACGGTTTAGAGCCGGACTTCGCTAGTTCTTGGAGGATGAATTCCCGCCGTCCTTTGAGCTGGTGGCGCAAGGAATCCATGTGGTTACGGAATTCGACCACCCGGGCCTGCGGGTCTTCGCCTTCGGCCAGGGCGCGAAGGCGCACCTCGGACTGCAGGCGGCGCTCCATGCCGTTGATGACGGGCAGGAACTTTTCCTCGGTGAAGATGGTCTCGGCGACCACCTTGAGGCGCGCCAGGAAGCGCTGGCGGAACTGCGGATTGGCCAGCAGCGGTCCGGAAAACCAGCCGGGCGGCCGCCACCACGCCACTGAACCCCAAGGGGTTGACTCCCGCGGCAGGTTGGGCCCCTTCGGTTCGTGATCCCCTTTCATCCCGAAGGTCAGCGGCATCGAGACCCAGGGATAATCGTCGGGCGGCTGGCTGGCCTCGCTGTAGTCGCCCCACGTCTTGTCCTCGTCCCAGGGGAAGATATACCACTTACCCTCCGCCTTCGGATCATGGTAGGCGAAGTAGTTGTTGAAGAAGCCGTCCCAGTTCTGGATGCACATGTTGACGGCGTAGTAATTGATGAACTCATCCACCGCGAAGTTCTGCTGGATGAGCTGCCACTGCGCCTCGGGATCTTTGGAGGTGGCCTTCAGGCCCGCCACGAGCTGCTCCAGATCGGCGTGACCGGTCCGCAGGTTCGTCTTCTTCTCGTGCTGGCCGGCCAGCCCCTGGCCGTACCAGAGCAGCTTGTAGAGGTTGCCGCCCGGGTCGAAGCCGTGCTCGCGGAGAAAGGTCTTGTTTGGCTGCTCCACCATCAGGTGATAGCCGACCAGCCGGCCATCCACCCAGACCCGCAGATGGCCCGACTTGGGCGCCGGTACGTCGCACGCGCGATACACTTCGTAAGATAGCGCCTCCGACAGCGCCCACCGCCGGCCTGCCTCGAAGATCACGTTCACCGTGGTCATCCCGTCAAACGGCTGAAACTTGTTGAAATGCACCTTCCAGCCACCCTGGCGCGGGACCAGGTGGATGTAGTCGAACGTCACCGGCGCGCCGCCGCCGGCGGGCAGGTAGAGCAGGGCGGCATTGGGCGCGGTCGGCTCGGCCGGACTGGGACTTCCCCGGGAGTGGAAGAAGGAGGAGCCCGCGTGTTCGCGCTGACCCAGCTGTTTGAGTTGGAAGAAACCGATCTGAGCCGCGTTGGTGTTTACCGCGACAAAGGTGGACAGCGTCGGCCGCAGCTCGTGGTTTGCCGGGAAACGTCGCGTGCTGCCCGTCGCGTCGCGGGCCTCGATCTGGAAGCGGATCAGCCGGCCGGCCGGCTGCGGTGGCAGCGCGGCGGCGTAGGTGCCCGACTTGCCGTCGCCGCCGGTGCGGGTCATCGCCACCGACTGTTCAGCCGCCTTGGCGCTGGTATCGATCACCCGGTAAACCAACGCCACCGATTCCACGCCGTCGTCATCCTCGATCGTCGCGGTCACGGGCGTCGGTTTCTCCGGCAGGGCATTGGTGAAAGCCACATCTCGCACTATCGGCGGCAGGTTTTTGGCGAAGCCGTCGTTGCGGCGTCCGGGTGTGCCCGCAGGGCTCACCGTGGCCGGCAGACGGGAGGAGGTCCAATTTTCGGGCACAGTGCCCGGTGCGCTTGGGCAGATGCGTTCAAGCGAGGCCGATTCGCCATCCGCCGCGAGCGGCCAGGGGGCGTGGTCGCTGAACTTCAGCGCGTCCACGAGCGTGCCGCTGGCGTCATCGAGTTCAAGCCGTTCTCCCCCGTGCTTCAGATGCCCCGAAAACTCGCCGAGTACGGGTACATCGGCCCCATACTGCTGCGTGAAGGCCGCCCGATCCCGGCACAGCACGCCGTAACCGCCGGCCGGTAGCGTCGCATCGGCGGGAAAGGTGAACTTCGCTCCTTTCCGCAAGGTCCAGCCAGCTAGGCTGACGGGGGCCGGACCGGCATTGTGCAGCTCGATGTACTGGAGCTCATCCCGCTCTTCCGGCGGATGATACATCACTTCGTTGAGGACGACCTGGGCAAGGGCCGGGCCGGCGGTCAGGGCGAGCAGGGCCGCTCGGAGGCAGAGGCGCAGATTCATGGACCGCAGAAGGACGGGCGGGGGCAGTTCAGGGCAGCTTCGTCGGGGCGTTACGCCACGCGTCCACCACGGCCCAGAGATTTACCGGGTTCAGGGACTGACCGTATTTCAGAAACCGCGAGCTGCCATCGGCGAAGGCGAAGTTGGATCCGCCAGATCGTTCCCCGCCGCTGTAGCGGTGCTTATTCTGGTCCACCTCCTCGACATCATTACCGGCACCCTGGCTGAAGTCCATATGGACATGCGGTGACCCCTTTTTCTTCTCGCCGAAGACGATGGTGTCCGACGGCTGCGGGATGTCGCTCTCCTTCATGCCGACGGGCCAGACCCACTGCTGGAACTTGTTGTAATCGTTGGTGGACAGGTGCGCCTGAAACCAGTCGTTGAAGCCGTTGATGATGTAGCTCCGCTGGACCAGCAGCTTGTTGGTCAGGTCCAGGCCGGGAATCCACGGATAGGTGTCGGCCGGGCACTTCAGGATGTCCGGAATTTTGTAGTAGGGCAGCAGCATCGTCATCCATGCCTCGGGCGATTCGCGGCGGGCGGGAAACGAATCGTTGTGGTCGCTGGCATACATCGTCAGCGACAGGCCCAGTTGCTTGTTGTTGTTCAGGCACTTGATGCTGTTGGCCTTGGCCTTGGCGTTGGCCAGGGAGGGCAGCAGCAGCGCGGCGAGGATGGCGATGATCGCGATGACCACCAGCATCTCGATAAGAGTGAAGGCGCGACGGGCGGCGGGGCGGCTGATACCTTCGGTGCGGGACTCGGGCGAATTCATAAATCAAAGGGCTCCGTTCGGTGCTTCACGGCCTATCAGCCGTCCGGCGGCGCCACACGTCAAGGACACAGTCACCGGCCAGGTGTTTCACAATTTTTTCGTTTTGGACGGGCTTTCGACGCCGACCGGCGGCAGATGTTCAAGGCTGGTCATCTTTCTCGGGCCAGTCAGCCCACATAAAACCGAACCGTTTTCCTGCTCCGAGGTAACAACCACTTCCACCGCGCTCGCAGGCGAGGAGGTGACTGGGCTCTAACTGATCTGCCCCGCCACCCGCCTTTCATCATCCAATCCCCATCATCCGGCACATCGTAACAAAATATCTCACTTCCCTCATTCTACGCTGAACGGAACCGAAAGGTTCGCTGTCCACCACGCCATGAAATTTCCCGTACCGAGGCTGGTGACCCGGGTTGCCGCCGCGCGGGACCGCCATTTCGAGCGGCACCGTTCCACCGGGCTGGGCTTCGCCTTTGCCGAGCGCATCGGCTACCTCGACGCCGCCGCCTGGGCGGCGGCGACCACCGCCAGCAGCCTCTTCCTTTCGCGCGAATACCTGCAGCTTGCCGAGCACCACGCGCCGTCCAATCTGACCCATCGCTACGCCCTGATCTTCCGCGAAGATTTCCCGGTGGCGGCCGTGGCTGCCCAGATCGTCTCGGTGGATGGCGGCCGGATGATTCGTCCGCCGGCCCGGCCCGAGGTGCTCGCCAAACGCCACCTTCTGGAACGCGCCGTGAAGGCCTCCGCCCGGCGGTTGGGCGAGAATGTGCGCGAACGGGTGCTCGTCTGCGGCAACCTGCTCACCTGGGGACGGCACGGGGTGGCCTTTGCCCCGGGTGAGGACCCGGCCGTCCTGTGGCCGGCGGTGGCCGAGGCGCTTTACCGCATCCGACGGGCTGAAAAGCTGCTCGGCGACGCCAGCCTGGTGGTGGTGAAGGATCTGAGCCCAACCGACCAGCCGGCGTCGGATTCGCTGCGGGGTTTCAGCTACCGTCCGGCGGAGACTGATCCTGACATGGTGCTGGAACTGGCTCCCGCCTGGCGTTCCCTCGATGATTACCTCGCGCGGCTGGATGCGAAGTACCGCAACGCCTTCAAGCAGGTCTTCAAAAAGCTGGCGGAAGCCGGTGTCACCCTAGAGCCGCTGACCGATCTTGCGCCCCACGCCGGGCGGCTGCATGAGCTGTATCTGGCGGTGCAGGCCAATGCCTCGCTGCGTCCGGTGACGGCCCCGGCGTCCTACTTGCCTGCCCTGGCGCAGTGTGCTGGGGCGGGCTTCCGCTGCACCGTGGCGCGGCGCGATGGGGAAATCCTCGGTTTCATCACGACCGTGCGCGACGGTGACCTGGCGGTGGGCTACCACATCGGCTTCGACCGCACCGTCGCCGAAACCGGCATCCCGCTCTACCTCGGCCTGCTGCAGACCACTGTGCCGCACGCCCTTGAACTGGGCTGCCGACGCCTCTCGCTGGGCCGGACTGCCCTGGAACCCAAAGCCCGCATCGGGGCCAAGCCGGTGCCGATGCACTTCTGGGCGCGCCATAAGAACCCGGCCATGAACCTGGTCATGCGACGGTTCCTCGGCCTGGTGCCCCATGACGAACCACCCGAACGAAATCCGTTCAAGGCCGAGAAGTAGGCCGGGGCGTTCGAACCACGAGCCGAAAACCGAAAACTGAAAACCGAAAACTGCGATCGCCCTCAACAACACCGGTTGATGCCCTCGAAGCGCTGCTCGGCGGCCGCCACATAGGCCTGCTGCCGCTCGGCATGTTCCACGGCGGTGCGGACCTCCGGGACGTCGATCAGGAGCCGGGGCGCGGCGGGTGTCACGCAGGGGCAGGCGGCGGCCGCGGCCTGGGCCCGGTCCACGGCGGATTCGCCGGACCATTCCTTGAGCAGGGCAAAGGCAATGGCGGCAACGCCCAGCGCCGCTCCGGAACGGCCTTCCCGCAACGCTTGCTCAGGCAGCCACACCGTTTCGGACTCCCTCAGTTCGGCGAGCTTGGAGCCGAACAGCAGGCGCAGCCATTCCCAGACCGACACCACGACCATTGCGCTGGCGAAGGCGAGGAAGAGACCAGTGATCGCGAAGTCGAAACGGTTGTTGAACCGAGCGAGCTCGTTGGCCTTTAGGGCCATCTGAGCTTTCTTGAGCACGGTGGGGTCGCCCTTCATCTGAGCCTCGGCGAACGCCGCTTCCACGGCCGGCCGCTTGTCTTCAGCCGCCTTCAATCCCGCCCGGAAACCGATGCGCGGCGACTCGTGAAACATCTTCTGCCAGCCCGCCGTGAAGGTAACTGTAAGCAACCACAGCAGCGGGATCAGCGTCACCAGTGCAAGCTTCGCCGACCGCCGCCCCCCGCTCGCTGTTCGAAGTTCGCTGTTCGAAGTTCCCCCCAAGCCTTTCTTCAGCAGGATGGTCGTCGCGAGGCACAAAGCGATGGCGGCAAGGAGTTGGTTGGCGATGCCGAAGATCGGCCAGAGCGCCTTGGTGCCACCGTCGGGATTCCGCACGGCACTGATGAGCACGAAGCCCCAGCCGGCCACGATCAGCACGCTGGCCAGGACGCCGGAGGCAAGGGACCGCATGTTGCCGAGCGGCTTCCAGAGGTGGCCGAGGAAATCCTGGAGCAGATAGCGTCCGACGCGCGTGCCGGCATCCAGCGTGGTCAGGATGAACAGGGCCTCGAACATGATTGCGAAGTGATACCAGAGGTCGAGCCAGCGTCCGTGCGTCAGCTTCGAGAAGATGTTCGCCATGCCGACCGCCAGTGTCGCCGCACCGCCGGTGCGGCCGTAGAGCGATTTCTCGCCGACGGCCGCGGCGAGCGAGGTCATCTGTTCGGCGGAAACAGTTGCTGGGATCTCACGGTAGTTGATAGCGAACGGCCCGTTGCCGGATGCTTTGATTCGACTCACGGCTTCGTCGATACCGCTGCTGGCGACTACTGTGACCTGCTCGGAAGAACCTTTTGGATCAGACCAATGGATCTCGGCTTCGCCGGCCCACTTCATGCCGCTGCTTTGGACCACTTTGGCCACATCCTCGGGACTACCCTTGATGTTCATCGCCAGATAGACGCCTGGTTCCAGCGTGCAGGCGGCCACCAAAGCCATGATGGCGACGAGTGATTCGAGGCACATCGCCCCATAGCCGATCGGCCGCGCGTAGCGTTCGCGGGTGATGATCTTGGGCGTGATGCCGCTGCCGATGAGCGCGTGGAAGCCGCTGATCGCACCGCAGGCGATGGTGATGAAGCAGAACGGAAACAGCTTGCCCGGTACCACCGGCCCGGAGCCGTCGGCAAACTTCGTCACGGCGGGCATGTGAAGCAACGGCAGGACCAGCAGCACCCCGAGCGCGAGCGCGATGATCGTCCCGAGCTTCATGAACGTGCTCAGGTAATCGCGCGGCGCCAGCAGCAGCCACACCGGCAGCACACTGGCCGCAATGCCATATACGATGATCCCCCACGCCAGCGGTTCGGCGGCGAAGGTGAAGAGTTTCGCCGTCGTGTCATGGCTATGGACGTACTGTCCGCCCCACACCGCGCCGAGCAGCAGCAGCACACCGAGCACCGAGGCCTCCAGCGTCTTGCCCGCACGGAACCAGCGCAGGTAGCCGCCCATCAGCATCGCGATGGGGATGGTCGCACCCACCGTGAAGACGCCCCAGGGGCTTTCCGCGAGGGCGTTCACCACGATCACGGCGAGCACCGCCAGCAGGATGATCATGATGGCCAGGATTGCCACCAGTGCGAGGCCGCCGGCGAAGGAGTTCAGCTCCTCGCGCACCATCTGGCCGAGGGATTTGCCGTTCCGCCGCATCGAGGCGACGAGGATCACGAAGTCCTGCACCGCGCCGCCGAGCACGACGCCGATGAGCAGCCATAGTGCGCTGGGCAGGTAGCCGAACTGGGCCGCCAACACCGGCCCCACGAGCGGCCCCGGCCCCGAGATCGCCGCGAAATGATGGCCGAAGACGATCCAGGGGTTTGTCTTCACGAAGTCCTTGCCGTCCTCGGCAACCTCGCATGGAGTGGCGCGCCGGTCATTCAGTGTCAGCACCTTCGCCGCGAGCCATGCTGAATAGAAGCGGTAGCCGATGGCGTAGGTACAGACGGCCGCGACGACCAGATAAGCGGACGAGATCGGTTCCCCCCGGCGCGTGGCCAGAACGAAGTAGGCGAAGGCACCAAGGCCGGCGACCGCCAGCCAGACGAGTGCGCGCAAAAGCGGCTTCATGGGCGGCGAGCTTAAACAGTGGGTGCGCCGCAGGGAAGCGCAGGCATTCGGACTATTGTCCGGTGAGTAAGCCAGTAGGTCAGTGAGTTAATAGAGGCTCACATTCTGACTTGCTGACCTACTGGCTTACTCACCTGCTCTGCGCTTACGCCGTCCGGCAGCCGAGCGTGAGCAGCACATTCGCCCACAGCGCCTGATCGCCGGTCTGCACCGTCAGCACGTGGTCGGCGGACTCCACGGCCTTGTAAAAGTCCCACTTCAGGATCGGTTCCAGCTTCAGCGCCGGATTGCTTGCGGCCACGATTTCGCGGAATTCGCTCCAGACGGGCGGCTCGCCGAACTTCGCGTAGGCGTCATCCGCCGGGATGCCCATCGTGTTCACAAAGTCGATGGGCACGGCGCTCAGGACGGCCCGCAACACCTGCGCGACGGTCACGCAGCCGGGCGCGAGGTTGAGATGGACGATCTGCGCGTTCGGCCCCTTCTTGGTCGAAACCGGGTAATTGCCATCCGCGATGAGGATCTTCGCATGATGGCCGGCCCGTCCGAGAATGGCGTTGATCTCCGGATGGATGAGCGCGTGGTTCAGCATGGGTGGGAGTGAAAGCCAAAGCGGTGCAGGTGGCCAGCGAGGAGACAGGAGACAGGAGGTGCTTGCGCACGGAGACAGGAGCCAAGGCAAGGGAGAAAGGGAGCGGGGCATTGGACTCCGGACCCGGGACCCGGGACTTTGCAGCCCGTAAATCGTAAATCAAAAATCGTAAATCATAAATGCACCAGCCCTCTTCCGTAGTAGACCCAGAAGGCCGGAATCTCGCGCAGGATACTGTTGAGCGGCAACGCGCGCAGCCAGTTTGCCGGGCGCGCTGGAACCGTGAAGACCTCGCACCCGGCGCGCTGGTAGGCCAACTTGATACGGGGCAGGTGATAGAATTCGCTCACCGCCAGGACGCGTCTTTGTGTCGCCAGCATTGTCGTGTTCCGGACAGTGGCTTCCGTATTCAGACCCTCCCGGTCGAGCTTGATCGCTGTCGTCGGCACCCCTAAGTCGAGGGCCATTGTCCGCATCGCTTCGGTCTCATGGATGGGGCCGTCGCCGGGGCCGCCGGAGAAGACGAGGTGCTTCACGAACCCCTGGCGATAAAGTTGGGCAGCGGTGCGGACGCGATCCGCGACCGCGTCGGACAACTCGCCATCGGCATACACCCGCGCCCCAAAAACAACGGCTACATCGGCCGTCCGACGGTAGTCCGTCTTGCCGAAGCAGAACACCTGAAGGACCGGGAACGCGGCCGCGCAACCCAGCGCCACGGCGAGGGGTGGCAGCCAGCGCTGCGGAGCGGTCGAAGCATCCCGGCGCAGGTCCCACGCGATAACCCCGAGCATCGCCGCGAACAGGAGCGACCCCGGCAGCGGCATATGCGTGCTCACCGAGCCCTGCGCCAGCAACCGCCAAAAGATCCCGGCATTCAGCAGCGTGAAGGCGAAGAACAGCAGCACCAGCGCGCGCGTGCCACGCCGTCCCCACTTGGTGTGCGTCGCCCGGACCGCGTGAGCGAGCAAGGCCACGCTCAGCGCCGCCAGAAGTCCTTGGCCGAGCCAATCGGGCAACTGACGGAGGTCCACCCACCAGAGGTTCGGATCGAAACCATGCGAGCGCAGCCGGAGGAACTGGTTCAGCAGGATGAAGCCGGCGAGGAACAAGGCGAAGCCGCGAGCCAGCGGGCGGATGAACGCATGGTTCAACATGAGTGGAGTGAACACCCAAAGCCCAGAAGTGACCAGTGGCGAGTGGCGAGCGAGGCCCTGGAACCCCGGGATGGGGCGGTGCCATGCGCGCCCCTTCATAATTCATACTTCCTAATTCATCCTTCCCTAAACCAGCGGCGGAAGCTCGCGATCGTCTGGCGGGCGGCGGCCTCGCTGTCGGGGAGGGGGAAGCATTCGGCGCTCACGTAGCCGTCGTAGCCCATGTCCTTGAGCGTCGCGGCGATGGGGGCGATATCGGTGTGGCCCCAGCCGATGGCGCGCCGGTTGGAATCGGCGAAATGGACGTGGCCGAGCTTCGGTCCGGCGAGGCGCAGGGCGGCGGCGATGTCGGCCTCCTCGATGGCCATGTGGAAGAGGTCGCAGAGCAGCTTCACATTCTGGGTGCGGAGCGGCTGGAGAAACTCCAGCGCGTCGGCGACGGTGTTGAAGAGGTTCGTCTCGTAGCGGTTCAGCGGCTCGTAGAGCAGGCAAGTGTCCAGGGCGTGGGCGCGCGGGGCGAGCTGGCCGAGTTCCTCCGCGAGCCACGCGAGGGCCTGTTCGCGGGAAACCCCGTCGCCATGGCGGCCCTGCATAGACCCAAGGATGGCCGGCACGCCGAAGCCACCGGCAAAATCAATCACCGCCGCCACGAAGTCGCGGGCGCACATGCGGACGTGCGGGTCCGGATCGGTCAGGCGCAGCTTGCGGCGCACCCAGCCGGCCCCGGTGCCCACGGCGGCGAGGCGCAGGTTGTGCTTCCGCAGCAGCTCGCGCAGGGCGAGTCCATCGAGATCATCCGCGTGGGTGGGGAAAATTTCGACGGCGTCAAACCCCAGCGCGGCGGCCTGGGCGCAGCCGGCTTCCAGATCATCCCAGAAGACAAACGGGCCGCCCCGGGACTCCGGGACGAGCGAGATGGTGACGGCGGATCGGATCATGGGCGGATTCTGTTCCTGCTCTTGCTCTTGCTCCTGCTCAAGCAGGCCGGGACAGGAAAGAGCAAGAGCAAGAGCAAGAGCAAGAGCAGACAAACAGCCGAGACGCTGCGAACCGGCGAGAGGTGACGAGCCTCATTTTGTCGGCAGAAGCCATGTGGGGGCACCTGTCTTCTGCCGTGAAGTGCCCGGTCCGCCGGCTCAACGTCCCCGTGAATACCCGGTGACTCGGCCCTTCTGGTCGATGTAGACGATTCTGTCACCGCCGATCTCCAGAGGCAGCCTCGTCACCATGACAATCCAGGTTGCGCCAGCCAGGAAAAGCCCGGTCAGCAATTGTCGCCGAGTCGGGGATGCCTCCGGCTGGAAGCATCCCGAGACAAGCCATTGCAACCGCATTTTCCTCGGCAAAGCCAAAATCGGCCTGCAATATGACATTGCAGTTGTGAAGGCCGAGCCGTGGAACCATTTCGAACACAGCCCATGAAACCTACCAAATCCCTACTGCTGTCATTCTGCGTCTTGTGGATAACTGTACTGCCCCCGTTGGCGAATGCGGGGGTCCTGTTTACCAACCTGGTTTTCTTTTCCTACACCAACGCGCCCAACTACGGCTGGAACATTGAATTTGGCGCAGGGCATGGCGGTGCATTGGTGCAAGGGGCTGACGGCGACTTTTATGGTGTAACCTGCAAGGGCGGGACGGTTTACGAGTCGGACACTTCGCCACCCATCTACGGATTTGGGACCCTGTTCAAACTGACGCCCGACGGCGCATTTACCAGCCTTCATTCATTTGGCGACGTCAGCGGGGATGGGAGAGAACCCCTGGGCAATCTGGTCAGGGCTGCCGACGGCAATATTTATGGCATCACGCCAAACGGAGGCAGTTTGCCCACTTCAGACGAAGGCACGATCTACAGGATATCAACCAATGGCGTTTACACCTCCCTGTATTCATTCGGTCATGAGCTGGCAGGGAGTGACGAGCTGCACAAGGTTTACACCAATACTGACGGCGGCGTGCCTTACGCGGGCATCGTGCAGGGCAGCGATGGCAATTTCTACGGCACCACGAGCACCTTGGGGGCCCGCGACGGAGGAACGGTGTTTCAATTCAAACCCGATGGCACGCTGAACACGCTTTTTACGTTTCCCTACCTCAGTGACGCTTCCTATGCGACCAACGGAAACGGCCCGTTCTCGGAGTTGGTGGAAGGCGACGACGGTACCTTTTACGGGACCACTTACTGGGGGGGAGCCAATGGCGCAGGCACGGTCTTTCGGATCACCAGCACCGGCGCATTGACAACCCTGGTCAGCTTTGATGTGCGTAACGGCTACCCTACTTCCGGACTGACGAAAGGCGCGGGCGGCTTAATTTACGGTTCGACTGGAAGCAGCATCTATCAGGTGACCACCAATGGGCAGCTGACCACATTGAATTCCTTCATTCTTGGCCCGTCGGGATTGATATTGGGCAGCGATGGCAACCTCTATGGAACAACCGCGGGTGATTCCTACAATCACGGGACCGTGTTTCAAATGAAACCGGACGGCACCATGACGACCTTGTACTCGTTTGGCGGGCCGGACGGGTCCACCCCTTCCGGTCCCTTGGTGCAAGGCAAAGACGGATATTTTTATGGGACCACCACTTATGGCGGTCCGCAATGGACCGGGTCCGCTGGCTTTAGCGGGTATGGGACAATTTTTCGTGTCGCGATTCTCCCATCGTTCCAAAGCATCAAGCAGATCGGTGGCGACATAAACCTCACGCTGATCGTCATGCCCGGTCAAAAATATCTGCTGCAGTACTGCACCGACTTGGCTGCAACGGACTGGCACAATCTGGGCGACCCGGTAACGGCGGGCAATCCTGTCCCGTCCGTCTTGGATCACCTTGGCACGGATTCCCTGCGGTATTACCGCATAGAATTGCTGCAATAAATATTTCCAGCCGCCTCCAACGCCTCTGCTCTCAGTAGGGCGGGACCGCCTTTTGGGGGCCGGTGCGCTTTGATTCAAGCCGGAGTGGATTATCGCCCTTCGACTGCGTGCGCTCCATCGGTGAATCGGAGACAGCCTGCAGCGCGGTACCCGACGGTCCGTTGTCCGAACGTCGAAGCCGAGCGGTCCCTGCGACGCGATTGGGCCGCGCCCATGCTCAAGATGGTTGCCGACGAGTGTCGGCAACGCGGCTCTTCCTCACGAAAGGCTGCACAGGTCAAACAGGCCGAACCTCGACGCCAACTGGAGCAGTTGCTTGACCGGGGCAGTTCGCTGCCCAATAGCCAAATATCCCAGTTCGCAAAAAGACGCTCAGTGAGGAAATTGACCTTTGCCAGTAGGACCAAAGCCCGTGGCTCGAACCGCTCAGAACTGGTTAAAAACCATGAAAAGTCTTCGGAAAGCGGTTGAAAAGGGGATTTTACGGAAAAAAGTAACTTGCCGTCAAAGTGTTTGGCTCGAGCCTATTCCTCGAGGGTAAATACGCTCGTAGATTGGCCATCAGACCGTGGTTGTTCAGTCGTGAACCACCATTGGTGGCGGGATGGTGCGAGATGCAGGGTTTGAACCTGCGACCCCTCGCGTGTGAAGCGAATGCTCTACCACTGAGCTAATCTCGCGCACCGGGACGGCGTAAATAGTCGAGCGATCCGCCCCTGCAAAGAAAAACTTCGCGGGAAAATCACTGTCGGCCGCCTCCTTGCTGCCGAATTGCCAACCGGCGCCTTGGCTCCGCGCTCCGCGTTCTCCGCTCCGCGCTGTGCCTACCCCGAATGCGAGGCCGATTTTCGTTTCACCGCGGCGCGGGGTGACGCTAGCGTTTTCCGACACATGTCGTCTGCTCCTGTGCCGATCCGTTCGTTCCGCGCCGAGGCGCTGAAGGTTGAGGTTTTTGCCACCTACGCCGATCTGTCCACGGCCGTGGCCCGGCGCGTGCAGGAACTCCTGGCCGATACCATCGCCCGGCAGGGTTCCGCCGCCGCGATCTTGGCCACGGGCAATTCCCAGATCCGTTTTCTCAAGGAGCTGGTCGCGCTGGGCGGCGTGGACTGGTCGCGGGTGACGCTCTTCCACATGGACGAATACCTCGGGGTGCCGGCGGATCATCCCGCCTGCTTTCGCCGGTACATGAAGGAGCGGGTTGCCAGTCTCGTGAACCCGCGCGCCTTCCACTATCTCGGCGGCGATGCCGAACTGCCGCTCGACGAATGTGCCCGCTACACCGCGCTGCTCAAGGCCCAGCCGATCGACCTGTGCTGCCTCGGCATCGGCGAGAACGGGCACCTGGCCTTTAACGATCCGCCGGTTGCCCGCTTCGACGACGCCCACTGGGTGAAGCTGGTGAAGCTCGATGACGCCTGCAAGATGCAGCAGGTCAAGGAAGGCCACTTCCCCTCACTCGAGGCGGTGCCGCCCTACGCCTTCACGCTCACGATCCCCGCGCTCTGTTCCGCGAAGAAGATGCTGTGCCTTGCGCCCGAGCTGCGGAAGGCCGTGCCGGTGAAGAATGCCCTGCAAGGGCCCATTTCGACCGCCTGTCCGGCGTCGTTCCTGCGCACGCAGGCGCAGTGCGACATGCTGCTGGACCAGGATTCGGCGTCGCTGCTCTGACAATTTCACCCCCGCTTTCCACTCGCCCTCCGCCTTTCGACGCCCGAATTCTCGCCCATGCGTATCCTTGCCCTCGACCATGGCACCAAGCGGATCGGTGTCGCCCTCAGTGACCAGCTGAAGATGATCGCCCAGCCGCTGGAGTTCATCCCGGCGGAGCCGTTTGGGGATTTTCTGGCCCGGCTCAAGGAACTGATCCGGACCAAGGAGGTCGAGCTGATCCTCGTCGGCATGCCGCGCAACATGGATGGCAGTTACGGCGAGGCGGCGGGCAAGGTGCGTGAGTTTGTGACCGTGCTGAAGGAAACCGTCGCCGTGCCACTGCAGCTCTGGGACGAACGGCTGACTTCGGCCCAGGCCAACCGCGTGCTGATCGATGGCAACGTCCGCCGCATGGACCGCAAGGAGAAGGTGGACAAGATGGCGGCGGCGATCCTGTTGCAGAGCTACCTGGACTCGCTGTCGATGTGACGAACGGAGGAGACAGAAGACAGGAGACGCGAGGTGGGAGACAGGAGGGAACGAGCAGCGGCGCAACGCCGGGTTAATCACTCGCAACTCGCAACTCGTAACTCATAACTTCCCCTGTGTCGCACGACCTTTGGTCCACGTTTGCCGAGCTGATCCGCCTGCCGTTTCACCACGAGCAGCTCGTGTGGGGCATCGTGCCGCTCTATTTCGGCTGGGCGATGAACGAGCTGACCTCGGCCAAGGTGACGTTCAATACCGCCATCCAGACCGGGTTCGCGCTGCTCTGGTCGGGCGCGCACTGGGCGTGGCAGGCGTTCCGGAATGATCCGGCCAAGGTGGTCGGCCTGAACACGCATGGGCTGTTCGCCGTGAACTCGGCGGTCACCCTGCTGGTGATCCTGCTCGGGGCTCTCGCGCTCTGGAGCGGTTTGCGCCGGCGCTATCCGCGCGGGATGAAGTTTCTCGGACACACGCGCTTCAGCGCGTACTTCATGATCGCGATCTTCCCGATCCAGTCCGGCTATGTCGAATGGTCGTGGCCCCGCGTGTGCGCGATCGCCGCGTTCGCGGTGCCGATCTGGCTGGTGCTCCACTTCGCGCTCATGCCGCTGCGGAAATAGAACCGGGCGGTGCAGGTTCCGTCTGTCTCTTCGCGCCGGTCGCTTGGCTGCTCCTCTTTTCCTGTTTTCCAAATCGAAGACCGGCCCCAGCCTTGGCCATGCGCGAATTCTTCACCGGGCCGGTCATCAAGACCGAACTGCTGGTCGTCTGGCTGGAGAAGCATGGCATCGCGGCGATCCAGGAGTTCACCGATCCGGCGGCGCCGGATAACGATGATCTGGACCGTGAAGCCCGCGTGCTGGTGCCCGAGGCCGATTACGACCGCGCGTGGCAGCTCTTTTTCGCCGACCGGCAGGATGAGCTGTGAAAGTGAAAGGATGAGGTATGAATTATGAATCCGAGCGATCGTGAACGTCAGCTCAGCGTCCGGCTGGAAAAGCTGGAAGCCAATCACGCCCATCTTGAACGCCAGTACGATGAGCTGAACGGGGCCGTCATTGCGCAGGGCAAGCTGCTGGGCCGCCTGCAAAAGCGACTGGAACAGCTCGACACGACCATGCAGACGCAGGAGCTGGAGCGGATGGCCGGCAACCAGCAGAAGCCACCGCATTACGCGCCGTAGGAAAGTGAGCTGAGAGTGGCGAGTTACGAGTTTCGAGAAAGCCAGAAAGCCAGAAAGCCAGAGAGTGAGAGACGGGCCGGAGTCTCTCGAATTCGTAATTCGAAAATCGTAATTCCCCCCGGTCAGTGCGCTTTCAGCAGTTCCTCAGCGTGCTTCCGGGAGGCGGTCGTGAGTCCACCGAGCATCCGGGCGAGCTCCTCGATGCGGTGGGCGCGGTCCAGCAGCGCGATATGCGACTCGGTGCGACCGGCAACGAGCTCCTTGCTCACGACGTAGTGGGCGTCGCCGTGGGCGGCGACCGGGGCCAGGTGGGTGATGCAGAGCACCTGATGCTGCCGGGCGATCTGGCGCATCTTTTCGCCGACCGACGTGGCCGTTTCGCCGCCGACGTTGGCATCCACCTCGTCGAACACGAGCACGGGAACCTCGTCCTCGGCGGCGAGCACGGTCTTGAGCGCGAGCATCACGCGGGCGAGCTCACCGCTGGAGGCGATGGCGCGCAGGGGCCGTGCCGGTTCGCCGGGGTTGGGGGCGAACTGGAACTCCAGGTCGTCAAAGCCCGTCGGCGAATAAACAGCGGGGAGCGCGGAGCTTTCGAGCGGGGAGCGGGGAGCGGGGAGCGCGGAAGAAGACAGCGCGGTGTCGAAGCTGCTTTGCTTAAAGCCGAGCGCGGACAGCTCCTTGGCGACCGCCTTGGCCAGCTTCGGGATCAGCTTTTTGCGTTCGGCGGTCAGCGCCTTGCCGGCGGTCGCCAGTTCGGTATCGAGACGGGCGAGTTCGGCGTTGAGGCGGGCAAGCTCGGCGTCGCGGCCTTCCAGGATCGCCAACTTGGTCTGGGATTCTTCGCCGTAGGCGATCACCTCGGCGAGTGAGCCGCCGTACTTGCGCTTCAGCGAATGGAGGAGGTTCAGCCGGGCTTCGACCTCGCCGAGCCGAGCTGGGTCCAGTTCGATGCGGTCGGCGTAGCGGGAGAGGTCGCCCTGCAGGTCACGCAGCAAGGAGACAGCCTGTTCGTGGGCTTCGACCAACGGCGCGGCCGTGGCATCCACGCGCTGGAGATCGTGCAGCCCGCGCCCCAAGGCACCGAGTTGGGTCAGGATCGCGTCGTCATTTTCGCCCAGTGCGCCCTGGGCGGACTGCGAGAGTTCCAGCAGTCGGGCGGCATTGCTCGCGCGGTTGAACTCCGCCTCGACCTCCTCCGCCTCCTCGGGCCGGAGCTTGGCCTCCGTGATCTCGCGCACCTGGAAGCGCAGCAGGTCCAGTTGCTGCGCATAGGTGCGCTCGTCGACGATCAGGGCCGCCTTTTCGGCCTCGACGGCACCACGGCGGCGGACCAGCTCGGCGAAGGCGTCTCGCTTCGGGGCAAGTCCGCCGAAGGCGTCGAGGATGGCGAGCTGCTTCGCCGGCTGGAGCAGCGACTGGTGCTCATGCGGGCCATGGAGGTCCACAAGCCATTCGCCCAGCGTTGCCAGCGTTGCCAGCGTGGTGGGCGAGCCGTTCACGAACTGGCGGTTGGTGCCGGCGGCGGTGAAGGTGCGCTTGAGCACGAGCTGCCCGCCGTCGCACGGCTCCAGGCCGTTTTCCTCGAGGAAGGCCGGCAGCGGGGCGCGCAGGCCGCTGACATCCAGCAAGGCCTCGACCGTGCAGCCATCGGCCCCGCTGCGGATGGCCCCGCGATCGGCCCGCTGGCCGAGCACGAGGTTGAGCGCGCCGAGGATGACGGACTTGCCGGCGCCGGTCTCGCCGGTGATGACGTTGAGTCCGGGGCGCAGCTCCAGCGTGAGGTCGGCCACCAGGGCGAGGTTCTTGATGCGGAGGGTCGTCAGCACGGCGGGCCTGATTTCCAAGATTCGATTGCCGGTTGCCAATCGCAAACTGCGGCCGGACCAGAGCAAAACAAATCCGGTTTGCGAAAAAGAGAGGGTGAAGGCTAACTTGGCGGCATGGCAAACGCGGTCACCGAACTTCAGAAAGTCGCCGGTTCCCTGCCGGAGGGTGACCCGGCGTGGGAACGTATTCTGGCCGATAAACAGCTGCGTCCCAAACTGGAAGCCAGACTTCGCCAGGTGAAAAAGAAGGTCGCGGCCGGCAAGTCGGAACCGTTCGATTTCAGCCGGTTGTGATCGACTTAGCGCTGCCCGCATTTTAATCCGATTGGTTCTGGATTGGTTCGCACGCGGATTTTGACAAGGAGTTCGCCTGAGCCGCAGCCTGTCCGCCACGATGTCGTTTTCGTTTTCGTTCCTCGGCTCAGGCACCTCGCAAGGGGTCCCGATCATTGGCCGGGAGTATCCGCCGGAGTACCTGGCGAACCCGCGAAACCACCGCCTGCGGTCCTCGATCTATGTCGAAACCCCGGCGGTGAGGCTGGTCGTGGACACGACGCCCGATTTCCGCACGCAGATGCTGCGGGCGGGGCTGGGGTATCTCGACGCGGTGCTGGTCACCCACGCGCACGCCGATCACATCATGGGCATGGATGACTGCCGGCGGGTCTGCGACCTGCGGGACAGCCCGCTGCCGATCTACGCCAGCGAGGAGACGATGGCATCCCTGGCACGGGTTTTTTCCTATGCGTTTGATGGCCGGCCGATTCCTCGCAGCTACTTCAATCCCAACCCGCAGGTGCTGCGGGGACCGTTTGAGCTGGGCGACCTCACGATCACACCCTTTGCGCTGCCGCACGGGCGTATGACGACCACGGGATTCCTCTTTGCGCAGCGCCACGGGCCACGGATGGCTTACCTCACCGATTGCAAGGAGGTGCCGGACGAGGTGATCGCGGCGGTTCGGGGTGTGGACGTGGTGGTGCTGGATGCCCTGCGTCCGAATCCGCATCCGACGCACATGTGCCTGGACGAGGCGCTGACCACCGCACGGCGAATCGGGGCCGGCCGCACCTATTTCACGCACCTGACCCATGACTACGACCACGACCGTGACCAGGCAGAACTGCCTGAAGGGGTATGGTTCGCCCACGACGGCTTGAAGGTGGAGGTGGGATGAAACCGATGCTCAAGGGCATGACTACCGAAGCACAGCCCAGCGGGACGCCGCGCATGACGGCGATTTACCGCGCTTCCTGGAATGTTACGCGGCTGCTCTTCTCCGTGTGGTTCCGCTGGCGGGTGTTCAATCCCGAACGGGTGCCAGCCGTCGGGCCCGTGATCCTGGCGGCCAACCACGCGTCGTTCGCGGATCCACCGTTGATCGGCAGCGCGGTGGAGCGGCCCGTGAATTTCCTGGCCCGTGACACCCTGTTTCACACGCCGATGTTCGGCTGGCTCATCCGGCATTTCAACGCCGTGCCGGTGGATCGCGCCGGTGGTGGCGCGGGGCTCAAGGCCATCCTCGATCGGCTCCATGCGGGAGGCTGCATCCTGTTGTTTCCGGAAGGCACCCGTACGCGGGATGGGCGGCTGCAATCTGCGAAATCGGGCATCGGCCTGACGGTGATCAAGTCCGACGCGCTCGTGGTGCCGGTGCGGGTTTGTGGCAGTTTTGAGGCCTACGGCCGGCATCATTGGCTGCCGCGTCCCTACCGGGTGGCCATCCGGTTCGGCGAGCCGATGCCATTTACCGAATTGCGGGCCGAGGCGGCGACCTGTCCCAAACCCCGGCTCAAGATCATTTACCAGGAGGCCGCCGACCAGATCATGGCGGCGATTGCTCGGCTGGAGCCGGCTGGTGAGCAGGAGGGCAGGGGAGCAGGGGAGCAGGGGTGAAAGGGAGCGGGGGAGCGGCAGTGGCCGGTTCTCCCCCGCATCCCTGCCCCCTTTCTCCTCCTGCTCACTTCAAACCGTCGCTATTGCCCGGCGCGATTGCGCCCACTACTTTGCGCCCTCTTTTGGGAAGTTGACTGCATCATGAGCGAAGAAAAATCCAGCAAAGCGGATACCGATCAGCCCGGTGAGGAATCGTCCTCCGAGCCATTGACCGCCGACCATATTGCCGATCTGAAGGCCAAGGCCGCGCAGGCGACGGAGTATTACGAGCGCCTGCTGCGTACGACGGCGGACTTTGACAATTTCAAGAAACGTGCCGCCCGGGAACGGGACGAGGCGCGGCGGACGGGCACCGAGGTGACGCTCACCAAGCTGCTGCCGGTGCTCGACAACTTCGACATGGCGATGGCCGCCACCAACCAGCCCAACGCCTCGGTGGAGACGCTCAAGGTGGGCGTGAACATGATCCACAGCCAGTTGCGCAGCGCGTTCACCGACGCCGGGCTGGAGGAGGTCAGCGCCGTCGGCCAGCCGTTTGACCCGTCGCTGCACGAGGCGGTCTCGCAGCTCGAGACTACGGAAGCTCCCGAGGGTCAGGTCGTGCAGCAGCTCCGCAAGGGCTACAAGCTGCGGGACCGGCTCTTGCGCCCGGCCAGCGTGGTTGTGGCGAAGAAGCCTTCGGCCGCGACCGGAAACTGATTTTCAGACCATCCCACATGGCCACTTCCACCAAACGCGACTATTACGAAGTCCTCGGAGTCGAGCGCAGTGTGTCTGCCGACGAGCTCAAGAAGGCCTACCGCAAGCTCGCGGTGAAGTATCACCCCGACAAAAACCCCGGCGACAAGGCGGCCGAGGAGAAGTTCAAGGAGCTGGGCGAGGCCTACGAGGCCCTCAGTGACCCGCAGAAGCGCGCCGCCTATGACCAGTACGGTCACGCCGCGTTTGACCCGCGCGCCCGGGCCGGTGGCGGACGTGGTGGTGGCGGCTTCCATGACCCCAACGACATCTTCCGCTCGGCCTTTGGCGGGCAGGGGGATCTGGGCTCGATCTTCGAGCAGTTTTTCGGCGGTGCCGGCGGGGGTGAAGACTCCGAGTCCGGCGGCCACACGCGGGGTGCGGACCTCCGTTACGACATGGAGATCACTCTCGAGGAGGCCGTGGCCGGCACCGAGAAGCAGATCACCGTGAACAAGCCGGCCACCTGCGACCATTGCAGCGGCAGCGGCGCGGAAAAGGGTTCCAAGCGCATCCGCTGCCTCCAGTGCGCCGGTCGGGGCCGGGTGGTGATGTCGCGGGGCATCTTCAGCATCCAGCAGACGTGCCCACGCTGCGAGGGGGCCGGGGAAATCGTCGAGAAGCCCTGCAAGGTCTGCGGTGGGGACGGACGCGTGACCAAGCCGTCCACGATCACGCTGCGGATTCCCGGCGGCGTCGACAACGGCACGCGCCTGCGTTCCACCGGCAACGGTGAGGCCGGCCAGCGCGGCGGCGCGGCCGGTGACCTCTATGTCGTGCTGCACGTCAAGGAGCACGACCTCTTCAAACGCGACGGCGACGACCTGCTGTGCGAGGTGCCCATCGCCTTCACCCAGGCGGCGCTTGGCGCGGAAGCGGATGTCCCAACGCTCAACGGCAAGGCCCACATCCGCATTCCGGCCGGCACGCAGAGCGGCACGACCTTTCGCCTGAAGGGGCGCGGGGTGAAAAACATCCAGGGCTACGGCATCGGCGACCTGCTGGCGAAAGTCGTGGTCGAGGTGCCGCACAAGCTGGATTCCGCGCAGCGCGCCAAGCTCGAGGAATTTGCCCGGCTATGCGATCCCAGCGTGAATCCGCGCAGCAAGGGTTTCCTGGACCGCGCGAAGGATTTCTTCAGCTGAGCACGCGACGGCCAAATGCACCGTTTCTTCCTGCCCCCGGAGCGGACGAGGACCGACGTGGTCACCCTGTCGGACTCCGACGCGCATCACGCCGCGCGGGTGCTGCGGGTGCAACCGGGTGAGCCGGTCGTCGTGCTGGACGGTGCCGGGGGCGAGCTGCGCGGCCAGATCGAGTCGGTGAGCCGCACCATGGTGACGGTGCACGTGAGGGAGCGCATCCAGCATCCGCCGCGCGCCGGCGAAATCACCCTGATCCAGGCCATCGCCAAGACGAGGGCGATGGATGGCCTCCTGCAAAAGTCTGTCGAGCTCGGCGCGGCCCGAGTGGTCCCGTTGATAGCCGAGCGCAGCATCAGCCAGCCGGACGATGCCGACGACAAGCGCGACAAATGGCAGACCATCGTGACTGAAGCCGCGAAGCAGTGTGGCGCGGTCTGGCTCACGAAGGTTGAGGCACCGCAGACTCCGGCGGCCTGGCTGAAGCGCCAGGAACGCTTCGACCTGCTGCTCATCGGTTCGCTGCTGGATGCACCGCAGCATCCGCGCGTCCACTTTGACCGGTTCCTGGCGGAGCAGGGGAGGCTTCCCCGATCCGTGGCCGTTATCATCGGCCCCGAAGGCGATTTCTCCCCGGCGGAATACGCCGCCTTCAAGGCCGCCGGCGCGAAATCCATGACCCTAGGTCCCCTGGTCTTGCGCGTGGAGACGGCGGCGACCTATTGCCTGTCGCTGGTGAACTACGAACTGACGGCACCGCGCACGTGAGGGCAGGGGAGCAGGGGAGCAGGGGTTCGGAGGAGAAATCGAGAAATCGAGCAGGTGGACAGCGGCGTGCTGATCGTCCGTCACCCGTAATTCGTAAATCGAAATTCGTAATTTCCCCCTTTTTCGACATAGTCATCCCATGTTCCGCCGTTCCGTTGCACTGGCTGCTTCCGTCATACTCGTGGCGTCCCAATACGCCGCCCATGCGCTGGCGGCACCGTCGGGCACCTATGCCGATTGGAAGACCCAGGTCTGGGGTGCGGATCGCGCCACTTCGGCCGTGGCCGATCCGGTGGCGGATCCTGATGGCGACGGGTTGCCGAACTTCCTGGAATACGCGCTGGGCCTTGACCCGACCCGACCTGATGCGGGCGGTTTGACGGGGCTGCGTCACCAATCGGACGTCACGGGCGACCACCTCGCCTTCGGTTTCGATTCTGCCAACGCCGCCCGCGAGGCGGAACTGCTGCTGATCTGGAGCCGTGATCCAGGCGCGGGTGGCTGGCACGTGGCGGACGGCCAGCATCTCACGGAAACGGTCGCCGCGCCGGCGGCTGGCTCGACCCGGCACGAAGCCAGCCTGTCCGTGAGCCCCGGTGAGCCCCGGCTCTTTGCGCAACTGAGCGCCGGACTGGCTCCGGCCAGGCCTGTGTCCAAGGGTTACGTCTGGTTCGAGGCCGAGCCGCCCAATGGCGAGGCGGGCCCGCTGCTTTCCGGCGGCCAGATGTCGTGGGTCGCCCCCGCCGGCTCGATCCAGAAGACCATCACCATTCCGGCCGACGGCACTTACACGCTCTGGGTGCGGAAGTTCTGGAACGGCCAGACCTTTCACTGGCGCGTCGGCACCACCGACACCTGGAAGGACACCGCCAATCCGCCGTTGCAGGATCTGGTGGACCTTGGCCCCGGCCGTAAGGTGGGTTGGATCAACGCCGGCACCGTCACGCTCACGGCAGGCTCGAAAGTCTTTCGCCTCGAAGTCACCGATGCCAGCAGCACCACTGCCTACGACTGCTTTTTGCTCACGCGCGAGTCGTTCACCCCGCGCGGCAAGCTGAAGCCCGACGACAAACTCGTCGCCGACGAGACGGGCTGGACCTCCTTCCAACCGGAGGCCGATCCCTTTGACTTCAGTCCGATCGACCTGCGCCGCTTGAACGAAAAGCAGGCCGGTGACGGCGGGTCCATCGCGGCGCGCGGCGAGGAGTTCATCCATTCCAAGACGGGTGAGCCGGTGAAGTTCTGGGCCGTCAACACGGGCGGTGCGAGCGCCGACCTGTCGAAGGCCGAGGTGGACCTCTTTGCGCGTTCGCTGGCCAAGCGCGGCGTGAACCTCGTGCGCATCCACGGCCCGGTGTACATGGCTGACGGTGCTGATTTCGGCAAGATCGACACCAACCACGTTGCGAAGCTGCACTACCTCATCGCGGCCCTGAAGCGCGAGGGCATCTACACCTGCCTGAGCATCTACTTCCCGCTCTGGGTGAAGCTCGACGCGGTGAACACCGACTTCCCCGGCTACACCGGCAAGAACCCCTTCGCCCTGCTCTACTTCAACGAGAAGTTTCAGGCGCTTTACCGCACGTGGTGGGACTACGTGATGAACACCGTGAACCCGTACACCGGGCTCGCGCTGAAGGACGATCCGGCCGTGGCGATGGCCGAGCTGGTGAACGAGGATTCGTTCCTCTTCTGGACCTTCAATCCGGATGCGGGAAATACCGGTGCAATTCCCGATCCGCAGCGGGCCATTTTGGAGAAGATGTTCGGCGACTGGCTACTGCAGAAATATCCCGGCAAGACCCTCGACCAGATCCGCACGGCCTGGGGCGGCACAACGTCGGCGCAGGATAATTTCGCCGCCGGCCGGGTCGGCTTTCGCGGACTTTACCAGGTTTTCACCGAACGCCAGAAGCGCGACCAGGACACCGCACAGTTCCTCACCGAGACCCAGCAGAAGTTCTACCGCGACCACTACGCGTACCTGAAGAAGACCCTTGGCTTCCATGGTCTCGTCTATGCCTCCAACTGGCAGACCGCGAGCGCGCAATACCTCGGGCCGCTCGACAAGCTCTCCAATGCCGACGCGGACTTCATGGACCGCCATGGCTACTTCGGCGGCGTGCACACCGGCGACGCCTCGGGCTACGCCATCCAAGCCGGGCAGAAGTACGACGATCGCACCGCGCTGAAGTTCCTGAAGGACACGGGGACTGGGGAAGATTTCAACAACCCGCTCTTCGACATCATCTATGACGGGCAGCCCTCGACGATCACCGAGGTGAACTGGCCGCCGCCGAACCGCTTCCGGGCCGATTACCCCGTGCTGGCCGCCGCCTACGGGGCGTTACAGGGCAGCGATGCGATCTTTCACTTTGCCGCCGGTTCACCCGCGTGGGAAAGCGTGCCGAGCAAGTTCTCGGTGCAGACGCCGGTCGTGGAGGGGCAGTTCCCCGCCGCCGCGCTCATCTACCGGCAGGGGCTGATCAAGACCGCCCCGCGCATCGTGAATGTGCAGCTCGCCGTCGCCGACCTCTACGCGCTGAAGGGTACACCGCTGCCCGCGCCGCAGAACTTCGACCAGTTGCGCGGCAATGACATCCCGCCGGGCGCGACGCTCACCAATGTCAGCGCCATCGACTCGCTCGCCTTCCTCGTCGGCCGGGTGGGCGTGGATATCCTCACCAATGGGGCACCGCAGTCGGCGGTCACGGACCTGTCGCCCTACATCAATCGCACGACCAAGATCGCCAAGAGCCAGACGGGCGAGCTGGAATGGAACTGGAGCAACGGCGTGGTGAAGCTCATGGCTCCCGCCGCGCAGGGACTCACCGGCTTCCTCACCGCCGCCGACCGTACCCAACTGCCCGACGTGACCATCGAATCGCCGGTCGAGTATGGGAGCATCCTGATCGTGTCGCTGGACGGACAGCCCATCGCGACCTCGGCCAAGCTGCTGGTGCAGGCCATGAGTGAGGAAAAACCCTTTGGTTGGACGACCGATGCGGCGACCGGCGTCCGCACCATCACGAGCGCCGGTAATGCGCCGATCATGGTCCGGAACCTCGCGGGCAAGGTGTCGCTTAGTCGGTCCGACGCAGCCTCCTTGCGCGTGACCGCGCTGGATGCCAACGGCTACCGGGATGCCTCACCGACTCAAACGGCCGACAGTATTACGCTCGTGGCTGGCACGTTTTATTACCTCATTGAGAAGTAGAAAAATGGCGGGGAGGCAGGGGAGGCTATGGCCCTTCAGGCGGCAATCCTTGCCTTTGGATCATCAGACAGAATGCGCAGGATGTAGTCGGGGTTGATGCGTGACAGCGTCTCGGTGATGAAGAGGGATGGATGCGTCAGCCGGGCCTGCCGGATCGCCTCAGGCGGGAGCGTATCCTGATGATACTGGCAGATGCCGGAGAGTTCCGGACGTTTCACCATCAGCCCATCCAGCCGGTATTCGTATTGCATGAGCTTGAGAAAGTTCTTTTCGTTGCCGAACTCCCAGGTCATGTCCCCGGTGGCCCATAGGCCCCTATATCCATCTTTCAGCGCCTGATCGACTGCCTGGCTGAGCTGGTTCAGCATCTTTTCCACATCAAAATCACCATTGGTGGAAGTGACCGGTTCCGAAGACAAAACCAGGCGGCCGCAGGCCAGCTCGCTCTCCACATCGCAGCCCAGCGCGGCAAGATAGGAGCGCATTCCCGCCACCATGGGCCGGCTGTTGAGGTAGAGACAGCGGTGCCCCTCCGCCAGCTTCTGCCGGATCATGGCCGCCAATGCCGGGAGCTGCTTTGAGGGGGAATCCTCGTAGATGAGGCATTGATGACGGGAGTCGTATCCCGCAGGCGGTGGTTTTCCGATTGATTTGCTGTCCATGTTGCAACCGAGCCGGTAAGCAGCCGTTCCAAATTTTCGCGGTTTTATCGATAATCTCAACCCATTTCCCCGACCACGCCTCCTTCTGGCATCACAGCGGTAGGCGGGCGCGGGCGGTCACATCCACCATGACCGGTGCCGTGCCCTGTTTGCCCGGTGGCATATGCCATGCCCAAAGACATGGCTGCCGCCTCCGGACACTCGGTCGTCTTAGCGAAAGCCGGCAGGGAAATTCCAGCCGCCCTTGAAATCCAAGCACCGTTCGGCATTCCATTCGGCGGGTGGCGGACTGCTTCTCCTGCTTCGGCAACGCTTCCCCTTGATGAACCCTGAGCACTCCGAGGAATTTTCAATCCCTTTCGCTGGCATGACCGCCACTGCCTTAAAGCCCCCCGGGCGGTGGAGGCTCCGACGTTTGACACCCGGGATGCTTCTGCTGCCTCTGTTGCTGTTCGTGACCGGCCTGGAAAACAAGCAGTCTGACCCTGCTGGGGCCGTGGCCTATTTCGCCGAGCTGACCGACCGCTTCAGCGTGCCTGAGGGGATCATCCCCCTCACGGCCGAAGAGGCGCGTCATCGTGAGCTGAGCTATCAGGTGGAGCGCCGCCAGAACCGGGTGATTCGCATTCGCACGGTCAATGCCTCCGGTGATCTCGCGGACTCCCCCTATGGCTATCATGGTGCGCTCCGGGAGCTCACCTATCGGGCGGATGGGTTGCTGGCTACCATCGACCTCCAGGATCATGCTGGCCACCGGGTGCTCCGCCAGGAGTACGGCGTGCCACAGGATCTGCCTGAAGGTAGGGTGGTGATGGTCGAGTTTCAGCCAGGCTCCCAAAGAACACCGCCGGTCCAGAGCAGTTTGGCCGGGCTTTTTGACACGCTTCCGCCGGCCCACGAACCGCATCTGCTCGGCGAGGTGAGGAGCCCGATCACGGCGCACCGGGTGGTTTACCAGCCGGACGGCCTGTGCCGGGAGCTGACCTACTTCAATGCGTACCATGTGCCGTGTGCCGGGGTGGATGGCGGATACGGCCAGGCCTTTCGCTATGATGAGCAGGGGCGGCCTCTGGAAATCACCAATCTCGGTTTCGACGGGAAACCGGCGCCCAACCGGTGCGGCGTCGTTTCGGTCCGTCTGGAGCGGGACACCCGGGGTTTCGTCATCCGGAGCCGGCTCATCGACGCCCAAGGCGCCCCGGTCCTGGCGCCGGGAGGCTACGCCGAAACTCGCACGGTGCGCGACCGGTATGGCAACACCGTCAGTCAGGACAGCCTTGGCCTGGACGGCCGGCCGGTCTGGCACCGGGATGGCCATGCCCGCAGCGAGATGGTGCGGGATGGTCACGGAAATCTGGTCGAGTGGGCTTTTTTCGGGCCTGACCATCAGCCGGTGGTGCTCCCGAACGGCGTGGCGCGAATTGTCTCCCGATACGATGCCCACGGGCATCAGTTGGAGGAGGCGTTCTTCGGGCTCACCCGTCGCCCGGTGCTCAATACCAATGGGTTTGCCCGTTGGACGGCACGCTATGACGCACAGGGCAACCAGACGGAGCTGGCCTACTTCGGTCTGGATGGCGGGCCGGTGCTCACCCGGGATGGCATTGCCCGCAGCACCGCCCGCTACGATGTGCATGGCAACCAGGTGGAGCTGGCCAACTTCGGGCTGACCAACCGTCCGGTGTCGAACCGGCAAGGATACGCCCGCGTCACGCGCCGCGTCGATACGCAGGGGAACCTGCTGGAGGAGGCCTTCTTCGGCCCGGACGGAAAACCAGTGCTGGTGCTGGACCGGATCGCCCGGTGCCAGTTCCGTCTGGACGGCCGGCATAACGAGGTTGGGTTGGCCTTCTTCGGCGTGAACGACCAGCCGGTGTTGGGCCAAGGAGGCTACGCGAGCCTCCGCAGCCGGCGCAATGAAGAGGGCAGCCTGGTCGAGTGGGCCTGTTTCGGGGTGGACGGCCTGCCCACTCGGAACCGGGAGGGCATCGCCCGCATCGTCACCGGTTACGACGCGCGCGGGAACGCGAACGAGCAGTCCTATTACGGGGTGGACGGGCTGCCGACGCTGAACCGGCAGGGCTATGCGCGGGTGACCCAGCGCTTCGACGCCCAGGACAACCCGGTCGAGATTTCGTACTTTGGCGCGCGCGGCGAACCCGTGCGCGCCAACAGCGGCATGGCGCGGACGACGTATCGCTGGGACGAGCGCGGGAACCAGATTGAGACGGCCTGCTTCGGACCGGAGCAGCAACCCGTCCTGCTCAAGGCCGGGTATTCGATCCTGAAAGTCCGCTACGACGACCGGAACCGCCCGATTGAGACGGCCTACTTCGGAGTGAAGGGCGAGCCCGTGCGCACCGCTGATGGCCGGGTGCGTGGAACCATCCGCTACGACGACCGCGGGAACATCGTGGAGCTCGCCACTTTCGGCAAAGATGGCCAGTCCGTGGCCGATCCGAAAGGGTGGGCTCGCACGGCCATCCGCTATGACGCCCGGGGCAACGTGACGGAGACGGCCTATTTCGACGCGGCTGACCGGCCGGTGGCAGTGGGTCGCTGGGCCCGGGCCAGCATCGAATATGATCCCGCCACCGGTCAGCCGGTCCGCGCCGAATACTTCGACGCCCAGGGCGTAAACCTCGCGACGAAAGCCGGCGCCCTGGCCGGCTCGGCGGTCGTCATCATCTCCGAAATCATCCCGGGCGGCCAGGCCGCGAAGCGGGGACTGAAAGCCGGCGACCGTATCCGCCGCTACGACGGCCAGGAAGTTACGGGAAGGGATGCGCTGCTACAGCGGATGGCCGCAGGCAAGGAGGGGGCCGTCGACCTGGAAATACAGCGCGACGAACAGACCCTGCACTTCGAGGTCCGGTCCGGGCCTCTGGGCGTGGTTTTGCAGGAGCGCTCCGGAAAATGAGAGTGGTCGGGTGAACATTTGCATGGGTGGCTGCCACGGTATTCGACCACCGGACACGCGTCGGAGATTCCGGCGATCTGCAAGAGATGAATCGCCGAGCGAAGCCAAGGCCCGGGCCCGGTTGGGCTTTGGCCTGGCATTTTGGGTTGTTTGAGACCGGGGAAATCCACACGTTGCCATCGATTCATGAGGCGTACCGTTTATCTGATCCTGTTCACGCTCGGCCTTTCCCTGAGAGCGGCTGCCCAGCCCATACCGAACGGCGCGGCCATCGACGCCGAGGTGCGCCAGATCATGACCCGTACCCATGCCAACGGAATGGCGGTGGCGGTCATCGACCAGGGGAAAGTTGGCTACGTCCAGGCCTATGGCATCCGGAATGCCAAGGGCGACCCGCTCATCACCAACACCGTGATGTACGGCGCGTCGCTGACCAAGACGGTCTTTGCCTACACGGTGCTGCAGCTCGTCGATCAGGGAAAACTCAGCCTCGACACGCCCCTCAAAGAGGACCTCGACCAGCCGTTGCCGACCTATGGTCCCGATCCCGTCTTTCCAGACAAATATGGGCCTTACAAGGATCTGGCCGACGATCCGCGCTGGGAGAAGATCACACCGCGCATGTGCCTGACCCATTCGACCGGCATGCACAATTTCTGGTTCATCGAACCCGAACAGAAGCTGCGCCTCCACTTCGATCCGGGCACCCGCTTCAGCTATTCGGGCGAAGGTTTCATCCTGCTGCAGTTCGTGATCGAGCACGGACGCAAGGCCCAGGGGCTGGGTCTCGACGTCGGTGAGCTGACCAGGGCCAACTTCGACCGGCTGGGCATGACGCGGACCAGCCTGACCTGGCTCAATGGCACCAATGCCAATGTCGCCAATGGCTGGAACGACAAGGGCGAGCCCGAGGAACATGACCAGCGCAAAAAGGTGCGGGCGGCGGGGTCGATGAACACCACGATTGCCGACTTCGCGAAATTTGCCGCCGGGCTGGTGCGCGGGGACGGCCTGAGCACGGCCGCGCGCGCCGAACTGGCGAAGCCGCAGTTGCACCTCGGCATTGCCCATCTGTTCCCCAACTTCCAGGAGGACGTGCCGGTGGCGGAGCAGCGCAAGGATCTGTTTGCCAGTCTGGGCGCGGTCGCCTTTGACGGCCCGCAGGGCCACGGCATCTACAAGGGCGGGCACGATGGCAAGACCGCCAACACCATGGTCTGCCTGCTGGCCGGGCAGCGCTGCGTCGTCATCCTGTCAAACGACGTCCGCGCCGAGGCGGGCTTCGCCGAACTGGTGCGATTCATCCTCGGTGACACCGGGGTGCCCTACGATTGGGAATACGGCGACCACGCGGGCAAGTCCTGACTGTCCCGGGCAGTTGCGACGGGTCCGCCGCAGGCTCAGAGCAGGCCGGAAGTCTCCGCCCAGCCGCACAGGATGTTCAGGCTCTGCACGGCCTGGCCGCTGGCGCCCTTGACTATGTTGTCCTCGGCGCTGAGCACGAGCAGGCGGCCGGTGCGCACGTCGAGGCGCCACGCGAGTTCGAGCGTGTTGGTGCCCGTGATATTTTTGGTGTCCGGCAGCGCCTTGCCCTCGAGCACCCGCACGAAGGGTTCGTCGGCGTAGGCGGCTCTATAGCAGGCGGCAGTCAGCGCGTTTAGCTCGGCGGCTTCGTCGGCGGTGGAGAAATGCTTGGCCGGGGCGAGATACAGCGTGGTGTGGATACCCCGGTTCACCGGGATGAGGTGGGGTGTGAACTGGATCGTGACGGCTTCGCCGGCCGCAAGGCTGAGTTCCTGCTCAATCTCGGACAGGTGCCTGTGCTTCGGAATGCCGTAGGCGCGGACGCTCTCGTTGCATTCGCAGAAGAGGTAGTCCAGCTCCGCCTTCCGGCCCGCGCCGCTGACGCCGCTCATCGAATCGGCGATGATGCCGGTGGGCTTGATCAGGCCGGCGCGCAGGAGCGGCAGCACGGGCAGCAGGATGCTCGTGGGATAGCAGCCGGGCGAGGCGATGAGCTGCGACTCGCGGATCTGCGCGCGGTACACTTCGGGCAGGCCGTACACGGCCTTGGCCAGCAGGTCCGGTGCGGGATGTTCGTGCGCGTAAAAATCCTGGTACACGGCGGCGCTGCGCAGGCGGAAATCTGCGCTCAGGTCGATGACGGTGCAGCCCGCCTGTAGCAAGGGCACCGCAAACTCCGCCGCCACACCGTGGGGCAAGGCCAGAAAGACAACATCCGCCTGGGTGGCGAGGACGCCCACATTAGGGTCGCTGAAACGCAGGGCGCGCGCCTTGGGATGGCTGGCGAACTTTGGAAAGATCTGGGCGACCGTCTGCCCGGCGTACTGGCGTGAGGTGACGGCCACGAGTTCGGCGTGCGGATGGCCGAGCAGCAGGCGCACGAGCTCCTCGCCGGAATAGCCGGAGGCTCCGATGATGGCGACGCGGACGGGGGACGGAAAAGTTCGCATGTCAGGGTGACAAAGTATGACGCAGTATGTCGGCCCGCAATTTCAGGGAGCGGCGGCCCGCTTGTAAACATCGCGGTCGAGTTTCTCCATGTAGCCTTCGGGCCGGTCCGGCGTCACAAAGCCGAACTGCCGGTAGAGCGGATGGGCGTCCCGGGTGACGAGGTTGAAGCGTCGGAGCCCCTGCAGGTCGGGATGCGCGTGGACGCAGGCCATCAGCCACTTCGCCAGGCCGCGTCCCCGCCAGGCTTCCAGAATGTAAACGTCGCAGAGGTAGGCGTACGTGGCCCGGTCGGTGATGAGCCGGGCAAGACCGATTTGCTCGCGCCCGTGATACACGCCGAAGCAGAGCGATTGTTGCAGCGAGCGCGCCACCACCCCATACGGGATTTCAGCGGCCCAGTAGGACGCCGCGAGGAAGCGATGGATCGCCGCGGCGTCGAGCCGTGCCGGATCGGTCGAGACCGTGAATGCATTCTGCTGCCACTCGGAGTGCATGGGAGTGTCTGCGTTCATTCTTTCAAGGCCGCCTGCATGAGAGTGGCCACGTCGCGATCCATCGGCTGGGCCGAGGCGGACAGCGCCCGAATCACGCCCCGGACATCGTTGGCGGACCGGTTCTGGTTGAGCTTGAATTTGCCCTCCAGCCGGGTGAGCGAAATCTCGAAGGCCACCAGCGCCTGCGTCATGCGCTGCCAATAATCCTCGGGCAGATCGGGAGTCCAGGGCTGGGTAAGGCCGGCTTCGAAGTAAGCGGTGAGTTCGCGCAGCCGGGACCGGACCTCGGCGGCATCTGTGATCAGCCGAGCCCGGCCGTAAGCGTGGACGGCCACGTAATTCCAGGTCGGCACGGCGGGTTTCGTCTCGTACCAACTGGGCGACACGTAGGCGTGTGGGCCGTGAAAGATGGCCAGCACATCACGACCGGTCTGGAGATGCTGCCACTGCGGATTGGCGCGGGCGACGTGACCGACGAGGATGCCGGGAGAATCCTGACCGGGAAAATGGAGCAGGGGCAGGTGCGAGGCGAAGGGCTCCTGCCCGTCCACGGTGACCAGCGTGGCAAAAGGATTCTGCGCGATGACCTCGTGAATCGCTGCGGGATCGTCGCCGGCAAATGCCTTGGGAATGTACATCGGAGGGAGAAAGTTCGATTGGCGGGCCCGGTGAAAGCAAAAAACCCCGCCGGTAGGACCGGGCGGGGTTTCGAAATCTTGCCTTGGCTCAGCGCTTCGAGAACTGGAAGCGTTTGCGGGCACCCGGCTGGCCGTACTTCTTGCGTTCCTTCATGCGGGAATCGCGGGTGAGGAGGCCGTCGGCGCGCAGGAGCGGCTTGAGGGCCTCGTCGCTGGCGAGCAGCGCACGGGCGATGCCGTGCCGGGCCGCACCGGCCTGGCCGGCGGGGCCGCCGCCGTTGACGTTGATCTTGACGTCGAACTTGCCGAGCGTGGCCGTGGTCACGAAGGGCTGCTGGACGGCCATGCGCTGCGCCTCGACCGAGAAGTAATTCTCGAAGGGACGCTTGTTCACCGTGATCTTGCCGGTGCCGGGGGAAAGGCGGATGCGGGCGGTGCTCGTCTTGCGGCGACCGGTCCCGAGGAATTCAACAGCTTGAGCCATGATTTAGCAGTGGGTGTAAAATTGAGTTTCAGCCGGCGTAAGCCATGGTCGCGGGGGTCTGGGCCGAGTGCGTGTGCACCGGGCCGACCACGACTTTGAGCTTGGTGAGGAGCTGGTCACCGAGGCGGTTTTTCGGGAGCATACCCTTGACCGCGTGCATCACGAGACGGTCGGGATGGTTCGCGCGGACCTGCGCGACCGAGCGGTACTTCTCGCCGCCCTTCCAACCGGAGTAGCTCATGAACAGCTTGTCGGTTTCCTTTTTGCCGGTGAGGACGATCTTCTCGGCATTGATGACGACGACGAAGTCGCCGGCATCAAGGTGGGGCGTAAACACGGGCTTGTCCTTGCCGCGCAACGCGTCGGCAACCTGTACCGCGAGACGGCCGAGCACGGCACCGTTCGCGTCAATCACGCGCCACTTGCGCCGCTGGACATCCACTTTGGGCAAAAAAGTTTTCATCTATCGCTGTCTATTTCCGAAACAAAGGAGCGGGATGTGTAGCAAACGGCGGCTTGGGGTCAATACCTGAGTTTCCAAAAAGTGCGGGTGTCTCCCTTTGGCCAGCCGGACGGGAGGAGACAGGAGGCAACTGCGTTGCGGAGGTGCTTGTGCATGGAGTCAGGAGAAGCGGGGAAACGAGGGTGGGGAGTGAAGAGTGATGGTGCCGGCAGGGGCCGTGGCTGCGTGCAGGCATCACGGCAGCTCCCCATACTGCCGCATCTGTTTGTAATAGAGCCGGTTCAGCTCGTTGCCCTGGGGCCAAAACCCGTTCGTATGCGAGTAATGCAGGGAATTGCTCCTTCCGCCGGTCACGATTTTGTAGCGGCCATCAACCGTAAAGGCCCGCCCGGAGAACACCGGCAGGAACGTCTGGATCGCCAACGGGCCGACCTGCTTCACCCGGACCGTGTAGATCGAGCGCACAGGGAGAGTGTCGTCCCTGATCGTGTAATAGCGTGTCATTGTCGCCTCGCCCGGAAAGGTCAGGCCTTGGTACGTCCGGGTTGCGCCCACCTCGTAGAGGACGTTGGTATAGCCGTCCGCGAACCGGCCCGTCCGACGCTCGACATGGCGGACCCCTTCCACATCCACGTATCGGTTCGTCCCATCGTTCAGGAAGGCGATCTGCCGGGGAAGTCCGCCCGGCAGGAAGCTGGCCCGGACCGGCATTTGAAAGCCTTCCTTGACCAAGTGATCATCGTCCAGCGGCCAAAGCGGTGGGAAGATGCGTTTGGTCGAGGCCGCGAGGGCCGTCATGGACTTGAAGCTGCCCAGCGCCAGCCAGAGCACGTCTGCGCCGGTCCCATCATCGTCCGGCCATTCCCGGGTTTCGATGTTTCCGGCAAAGTCATTGGCGGCGCCCGTGCTCCGGTTGAAGACCTGCTGGATCCGGTAAAGCGACCCGTCCACAAACCCGAACCGGATTGCGGGATGGCTGGGTACCGTAGGCGTCAGGCCGATGAAATAGCGGCCCTGGTCGAAACTGAACTCGAAGGCGTACTCCGACCGGCCTTCGCCTGGCCCAAACACCTCATAGGTGACGGTCCCGCTCGCGGTGAACTGCTGGGCTGCCAGCGGCCGGGCAATCAGCCCGGCAAGGAGCAGGAATAGAAAGCGGAGCGACATGACCGGTTTACGAGGGTGGGGCCGATAAAATCACCTGGCGTTCATTTGGTGGTCAAAAACTCCACGACCTTCTGCCGCTCACGGGTGGGGGGCTGGCAGGCAGTGCCGGTGCAGCAGTAGGCCCGGGTGAACTCCTCATTGACCGGCAGTTTGCGGGTGAATTCCTCCACCGGGCCATGGTTGCCGAGCACGACCTTGTTGGGTTGGAACACGCTGTGGGCGGCTTTCAGGAGGGTGGCCGTGCTCCCGCAGCTCCAGTCGCCGACGAGCGCCACGCGTTTCGGCTCCTGCATGGAGAAATCGAGCGCCAGCATGAGGTGGGGCACGGCCTGCGGCATCTGGTGGATGCGCTGGGCGAAGAGGCGGATGCTCTTCTCGGCGGCCTCGCGCCAGTCCTTGCGGTCGCAGATTGCAGCCAGCTTGAGCAGCACCAGTGCGGCGACGGAATTGCCGCTGGGCTCCGCGCCGTCGTAATCCTCCTTGGTGCGGAGCAGCAGGTGTTCGGCATCGGCCTCGGTCTGCCAGAAGGCGCCGTTCTGCGGGTCGTAGAACTTCGCCACCATGCTTTCGGCCAGGGCGACAGCGAATTCAAGATGGCGCGGGTCCACCGTCGCCTCGTACAGGTCCACCACGCCGGCGAGGAGGTTGGCGTAGCCGTCGAGCAACTGCACCGAATCACGTTCGCCCTCGCGCCAACGGTGATAGAGCGTACCGGTCTTGGCACCGGCGGTGGGCGGCACCCAAAGCTTCGCCTGGAGGAAGGCGAGGTTCTTTTCGGCGGCGGCCTTGAACTCCTCGTCCCCCAGCACGACTGACGCGCGGGCCACGGCACCGAGCATCATGCCGTTCCACGAGGCGAGCACCTTGTCATCCAGATGCGGCCGGACGCGCTTGGCCCGCGCGGTCAGCATCTTCTGCCGGGCCGAGGCCAGCAGGGGCTCGTCCGCCGCGCTGAGCTTCGGGTGGACGATGCTCAGGACGTTCTGGTTGGGCAGGGGATGCGGATCGCTGTGATCCACGAAGTTGCCCTCCTTGGTCACGCCGAAGTAACGGCAGGCCACATTGAACTCCTCGACCGTCAGCAGGTGAGAAAGCTCGTCGTGGGTCCAGCAGTAGAACTTGCCCTCCTTGCCCTCGCTGTCCGCGTCCTCGGCGGAATAGAAGCCGCCCTCCGGATGTGTCATGTCGCGCAGCACGTAATGGATCACTCCCTGCGCGACGTCCGCGTGCCGGGCCTCGCCGCTGATGAGGTAGGCGTCGAGGTAGAGCTGCACGAGCTGCGCCTGGTCGTAGAGCATCTTCTCGAAGTGCGGCACCAGCCACTTCGCATCCACGCTGTAGCGGGCGAAGCCGCCGCCAAGCTGGTCGTAGATGCCGCCGGCCGCCATCGCGTCGCAGGTGTGCAGGACGGCCTTGATCGCCTCGGTGTCACCGAAGCGCTTCGCACTGCGCAGCAGCAGCAGCGGCTGGCTGGGTCGGGGGAACTTCGGTGCGTCACCGAAGCCTCCGTTGTGCGAATCGTACTCGTGCAGGAGCGACTGCCCGGCTCCGTGCAGCTCGCGTTCGCCGGCCGGGAAGGCGTTGTGCGCGTCGTGCTCCGCCATGGACTGGAGCTTGGCGGTCAGTTCGTCGGCCGAGGCCGTTAGATCGGAGCGCTTGGTCTTCCAGAGCTCGACGATGCGCTCCAGCAGCTGCATGAAGCTGGGCCGGCCGTATTTCGACTCGGGCGGAAAATAGGTGCCGCCGTAGAACGGCTTCAGGTCCGGCGTGAGGAAGACATTCATCGGCCAGCCGCCCCCGCCGGTCGTGGCCTGCACGAAGGTCATGTAGATCTTGTCCACGTCGGGCCGCTCCTCGCGGTCGAGCTTGATGCTGACGAAATGGTCGCGCAGATAGGCTCCCACCGCCTCGTTCTCAAAAGACTCGCGCTCCATCACGTGGCACCAGTGGCAGGTGGAGTAGCCGATGCTGAGGAAGATCGGCTTGTCCTCCGCCTTGGCCTTGGCGAACGCCTCGGTGCCCCAGGGGAACCAATCCACCGGATTGTGGGCGTGCTGCAGCAGGTAGGGCGACTTCTGCTGCCCGAGGCGGTTGGTGTGTTTTGGCGCGACGGCGGGCGCGTTGGTGGCGGTGCTCACGGTGTGGGGAGGCTAGGGGAAATCCCGCCGGCCCAAAAACAAAAAGGCCGGGCCGTTGAAGGCCCGGGCACATGGGGACCGTTTGACTGGCTACTTGCTCGGCACCGTGTTCGTGACGCTGCCGGAGATGCTGCCCGTGATGTTACCGGAGATGGGCACCGAGACCGGCGCATTGGTGGGATGCAGGGCGGGGATCACGAAGCTGCCCTCCTGCGGGCTCCACCTCGGAGCAAAATGATAGTGGTTCGCGAGGCTGTACACGAAGCAGACGGCGATGCCGAAATAGAGAAACTTCGGCCACTTGGGCGCATGCTCCGCGAACCGGTCGTCCACCTTCGCGGCCAGCGCACCGGGGGGCAGTTTGGCCACGCCGGTCAGCGAGGTGCCAAACGGCACATTGACCTTCGCCTTGGCGTTCAACGCCCAGCCGTTGGCGTCCAGGATCGGGCCGAGGTTGCGCTTCCGAAGCTTCAGCCAGGCGATGAGCATGGAAGGACCGGAGACGATGAACAGCAGGCCGAGGACCGCCAGGCAGATCTGCCAGAAGTCCTTGTCCAAGAGGCCGGAGACGTAACCGGCGATGGTGGCGAACGCCGCGCTCAACGCGCCGAAGGCGACGCCCATCGCCGCCACGGCGCCGACGTCGATCTTCTTGGCCTCCTCTTTCTTCGCGTCCGCTTCCTTGGCCGCCTTGTCGGCGTTGGCGGCCGTTTCCGCCACCTTGGCGAGCTTGGCGTTGGCATCCGCGTCGGCGGCGGCGGCGCGTTTGGCAACCTGGTCCTCGACCAGCCGTACGAGCTTCTTGAAGGGCGACCAGAAGGCCTGCCGGACGCTGATCGGGTTGTCGATGATCTTGGTGATGGTGGCGTCGTAGTCCTTGCCCTTGCGGTCGTAGAAGAGGCCGTTGCGGCCGACCATCAGGTTGTCGCTGTCGCCATCGGTGAAGGCGGCCATGATGCTGCGCTTTTCCCCGGTGCCCTTGCGGACGCAGTCCACGTAGGCGAGATAGGTGCCCGCCAAGCCTGCCATGATCGCATGCCGGGCGGCGTCCTCCACTGGCAGGCATAGGGTGCAACTCCGCTGGTCGAGATAGAGCGTGCCGGCCTGGAAGATCGCCGGTTCGCCACCATCATAGAAGTCCTTGAAGTTGACGAAATTCTCGCAGAGCAGATGCAGGTCGCGCACGTAGTGCAGGAGGCGGTCCACGTTGGCGATGGCGGCAACCTCGGTTTCCAGTGCCTTGTCCTGGGCGATCAGCGCGGCCAGGGCGGTCTTGGCCGGACCGGCGAGCAGTTCGCGGACACGCGGGAGGCCGAGTTTTTCCACGCTGACTCCGGCTTTCGCGGCGAGCCAGGCGTCATAGGGTGCGAGCTTGGCGACGAGCGCCACCCAGTCGGCCTCGGTCAGTTCCGTCAGGTCGCCCAGGACGGGTTTGACGGCGGCCGTCTGCAACGCGGCCACGGCGGCTGCCCAGGCGGGGTTGATGCCGGTCAGAAGCGGCAGTGGCTTGCCGGCGGAGACATGAGCCAGCGGAAAGCCGGCGGCCTCGGTGGCGGTCAGGCTGAGGTTGGTGGTGGCGAAGACCAGGTAATCCTTCTCGTCGCGGTTCACGGCGCCGAGTGCCCGTGGGTCGTAGGCGGCCAGTTGGCAGCGGCCGAAATAGTCATCGACCTTCGCCTTCACGGTCTTCAAGGCGGCGGCGGCGGCGGCGGTCGCTTCACCGAGCGGGAGGATCGTCGGGGCATCCTGCTCGGCTCGGGCCGCCCAGGCGTCAAACGCCATGGCCTCGGCAAAAAACGCGTCCGTTTTGGCCTGGTCGATGCCCGGTTTGCCGGAGCGGTCGGCGAGGCCGCCCTGCGTCGCGATGATGTCGGCGATCACAGCCTTGATCGCAACGTCCTCCGCAGCCTCGGCGACAATGATGCCATCGCCGTTGAAGGCGGTCTGGGCGAAGATCTTCACGGTGTCCGCCGTCTCTTCGAGCGTGATCTCGGTGGTGCCAGTCTTGCCGAGGCTGGCGAGAATCGTGCGGGCGGAAGCGAGGATTGACTTGCCTTCCGGTGTGGTGTCGTCGATGGCGTCGAGGGGCAACGCTGAAACGCGGCGGACGATCAGGTCCGGGTTTTTCAGGAGCGATCCGGTCCACTGCACCGCCGCGATCAGTTCGGGCGCACGCACGCGGCCATCCTTGTCGGTGTCAATGAGGGCGAGGGTGGCCTTGTCGAATTCCAGCCCGGTGGTCGGGCAGGCGAGTGCGACCCAGAGCTTCAGGTCGAGCTGGTCCAGCGCCAGCAGGTCGGCCCCGGTGCTGAGTTGGACTTGGTCAAATCCGCCCGCGCGGAAGAACTGCCAGATGTGTTTTGATTCGGCCATGGAGAGTTGCAGCTCTGATTATCGATGAGCGGCGCGGACGTTACCCCCGGGTCGGAAAGCGACAATCCCGAAGTTTTTGCAGCCCTGCGCGGTCGCGCCCGCTAATGTCACCGCGTGTTGTCGCGGAAAAACTGGCGGGTCGAACTGGTCATCCTGTTCGCCTTGCCCCTGTGCGGCCTGGTCCTGCTCGGGCTGGTCTCGCAATTTGCCGGCAAAGCTTCGGCCCCGGCGGCCGCTCCCATGAAGTTCAGTGAGGTCATCCTGAACACGCTGATGTTTCAAGGGGTCATCCTGACCGGGCTCTGGTTCTTCCTGCGGGCTCACCAGACGGGAGTGCGCCAGGCTTTTGGCTTCGGCCAAGGCTCCCCCGGCCGGGCCATGTTGTGGGGTGCCGGGGTCGCGGTTGTTGTGTTGCCCGTGGGTTATGGCTTGCAGGTATTGGGCGTGCGTTTGTTGGAACACCTCGGCTGGCCCGCCCAGCCCCAGACGTCCGTGGAGTGGCTGATCAATGGGGCGTGGTGGCAGCGGGCCTATCTGGCATTCTTCGCGGTCGTGCTCGCACCGCTGGCGGAGGAAGGGGTGTTCCGGGGCATCTTCTTTGTGTTCTTGCGCGACCTGGGCTTTCCCCGGCTGGCGTTCTGGGGCACGGGCATTTTCTTCGGCCTGATCCACCTGAACGCCGCCGCCTTCGTGCCGCTCACACTCTTCGGGCTGGCGCTGGCATGGCTTTACCAGCGCACGGGCAATCTGCTCTCCTGCATTACCGCCCACGCGCTGTTCAATCTCGCGCCGTTCGTAATGCTGGCGTTCGGAATCAACTTTGAAGGCGGCCGCTGATCCGCGTTCCCTACCGCCCGCCACATGACGGAATTTGAACTCATCGCGAAGCTGAAGCCGCTCCTGTCGACCAACGACTTTGTCGTTACCGGGGCCGGCGACGACTGCGCCGTGCTGGAACTCAGCGCGGCCGACCGGCAGACGCTCTTCAAGACGGATGCCATTGTCGAAGGAGTCCATTTCACCGCCGAAACGGAGCCCGAACGCATCGGCCATAAGGCGCTCGCGCGTTGTCTCAGCGACATTGCCGCCATGGGCGGAACACCGGTCGCCGCCGTGGTCACTTTGGCATTGCCGAAGGGTTATGATCCCGAACGAGTCTTGGCCATTTATCGTGGCCTGAACGCGCTGGCGGCCCGGCATCAGGTCGCCGTCGTGGGTGGCGAGACCACCACCAACCCCGGCGGACTGTTGCTCAACGTCGCGCTGCTCGGCACCGTGCCCCGGGGAGGCGCGCTGCTGCGGTCGGGTGCGCAGGCGGGCGATGCGATTTTTGTGAGCGGCGAACTGGGTGGCTCAATCGCGGGCCGGCATCTGGACTTCGAGCCGCGTCTGGCCGAGGGACGATGGTTGGCGGCGTCCGGGTTGGTCCATGCGCTGATGGACGTGAGCGACGGGTTGGCCGGAGATCTGCCGCACCTGCTGGCAGCCAGTTCCCGGGAGGGGACGGCGCTTGGGGCCGACTTGCATAAGGCTGCCATCCCCATCAGCCGGATCGCGAAGCTCCGGGCGCGCGAGAGTGACACCGCCAAACCGGCCATTGTTGCTGCGCTCACGGATGGCGAGGATTTTGAGCTGCTGTTCACGGTCGCCTCACGGGACGCAGTGAAGCTGCTGGATGGGTGGAAGGCAGAGTTCCCGAACGTGCCGCTGAGCTGCATCGGCAAGGTTACGCCGCGTCCGGGGGTCTTCCTGCGGGACGAGCGGGGACTCAGGCCACTGACCGCCAAAGGCTACGAACACTTCGCGTGAACTGATTCAGCCGGTGGTACGATGCTGACATACATATCCAATTCCGTGGCCGAGACCGAGGCGTTTGGCGAATCGCTTGCCCGCACCGCGCAGGCCGGCTGGGTCTATGGGCTTAGCGGTGATCTCGGTGCGGGCAAGACGGCGCTGGTGCGCGGTTTTGCCCGGGGCTTGGGCTGCCTCGGACGCGTGCATTCGCCCACCTTCGCGCTGCTGAACGAGTACGAGGGCGGTCGGCTGCGGCTCTTCCACCTCGATCTCTACCGGCTGAATTCGCCCGAGGAAATCCGGGCCGCCGGCCTGGAGGAGTATGTCACCCAGCCCGCGGGCGTCGTCGTCGTCGAATGGATCGAGCGCTGGTGCGGCGACGCAGTGGCCACCGGCGGCGATGGTCCGGGCACGCTGCGTCGTATCCACCTTTCCACAATCAGTGAAACTTCCCGACAGATTGCCTATGACGGTGCTGGCGCTTGAATTCTCTTCCGACCGCCGGAACGTGGCCCTAGTGCGGGACGGTGAGCTCCTCGCAGAGGCGGTGCATGAAGTCACCCGCTCGACACCCGTGTTTGCGCTCATCGCCGACGTGCTGGAGCGGGCCCGGGTGGCGCGTGAGGCCATTGAGTGCGTCGCCGTCGGCATCGGTCCGGGCAGCTACACCGGGGTGCGGCTCGCCATCTCCGTTGCGCAGGGCTGGCAGCTGGCCACCGGTGCACGCGTTGCCGGGGTGAGCAGCTTCGATTCGCTGGCCCACGTAGCGGCTGCCGCCGGACTGGAGCGGGTGCTGCTGGGCGTGGACGCGCAGCGTCAGGAATTCGCGGTGGCCTTCGCGGAAGGTGGACACGCAGTCCCGCCCCTTCGGTTGGCCTCGCTGGCGGAGCTGAAGTCCCATCTCGCTGACGGCGGTGTGGTGGCCGGGCCCGAGATTCCCCGCCTGCTCGGCGGAGGCGTGGAACTGTTTCCGTCGGCGGTAGTCACTGCCCAATTGGCGGAGAGTCGTGCCGAATTTGTCCCGGCGGAAACGCTTGCCCCGGTCTACCTCCGCGAAGCCGCCTTTGTGAAAGCCCCGCCACCGCGGGTGATCTGAGGCTGGGTGGCCGCCGGTGAATGTTCCACTTGGTTCCTTCGTTCCTTTGTTGTTCACCATCCTGCCGTGCCGATCTTCTACGAGTGCGACCGCTGCACAGCCTGCTGCCGCTGGCCGGGGCAGGTGATGCTTGCCGCCGGGGAGACGGCCCGGCTCGCGGCTTTTCTGGGAATGGCGGAGGACGACTTCATCCAGCGGTTTACGCGGATCAATGCCGCTCGGAATGGGCTCGCGCTAGTGGATCAGCCCAACGGTGCCTGCATTTTCCTCGAGGGTGACGACTGCCGGGTGAACCCGGTAAAGCCGCAACAGTGCCTCGACTTTCCGAACCTGTGGAATTTCCCCGGCTTCGAGCGGGTCTGCCGGGCCAGGCCGCAGGAGGTCTCGGTCGACGAATGGAAACTCCGCGTGAAACAGGCGACCGGACGGGATCCCTTAACCACTGATCAACACTGATCTGCGCTAATAAATGGGGTTTCTTCCCCGATATTATCCGTGCCCATCAGTGTAAATCAGTGGTTCAACTTTTCTGTCTCCCTATGCGCGGCTCAGGCTGCGGCCGTTTCCAGTTCGGTGAGCTTCGTGGCAGCGGCCTCCCATTCAGCGGTCTTTTGCGCCAACTCCTCGGCCACGGCCTTCACCTCGGCGTTCACCGTCACGGCGCGGCCGGAAGTGGTGTAGGTCTCGGGCTTTTCCAATTCGGTAGCGAGGTCGGACTGGCGGCTCTCCAGCGCGGCCACGGCCAGTTCCAGGGCGGCGACCTGCCGCCGTTGGTTGCCCAGTTCACGCCGCGCGTCGGCGGCGTTCAGCCGCTGCTCCTTATGCGACCGCACCGGAGCGGGCGGTGCTGCGGAAGCGACAGGCGCGACTGGTGCGGCGGGGCGGGGCGGGGCGATATCCGCCGGGCGTCCGTTGTTCAGCTTGGCGGTCAGCGCCGCGCGGGCGGAATCGGACTTCGTCTTTTCGAGGAAATAGTCGTAACCGCCGGCATACGGAGTGAGGCGGCCGGCATTGACGTGCAGCACCTTGGTCGCCAGCGCGCGGATGAAGTAAACGTCGTGGCTGATGAAAATCAGGGTGCCGCTGTATTTCTTCAGCGCCCCCACCAGCGCGTCGATGCTCGACATGTCGAGGTGGGTCGTCGGCTCGTCCATGAGCAGGAAATTCGGCGGGTCGAGCAGCAGCTTCACCAGCGCGAGCCGGCTTTTCTCACCGCCGCTCAGCACCTTCACCTTTTTAAAGACGTCGTCGCCGCGGAACAGGAAGCAGCCGAGCAGGGCGCGCACGTCCGTCTCCTTCATCAGGCGCGGGGTGTCGAAGGCCTCCTCCATCACCGTGTGCCGGTCCTGTAGCATCTCGCCGCGATACTGCGAGAAGTAGCCGATCTTCGCCCGCAGCCCGAGGTCGAGCATGCCGGCCTGCGGCTTCAGCACCCCGGCGAGCAGCTTGAGCAGCGTGGACTTGCCCGCGCCGTTGGGGCCGACGAGCACGGTACGGTCGCCCTTCTCGGCCTGGTACTCCAGGTCGCGGTAGATGACATGGTCGCCGTACGCGAAATCCACATTGCGCAGGGTCGCCACGCGCTGGCCGCTGGATTCCGGCTGGGGAAAGGCGAAATCAACGGTCGCCGCTGCCGCCTCGGGCGCGTCAATCTTCTCCATGCGCTCGATCTGCTTGAGCTTGGACTGGGCCTGCGACGCCTTGCTGGCCTTGGCGCGGAAGCGGTCCGCGAACTCCTGCAGGCGGGCGATTTCCTTCTGCTGGTTCTTGTAGGCCGCGAGCTGCTGGTCCTGCTGCGCCTGGCGCTGCGTGAGAAAGTCTTCGTAATCGCCGGTGTAGTCCCAGAGACGCCCGGCGCGCAGCTCAATGATTCCGGTGATGAGCTGGTTCAGAAACTCGCGGTCGTGCGAGATCAGCAGGATGCCGCCGGGATAGTCCTTCAGGTACTGCTGGAACCACAGCAGGGTCTCCAGGTCCAGGTGGTTCGTCGGCTCGTCGAGCATCAGCAGGTCGGGCTCCTGCACGAGCAGGCGCGCGAGATGGGCGCGCATGACCCAGCCGCCGGACAGCTCACGGGCGGGCCGGTCGAAGTCGGAATCGCGGAAGGCGAGACCCTTGAGGATGCGCTTGGCCTTGGGCACGTCGGCGCCGTCGGCCACATAGTCGTGCTCGTCCCTGCCTTCGATGTGCTGCTGGCCGGTGGCCAGCTCGATCACCGTTTCGTTGCCGACCGGCGCACTCTCCTGGGGCAGGAAGCCGACGGTGAAGCCGCGCTGCACCTGGATCTGGCCGTCGTCGCAATCCTCCTGCCGGAGGATGATCTTGAAGAGCGTGGTCTTGCCTGCGCCATTCGGCCCGACAAGGCCGAGGCGGTCGCCATAGTTCACCGTGAGGTTCAGCTCCTCGAACAGGGTCCGGCCCGCGTAGGATTTCGAAATGTTGGAAAGCGTCAGCATCGAAGCCCGCGAATATGGCCGGTTCCCGGCCCGGCGACAAGCACGAGCCAGTTACGAGTTATGAGGGGTGGGGGGGACGTGGGGACGCGCTGGTCAGTCGTTGATCGGAATTTTTAAACCGCTGATCCGCACTGATCCGCACTAATTTAAAAAGTCATCGAAAGCCGATTTATCAGTGCAGATCAGTGTGGATTAGTGGTTCCTTCTCTTCCCCTTGGCGTCTTCGCGCCTTCGTTGTTTATCCCAACTTCCCCCCGCTCGCTGTGCTCATTTCGGTGGGCTTAGGCGGATATCCCGAACAAGTCCACTCTCGCCCAAAGCCAATTGGGCATGAACTAGAGCGGCCTGACTCTGCACCTGTCGGTTGCGGACGGCGTTCAACTTGTAGATGTGTTTCTGAAGGTCATCCCGCTCCAACTGCGTCATGCCATCAGTGGGTGCCACGCCATCATTCGCTGCGAACTGACGCTCACGGGCCAGGTCTTTTCGGGTGGTATGGATGCTCCGGGACATGAAGTGGGCTTAAAGTCAGATCACATCTTCGGGATCACTCAAGCTGAGCGGTGGCTTAACCGACCAGTTCGATGCCGGCAACGGCGACCTGAAAGGAAAAATTGGAGCTTCGTCACCTCGGCTGCTACGTCCGTCGTCGGAGACCCGGATGGCATCGCAATTTCGCACTCCAACCAGAGTTTCCTACGTACTGCTGCACTTCGATCACCTCGCCGAACTTAGCTCCGCCGGGTTGCCCTCACCCCGGCGCTGCTGGAAGGGAGCGCTGTGGATCACGCCGGAGAGCAGGGCGCTGAACTTGAGCTGGTTGCCTTCCATGGACTTCAAGATCCGCTCGACTGCGGGCTTGTCGTAATACTCAAGGCCACGTCCCAGGGCGTAAGTCAGCATCTTCTCCGCGAGGCAGCGGAGGAAATCGGGCCGCTTGGCCGTGGCCAGAATCTGGTTGAGCTGCCGGTGGTCAGTGAACTTCTCACCACTCGCCAGTTCCCCGGCGGGTTCGACCGGGTCCTTGCCATCCTTGTCCCGGTAGATGCCCACGCCGTCAAAATGCTCAAAGGCGAAGCCGATGGGGTCCATACGGGAATGGCAGCTCGCGCACATGGCGTTCTCCCGGTGCTGCTCCATCCGTTGGCGGAGGGTGCCCTTGAGGGCCTCACCGGCCTCGAGCGGCGGCACATTCGGCGGCGGCGGCGGCGGCGGGGTGGCGAGCAAGTTTTCCAGTACCCACTTGCCCCGCTTCACGGGCGAGGTGCGGTTGGGGTTGGAGGTGATGGTGAGGATGCTGCCCTGCGTGAGCAGGCCCTGCCGCTGGGTTCCCGCGAGCGAGACCTTGCGGAATTCCTCGCCGGCAACCCCGGGCAGGCCGTAGTGCGTGGCCAGCCGCTCATTGACGAAGGTGTAGTCGGCGGTGAGGAAGTCGGTGACCGGCCGGTCCTGCGCGATGATGTACTCGAAGAATTTCTCCGTCTCCGTTCTCATGTCGCGGCGCAGCTCCTCGCTGAAGTCGGGGTACTTGTCGTGGTCGGGATCGACGATGGAGAGCATCCGCAGCTGCAGCCACTGGCCGGCGAAATTTTCCGTCAACCCCCGCGCCTTGGGATCGCGCAACATGCGCTGGACCTGGGCGTCCTGATTCCGGCGGAGCTTGCCGGCATCGGCGAGCGCGAAGAGCTGCGCATCGGGCATCGAGCTCCAGAGGAAGTAGGAGAGGCGCGAGGCGAGGGCGTATTCGTCGATGTCGCTGACAGCGGTGGCGTTGTTCGGGTCCGGCTGCAGCTCGTTGCGGAACAGGAAATGCGGCGACACCAGCGTGGCGGTGAGCGCGTGCTTGATTGCGGCGGGGAAATTGTCGCCATTGGCCTTGGCCTCGTAGAAGAGCTTCACCAGACGGTCCGTCTCGGCCTTCGTGACCGGCCGGCGCCAGGCCTTTTTGGTGAAGTTGGCGATCAGTTCGCGGGCGACCACCCCGTCGTTCAGGCCGTCTGCCTGTTTGGTGAAAATTCGCCGGTGCGACTCAGGAAGGGGCACCTCGGTACCGAGCGGGCCGGAGATTTCGACGTAATTGCAGTAGAAATTACGGTCCTCAATGACCTTTTCCTTGCGCGGCGCCTTGCCCTCACGCGGGGTTTCGACGGTTTTGACGTTGTAGAAGTCGTTGAGGAAGGCGACGGCCACCTGCTTCTGGCCGGCGGCGTCGATCTTCACCTCGGTCTCGTAGGTTTTGGGCTCACTGGCCTTGGCCTTCACATCAAACTGCTGGATGTCCTTGCCCTCGAGCCGCACGGCCATCTTCACCGGGTCGGGGCCGGCCTGCTGGCCGTAGGCCTTGACCCGCAGGACGTATTTGCCGGGGGCCGGAAACTTGTAGGCGACCGTGAGCTCGCCGTTGGAGGCCAGGCCGCGGATCTCGCCCAGATCGGCGCCGCCCTCGAGCTGCTTGGCTTCAAAGTGCCGCAGCGGCGGTGGGCGCGGGCCGCTGACGATGGCCTCGTCCATGATGCGCTCGGCGGCGCGCAGGTACTTCTCGAAAAGCATGGGCGGCAGCGAGAGCACGTCCCCGATGTTGTCAAAGCCGTAGCCGACGTCGTCCTGCGGGAAGTCATCCGCCGGCTTGAAGTCCACGCCCACAAGATCCCGTACCGTGTTGTTGTATTCGACCCGGTTGAGCCGGTGCAGGGTCACGCGGCCCGGGTCCGGGTGATCGGGATCGACGGGAAAGAGGGTCTTCCCGATCCAGGCGGTGATCGTCTCACGCTCGTTCGGGGACGGCTGGGCCTTCTTCTTCTTGGGCGGCATGTCGCCGGTCTCGACGTTGTGCAGCACGTGCTCCCACGTTTTCCGGTCCTTGAGCACCACGGTCACGTTGGTGAAGGAATCCAAGGCAAGGTCGCCCTTGGTCGCGCCATCCCCGTGGCAATCCCAGCAGTACTTGTTCAGCAGGGGCAGGACTTCCTTCTGAAAATGCGCATCCGCCTTGCCCAAGTCCACCTGCGCCGGCCGCAGCGTCGAAGTCCTTGCGCCGGAACGGGCACGGCCAAAGGCCAGCCACGCCGAAGCGATGACTCCGGCGATCAGGACCGAAAGAATGACGATTTGCCGACGCATGGACACCTAATGACGCACGAGCAGCGCGAATTATTGCGGATAATTTCGATCCAAACGGAATCGCGTCAACTTACTCGTGTCCAGCTTCGACCGGGGAGAGGTGCGGGGAATTCAGGAAGGGTCGTCCTGCCCGCAATCAGGGCTCTTGCCGCACCCGGAAATAGCGCGCCGCGTCGTTCGCCGGCAGCCACAGGCCGGATTCCGGGAAGTGCCCCGGCACAGTCTTCAGCACAGCGGAGACGGCTTCGGGCAGGTTTCCTTGCAAGACGTCGAAGGTCGTGGCGTTCAGGCCCGGCCAGCTCAGGCGGACCTGGCCGTTGGGCGAATGGCTGATCTCCATGGCCAAGGGCGTTTCGTTCCGGGCGGGGTCGCTCCCGCGCATCTGCTCGGTGGCGTTGTTCCAGCCGTCGTGGTCGGGATCGTCCAGCGGGCCGTAATTTAGTGTGCCGAAGTGGGCGAGTTCCCAGGCGTCATCCAGTCCGTCGGCGTCGGTATCGGTGATGGGGGTGCCGTGGAGGATGAGTTCGACGGAGTCCACCGAGCCGGTCATGCCGGTGTCCTCATCGGTGATAGCGACCGTCCAGGTGCCGGCGCTGGATTCCCCGAGATGATGCACGGTGGAGTAGGTCCACTCACTCTGCACGGCGCTGGTGCTTGCCCCCGGGCGCTGCAGGATGCTGACCGTGCCGGCCGGTGACCGGAGCGTGACCCGCAGATCGGCCATGCGGGGATGCGACCAGGTGACATGCACCTGCATATGCTCGACGACCAGGGTGTCGGTCACGGCAAACGGGTAGGTCGCCGAGTCCAGCCCGAGGCTGACGCGGGCCGCAGAATTCGTGGCGAACAGCGCGCGCAGGGCCTCGCCGTCATCGTGGCCGACCAGCACGGCGGGGATTTTCGCGAAGTAGGTGTCGCGCATGATCATCCGCTCGGTGGTGCCCTGGCTGTTCTCGACGATCGCGAAGGCCGCCCCGGCAGCGGCGGCATTGTTGATCGGCGCTTCGAAGGTGCTGCTCTGGGTGATCAGGGCGGCCTGGCCATTCAGGTCGGCACTGATAGACGTGGTGGCAAAGCCGACGTCGGTCAGGGGAAGTGATGCGGTGGGGTTATCGGGATGCAGCCCGACCGAGCCGCTGGCCGGAATGGTGGCAAGCTCATCGGGAACGCCTGGCCCGCTCACACGGACGCTTAGGGCGTCATCGGGAATGTCCTGCGGAGTGGCATTGGTGTAGTGCAGTTCCACGGCGGGCGGGCGGTTGCTCCAGTCCCGGGCCAGCCGTACTGCCGCGCCGGCGTCGGGAATGCCAAAGCCGACGTTGTGGCTCACGAGCAAGCCGGCGCCATTGGTGGTGAGGTCCGGGTCCGCCAGGTCGATGTGACGGGAGGCCAGTACCAGCGCCTGCTGCACGTCGCGCCAGCCCAGGTTGGGATTCTCGGCCAGCATGAGCGCCACCACACCCGAAACCAATGGAGCCGAGGCCGACGTGCCGATGAACCCGGTGCTGTCGAAGGCGTAGTCCCAGGAATTGGGATCGTTCGGATTCTGGGTTCGGTTGGCACCCAGCGAGCCTACGCGGTCGGTGGTCAGGAGGCCGGGCGACGTTGCGTCCCCGATGTCGCCGCCCATCGCCGCCACGAGCACGCACGCGCCTGGGGTGCTGTAGCTGGACACCCGTCCCGAATTGCGGACCGCTGCAACCGTGATCTGGTGAGGGTCATTGGCGTAGGCATCCAGATTGGCGTCGCCGACGCCCCGGCCAAAATTGTAGTCCTGCGCGCGGACATTTCCGGCCGAGCGGACGTAGACCACTCCGTGCCCATTGCGGCCCTCCGTCACGGCTTGGGCGATGGCGAGCTGTTCGGGCAGGCTGATTTCGAGCACGTCGAAATCGGAGTTGCCCCAGGAATGGTTCTGCACCCCCACGGCGTCGGGGCCTTTCAGCTCGAAGCCGAACATGGCGGCCATCCCCGCGTCGTCCGGCGTGTCATCCACGGAATTGAAGATGAGCCAGCTGGCCAGCCGCGCGGCGGGGGCGACGCCGCTCAGTCCCAGTTTGTTGCCACCCGTGGCCGCGATGAGGCCGGCGACGGCGGTGCCGTGATAGTTGAAGATGCCATCGTGGGTGCCGTCGTTGGCGCCGGTGAAGAAGTTGTGGTGCGGGCCGGTGGCGTTCGCGATAAGATCAGGATGGGTCACCTCCATGCCGTCATCGACCAGAGCCACGGTCACGCCGGCCCCGTGTGTGAAGGCCCACGCTCCCCGCACATTGAGATCGGGCGCGATCGAAAGGTAGGGGGCGTTGGTAAGCGGTGCTTCGAGGTAGGGCTGGCGGGGATAGTAGGGATCGTTTGGCGCGGCCCCATAGGCAAAATGCTTCCGCAGCTGGCGGTGCAGGATCGGCATCGCCACCTCGATCCCGGGTACTTTCGCCAGCGCCGCGGCGGCCAGCGCCGCCTGGCGGGGGCTGCCAGCCGAAAGCAGGAAGGTCCGGCTGTCGAAGCGGCGGATTGTGGTCAGGCCATGGGCAGTGGCGAGGGCGGCCAGCTGATTCGTGTCCGTGAGGCGCAGGACGAGGCGCGAGGTGATCCGCACCAGCTTGCCGCCACCCACCGGGCGGGCAAGCAGGTCCGCTGCGACGGCCGAAGCGGACGAGGACTGGCTGATGGGCGGAGATCCCAAGTCGTAAGCCACAGCGTGCGGCGCACGAAATTCCACCGGCTCGGCCAGTGCCATCCCGAGCACCAGCAACCATGGCAGGCAACGGAGCAGGAAAGACATCACGGACCATTCTAACGAAGACCGGTCGCAGGCGCGAGTGACGTTTACGACTGCCTTCCGAAGGCAGCCTATGGGTTATCCAGTCCGGTTCAAATCTTGAGGGCGTCCCAGTCGAGGTCGAAGCGGGCGAGATACTTGCGCAGGCGGTCGGCGTCGTTGGGGACTTTGCGTTGCGTGCGGGTCACGCCGTAAAGCTGGCGGCCTGCCTCGGATAGCGTGGCGGATTCCCGGCAGACCTGGACCACGAACGCGAGTTGCTGCCGGTCGAAGAGGTCCAACGCTGCCAACGCCTTCGGTCCCAGCAGGGCGGTGAGGGCGGCCTCCGGATCGGTCGGATTGATCGGCGTCGCCCACGCGGTCCGTAGCCGGGTCATTTCGCCGTCCAGAATCTCGCGGGTGATCCGGCCGCCGGAACAGAGCGTGGCCATGCGGGTGACGCACGCATTCAGGTCGCGGAAGTTGGCGCTCCAACGGCTTGCCGGTGAGCGCGCGAAGGCGAGGAACTCCTCCCGGACCTCCCGGCTCAGGGTCACGCGCCGTGAGGTCTGGCGCGCGTACTGCTCCAGCTCGAAGTCCAGGTTTGGCTCGATGTCCTCGGGGCGCTCGGCGAGGCCGGGCAGCTTGAAGGTCCAGAGGTTCATTCGGGCGAGCAGATCCTCGCGGAAGCGTCCTTCGCTCACCGCGGTGGCGAGGTTGCGGTTGGTGCCGGCGATGAGCAGGAAATCGCTGGCCACCTCCCGGTCGCTGCCCAGCGGGAGGAAGCGTTTTTCCTCCAAGGCCCGCAGCAGCATTGCCTGTTCATCAGTGCCGAGTTCGCCAACCTCATCGAGAAAGAGCAGCCCGCCGTTCGCGCTCCGCAGCAGGCCCGGGCGGTCCTTCATGGCGCCGGTGAAGGCGCCTTTCATGTGGCCGAACAGGGTGGACATTGCGGAGTCGCCGCGCAGGGTGGCGCAATTCACCTCCACGAAACTGCCGGCGAGCTGGTGCCGCGTCTTTTTCAGCTCATAGATGCGCCGCGCGAGCTGCGACTTGCCGGCGCCGGTCGGCCCCATGAGCAGCATGGGCTCCTTGGAGTTGATGGCCACGTACTCGATCTGCTCGATCATCTGGTTGAACCGCGCGTTGCGGGTCTCGATGCCGGACTTGAGGAACGACACGGCGTCCCGTGCCTCCCGCTGAAACCTGGCGGCGATGCGGTCGTACTTCGACAGGTCGAGGTCAATGATGCTGTATTTGCCTTCGGCCGACCGTCGCTTGGGGTCGGCCGGCGAGGTCTGCACGAGCCGGGCGGGGAAGTGCCGCGATTCCGTCAGGAGGAACAGGCAGATCTGCTGCACGTGTGTGCCGGTCGTGATGTGGACCAGGTAATCCTCGGTCTCCGGCCGGAAGGGATATGTCCGGGCAAAATCATGCAGCGCGCCGTAAACCTGCTCGAAATCCCAGGGGTTGCTGAGATCGTGGGCGGTCAGTTTGACCTCGATGCCGGGAGATACTCGCCCGAGATCGGCCGCCACGCAGCGGGCGACATGTTCATGCGTAGTCTGATGGATCAGCTCAAACCGGGCGATGGGGAGGTCCGCGTGCTGGCCTAGCGAGACGGTCGGCCGCCATTTCTTCCAGCGTTCCTCGTGAAAGCCCGAATCCAGCACGCTGCCGAGCAGGCCAATGACGACGGTTTTTCGGTGAGCCATAAAAGATAGCGGATATGCGCTTAAGTTAGCTTATAGGCGCTTGTCTGCTTTCACAATGGCAATCGGGATTTACGACTCTAAGCCTCGTTAATCGTGTGTAAGTGATTGATTGAAAATAAATTGAAAGAATTGTCTGAAACCCAGAGCGGCGGTTGGCACGACCGTTGCGTTAACAATCATTGTGAACACACAAGATCTTACCAAGTTAGGCGTGCCTGCGGGTGCGCCGATCCAGTGCGCTTTCGATTTCATCCGGGCCTATGTGGAAGGCGGATTTGATCCGACGAAGCTGCCCGACGAGGTCGCGGCGGTCGTCGGTGCGCCGGCGGCTTACCTCGATGATGCGCTGCGCGGTGAGCTGGCCAAGTCGCTGACTTATCGTGGACCTGCCATCCGGGATACGCCGGTCCCTTGGCGGCAGTGGGGTGAAGGCTTGGAATCCGAGGCTCTCAACCAGATGCGTCGGGCTTGCCACCTGCCTGTGGCGGTGGCGGGTGCGCTCATGCCCGACGCACACGTCGGCTATGGCCTGCCGATTGGCGGGGTGCTCGCGACGGACAACGCCGTGATTCCCTATGCGGTCGGCGTCGATATCGCCTGCCGCATGAAACTGACCGTGCTGGACCTGCCCCTGGCTGATCTGGGAGCGCGTCGTGATGCCTTGGTCAAGGCCATCGAGACCGAGACGCGGTTCGGGATCGGCGCGAAGTTCAAGCAGCGTCGTGCGCATGCCGTCATGGATGCCGACTGGTCGGTGAGCCCGGTGACGCGGCAGAACAAGGAGCGCGCCTGGTCGCAGCTCGGGACCAGCGGTAGCGGCAACCATTTCGTCGAGTTCGGCGTGTTCACCAACGAGCAGGCGGTCCAAGGACTGCCGGCCGGTGAATATGTGGCGCTGCTCAGCCATAGCGGAAGCCGCGGAACCGGGGCGGCCGTGTGTGACCATTACAGCAAGCTGGCGATGGCGAAGCATCCGGGACTGCCGCAGGAGTACCGCCGGCTCGCCTGGCTGTCGCTGGATTCGGCCGAAGGTCAGGAATACTGGGCGGCGATGGAGCTGATGGGCCGCTACGCGGCGGCCAATCACGCGATGATCCATCAGCATATCGCCCGGCATCTGGGCCTGCAGGTCCTGCTCGATGTGGAGAACCACCATAACTTTGCGTGGAAAGAGCGGCACGTGATCGACGGTGCCGAGCGCGAAGTGGTGGTGCATCGCAAGGGTGCGACGCCGGCCGGAGCCGGAGTCATGGGAATCATTCCCGGCTCCATGGCCACGCCCGGGTATCTCGTGCGCGGCAAGGGGCAGGCGGAGTCGTTGCAGTCGGCCTCGCATGGGGCTGGGCGGGCGATGAGCCGCACGAAGGCCATGGCGACCTTCGGTTGGGATCAGGTGAAGCCGGTCCTGCAGGAGCGCGGCGTGGAGCTGATCTCGGCCGGACTGGACGAGGTGCCGGGTGTGTACAAGGACATCCACCAGGTGATGGCCGCGCAGGCGGATCTGGTGGAGGTGCTCGGGCGCTTCGACCCGAAGCTGGTCAAGATGGCTCCGCACGGGGAGCGGCCGGAGGATTGAGAGGAAATGGGGAACGCGGTGAGGACGGTTTGGCCGCCGCCGCGTTCCCTTTGGAGGGGGTAAGATGATGATGATGAGGATTAAGATGATGAGGGGAAAATTAGAATGCTGACGATTGACGGATCCCAAGGCGAAGGCGGCGGACAGATTCTGCGAACCTCACTGGCGCTGGCGCTGGTGACGGGGCAGCCCTTCCTGCTGGAGAACATCCGCGCGGGCCGCCCCAAGCCCGGCCTGGCGCGCCAGCATCTCACCTGTGTGGAGGCGGCGATGGCCATCGGCCGGGCCGAAGCCATCGGTGCCATGCTCGGATCCACCTCGCTGGAGTTTTGGCCCGGCACCGTCACGCCGGGCGACTATCGGTTCGCGGTCGGCTCGGCCGGCAGCGCGACGCTCGTGCTGCAAACCGTGTTACCGCCGCTGCTCACCGCCTCGGGGGGCACGACGCTCACTTTGGAAGGTGGCACGCACAATCCGCTCGCGCCCCCGTTTGATTTTCTCGCACGCAGCTTCGCGCCGCTGATCCGGCGCATGGGGCCGAAGCTTGACCTCGTGCTCCGGCGTCCAGGCTTTTTCCCGGCCGGCGGTGGCCAGTTCCAGGCCCGGATCGAGCCGGTGACGCAATTGACGCCGATTGCAGTGTTGGAACGCGGCGACATCCGGCAACGGTGTGCCCGTGTGATCGCTTCACGGCTGCCGGACAATGTGGCCCGACGGGAGCTGGTGGCCATCCGGGAACGGCTCGGCTTTCGGAACGAGGAATGCGCGGTCGAAACCGTCACGAATTCACCCGGCCCGGGCAATGCCGTGATCATCGAGGCTGAGGCCGAACACGTGACCGGCGTCTTCAGCGGCTTCGGCGATCGCGGGCGGCTGCCGGAACAGGTGGCCCTCGAAGCGGCAGAGATGGCCACGGTGTGGCTGGAGGCCGGAGTGCCGGTGGATGAGCATCTCGCCGATCAGCTCCTGATTCCAATGGCATTGGCGGGCGGCGGCTCCTTTCGTACGACCGAGCCGTCGCTGCACTCCACGACCAACGCCGCGATCATCCGGAAATTCCTCCCGGTGGAGATCAGCTTCGAACCGGAGAGCGAGAAGGTCTGGCGAATCGTGGTCCGGCGAGAGGGCGAGGCGAACTGACGCAAAGCGGGTTGGTTTGAGTCATTCCTGTGCCTGATCCGCATCCAGGCGCAGGATGCATTTTTCCGTTTCTACGCCGCGGCCACTGGCGAAGCCCTTGTCTGTTCCGATGATTTTAAAGCCGCATTTCTGCAGCACTTTCAGGGACCCGTGGTTGTCCGTGGCGGCGCGGGCGGTTATCGGCCGGTCTGAGACCTGTTGGAGCATCCGTTTGAGGGCTTCCGTCGCCAGGCCTTTGCCCCAGAACTCCCTTCCCAGCCAATAGGCGACTTCCATGTTTTCTCCGTGGGGATAGCACGCGATGTAACCGGCAACCTGTCCCCCGGCCATGATCGTCCGGTTGATGTTTTGTGAAGAACTCAGAATCTTGGCCCAATGGCCGTCGAAAGCGGCCCTATCCCTTGGTACGAAGGCCGCCATCCGGATCGCTTCCGGGTCGAGCTGATGCCGGTAGAATGTGTCGAGATCGGAAGGCTCGACTTCCCTCAGCGTGATATTCTCAAGGCTGCTCATTTATTCTGACTGAGCCTAAAACGTGGGTTGCTGGTTGAACAACCCAGGAACAGAGAAACAAACAAGCTGGGGCCAGGGGTGGGCCGCACAGCACGGGGCGATAGGATCGGCTCACCTCCCCGGAATCAGGGCGTGGCAGGGATCTGCTTCAGCAGGTAGGCGCGGCGCTGGTCGGCGAAGTTTTTCAGGCCGATCGCAGTGCTGTCCTCGGTGAGGCCCTTCAGGAAATCCTCGGTGGATTCCAGCTTGCGGGTGTCGGCCTTCACCTCCTCGGCGATGAGCGCGTGGTATTTTTCCGTGACAGGTCCAAGCCGGTTCCAGTCGAGCTGCCGGTCGGCGATGTCGCGGACGTAGGCGAGGTAACGGCTGCGAAGCGCGGGCACGGCGAGCAGTTTCGAGATGAGAACCTTGTCGGCGTTGTTGGCCATCAGCAACGGGTCGAGCTCCACGCCCTTGATGTTCACCCCACCCATTCCACCGCCCCTGCCGGGGCCCATGCCCCCTCCGCGCATGCCGCCGGGACCGCCGAAATTCGGTCGGGGCAGGGCGGCGTTCAGTCCGGCGCGGAGTTTCTCCTCGTTGAGCGAACCGGCTTTGTCAGTGTCCCATTCAGTGGCCCAACGTGAGAAGGTATCCTTCAGCTCGGTTCGGGTGAGTGAGCCGTCCTTGTTGCCATCCAGTGCGGTGAACCAGCCGGGGCCGGTCATGCGTGCCGGACCGAAGCCGCCACCTGGGCCCCCTCCGGGATTACCAGGGCGATTGGGCCCACCGGGTTGCGGCTGGCCGTCGGGTGCCATGAATTGCGGGGGCGGCAGCACGGTGCCCAGCCGGGCAATGAACTCCTCCTGACTCAGCTTGCCGGTCTTCTCCGTGTCGAGCCTGTCGAACCAGGTATCGGCCAACGTCGCAAACTCCTCGCGGGTGACTTTCCCGTCGCCGTCTTTGTCAGCCTGGGCGAGCAACTGCGGGGCAATCATCATGCCCGGCCCAAAGCCTCCGCGACCCCCTTGACGACCCGGACCACCGGGTCCGCTTGGGCCGCCCGGACCGCCCCCACCGAAGCCGGGGCCACCGGGTTTCACGAACGTTTCGTTGGCATCCTGCGGCAGGACGTGGAAGCGGCCCTTTTCATCCTCGTAGATGCTGTAGTCGCTGGTGCGGATCCAGTAGCCGTCGTTGTTGATCAGCGCGTTGTCGAGCGCGAGGAAGCGGAGCGCCCCGTCCACATCGAGGATCGGCTCGAGCGCCTTCTCCAGCTGGTCTGCCGGGGTCTCCTTGAGGACCTTGGTGAGATGGATGAGATCATTCCAGGACTTCGCGTCGTCCTTCGATTTGATCTCGTAAATCTTCTTGTAGGGGGCCGGGTCGTCCCCGAGGTACGCCAGGCTGCCGCGTCCGCCGGGGCTGCCGGGCACCTTCCAGCGGGCACCCTTCTTCGTGGCGAACCACTCCTTCACGAAGTCCTTGTTGAACTGCTCGACATTCACATAGATGCCCCAGCTCTCGCCGTTGATGACCACCTTGACGAAATTCGCCTTCGGAGCGGGCAGGTACTGCCGGGCAACGTCGTAGAACAGAACGGAACGCAGGAAGGTCGGGTCCTCATGCCCATTGAGCAGGTTGAGCGTGCGATAGCCGTAGAGGTTCTGCTGGGCGTCCGCGTAATCGAGCGAGAGGTTGAGCGACCGCTTCTGGCCGGTTCCGACCATGCCGTAGGAGGACATGCCCCGGAAGTGGATGCCCACGTCGGGATAGGTCCTGCCGTCCACCGTAAGTTTCGCCGGCACCAGCACGTCGGTCTTGTGGAAATCCTCCAGCTCCTTTTCCCAGTCCTTGTCCTCAAATTCAAGGAACAGCGTCCGCAGCGTCAGCGAGTCATAGAGCGGTGTGCTGGCGGGGTAATTCTTCCCGTCACCGGGCGACACTTTCGGACCCGGGGTGGCCGTCGTTCCGCCCCCGTTGCCGAAGCCGCCGGGGCGGCCAAAGCCCCGCCGCTGCCCGCGACCCTGGGCCGCTTCTTTCGCGAGAAAGTCACGCGCGGCCTTGCGCTCGGCGGCGTTGAGGAGACCGTCTCCGTCCTTGTCGAAATCCTTCACCAGCTCGCGGTTGGCCTGCACGCCGCCCATCGGCCCGCCACCGAAGCCGCCGGGTCCACCGGGTTCGCCGTTGGGCGGGCCGTCCTGCGCCTGCGCGAACGTGGTGACGACTGTAAACAGCAGCAGGGTGGAAATCCCGGCCGCTCGGAGGAGTTTGGAAGAGTTCATGATTCGGTGAACTGGCAATTGTGACCGCCCGCCGGCCAGACGGTGACAGTGGTTTGCAGGAATTCGGTGTGCGGTTCCGGGAGTTGTGAACTCCGCCCGTGCGGCCGCACGGGAACCGCTTCCGTGCGACCGGTTCAATCTTGCCGCTGGGGTTGCCGATCGGTTGGCACGATGGTCCGCTGCCCGGCTTTGGATGGGGGACGTGGTCGAAATCGTTAGAGACAAGCTGCGGTTGTTTCCCCTACACTAGGTCTAACCACGAACGTATCGGGGTGTTTTCCCGTCGTGGCATGTCCGTCCCCATAGCATGAAAGCAAGCGCAGCATCCAAACGCTCCGGCATCCTGGCCGGCGGCAACTGGATTATCGATCAGGTCAAAATTGTAGATACCTTCCCGGGTCTGGAGCAGTTGGCGAACATCAAGAGCCAGCACCAGGGCACCGGCGGTTCGCCCTACAACGTGCTCCTCGACCTCGCGAAACTCGGGGTCGAGTTCCCGCTGAGCGCGGCCGGCCTGGTGGGCAAGGATGCCCTCGGCGAACAGATCCTCGCCGACGTCGAGAAGCACAAGATCGACACGAAGTTCCTGAAAGCCACCGCCGAGGCCACCACCAGCTACACCGACGTGATGACGGTGCAGGGCACGGGCAAGCGCACCTTCTTCCACTACCGGGGCGCGAACGCGCTCTGGGATGGCAAGGAGCTCGACTTCAGCAAGACCAAGGCCCGCATTTTTCATCTCGGCTACCTGCTGCTGCTCGACAAGCTCGACGTGGTGAACAAGGAGGGCGTGACCCTCGCCGCCAAGCTGCTCGCCGCCGCCCAGGCCGCCGGCATCAAGACCAGCATCGACGTCGTGAGCGAGGCCAGCGACCGCTTCAAGGCGGTGGTGATCCCGGCGCTCAAGTTCTGCGACTACGCCATCATGAACGAGTACGAGGCCGGCCAGGTGACCGGCTTCCGGATCCGCAAGGAAGGCGTGCTCGATACCGTCTCGCTGCGTCATGCCGCCGGAGCCATCCTGCAGCACGGGGTGAAGGAGCTGGTCGTGATCCATTTCCCCGAGGGCTGCTTTGCCCGCACGCGCGATGGCAAGGACCACTGGCAGCCGTCGCTCAAGGTGCCGGAAAAGCACATCGCTGGCACCGCCGGTGCGGGCGACGCGTTCTGCGCGGGTGTGCTGCTCGGCCTGCACGAGGGTTGGGAACTCCAGAAGTCGCTGCTCACGGGCGTCATGGCCGCCGCCGCCTCCCTCAGCGACCCGACCTGCACCGGTGGCATGAAGCCGCTGGCCGTGGTGGAGACGCTGAAAAAGAAGTATGGCGTCCGCCCTCCTCTGGAGCCGGATTCGGACTACTGAGCCCAATTTAATGGCTATTTTGGCGACCGCCGTCCCCGTCCGGGACGGCGGTTTCGTTTCGGGGCGAATTGAGGCACTGTGAAAACACTTCGCGTCCCGGCCCGGCGTTGTGCTATACCTTCCGGCCTCGCGCATGACGCCAAAACTTTTTTCCGAACTCGGCCTGTCGCCGGAGATTCTCAAAGCCATCGACCGCCTTGGTTTTGAACAGGCCTCGCCCATCCAGGCGGAGGCCATTCCGGTCATCCAGTCGGGCCGCGACGTCGTCGGCCAGTCGCAGACCGGTTCCGGCAAGACGGCCGCTTTCGCCATTCCCGCCATCGAAAAGGTGGACGTGAAGAACCGCGCCGTGCAGGTGCTGATCCTGTGCCCCACCCGTGAGCTGGCGGTGCAGGTGAGCGAAGAGGTCCACAAGCTGGCGTGCTTCAAGCCGGGCATCCGGGCGCTGCCGGTCTATGGCGGCCAGAGTTACGAACGGCAGTTCGCCGGGCTGAAGGCCGGCGCGAACATCGTCATCGGGACGCCCGGCCGCGTGATGGACCACATGAATCGCGGCACTCTGCGGCTCGACCAGATCCACACCATCATCCTCGACGAGGCCGATGAGATGCTGGACATGGGTTTCCGCGATGACATCGAGTACGTGCTGAAGGCGATGCCGGCGGAGCGGCAGACGGTGCTGTTCTCGGCCACGGTGCCGCCGGCGATCGAGTTTCTCATCCGCAACTACACGCGCGACGCCGTGCGGGTGCGCATCGAGGCCAAGGCGCTCACGGTGCCCACCGTTGAGCAGGTGTATTACGAGGTGGACCGCCGCTGGAAATTCGAGGCCCTCACGCGGCTCATCGAGCTGCACAACGTCACCCTCGGCATCGTCTTCTGCAACACGCAGCGCATGGTGGACGAACTCACCGAGCATCTGCACGCCGCCGGCTACAGCGCCGATGCGTTGCATGGCGGTCTGGCCCAGGCGGCCCGCGACCGCGTGATGAAGAAATTCCGCACCGGCAGCCTCGAATTCCTCGTGGCCACCGACGTGGCCGCCCGGGGCATCGACGTGGACGACATCCAGGTCGTCTTCAACTACGACCTGCCTTACGACGCGGAGGATTATGTCCACCGCATCGGCCGGACCGGTCGCGCGGGGCGGAGCGGGCTGGCCATCACCTTTGTCAGCGGACGTGAGTTTTTCATGATCCGCCAGATCGAGCAGTTCACCCGGCAGCGCCTGCGCCGCGGCGAGATACCGTCCGAGGGCGAAATCGAGCGCGCCAAGGAGGACCAGCTCCTCCAGCGCATCCGGGCCACGCTTCAGGCCAAGGACTTCCCGCGCCGCGACCACTTCATCGAGGCGCTGCTCGAGGAGGGCTTCGATTCCGTCAACATCGCCAGCGCCGCGCTGCACCTGCTGACAGGTGGCGAAGACGTGGAAGCCGTCAAGTCGGAGCCCAAGATGGCCCTGGGCAAGGCTGTGCCAGCCGCCGCAGCCGTCGCAAAACCGGCGGCCGTTGCCAACGCTCCCGTGGCGGTACGGGCTCCGGTGGTGCCCAAGCCCAAGCTGCAGCCCAAGGCCGAGGTGCCCCAGACTCCGCCGCCCGCCGCCGCCAAGCCAGTGTTCGCGGTCGATGAAGAAACCGGATTTGCCGAGGTGGAAGGCACACACCTTCCCAGTCCGGTGACGGCCACTTCGGAGCTTGCACGGTCACAGGTGACGCAGCCTGCCGTGGCGGAGAAAGCTTCCTCTGAATCAGCCGCCGTGGCCCCTGTTCCCGTGATTCCGCCGGCCCCGGCCAAGAAGCCCGTGACTGTCCGGGCGCCGGTTCCGCCGAAGCCGCAGCTGCGTGCCTCGACGTGGGATCGCCCGGGGTTCACCGAGCAGCGTCCGCAATCCCGCGACCGTGCCGATTCCTATCAGCGCCCGCCCGATCAGGGGCGCGAATGGGACCGCCCGCCGGCATATCCGCAGCCGGATTCACGCAATTTCCGACCCGATAACCGTTACGACGAGCGTGCTCCTCAGCGTCGGGTGCCGGCAGCGGCACCGCGAGCAGCCGCACCCCCGCCGCCCAAGCCGGTCTCGATGACACAGGTGTGGCTCGGCATCGGCCAGCGCGAAAACATCACCCGGCCGGACGTGGTGACGTGCATCCAGGGCCATACCGGCCTGCCCGACAGCGTGATTGGCCAGATCGAGGTCCACGAGGATCACACGCTCGTGGATGTGAACAGCGAGTTCGCCCGCAACGTGGTGCTGAAGCTCAAGCACAGCGTCTATCACGGGAAGCCCCTGCGGGCCAAGCTGGCGGGCCGCTGAGGCGGCCCAATCTTACTCACAATCCTAATCCTAATCTTCATCGTAATCGTAATCGTAATCGTAATCCCGCTTCCTGCGCTGATTACGATTACGATGAAGATTAGGATTAGGACATGGACTAAATGGATGGCGGGTTCACACCCGCGATTCCGGCCGAGGGACAATCCGTCCGGATTTCGCAGTGGGCGCAGTCCGGCTTGCGGGCGAAGCAGCGCCGGCGTCCGTGCCAGATCAGCCAATGGCTGAAGTGCGCCCACTGTTCGCGGGGCACGAGCTTCATCAGTGCCTGCTCGATCTTCACGGGATCGGTCTCGGGGGTCAGTCGCAGCCGGCCACAGAGCCGCGCCACATGGGTGTCCACCACGACGCCGACATTGATGTCGAAGGCGTTTCCCAGCACGACGTTGGCCGTCTTGCGGCCTACGCCGGCGAGTGCGGTAAGTTCCTCCATCGTGCGGGGCACCTCGCCGCCATGGCGCTCCAGCAGGGTGCGGCAGGCGGCCTGGATGTTCTTCGCCTTGTTCCGGTAAAGCCCGATGCGGCGGATCGCCAGTTCAAATTCCACGGCGGGAGCGTCTGCGAAGTCGCGGGCGGTGCGGTATTTCTGGAACAGCCCGGCGGTGACCAGGTTGACCTGCTTGTCGGTGCACTGCGCGGAAAGGATCGTGGCGACGAGCAGTTCCAGCGGGTTGCGGAAATTCAACTCGCAATGCGCGTTGGGATAGGCGGCCTGCAACCCCGTGATGATCCGGGCGGTCCGGGCGGCCTTGGCGGCGTGAGTCTCGCGTGCCACGGCGCGAAGTTTGCCCGAAACCGGGGGTGAGGCAACCGGGGTTTCGTGCCAATTTCGGCTTGAAAAGTTCACAACTGTGAACAGATTGGGACGATTCTCAGATGGAAACCGTTCCGCAGACGAGCCGGCTCTCCGCCCTCCTGCAGTGGTGCGAGGCGCACGGCGCTTCGGACCTGCATGGTCGTGGCGGCTCGCCGTTTATCGTCCGCATCCATGGACGGCTCAGCACGGTGCCCGTGGAGCTTTTTCCCGCCCCGGAAGACTGGACGCTCACCTCGTGGTTTCTGGACGCCTTTTCGCCCGGACTGATCGCACGCATTGCGACCCGGCACGAGGTGGATGCCAGCTTTCATCACGGGGCGCTGCGCTATCGGGCGAATTTCAGCAAGCAGCGGGGGATGCAGTCGTTCTCGTTCCGGATCGTGCCGCAGCACCGGATGGGGCTGGAAGAGCTGCAGCTGCCCGTTTCACTCGCCGAACTGGTCACCGAACCGCGCGGGCTGATCCTGGTCACCGGACCGACGGGGCAGGGGAAGAGCACCACCCTGCGGGCCCTGTTGCAGCACCTCAATGAGAGCGCGTCCCTGCGCATCATCACGGTGGAGGATCCCATCGAATATCTTTTCACCGACGCCTCCTCGCATTTCGAGCAGCGCGAGGTCGGGCTGGACACGGCCAGCTTTGCCGATGGCATCCGCAACGCCATGCGGCAGGATCCGAACGTCATTTTCGTCGGCGAGATCCGTGATCGCGACAGCATCTGGGCCGCGATGCAGGCGGCCGAGACGGGCCACCTGGTGCTGACTACGCTGCATGCCGATTCTGCCCCGCAGGCCATCGGGCGCATCCGTGAATTCTATCCGGCCGGCGAGCAGGACGGCATCAGCGCCCTGCTGGCGAGGAATCTCAAGGCCATCATCTGCCAGCGCCTCGTGCCCAATGTCCTGGGCACGCGCACGCCCTGCCTGGAGCTGATGCGCCACGACGCGGGCATCGCGGAGGCCATCCTGGAGAATGAGATGAACCGGCTCACCGGCATCATCGAGGCGGCGACCCATGTGGGCATGCATTCGTTCGACCAGTACCTGCAGGAGATGCTGGCCGCCGGCGTGGTCACTGAGGCAACCGCCCGCACCTACGCCGTGAACCGGCATCGGCTTGACCTTGCGCTGCGCGGCATCGTCACCACGCAGCCGATCCTGCAGCCCACCCGGAATCGCTGAACCATCCCGGCATGCTTTTCCTGTTTCGAATCTTTTTCACCGGCCTTTTTGGCTGGCTGCTCTGGCGCGCGCGCCATGTGGCCTCGGGAAATCTAGAAGCCGACGTCGCCAACGCCGGCAATTTCGCCCTCGCCATCATCGTTGGTCTCGCGGCCGCTGCCACCTGGGCGCCCGTGCTGGGGGGGCTCGTGGCCGGGCCACTGACCGGGACGCTCACGGATGGCCCGGCCGCGCAGGATAGCACCGGGTTGCTCCGCTTCATCCGGCGGTGTGCATTCCGTGGCTGGCGTCGGCTGACCCTGCTGCTGTGCTTCATCGAAGGAGTTCGCCATCCGCGGCTGCCGGCGGCGTTTGTCATCGGCATGAACCACGCGACCCCTGGATCGTGGCTGGAAAAGGCCTTTGCCAAGGAAGTCTTTGGCTTCAGCAATGTCGCGAACTGCCTGCGCGCCCATGACATCCTGAAACTCCGCCACGACCTTGACCTCGGGGCGCATCCGCAGTCCGAGATCAACCTTGCCCTGCTCGCCCACCGGCGTGAGCGACGGCCTGACGCTTCCGTGCTGGCGGTCCCGCCCGCGCCCGACGCGCCGCCACTCCAGCGGAAGGCAAACATCAGATTGTTCGCCGCCGCCGACCGGCCCAAGGCCGATCAGGCACCACCCGAGGCAGAGCCCTGACATGTTCCTCGCGCTCCATCGTCTGCTGAAGCTGGGCGTGGTCACGCTCTGGCTGGGTCTGGCATTCCTGCTCTGGCAGCAACGTGAGCGTGGACGGCCCTTGGTGGATCTGTACGAGGCCTGGCGGGATTCCGGATATCAACAGCCTCCGGCCCTGTCCCGGATGGAAGGAACCGTGGCACGGGTGCTGGGCGAAAATACGATCCAGTTCAAGACTGCCGACGGGCAGACCTTTAACCTGACGATTGCCGGTGTGATCCCCGGCAATGCAAGCAAGGTTCATGATCTGGCCCGTCGCCAGTTTGCCGCCGAGACGTGCAGCAATCTGACGGCGCGGTTTGTGGGGCAGCCCGTGTCGTTTGCCCATACCCTGTTGCAGCCCAATCACACGGGAGTGGGCTTTGCCTACGTTGGCACCAATCAACAGAACGTGACCGTGGAATTGGTTGCCGAAGGGCGGGGGAAGCTCTTGCCCCAAGCCCTCCGGGTGCTTCCCATCCGTGAACAGCTCGCCCTGCGCGCCGCCGACCGCGCGGCGCGGGCCGGTCGGAAAGGCCTGTGGGACCTGAGCGCAGACGCCGTGGCGGGACACTAGGCCGCCTGCTTCCTCAGGCCCGGAATGGGGCGGGCGCCTGAAGCTCAGGCGAAGTCATATACCACCACGCGCTTCCACAGCGGGCTGCACTGTTTTACAAAATCAAGATGCATGGGGTGAACCTGATAGTCGTCCTGTGCCTGCTTGTCGGGGAAGACGAGGTTGAGCGCGACCTGATAGGTCTGGTCCACCACGGCGCGATGGCTGCCCACCATTTTGCCGGCGTGAAAGTGCAGCACCCCGGGGATCGGCTTGAGATAGCGGTCCATGCCGGCCAGCAATTCATCGGCCGCCTTGGGGTTGGCCGGATCGGTCCAGAAAATGACGACGTGTGAAAACATGACGGGAAAGAGTACGGCTGGGCCGGGGGTGGCACCAAGCAAAGAACGGTCGGGAAGGGGTCAGAGACCCGGACGCGGGTCCACGTTGGAAAGGCCAGTGCCGCCGCTCTGGGTCAGGAATTTGGCGACCGCCTCGGCACCCGAACGGACCTGCATCTTGCTGTAAATTTTCCGGATGTGGGTCTGCACCGTGTGGATGCTGATGCCGAGTTCGTCGGCGATTTCCTTGGCGCGGTAGCCCCGGGCGAGGCAGGTGAGGATTTCCTCCTCGCGCGGCGTGAGATTGTCCTCGGGATGCGGAGACGGCCCACGCTGGTGGAATTTCTGCACCAGCAGACGGGCGATGGGACTGGAGATGGGCGAACCACCGCCATGCACTTCCCGGATGGCTTCCAGAATGCGTACCGGCTCGGTGTCCTTGACCAGGTAGCCATCGGCTCCGGTCTCAAATGCCGAGTAAACGTGCCGGGCATCGGTGGCGACCGTGAGCATGATGACCTTGAGGTCGGGCAGCTGCAGGCGGAGCTGTCGCAGGGTCTCTATGCCGCTGATCCCATGCATGTTGATGTCCATCAGCACCACCTCCGGGGCGAGCGGCGGCAGCTCCCGGACGGCCGCGTCGCCGCTGCGGCAGGCGGCCGTCAACGTGAAGCCGGGCGACATGCGGAGCAGGGCGGCAAGGCCATCACGCATGCTGGCATTGTCTTCAACGATCGCGACTTTGATGCTCATTAGACGGATTTTCCGGTTTGGATTCGACGGCGGTCACCGCCGCCAGAGGAACTTCCAACCGCACCAGCGTGCCAGCTCCGGGCACGCTAGACACGCGGAAATTTCCCCCCAGCGACTTGAGCCGCAGGCGGATATTTTTCAGACCCTGACCCCCGACCACGGACCGGCCCGACGAGGTGACCGAACCGGTGGGCAGACCGACGCCGTCGTCGCGGATGGAAATGCTGAGGTTGTCATCGGCCAGTTCGAGCCGGACCTTGACTTCGCTGGCCTGGGCGTACTTCAGGATGTTGTTGATGGCCTCGCGGGCCGACATCGCAAGCTGGTGCCGGGTGCCCGCCCGCAAACGGATCACCGGCAGGTGGGGAGGGGCGTCGAAGCGGTAGCGCAGGCGAGTCGGCCCCAGCAGCTGGTCCGTCTGCTGACCCAGGAAAGCGGTCAGGCTTTCCAGCGTGTCACTTTCGGGATCAACCGCCCAGATCACCTCGCGCAGCCGCTGGGCGAGGCCGCGGGTGGTCACGGCAAAGCGCTGCAGTTCCTCGGCACCGGGACCGGAAAGCTGTTTCCCGGCGATTTCCGCCTGCATCGCCAAGCCAGTGAGATTGGCCCCCAGATCGTCATGCAGATCGCGGGCAATGCGGCTGCGTTCCTGTTCCAGCGCGCGGCGGTCGCCGCGGAGGCGCTGTTCGTTGCTGCGGTAGTGGTGCCGCGCAAAGATCAGCACCCCGATCAGCAGCGCCACGAAGCAGGCCACCATAAACCAGCGGGTTTCATAGAAAGGTGACACCAGCGAAAAGTGGAAGATTGTCCCCGCGTTGTACCACACGCCCTGGTCATTGGCGGCCTGAACCTCAAAGGCGTAATCGCCGGTCGGCAGGTTTGGGTAGGGGGCCAGGCGGCCTTCCGTGGCCTTTTTCCAGTCCTGTTCATATCCCAGCAACCGATAGCGGAAGAGAACCTTGTGAGGCTGGAGAAAGGTGGGGGCCGTGAAATGAAACTGCACGGAATGTCCCAGATCCTGGGGAACCGACAGGTATTCCGGATGGCCGGGTGCCGGGCTCCCGGTGCCGGATGGGCTGCAGAATTTCCGGACGATCCCTTCATCCATGACATGGCCCCCGAAGCTGGCGCCAGTCAGGATGACTGCCGGCGGGGTCGATTTTTCCGGGAGCCGGCGGGGATCCACCTGCAAAAGTCCCTGGGCGGTGGGCAACCACAGCTGTCCCTGGTTATCCAGGGTGCCCACCGGCTGACGGTAGCCCGCGAAGTCATAGCCTTCCACCCCGTCCAAGGTACCGAGATTAAGTGGAAAGACTCGCGGGGAAGTCCCTTTCGCCACCGCTTCCAGTTCGGCGCGCCCCACTCGCTGCAAGGCGTGCTTGTTCACCAGCCAGAAATTCTTGGCGGCGTCCTCATAGATGCCCCGGAACAGGTGATCACCCACCCCCTGCTCGGGGCCGAAAAAATACCAGTGTTGGTCCCGGCGGTAGCTGATCCCAAAACCGGTGCCGAACCACATCCCCCCGTCGCTGTCCTCATGAATGCACAGGATGGGACTGTCTCCGGCCAGATCGGATCCGGCAAAGTGCTGCCATTTTTCGCCCTCTGCCTGAAAAATCACCCCGGTTTGCGTGCCAAACCAGAGGGCTTCGTGGCGGTCCTGGCGGATGGCGGTGATCTCAAGCCCGTTCAATTGCTCCTGTCCGGGGAAAGGTACCACTGCCGGAGTCTTGCCGGTGATTTTCACCGCCCCATTCTCGGTACCTGCCCAAAGGCTCCCATCGGCTGCCTCATAAAGGGTTTTGATGCGCCGTTCGCCGAGCGGAAGCGGCTGCCAAGAAACGGCAGTTTCCGGTGTGTCAGACCAGTAGAGCGCCCGGTCGTCCACCACACACCAGACGCGCTGGCCGTGCGTCGGCAGCACCAGGCGCGTGGCCTTGGTCGGAACCGGCACGCTCAGGCTGGGGTTTGCACCCGCCTCGGTGATGACGCTGATCCCGGCCTGGGTCCCCACCCAGAGCCGACCGTCGGGGCCGACACTGGCCGACCAGCAGTTTCCGGTCGGCAGGCCATTATCTACATTCCAGAGCGCGGCGATACGGTGCTGAAAGCGTAGGAGGCCGTCCGAACTGGCCACCCACAGGTTCTGCTCGGCATCGCGCAAGACGGCCACCGGCCGGCGGAGCCTGTCCGAATGCAGGCGATCGGAGTCCAGGCGCACGAAACCGGCCTGTTCATTTTCCCAGCGGCACACGCCCACCTGATCAATCCAGGCGATCACGCCGCCGAGCGGGTCGCGGTAAAGGCCGGCCGCTTTGCCATCATATTCCTTGGGGAAGGCCTGTACCCGTTCCCATCCCTGAATCGTGCGGCGATGAATTCCCTGGGCGTCCATGGCCCAGGCATTTCCCTGGGTATCGTTGGGAACCAGCGCCCGCACCAAGACCGGCGGCATGAGACCGGTGGTCGGCGCCTCATAGTTCCCGGTGGCCGGATCAAGTTCGGCCCAGGTGGATGAGCTGCCGACCAGCAAATGCCCGCCGGCCAGTTCAACCAGGGAACCGATGGCGTTGGTGCCCCAGGCAGGTGGGCGGCCAAACCGCTGATCGGGCTTATCGGAGCCAACCCGGACCACTGCCGAGGCGGTGGCCACCCACAGGCCGCCATTGGTGGAATTGGCCAGGGCCGTGATTGCCCCCCTGTCCTCATCCAGTGAAACCGAAGTAAATTGTCCTCGGTCCCAACGAACCAGGCCTTTGGGTGTTCCCGCCCAGATCCATCCCCGACGATCTGCGGTCAGTGCAGTCACCATGTCATCAGGCAGGGCGGGGGTGTTACGGTGGTCATAATGATCGAACCGGACCCCGTCGAACCGGGCGAGCCCGGTGGTCATGGCCACCCAAAGATAGCCGTCAGCCGATTGTGCCAGTTGGGTAATTTCGCCGTCGGGCAGGCCCTCTTTCTTGGAAATAAGTTCGCTGGCATAGCGCTGCGCCCGGGGCGGCAAATCGGCCCGGCCGGGCAGAATGGCCGCCCAGGCAAGGATGCCGAGCGCCAGCCAGCCGAAAACGAACCGGCGAGCCGGTCGGCTCCGTTCAGTAGCTGAACGGTTGCCGCCGGCGCAGAAACAGTGGTTGGTCCACAAAGAGACGATCATCGCACGCAAACGCGAGCTTTCCGCCGAGAGAGAACTCATTCGGGCCGGGTGTGACTAGGGTTTTCTGGTGATTTGGGCCACATCTGACGCGGGTTTCCGCCGTTTCGGTCCTGCTGGCCGGTTCCATGCTTACACCGGCAGTTTGGCCGCAAAACTTGAACCGGCGCGCAGTGGTCCCTACGTTGCGACCCATGACTTTGACGGAAGACCAAAAAGCAATCGCACGCCAATGGCTGGCGGACGGCATGAAGTTGTCCGAGTTCCAGAAGCGGCTGGAAACCGACTTCGGGATGAAGCTGACCTACATGGAGGTCCGCTTTCTGGTGGATGACCTCAAGGTTCTGCCGAAGGATCCCGAACCGCCCAAGAAGCCGGAGCCGGCTCCAACTCCGGCTCCCGTGCCCGAGGCGGCTCCCGCCAACGAACCCGCCGGAGCCCTGCCGGGGGGCGGCGGCATCAAAGTGACGGTGGATACCGTCACCCGGCCTGGAATGATGGTCAGTGGCCGGGTTATTTTCAGCGATGGACTGGGTGCCACCTGGTATGTGGACCAGTATGGCGACCCGGGCCTGGCTCCCGATACCAAGGGCTATCGTCCCAGCGCGCCGGACCTTCAAGAGTTCCAGATCGCGCTCGAACGCGAGCTGATGAAGCTGGGGATGTAAGCGCGGGCTTAGAGCCCGTCTGAAAATTCGGAAGGGTGCTGCGGCGAGGGATTTTGGTTTTGGGCGAGGCGGAACGGACGGAGCATCCCCGCAGCGGGCTGTGACGCCCGTGACAACGAAGCCCAAAACCAAAAGCCCTGCCGCCCGGAGGGTTTTCGCGGCCGGGGCCGGATGGCCGCGTTGCTCCTCGGCGAAGACCCATGCGGGTATTCTCCCTCGTCGCGCCTTGCCCTTCGGCCCCGGTCACGAAAACAGCACCCTTCCGAATTTTCAGACGGGGCTCTTACCCTCCGGGGTTCAGCCCGAAAAGGCGCTGGTGCTCCTGGATGCAGTAGCGGTCCGTCATGCTGGCGATGTAGTCGCACACGGCCCGGTGCCAGCCATCTTTCTTGGCACGCTTGCGCGCCTGGGCGCCGACTTCTTCGGGATGCGCAATCAGGTGGCTGAAGACCTCGGCCAGCATTTGCGTGGCCCGGGTGTTGGGCCCGGCCACGGCAGGATTGTAGTAGAGATTCTGGTAGAGGTATTTGCGCATCTCCAGGTTGAGTTTGCGCCGGTCCGGGCTGTAGCGCACCAGGGGTTTTGCCTGCGCACGGACGTCATCCGCTGATTTGACCTTGGCCCCGCGCAGCTGCTCTTCCGTGGTTTCGACCACGTCCCTGACCTGGCCATCGATGATCTGGCGGATGGTGTAGTAGCGACGGCTTTCATCGGGCAGCGCGCCGAACTGCCGTTTCACCTCCCGGGCCGCGATGGCCCAGACCTTGACCTCGCGCAGCAGCCTTTTCTCGTCGAGCAGCCCTGCGTCCAGACCATCGTCGAGATCATGGCTATAATAGGTGACCTCGTCGGCCAGATTGGCAATTTGCGCTTCGAGCGAGGGCTGGTGATGGAGGAAAGAGGCGCCGCCGGGGGGCACGTCGAAGCCGGTTTTATGCTTGGCGAGGCCCTCGCGGACTTCCCAGGAAAGGTTCAGGCCGGGGAAACCGGGATATTTCTGCTCCAGCTCCTCGACCACGCGCAGGCTCTGGCGGTTGTGCTCAAAACCGCCGTGGTCCTTCATCAGCCGGTCGAGCACCTCTTCGCCCGTGTGGCCGAAAGGCGAATGTCCTAGGTCATGGGCCAGGGCGATCGTCTCGGCGAGGTCCTCGTTCAGCCGTAGCGCGCGGGCAATGTTTCGCGAGATGGCCGCCACTTCGATCGTATGGGTGAGCCGGGTGCGGAGGTGGTCCCCGGTGCCGTTGAGGAAGACCTGGGTCTTGTATTCCAGCCGGCGGAAGGCGCGGCTGTGAATCACGCGGTCGCGGTCGCGCTGGAACTGCGTGCGCCAGGTGGGCGGAGCCTCGGGATGGACGCGCCCGCAGCTGTCGCCGCTGAACTGGGCGTAAGGGGCGAGGAACTGGCGCTCGCGGGTTTCGAGTTCGGCTAGGGCTACGGGCATGGCGAATCCGTTGGGCGGCAAGATGGTGCCCCGGACCGGCAAAGTCCATTGCGCACCGTGGCTTCTCGCGGCTTGCTGCCAGGCCGCTGGCACAGTATGAGTTCTCGCGCCGTCCGTTTCACCACGTACCAGAAGTTCCATGCCTAACTCCCGCCACGTTTCGTACAGCCACAACACGCTGGCCATCATCATGGGTGGTGGCCAGGGCACCCGCCTGTTCCCGCTGACGCAGGAGCGCGCCAAGCCCGCCGTGCCGCTCGCGGGCAAGTACCGCCTGGTGGACATCCCCATCTCGAACTGCCTCAACTCCGGCCTCAACAAGATCTACCTGCTCACGCAGTTCAACTCCGCCTCGCTGCACCGGCATGTCTCGCAGAGCTTCAAGTTCGACCACTTTGGCGCCGGTTTCGTCGAGATCCTCGCTGCTGAGCAGAGCTTCTCCAACACCTCGTGGTATCAGGGCACCGCCGACGCGGTGAGGAAGAACCTGATGCACTTCCGGAACACGAATTTCGACTACGCGCTCATCCTTTCCGGTGACCAGCTCTACCGGATGGACTTCCGCAAGATCATCGAGGCGCATGAGGAATCCTCCGCCGACCTGACGATTGCGACAATTCCGGTGCCAGCCAAGGAGGCCACCGCGTTGGGCATCATGCACATCAACCGCGAACGCCGGATCACCCGCTTCGTCGAGAAGCCCAAGGATCCCGCGCTGCTGGATTCCCTGAAGCTGGACCGGGAGAGCTATGCCGGTCTCGGGGTTAAAGGTGACGAGCAGTTCTACCTCGCCTCAATGGGCATCTACGTGTTCAACCGCGACGTCCTGTTCGAGCTCCTCGACAACAACCAGACCGACTTCGGCAAGCACATCATCCCCACCGCGATCGATACCCACCGGGTGTTCAGCTACGTTTTCCAGGGCTATTGGGAGGACATCGGCACGATTCGCAGCTTCTTCGACGCGAACATCGACCAGGCCACCGACCTGCCGAAGTTCAACTTCTTCGATCCGCCGGTCTTCACCCGCCCGCGGTTCCTGCCCGCCTCGAAGATCAACGGTGCCGGAATCGATCACGCCGTGATCTCCGACGGCTGCATCATCAGTCACGCCCGGGTGCAGCAGAGTGTCATCGGCATCCGCGGCATTTTGCGTGAGGGATCCTACCTGAACCGCGTGGTGATGATGGGGGCCGACTTTTACGATTCGCCTTCGCGCCTCGCGAAGCCGGAAAACCAGGGCATCCCCATCGGGGTGGGGCAGAACACGCGGATTGAAAACGCGATCGTGGACAAGAACGCCCGCATCGGCGACGGCTGCGTGCTCTCGCCCGCCGGCAAGCCGGAGAATGTCGACCACCCCCTGTACTACATCCGCGACGGGGTGCTGATGATCCCGAAGAATGGGGTGATCCCGCATGGCACGGTGCTGTAAAACGCAGCCGGCCCGTCACCCAATTTCGCTTGCCCGGCACGGTTCCTTCCCGCGAACTACCCGCGCTCCGGAAGTTCTGCGTCCCTTCCGGCTCAACACCATAAGTCCATGCGAGTTCTGAATTTTCCTAGTCTCTTCCGCTGCCTCCTGGTCGCCCTCGCGGGTTGCGCCCTGAGTCTTGCCCATGCGGAAGGGACGCCGGCGGTCACGATCACGCCGGCCGCCGTCATCGTGAACGCGGGCACGAATTTCACCTTTACCGCGAATGTCACCAACGCCACGCCGACGACCTACCAGTGGCAGAAGCTGGCGGGCACAAGCTATCTGGACATCGATGGCGCGACCAACAGCACGCTGATCCTCACCAACGTGCTTTCCACCGACCACGGGCTCTACACTGTGGTCGTCGGTACTGCCGACAATGGTTCGCTGCCCGCCGCCCCTTCGGCCAGCCTGGACGTCAACGGCGTCCCGGCGTTGGAAACCACGCCGGTCGACCAGACCATTTACGTCGGGCAGAACGCGACTTTTACGGCCGAGGTTTACAGCACCACCCCGACGACCAATGGCTGGTATTTCAACAGTCTCCCGATCACCAACGCGGTGTTCACCGACACAGTCATCGATGCCTACCGGTCGGAGCACTTGATCTATCTGACCAATCAGCCCAGCACCAATGCGGGCATTTACACCTTTATCTCCACGAACGCCTCGGGAATCACCTCTTGGTCGGCCGTGCTCACCTTGCTGGATCTGCCGGACCCGTCACTGCGTTTTGGAGCCGAAACAATTGTCGGTGGGCAGATCCGCTTCCCCATTTATTTTACCTCTCACGGCACGGAAACCAATCTCAGCTTCAGCGTCAGCTACGACCAGACGGTCTTCGCCAATGCCAATTTTCAGGCGGTGGTCTCAATGACCACCGTTGAGGGAGGCATCACCATTGGCTTCGGAGACGCCGGCGTAGTTCGTGGTCGGATACCCACACCACCGGTCGTTACCAATACATTTCCAACGCCACCAGGTGCCCCGGGTCGTAACCGCAGCCGCCCCCGCCCGGCGGCCATCCCCGTGGAGTCGCCCGTGACCATCACCAACGCCCCCGGCTTTCTGGGTGTGACCATTGCCATGGCGCCCGGATTTACGCTCGATCCTGGTGAAAGCACGGACACGCTGGGGCAGGTGACTTTCGACCTGTCGCCGGGGGCAAACCCTTATGCCGGGCTCGTCACCTTCACCAATACCCCGGTACCGCTGGCGTTCTCGCCGTACGTGATCAGCACCAACGCCACCAACAGCCTGGTCACCACCAACAGCACGATCGTTTCCACGCAGACTCCGCCCACCTTCACCCTCTTCGGCACCGGACCTTCGCTCAATCCCCAGTCCGGCGTCTTTGAACAGGTGGTCGAGGTGGTGAATCCCGGCGCTTTCATGCTGGATGACGTTTTCCTGACGGTCGGTCCGCTGGGGAACGATTCGAACGGGCGGCCGATTATCAACCAGAACGCCCAAGGCTATCTGACCAATGGTGCGACGTACGTCACGATCGGCGGCCTGGCACCGATCGAAACCCGCCGCGTGACGCTGGAATACTACGTGCCCAACTACTCCACCAATGGCACGAGCCTGCCGCCCGCGCTCGCCGCCTATGGCAGCCCGCTCATGCTGTTCGATCCGCCTTCGGGGTCGGCGTTGAACGTGACCACCAGCCGCTTCGTCAACGGCGTCAATGGCCTCAGTGGCGGCTTTCTCATCGATTTTCCCACCCAGGCCGGTTTCCGCTATTACGTGCAGTACGCGACCAATTCGGCCGGCTTTGACAGCACCAACACCTTCAGTACGGCGCTGCCGGCCATCATTGGCACGGGCAGCCGGGTGCAGTGGCTCGACAACGGGCCGCCCAAGACCGAAGCGCCGCCCACGAACGGGCTCCGCTTTTACCGTGTGCTCGAGACCCACTGATTTCCCCTCTCCGCCAACGATCCCATGAATCCAATGATTTCACCCCGCCTTGCCGCCCTTGCCCTTGGTCTGACTGCCGTTGCGCCGCTGTTTGCGGCCAGCGCCATTGAGGACGATGACGACCAGAGCGGCTGGTTCGTCCGCGTGGGCGGTCGCATCTCGTCCGGTGTGAAGGCCGAGCTGCGCGACACCCGGGCGGTGGGCACCCCTACGACGGGCGCTTACGACGACGGCTTCGTCCTGCCCGACAGCGGCGGCAGTACCTCGCTCACCCATAACTGGGGCTACCAGAATGCCAGCCAGGTGCAGGGCAACGAACTGGTTTTCCACCGGCTTGATTCGGTGCCCCGGGTCGGCGATCGCAATGGCCTGGAGAACAACCCGCTTTACGGCGGTGAGCTGGTGGCCGGCTTCGAGTTCGTCCGTTTCGACATTGGCCGGCGCGAGGCGCGGTTCGGGTTCGAACTTGGCTACAGCTACTCGCAATTCTCCGTCAACGACCATGCCACGGTCAGCGGCACCTCCAATTTCACCACCGACAGCTACCGCCTCGATGCCGCGTCGCCAGGCAACCCGATCATTCCGCCGACGCCGCCCTATGCGGGCACGGCCGATGGCAACTCCGGCGGAAACAACCCGCTGATCGGCCTGACCGTCGACAACCACGGGTTCAGCCAGGAGGCGGGCACCTCCACGCTGGATGCGAAGCTGGATTCCGAGTTTCACACGCTGCGCATCGGGCCGTGGATGGAAATCCCGCTCTCAGGCCGCGTGAACCTCGCGCTGAGCGTCGGTTACTGCACGATCTACTCCTCCTCGGAGCTGACCCTGAGCGACACCCTCAGCTACGCCAATCCGGCCGCGCAGGCGCAGGCCCCGGCGGATGTGGTGGGCAAGTATCTCCACACCCACTGGTCGCCGGGCGGCTACGCGCAGCTGCGGGCCACCTACCGGCTCACCAAGCATCTGGGCGTCTATGTCGGCGGCGACCTCCAGTATAACACCGGCGTGACGGTCGATGCGCCGGGTCGCCAGGCGAGGATCGATTTCGGTGCCACGTACGGCGCCGTGGCCGGTGTGAGCCTCAGTTTCTGAGTGGCGGGACCGGATGCCTTGAATTCGGATGGGTCAAGGTGGTCCAGAGCATTCGCGCATCGTCCTTCCATGACCTCGACTTGCAGATCATGGCATGCGGCCTGAGTGGAACGTTGGGACGCGGGCATGGTTTCCTGGCTGCGAATGGCAACAACCTCTGCCATGCAGAAACCATTCACCATAGTACTTGAGTTTAACTGTTACCGCCCTGAAAGCGAGGTCTCGGTGTGGCTCATTCCCGACCAGCAAAGTTACGCCGCCGATCGCACAGGTGAGCTGGTAAAAATACCCGGCGCTATCCTGGTTTTCGGCCCTGTTCCCGAAGAAAAAGGCTGTGCAGCTTTTGAGAAGCTTTGCGGCTTTCTAAAAAGCGCGGGAGTTGATTTTGAAAGTCAGGTAACGGCCGATGATTAGAGCATTTCCATAAATAATGTATCTATACAAAGCCTAAGGACTGTGGTGAGCTTGGGCATGCGAGCGATCCCGGTGGAGCTGCGGCGGCGGATACTGCGGCTGTACGAGCGTGGCAAAACCACGCGGGAGATAGCC
>CAIXUG010000023.1 GCA_903922605.1 uncultured Verrucomicrobiota bacterium
GTCCGCCCTCCGGCCCAGCCGTTTTAACGGCTTGTCGGGAATAGGCGGGGCCGTCGTCGCCGAAAAACGGTTGAAACCGTTGGACCTCAAAGATTCCCCACCCGGCTGAAGCCGGGTGCTGGCGAGACATCAACGGCACTTTCCCCGTCTGGCAGGAGTGAAAAGAATCGGTGGGACACTCTCTTTTCGGGAGCGGGCCTGGTTTCATGCCGATCACCAACCTTGCGGACGATGGCTGCGTGATTATTTAAACCGCTATAGCGGTCGAGCGGGCGTTTTCTTCCTTTTCCAAAAATCGACTTGCCAACGCTTCCTGTTTTCACAACATTTAACCATATGGTTAAACATTCTCCGACGCAATTGGACCGTACCTTTGCGGCGCTGGCGGACCCGACCCGCCGGCGCATCTTGGAGCATCTGGCCCAGGGTGACCGCTGCGTCACCGATCTGGCCAAGCCATATTCCATGTCACTGCCGGCGGTCTCCAAACACCTGCGTGTGCTGGAAAAGGCGGGATTGGTCCGCCGCCGGCGGAACGGGCGGGTTCACCGGCTGAATCTGGAGGCCGCGCCGATGAAGCAGGCGTCACAGTGGATCGAGGAATACCGGCGCTTCTGGGAGGAGAGCTTTGACCGTTTGGGCGAATATCTGAAAGAACTGCAAGCCAGGGAGGAAAAGAAATGAACACACCCACTGACAATCCCGCCGACTGTCTCGGACGGGAATTTACCATCATCCGCGAGTTCGCCGCGCCGCGCGAACTGGTCTTCCAGACGTGGACCGATGCGAAACATGTGGCGCAGTGGTGGAGCCCGAAAGGATTCACCAACCCGGTTTGCGAATGGGACGCGCGTCCCGGCGGCAACATCTACGTCGTGATGCAGGCACCCAACGGGGTCCGCTACCCGATGGGTGGGCAGTTCCGCGAAGTCGTTGTGCCTGAACGGCTGGTGCTGACCACGGGCGCCCTCGACGAGCAAGGCAAGCTGATGTTCGAACAGCTGCACACCGTGACCTTCGTGGAGCTGAACGGGCAAACCACGCTCACGATCCAGTCACGGGTCATCAAAACGTCGCCCGGCGCCGGCAAATACATCGGCGGCTTCGAGGCGGGCATGTCGCAGAGCCTGGAGCGGCTCACCGGACGTCTGGAAAACCTGCCGCTGGTGGTCGAGCGGACCTTCGATGCGCCGGTGGCCAAGGTGTGGCAGGCCCTGACGGACGTGGAGGCCATGCGACAGTGGTTTTTCGAACTGAAAGAGTTCCGACCGGAAATCGGCTTCGAGTTTGGATTCAGCGTGGAGCACGAGGGAATGACTTACGTTCATCTTTGCCGGGTCACGGAAGCGGTTCCGTTGCAGCGGCTGGCCTACACGTGGCGCTACGAAGGGCATGCGGGCGATTCACTGGTCACGATGGAACTGTTTGCCGAGGGGAAGGGGACCCGGGTCAAGCTGACCCACACCGGATTGGAGACCTTCCCGAAGACTCACCAGTTCCGGCGCGCGAATTTCAGCCGGGGCTGGACCGCGCTGATTGGCTCCTCGCTGAAGGAATTTTTGGAAACCAAATAAGCAACCACACGCATACAAACTATGGCTGAACCCATGAAGGAGATGACCAGTGACCGTGAAATCGTGGTGACACGCGAGTTTCAAGCGCCCCGGAGCTTGGTCTGGGAGGCGATGACGAATCCCCAGCACGTGGTGAACTGGTGGGGCCCGCGCGGCTTCACCACCACCATCGAGACGATGGATTTTCGCGTCGGCGGCGAGTGGAAGCACGTCATGCGCGGGCCGGATCGCGCGAAGTATCCGAACCGGAGCATCTTCCGGGAGATCGTGGATCAGGAGCGCATCGTCTATTCGCATGGTGGCGCGCGTGAGGGCGGGCCGGGGGTGCGCTTCGTCTCCACCTGGACCTTTGAGGCGCTGGCAACGGACCGCACCCGCGTGACGATCCGTCTGGCCTTCGCGACGCCCGAGGAGCGGGATTTTGTCGTCAAGGAGTTCGGCGCGGTCGAAGGCGGCCGACAGACCCTGGAGCGGCTCGGCGAGCACCTCGGACGGACCCAATGCGAACCGTTTACGATTTCCCGCGAGTTTGCGGCCCCGCGTGAGGTGGTTTGGAAAGCATGGACGGATCGCGAATGCCTGATGCAGTGGTTCGGCCCCAAGGGCTGGACCATCACCGTAGCGAAGCTGGATTTCCGGGTTGGTGGGGAATTCCACTACGGGATGAGCATGCCGGATGGCAAGGAGATGTGGGGCAAGTGGATCTTCCGCGAGATTGTGGCACCGGAGAAAATCGTCCTGCAGAACTCGTTCTCGGACAAAGATGCTGGAATCACGCGTCCGCCGTTCCCCGGCAAATGGCCCTTGCGGATGCTGACCGAGACGACGTTCACGGAGCAGGACGGCAAAACCACCATCACGCTGAAGTGGTTCCCGCTGGATGCGGATGCCGAAGAAATCAAGACGTTCGACGCGGCGCGCCCCGGATTTACCGTGGGCTGGGGTGGGACGTTCGAGCAGCTCAGCGCGTATCTGGCGAAGGTCTGAATTCCGACACGGCCTGCATTCGCTGAGAAATAGCCTGGCTCGTTATTGAGTCAGGAGTCGGTAGCTGGAGCGGATCGAAGTTCGCGTGAAGTCACGTGTGCTTCGATCCGCTTTCTTTTCAGCGTTACGTTCGAAGTCACGGGGAGCGCGAGTGGATGGCTCTTTTCGCGTCCATTTTGAGACAGGCTGGACATTAGGGGACAGTGATCGGCGTCGCCGAGCCAAGTGTTGAAGAAAATTCTTATGCGCGGCAGGGAGAACGGCTGCAAGGCAGGGGCGGATGCCGCAGAGCGGAACTTCGTTCAGCAATAAGATTCATGGTTTTGAGCAATGCAATTCAAGTCTGTTCCCGGACCGTAACCTGAATTTGGCAGTCCGGTAGCTCAAGCGGTTGTGGGACCAGTAAATGGCCAAATCCAACCAACCAGCATTCCATCAATCTCCAAAAGGCACCGCCTGATTGCGTATTGATGGGGTGTGAATGGCGGAACGCCTGGCAGTCCCTGAACCCAACTCAAGCACCACCATCACATCGATAATGAAGAATAGCCCCATGGGATATCGCAGACAACGGCTGGCACCGCTCGGACTCGCACTTGGCGTGGCCATCTCCAACGCCGCTGGTATCGGTGCGCTGTCGGCCTTTGCCGACGACGCGAGCAAACTCGACAAGCTGGCGCAGGAAAACCAGGACCTGAAGAACCGTTTGGACGCCCTGGAAGGGGTTGCCAAAAAGGAAGGCATTCTGCCGTCGGCCGATCCCTCTCCCAAGATCGTCACCGCGATGTCGGACATCACCATCACTGGTTTTGCCCAGGCTTCCTATTTCTACAACACCCAGAAGCCGGCAGACGGCCTCTCCGACGGTTATCTGTGGAACACCCGGGACAATTCATTTTCCCTCAACAAGTTCAAGCTGACCATCGCCAGCAAACCGGTGGCCACCGACAAGTGGGACGCGGGCTTCAAAGCCTCGCTGCTTTTTGGGGACGATGCTCCCGATCTGAACACTGCCGGTTCAAACGGCACCGGTAGCAATACCAGCTTCAATGATGTGCGTGAGGCGTACGTCGAGATCAACGTGCCCGTCGGCACCGGCCTGAACATCAAGGCCGGCGAGATGATCTCGCTGCTGAACTACGAGTCCGGCGATGGCGGTGCGGCGAACGTCAACTTCTCCCAGGGCAACCAGTGGTGGTTCACCGGCAATGGGCCCTCGGCGGGCGTTCAGGCCTCCTACAACTTCACCGACAAGATCGGCCTGACCCTGCGGGTGGACAACGGCCTGTTCCAGGGCCCGGTGGACAATAACTCCGGCAAGGACTTCAGCGGCAGCATCAACTTCAAGCCGAACGCCAAGCTCTGGGCGAACCTCTATTTCTACTATGATGCCCAGCCGGCCAAGTTGGATGTATCGGGCCTCGGTTCCATCGGTGGCTATCAGTTCACTGAGAAACTGGGCACCGGCTACGAAGTCGACTATTTCCATTACTCCAGCCCCGGAAGCAGCGTCGACCAGTGGTCGGTGGGTGGTTGGGCCTGGTACGACTTCACTGCCAAGGTGGGCCTGGCCTTGCGTGCCGATCTGATCGAAAGCCCGGATTCTCCCCTTTCGCCTCCTGACGTCCGTGCCGGCGCGGGCATTGCCAGCGGTTTCGCCACCGATTCCAACGGCCATCTGGGCAGCCTGACCCTGACCCTGAACTACAAGCCGGTTCCCAGCCTCAAGATCCAGCCGGAAATCCGTTACGACTTCACGTCCTTCAAGAACGGTCTGGATGGCAAGAAAGACCGCGTGATCGTGGGCGTGGGCGTGACCTACCTGTTCTGAGTCCTCCCGTTCGAACCCCAATTCCTTAGCAAGCGAAACATGAAACCTAGTTTCTCCAAAATTTTGGCCGGCGCAGCCGCCGGCCTCATAGCCCTCACGGCCAGTGCCGCCGACACGGTCAAGGTCGGCGTCCTTCACTCCCTCAGCGGCACCATGGCCATCAGCGAAACCTCGCTGAAGGACGTGCTGCTCTTCACGTTCGACGAGATCAACAAGAAGGGTGGCGTCATGGGCAAGATGATCGAGCCCGTCGTGGTCGATCCCGCCTCCAACTGGCCGCTCTTCGCCGAAAAGGCCGAGGAACTGCTGGTGAAGGACAAGGTGGCGGTCGTTTTCGGCTGCTGGACCTCGGTCAGCCGCAAGTCCTGCCTGCCCGTGTTCGAGAAGGAAAACGGCCTGCTCTTCTACCCCGTGCAGTACGAGGGCGAGGAGCTGTCCAAGAACATCTTCTACACCGCCGAAGCCGTGAATCAGCAGGCCATCCCGCCGGTTGATTACATGCTCTCGGAGGGCAAGAAGAAGTTCTACCTGCTCGGCTCGGACTACGTCTATCCCCGCACGACAAACAAGATCCTGAAGAAGTATCTGAAGTCGAAGGGCATTCCGGATTCCGACATCGAGGAAATCTACACGCCGTTTGGTCACACCGACTACCAGACGATCGTCGCTTCCATCAAGAAGTTCGCGGCCGGCGGCAATGCCTGCATCATCTCCACGCTGAACGGGGACACCAACGTGCCGTTCTTCAAGGAGTTCGCCAACGCGGGCCTGACCTCGGAAAACTGCCCGGTGGTCTCGTTCTCGATCTCCGAGGATGAATTCCGCGGCCTGCCGGCGAAGCAGCTTGCCGGTCACCTCGGCTGCTGGACCTACTTCATGTCCATCAAGACCCCCGAGAACGAGATGTTCGTCCATGACTTCCTGTCCTGGGTGCAGGCGCCCAAGGTCAGTGGCATCGATTACACGGTGAGCGGCGTCGATCCCAAGGGCCGCGTCACCTGCAGCCCCATGAACCTGTCCCGTATGGGTGTCTATCTGTGGAAGCAGGCGGTCGAGAAGGCCGGCACCTTCGATGTGGACAAGGTGCGCGACGCGCTCATCGGCCAGAAGTTCAAGGGCCCGGTGTGCGAGGTCACGATGCAGGAGAATCATCACCTGATTAACGACGTCTTCATCGGCGAGACCCTGCCGACGGGCCAGTTCAAGGTGATCAAGACTTTCAAGGGCGTCGCTGGCGAGCCCTTCAGTGAGAAGTTCCTCAAGTAAGTGTGTGTGTGGAAACGGGGAGGCGGGCCAGCAGGGCCCGCCTCCTTTTGGTGCAAGGGGGGCATGGATCTGGACTGTGGAGGCGCAGTCCCGCCCGCTTTCGCCAGAACGCAGTCCTGATGGTGGTTACTGACCTGTCTCTTTCTCTCCCACATTTCTGCCCGTGAAATATTCTCTGCTGATCTTGCTGGGCTGCCTGACCCTGTTGCTGCCGGTTCGGGGGGCGGAAAACCAGGCCTTCTACCGCGACATTCTGGTCAAGGCGATCAACGAGGAGGACAGCGCCAAACAGATTGCGCTCGTCAAGGAGCTGGTCGCCGCCGGGGACGAGCTGGTGGAGCGCGGTCTGGCCGCCTGGCGTGTGAGTGAGCTTTTTGTCAATTCCGAGGCGAACGGCCTCAAAGTCCCTTTCGTGCTCGACACGCAGCTCGACAGCGATGGCAAGGCCAAGGCCATCCGGCTTACCGACGGGAAGTTCATCACCGATGCCGCCGGGAAGCCCCTGCTGTTCCGGGCGAATGAGCTTACGGCGGTGGATAACAATTCCCGCATCCGTCGCGCCATCAAGACGACGCTGGATCTTTTCGCCATCGGCAATCCGGTTCCAAAACTCCGCCGCGACGCCGTCATCAAGCTCGGTCAGGAGCAGAATCCGGAATATCTTCCCCACTTCCAAAACCGCCTGAAAACCGAGACCGATCCGGAGGTCATCAAGGCGCTGAACGAGGCGGTGGCGCTCACGCAGACGGTCGATGCCGACGCGGCCGTGCGGAATCCGGCCATCATCAAGCTGGGTCAGATGCGTTCGATCAACGCGCATGACTTTCTGGTGCAGCTGGAGACGAAGGTCAAAGCCGACCGAGCCAAATACGGCGAGGAGACTTTGCAGGTACTGCAGAAAACGATTGTCCAGATAGAGAACTACCAGCGGTGGGGAACGCTGTTTGGCACCGCTTTCCGGGGTGTCAGTCTGGCGGCGGTGCTGCTCGTGGCCGCCCTTGGCCTGGCGATCACGTTTGGCCTGATGGGCGTCATCAATATGGCCCATGGCGAGGTCATGGCGGTGGGCGCTTACACGACCTTTTTTGTGCAGGGAGTGTTCGGCAGCGGCCTGCTGTTTTCGCTTTTTGGCAAGACCGTCACCGTGAAGGGCATGGGCCTGACCGGGGGTGGATTTGACTGCTATTTCATCGTTTCGCTGGTCGCCTCGTTTGTCATGGCCGGTCTGGTCGGGCTTGCCTTGGAGCGCGGCATCATCCGATTTCTCTACAAGCGTCCGTTGGAATCGCTTCTCGCCACCTGGGGCGTGAGCCTGATTCTCCAGCAGATTTTCCGGCACACCTTCGGTTCGGCCAACGTTCAGGTGGATGCTCCAGGGTTCCTGCAGGGCAGCCTGGTGGTGGACGATGTGCTTTTTGCCTACAACCGCATCTTCATCATCGGCTTCGCCGGGTTCGTGGTGCTGCTCACGTGGCTGCTGCTGACCAAGACATCTCTTGGCCTCCAGATCCGGGCCGTGATGCAGAACCGCACCATGGCCTCCTGTGTCGGTGTCCGCACGGACCGCGTCAACATGATGACCTTCGCCTTCGGCTCCGGACTGGCGGGGATGGCGGGGGCGTGCATGACCCAGATTGCCAATGTCGGTCCCAGCCTCGGCCAGAACTACATCATCGACTGTTTCATGGTGGTGGTGCTGGGCGGCGTCGGGAACTTGGTCGGCACCGTGTCTGCCTCGGCGGGTGTCGGGATCACCAACCAGGTATTGGAGCCGTGGCTGGGTGCGGTGCTGGGCAAGATCACCGTGCTGACGGCGATCATCCTTTTCCTTCAGTGGCGGCCCAACGGCCTGTTTGTCACCCGCAGCCGCAGCCTCGACTGATGATGAAGTTATTCAGCTTCCCAGCGCCGGGCCGGTCGGCTTGCCGGTCTGTTCCATTGGCGTGCGCACCGGCTTCGGCCGGTGACTTGAAACCTTGTTTTGCTCCGGTCGTCGAAGCTTGGAGCCCGCAGTTGTCGTCATGAAGCGAACCTTCTCCCAACGGGAAATCCTCTTTGTCGCGCTGGCGTCGGTAATCGGCCTGATTGTGCTGCCCTGCCTGAACGCCTTCGTCCCGCCGGAGAGCGCGCTGCATGTCAGCACCTTTTCCCTGAGCCTTTACGGCAAGTACCTGACCTACGCCGTGCTGGCACTCGGAGTGAACCTGCTCTGGGGCTACACCGGGCTGCTCTGCCTCGGACAAGCACTGTTCTTCTCGCTCGGTGGCTACTGCCTGGGCATGTACATGATGATGAACATCAGCCGGCTAGGGCAGTATCACGAGGCCATTCCCGACTTCATGGTGTTCCTGGAATTCCCGGCACGGTTTCCCGCGACCGGCGGATTGCCGCCGCACTGGATTCCCTTCAAGCACTTCTGGTTTGCGGCGCTGATGATCATCCTCGTGCCGGCGGTGGTGGCCTACATTTTCGGGTTCCTCGCCTTCCGCTCGCGCATCAAGGGAGTGTATTTCTCGATCCTCAGCCAGGCGCTCACGTACGCCGCGTGCCTGATGTTTTTCCGCAACGACTTCACCTTCGGCGGCAACAATGGTCTGACCGATTTCAAATTCCTGCTGGGCACACCGGCAGTGGAAGCGGCGGATATCCGGAACCCAGCGGCTTTCGCCACCAAGCTGAAAGACGGTTCCGACGGCGTGAGCAAGTTCCTGTGGAGCCAGCTGGCCGCAACCAACCAGGCCAAAGTTACCGAACTTCTCGGGGCCGGAAAGGCGGCAGAAATACCCGCCGTGGTCGTGGATGATCTCAACAAGACCATCGCCACAGCCTTGATCTACGACGGGCCACGCTTCACCGGAGTCACGCTGTCGCCCGAAACCAAGCTGCTGCTCGCTTCGTCACCCAAGGACGCGGCCACGTTGAAGCTCAACCGGATGCTGCTGGAAGACGCCTTTCCGCAGGAATTGGCGAAGAAGTCCTTCACCGGATATATCGTCAATGCCCCCTCTACCAAGCGCGCCCTCTACATCTGCTCCGGTGTGCTGCTGCTACTGACGTATCTCTTCTGCCGCTGGCTGACCTCGACCCGGTTCGGGCTGATCCAGCGGGCGGTGCGGGATTCCGAAAACCGCGTGCTCTTTTCCGGCTACGCCACCGCGAACTTCAAGCTCTTCGTGTTCGTGATCGCCGCGATCATCTCCAGTCTCGGCGGAGCGCTCTTCGTGCCGCAGGTCGGCATCATCAACCCCAGCGAGATGGGCGTGGACAAGTCCATCGAGGCCGTCATCTGGGTGGCCGTGGGCGGACGCGGCAACCTGCTCGGGCCGATCCTGGGCGCGATCGGCATCAACTCGCTCAAGAGCTATGCAACCCACTCCTTCGCCGAGCAATGGCCCTACGTTCTCGGCGGCCTGTTTGTGTTTGTGACGCTGTTCATGCCCAAGGGGCTCATCGGGCTGCCCGACCAGTTGCGCGGCCTGGCGAAGAAGTTCGCCAAGAAACCCGCGGCGGAGATTTCCGCTGCTGCCATTCCCGAGACCAAGCTCGAACCCACCGGAAAAGAATGAGCAAGGAATTCATCCTGACCGTCGAGGGGGTCACGAAGACGTTCGATGGCTTCAAGGCCATCTCGGACCTCAACTTCTACATGGATACGGGGGAGTTGCGGGTGATTATCGGGCCGAATGGCGCGGGCAAGACCTCGTTCCTCGACCTCATCACCGGCCGCACCAAGCCCGACGTGGGCAAGATCGAGTTCGGCAAGGACACCGACCTGACGCGGCTCAACGAGTACCAGATCAACCGTCTGGGCATTGGCCGGAAATTCCAAACGCCATCGGTCTACATCGACCACACGGTTTACGAGAACATCCTGCTCTCGCTGCAAGGATCGCGCAGTGTCTGGTCCGCACTCTTCTCGCGCGTCACACCCGCCCAGCGCGACCGTATCCAGGAAGTGCTCGAAACCGTGGGCTTGGCGGCCAAGGCCAATAGCAAGGCGGGTTTGCTGGCGCACGGCCAGAAGCAGTGGCTGGAAATCGGGATGCTGCTCGCACAAAATCCCAAGCTGCTGCTGGTGGATGAACCCGCCGCCGGCATGACCGACGAGGAAACCGCCAAGACGGGTGAACTGCTGATCAGCCTCGCTGGCAAGCACAGCATCGTCGTCATTGAGCACGACATGGTCTTCGTCCGCCAGATCGCCCGGAAGGTCACGGTGCTGCACCAGGGACATGTGCTCTGCGAGGGCACGGTGGACGAGGTCCAGAACAACGAGCGCGTCATCGAGGTTTATCTGGGCCGGAAGAAGAAGGAGAAACACTGATGGAAGCTCAAAATTCAAAGCTCAAAAATCCAAGGTGCCGTGACCGGGCGGCCGAATTGGACTGGGCCTGATTGAATTTTGAGCTTTGAGCTTTGAATTCTGAATTTTCCCGCATGCTGACCCTTTCCAACCTTTCCGTTTCCTACGACGGCTCCCGCATCCTGCGCGGGGTCAACCTGACGGTGCCCGAGAAGAGCCTGGTCTGCCTCATGGGCCGCAATGGCGTGGGCAAGACCACGACGCTCAAATCCATCATGGGGTTGGTCGCGCCGGATTCCGGCGAAATGACACTCGATGGGAAATCGCTCAACGGACTCAAGCCGGATGGCCGTTCCCGAGCAGGTCTCGGCTATGTACCGCAGGGACGCGACATCTTCCCCCACCTCACGGTCTGGGAAAACCTGAAGATCAGCCTCGTGGTTCATGGGGCCAAGGAGAATGGCCAGGTCGAGCGCGTCCTGGAGCTGTTCCCCATCCTGAAGGAGTTCCTCCAGCGCAAGGGCGGCGTACTCTCCGGGGGCCAGCAGCAGCAGCTCGCCATCGCGCGCGCGCTGCTCACCGACCCGAAGATCCTGCTGCTCGACGAGCCGACCGAGGGCATTCAGCCCAACATCATCGACCTGATCGGCGACACGCTGGTGAAGATCAAAAAGGAGGGAAAGATCAGCATCCTGCTGGTCGAGCAGTACCTCGATTTCTGCCTCGCGGTCGGCGACATCTTTTACATCATGGATCGCGGTGCGATCGTGGCCGAGGGGCCCATCGCAAAACTCGATGACGACATGGTGAAAGCGCATCTCACGGTATGACCAAGTATCTGATCCCCCGGGTTGTCGGCCTGCTGGCCATTCTCACGGCCGGTTCGTCGGCGCAGGCGCATCCGGGGCATTCGCTCTCCGAGGCGAACGTGTCCCACGTGCTGACCAGCCCCTACCACCTCGCGGTCCTGGCGGCCGGCGGGGCGCTGATGCTCGCGGCCGCGCAGTTGACCCGGCAAAGCGTGTCGCAGCGTCTGCTGCGTTCAGGTGGTGCGGTGGCCTTGCTGGGTGCGGTGGTGCTGTGGAGCCTGCCTGCGTGAGCCTGCCCGTCCAGCAAGCAGCGACGGCGGCCTGCCACGCGGGAACCGGTTGCCTGCACGTGGAGCGCGTGGATGGGCTGAGCGCGGCCGTTTCGGTGGAATCGACCAGTCCGCTCAAGCTGCTCGTTCCCCGTCCGCGCGGGGAAAGTGTCTGGGCCTATTTCAGCAGCTTCGGAGGTGGGCTCGTAGCCGGCGACGAAACCCGGGTGGACCTCCGGCTGGCGGCCCATACCAAGTGCTTCGTCAGCACCCAGGCTTCGACCAAGGTTTACCGCAATCCGCTGGGCCGTCCCTGTGGCCATCACCTCAGCGCCACGCTGGGCGAGGGGTCACTGCTGGTGCTGGCACCCGATCCGGTGCAGGCCTTTGCCGGTTCCAGCTACGCGCAGCGGCAGGAATTCCGCCTGCAAGCTGGCGCGAGCCTGGCGCTCGTGGACTGGTTTACTTCCGGGCGGACCGCCCGCGGTGAACGCTGGGACTTCACGCGCTTCCAGAGCCGCAACGATATTGTCCTCGGCGACGAACGTCTGCTCGTTGATTCGCTCCTGCTCGATGCGACGGACGGTGCGCTCGAGGGCTCGCACCGCATGGGCCGCTTCAACTGCCTCGCGCTGGTGGTGCTAGTGGGCGTTGCCTGGCGCGAAATCGCCCCGCAGCTGCTGACTGATATCGCCATCCAACCGGTCGCGCGCCGGGCCGCGCTGGTCAGCAGCGCCAGCCCGATCCGCGAGGGCGCGCTCCTCCGGATCGCCGGTGAGAGCGTCGAAGACGTGGGGCGTGAGATTCATCGCCATCTTGCCTTTTTGCGCGACCTGCTGGGCGACGATCCGTTCGCCCGGAAGTGGTGAGTTTTCCTGCCGAATGAAGCAGATGGACCCAGTTTTTGAAATCAGCTTGCCGTTCGGTTTGATGTCGCTGTCAATTCCCGCAGCCCGTGGCTGAGCCCGTTTCCCATCATGCACCTGTCCCCCCGCGAAATTGACAAGCTGCTCCTGCACAACGCGGGTTTTCTGGCCCAGAAGCGCCTCGCCCGCGGCTTGCGCCTGAACCATCCCGAAGCCGTCGCGCTCATCGCCACGCAATTGCTGGAATTTATCCGCGACGGCCGCCGGGTCGCGGAGCTGATGAACTTGGGACGCCAGTTTCTCGGTCGCAACCAGGTCATGTCCGGCGTACCCGGAATGATTTACGACGTGCAGGTCGAAGGCACCTTTCCCGACGGCACGAAGCTCGTGACCGTGCACCATCCCATCGCCTCGGAGAATGGGGACCTCTCGCTGGCGCTCTACGGCAGCTTTCTGCCCGTGCCGGACCTTTCGGTTTTCAAGCCGACACCTAAGGAGCCGGAACCCGGTAGCATGGAAGTTCAGGACGGCGAACTGGAACTTAACGCGAACCGCGAAACGGCGAACCTCGCCGTCACGAACCTGGGTGACCGCCCGATCCAGGTCGGCAGCCACTACCACTTTATCGAGACCAACGCGTCCCTGCGCTTCGACCGCGGGATCGCCTACGGCAAGCGCCTCGACATTCCCGCCGGCACCGCGGTGCGGTTCGAGCCCGGCGAAACCAAGACCGTTAAGCTTGTCGCCATCGCCGGAAACAAGGTCATCCAGGGCGGCAACAACCTAGCCTCCGGCGCCGTCTCCGAATCCGGCAAAAAAGCCGCATTGGAAAAGGTTAAAGCCGCCGCCTTCGCCCACGAGCAATCGTCCTGATCATCGACCACTGATTACTGATTACTGATTCACTGACTTACTGCCCCTCTGTCCGCCATGTCCCACAAAATCAAACGCCAGCATTACGCCGACATGTTCGGCCCGACCACCGGCGACAAGGTCCGGCTCGGTGACACGTCGCTCGTGCTCGAAGTGGAGCGGGATTTCACGGTATATGGCGACGAGTGCAAATTCGGCGGCGGGAAGACCATCCGTGAAGGCATGGGGCAGGCGGCTGGCGTGGCCCAGGCGGACGCGCTCGACTGCGTGATCACAAACGCGCTGGTGGTGGACCACAGCGGCATCTTCAAGTGCGACCTGGGGATCAAGCGCGGCCTCATTGCCGGCATCGGCAAGGCGGGCAATCCCGACGTAATGGCCGGGGTGACTCCCGGCATGGTGGTGGGCGTCACCACCGAGGTCATCGCGGGCGAAGGGCTGATCCTCACCGTCGGGGGGCTCGACACCCACATCCATTTCATCTGTCCGCAGCAGGCCCACGAGGCCATCGCCGCCGGGCTTACGACCATGGTTGGCGGCGGCACCGGTCCGGCGACCGGCACCTGTGCGACCACCTGCACACCGAGCGCGTTCTACCTCCGCTCGATGCTGCAGGCCACCGATGCGCTGCCGCTCAATTTTGGCTTCACCGGCAAGGGTAACACCGCGCTGCCGGCCGGCCTCGTCGATCAGATTCTTGGCGGGGCCATCGGGCTGAAGCTGCATGAGGATTGGGGCACGACCCCCGCCGCGATCGACTGCTGCCTGCGCATCGCCGACGAGCACGACATCCAGGTGACCATCCATACGGACACGCTGAATGAGTCGGGCTTCGTCGAGCAGACCATCGCCGCCATCGGTGGCCGCACCATCCACACCTACCACTCCGAAGGCGCGGGTGGTGGCCACGCGCCGGACATCATCAAGATCTGCGCGGAGAAGAACGTCCTGCCGAGTTCCACGAACCCGACCAAGCCGTACACGGTGAACACGATTGATGAGCACCTCGACATGCTCATGGTCTGCCATCATCTCGATCCTGCGCTGCCCGAGGACGTGGCCTTTGCCGAGAGCCGCATCCGGGGCGAGACGATTGCGGCGGAGGACATCCTGCACGACCTGGGTGCCATCAGCATGATGAGCAGCGACAGCCAGGCGATGGGCCGCATCGGCGAGGTCATCACGCGCACCTGGCAGACGGCAGACAAGATGAAGCAGCAGCGCGGACGCCTGGCCGGTGAGACCGGTGAGAACGACAACCTGCGCATAAAGCGGTACATCTCGAAGTACACGATCAACCCCGCGCTCGCGCATGGCATGGCGCACGTCATAGGCTCGGTCGAAGTGGGCAAGCTTGCCGATCTGGTGCTGTGGAAGCCCGCGTTCTTCGGGGCCAAGCCCGAGCTGGTGATCAAGGGCGGCGTCATCGCGTGGGCGCAGATGGGTGATCCGAATGCGAGCATTCCCACGCCGCAACCGGTGTTCATGCGGCCGATGTTCGGTGCCTTTGGCCATGCGCCCGGGCCGATCTCATTCGCCTTCGTGAGCCAGCTTTGCAAGGAGCAGGGCGTGGCGGCCGGTTACGGTTTGACCAAGCGCATCGAGGCCGTTCGCGGCTGTCGCACACTCACCAAGAAAGACCTGAAGTGGAATGATGCCACGCCGGTCATCACGGTGGACTCGGAGACCTACACCGTGACCGCCGACGGTGAGGCGCTCACCTGCGAGCCGGCGAAAGTCCTGCCGCTGGCGCAGCGGTATTCCCTTTTCTGACGTGTCCGACTGGCTCGTCTGGCAGCTGGCCGATTCGGCGTTTCCCATCGGCGGCTTTGCGCATTCCGGCGGCCTGGAGGCCGCTTGGCAGCATGGCGAGATTCGGGGCCGGGCGGATTTGCTCCAGTTTGCCGAGGCAAGTCTGGGTCAGCTGGGGCACGCGACCCTGCCGTTCGTTACTGCCGCCCACCGCGAGCCAGCACGATTTGCCGAACTGGACCGCCTCTGCGATGCCTTCACCAGCAACCACGTCGCGAACCGCGCCAGCCGGCTTCAGGGACAGGCGCTGCTGGCCTCGGTCGAACGGATCTTCGCGATCGCGGAACTGCAGCGCTTGCGGGAGACTGAACACCAGCCGCCGTGCGGACATTTCGCCCCGGTATTTGGCGTCGTGATGGGTGTGCTCGGTCTGGATCGGCCCGCGACGGCGCGATTGCTGTTCTTCCAGCATGTGCGTGGTCTGGTGGCCGGTGCGGTGCGCCTCGGCATCATCGGGCCGATGGAGGGGCAGTCGTTGCAACACCGGCTGGGGCCCCGCGCCCAGGCAATTCTCGAACGCTGCGAAGGTCTGGCCGTGGAGAATCTCGCCCAGACGGCCCCGTTGCTGGACCTCTGGCAGGGCGCACAAGACCGGCTCTACTCGCGGCTGTTCCAAAGCTGAAATGCTTTCCGAAGGACGTAGTAGCCGACGTGAGAAGGCTCCATCTGAAAAGCAGAGGTTTGAGCCTCGTCACCTCGGCTGCTACGAGATGACAGCAGATGCCAGCCTTTGTGCAGCTTGGCCACATTTCACCAAGCCGTAGCTGCCGAATGCAGGATTTCGCGCCTGATCAGCGACGGATCGCCCGTAGATCGCCTGGCGGCAAACATCATGCTCGCCGTGAAGTGGTTGACTAAGCCTGCCGCCATTTCACCATCGCGTCTGCCCCTGCCGTGGATCCTCTGCGTGCTGGGCACGGGGACTGTGCTGTCCTTGTTGCTGTGCCTTACCATGCGCGGCTGGGAGCGGCGCGAACTGGCGCAGCGCGCCGGTGACGTGACCCGCGAGCAGGTGGAGCGGCTCCAGGTGAGCCTGCTGCGCTCGCTGGAGGTGCTGCATTCCATCGCTTCGCTCCACGCCGCGGAAGGGGACATCCGGCGGGTGCAGTTCGGGAAATTCGTCCGGCAAGCCCTCGCGCGGCAGCCTGAATTGCAGGCATTGTCGTGGAATCCGTTGGTTTCCGCCGCGCGGCGAGCGGAATTGGAGACGGCGGCCGTTGCCGAAGGTGCGGCCGGATTTCAATTTCGGGAGCGGGCGGCGGACGGTCATTTCATCGCGGCGGGAGTCCGGGCCGAATACGTGCCGGTGTACTTTATCGAGCCGCTGGAGCGGAATGCCCTGGCGCTCGGTTACGACCTCGATTCCGACCCGCGCCGCCGGGTCTCGCTGGAGCAGGCGCGCGATACCGGCCTGCCCGCCGCCACTGCGCCGCTCCGCCTCGCGCAGGAGCCGGGTGACCAGACAGGCCTGCTGGTGCTGATGCCGGTTTATAATGGTTCAACGCCCACCGACGTCGCGTCCCGCCGCGAACGCCTAGCCGGGTTTGCCGTGGCCGTATTCCGTGTTGCCGACCTCGTGGGGAACGCGTTTCAGGAACTGCGAACCAAAGGCATCGAGGCGCAGCTTTTCGACGAGTCGCCCGCTGGCGAGCGGATCTTCAACAGCACCGCCGATGCGAAAATTTCGCCTGCCATGAGCGCCCAGACGGCCTTGGAATTTGCCGGCCGGCGCTGGGCCGTGGTGTTCGCGCCGACCGCGGAGTTCAGCGCCACCCAGTCACACCTCCAGTCGCAGCTGGCGCTGTTCGGCGGGCTGGCCTTCACGCTGCTGACCACGGCATACCTCTTCGGCAGTTGGCGGCGGACGCGTGAAGTGGCCTTTGCTAACGCGGCGTTGCAGGAGGAGGTCCGCGTGCGTCAACAGGCCGAGGCGGCGGCGGCGGCGGCCAACGCCGCCAAGTCCGACTTTCTCGCGAGCATGAGCCATGAGATCCGCACGCCGCTCAATGCCATCCTGGGCTATGCGCAGCTCATGCGGCGCGATGAGCGGCTGCCACCGGAGCAGCACGACTCCATCCGGGGCATCAGCGCCAGCGGCCATCATCTGCTGGGGCTGCTCAACGAAATCCTCGACCTTTCCAAGATCGAGGCCGGCCGCATGGAGCTGAACCCTGTGGACTTCGATCTGGCGGCCTTGGGACGCGGTCTGACGGCGACGTTTCAGCCGCTCTGCGCGCAGAAGCGCATCGGCTTCCGGGTGCTTCCGGAAGGGGCTGAGCGCCTGCCGGTGCGGGGCGACGAGGGCAAGCTGCGGCAGGTGCTTATCAACCTGCTGGGCAACGCGGTGAAGTTCACCCGCATGGGTGAGGTATGCCTGCGGTTTCAGGCGCGGCCCGAAGGGCAATGGCTGTTCGAAGTGATCGACAGCGGGCAGGGCATTCCCGAGGGGGAACTGACGGACATCTTCAAGCCTTTCCACCAGGGCATTGGTGCACGCGATCACGGGGGAACCGGTCTTGGTCTCGCCATTGCCCAACGGCAGGTGGAATTGCTCGGCGGGAAGCTGGAATTGCAATCCTCGCGCGGAGTCGGTTCGCGCTTCCATTTCTCCATTCCGCTGCCGTCGGCGGATGGGGTGGCTGAGGAGACGATCGTGCAGGTCGCGCGGTTGGCACCGGGCTCCCGGGTGCGGGCTTTGGTGGTGGATGATCGCCGCGAAAACCGGGAAGTGTTGGGCGGATTGCTTGCCGCCATCGGATGTGAAGTTCGCTATGCCGTGGACGGCGAGGAGACGTGCCTCGCTGTGCGTGAAGAGTGCCCCGACATCATCTTCCTCGACCTGCTGCTGCCGGGATTGAGCGGGGCTGACACGGCCCGGAAACTTTTGGCCGAAGCGCCTCATGATCCGCCGAAGATTGTCGCGCACACCGCGTCAGCGCTGGCACGGCACCGGGATGAGGCGCTGACCGCCGGCTGCATCGATTTTCTGGCCAAGCCGTTTCGCGGCGAACGGATCTACGAGTGCCTGAAGACGCACCTCGGGACGGAATTTGAATATGTGACGCCCATGGCTTCCGCTCCGCAGCTCGCCTCACCCGACACCTTGCGGGTTGCCCTGCCGGATGAACTCTGTGCCCGCTTGAACGTGGCGGCGGAACTGCACAGCACGACGGCCCTCAAGGCCTGCCTACAGGAGCTGCGCCAGCTCGGGCCAGATGCGGAAATGCTCGCGGAACACATCCGGTATCGCATGCGCAGCTACGACATGGACGGAATCCTGCGCCTGCTGGTGCGCGTCACCCAACCCGAAGCGACGGGAGCGGCGGCCAGCCTATGATGTCCACTGCTCCCGCGACAGTTGCGCTGCGCGAAAAGATCCTGCTGGTGGATGACGTGCCGGAAAATCTCGCCGTGCTGACCTCCGCCCTGGAGCCGGAGGGTTACGAGATACTGGCCGCCCCAGGCGGGCAGGTGGCCTTGAAGGTCGCCGCCCGGGCCCGGCCGGAGCTGATCCTGCTCGACATCCTGATGCCGGAACTCGACGGCCTGGAAACTTGCCGGCGTCTGAAGCGGGACGAAGCCACGCGGGACATTCCCGTGATCTTCATCACGGCGCGCGGCGAGCTGACGAGCATGGTCGAGGCCTTCCGGGCGGGCGGCGTGGATTACGTGGTGAAGCCCTTCCAGGCCGACGAAGTCCTGAGCCGCGTGGCCACGCATCTGCGCCTGAGCCGGCTGACCCGCGAGCTGCGCGAGAAGAACCGAGCCCTCGAGACCCGCACGGCCGAACTGACGGCGGAAATCGAGCGACGGCAGCAGGCCGAGACGGCTCTGCGGCATGCGGACGAAAAACTAGCGGCCATCTCCGGGCTGGAGGCTGAGCGCTGGAATCTGGCGGGTCTCGTCGGCGGCAGCCGGTTGATCCGCAAGATCACCGATGACATCCGGCGCCTGCATCAGTTCGCCCAGACCAGCGTGCTGATTCTCGGCGAAAGCGGCACCGGCAAGGAACTGGTGGCGCGGGCGGTCCACTTCGACAGCGCGCGCGCCAAAGGCCCCTTCGTGCCCGTGAACTGTGTCGCGATCCCGACCGAACTCGCGGAATCCATGCTGTTCGGCCACGTCAAAGGCGCCTTCACGGGTGCGACGGCCGACCGCAAGGGCTACTTCGAGCTGGCCCATGGTGGGACGCTCTTTTTGGATGAGATTGGCGACATGCCCGCGTCACTCCAGGTGAAGCTGCTGCGTGTGTTGGAGGATGGTTGCGTGACGCCCATTGGGGCGTCCCAGCCGCGCAAGGTCGATGTCCGCATCATTGCCGCGACCAACGCGGATCTCGACGCGCGCATCGCGGCGGGGACCTTCCGGCAGGATCTTTATTTCCGGCTTGCGCGCTACGTGGTGGCCACGCCACCGCTGCGGGAACGGCGCGAGGACGTGCCGTTGCTGGCGACCCATTTTCTGCGCCTGTTCGCCGCCGAAATGGGACTGAAGGCGCCGCCCTTCAGCAGTGAGGCCCTGGAGGCGCTGCAACGTCATGATTATCCCGGAAATGTGCGGGAGCTGAAAAATGTCATCGAGCGGGGCCTGATCGAAAGTGGCGGCGATGTCATCCGGGCGGAACACCTCGGCCTGCCGACGAGTGCCGTCCAGCCACCGGCAAAGGGACTGCGAGTGGACCGCAAGGCTACGGTCGCCGCGCTGCCCCTGAACCTGGCCGAGGCGGAGGACCTGCTGATCCAACGAGCGCTGCAGGAGACGGGCGGAAACATCGCCGACGCGGCGCGTCTGCTCGGGGTCCACCGCACGCGCATCTACCGGAAGCTGGCGCAGGAAGATGTGCCCCCGGCGTTGTGAACCAACCCTGCGAGCGCGGAGCGGGGAGCGGGGAGCGAAAAGACGGTGGGGTGAGCATCTGTTTCAAGTGTTTCACGGGCGACAACTGAAACAGTCCGAAGCGTGTCGGAGTCCGGACTGGTTTTCACGGAAGAGCGGTAAACATTGATAATTTCACACGCGTAAATAACTGGCACGGGGGCGGCTTAAGGGAGATCGCCAGTAACCCAACTCTGGCGCAACCCAAAGAAATTACGCCACCATGACGGCAACCAATACCAGTTCTCACCGCTCGACCGAACCTCTTCGCCTTGGCTCCCACCTGCTGGCCGCCGCAGTCCTGGCCGCAGGAGCGACCGCCACTGTCTCCCCGGCTCAGGCAGAGGACGCTCCCTCCCGGGTCCACGCCCTGTTTGCGGTGGAACTCGCCAACGAGTACGTGACGCCGCGCGGCATGCTCGTCCGGGACAAGGGACTCACGGTCGAGCCCCTGTTTCTGACCTTCGTCAACCTCTACAAGGGCGATTCGTTCATCAACGACGTCACCCTCGTCGGCGGTGTCTGGAACGACCTCGGCACGAGCCAGGTCTCGGTGCATGGCCCTTACGGCAGCCAGCCGAAGACGCCGTGGACGGAAATCGATCCGATCGCCGGCTTCTCCTTCGGCCTGGGCAAGCATTTCAAACTCGACCTGACCTACACCGCCTTTGCCGAGCAGATCCTCGACATCGGCACCTCCCACCACTTGGAATCGAAGCTGAGCTTCGATGACAGCGAATACCTCGGGGCATTCGCGCTGCATCCATACGTCATCTACTGGCAGGAACTCGAGGGCAAGGCGACGGATGCCGCGCTTCCCGGAGGGGTCATTGGCCTGCCGCCGGTCAACCCCAACGCCAAGCATCCCGCGCCCGGCTCCAGCTCGTACTTCGATGTCGGCGTGGCTCCGGGCTACACCTTCAAGGATGCCGGCGGCCTGAAGCTGGAGGCGCCGCTACGCGTGCTGCTGCCGGATGAGCGCTTCTACGGGGACTTCTACCACAGCAGCTCCACCGTGGGCCTCTACGAACTGGGCGTAAAAGCCACGCTCCCGATGAATTTCATGCCCGCCGGTTATGGGCACTGGAGCGTTCACGCGGGCGTGAAGTACATCAACTTCGTGGACGACAACCTCTACAACCTGAATGCCTTTAATGCACCCGGAAAGCCGACGCGTGACACGGTCCAGGTCTATCTCGGTTTCTCCGCCTTCTTCTGAGCCATGCGTCCGCCTTGCCGCACCCGACAGTCCGCCCGGCGGATGCCCAGCGCTCACCAGCGGCACCTCAACCTGACCCAGCCTCATCCATGACGATCGACGCCGAGCCTTACGCCTTCGAGTTCGAACCCACCAAGTGCGCGCTGCTGATCATTGACATGCAGCGCGACTTTCTCGAACCGGGCGGCTTCGGCGAAATGCTGGGCAATGACGTGTCGCAACTCCGCCGTACGATCGCGCCCAACCAGCGGCTTCTGGCGGCGTGGCGTGCGGCGGGGTTGCAGGTGCTGCACACCCGCGAAGGGCATCGTCCCGATCTCACGGACCTGCCGCCGGCCAAGAAGATCCGCGGCCGCAGCGCGACCTGCATCGGCGACGCCGGGCCGAAGGGCCGCATCCTGGTGCGGGGCGAGGCCGGGCACGACATCATCGCCGAGCTGTATCCGCTGCCGACGGAACCGGTGATCGACAAGCCGGGGAAGGGGGCCTTCTTTGCCACCGACCTCCATGCGATCCTGCAAAACCGGGGCATCACGCAGCTTGTGGTCACCGGTGTGACCACCGAAGTCTGCGTGAACACCACCGTCCGCGAGGCCAATGACCGGGGCTACGACTGCCTCGTTCCGGCGGATTGTGTCGGCTCCTATTTTCCTGAGTTCCAGGAGATGGGCCTGAAGATGATCAAGGCGCAGGGCGGCATCTTCGGCTGGGTGTCCGACTCGGAGAAGGTTCTCGCCGCGCTTTCCTGACCCATTTCCGCCCCGTTCGACTGCTTCCCAACCACCAATTGAATCCACCATGAGCGATACCAAACCCAAAATCTGGGTGCCCGGAGACTGGAATGCCTTCTTCGGCTTCGGCACCAATATCCTCGTCAACCTGCTCACGCTCACGGCGCTCCTGCGCTTTGTGCTCAAGCTGCCGGATGACCTCGTCTTCGGCCGCATCCTGCCGGCCACCGGCCTGATGATGCTGCTCTCCACGCTCTACTATGCCTGGCTGGCCTATCAGCTCGCCAAGAAGACGGGCCGGACCGACGTGTGCGCTCTGCCCTCGGGCATCAGCGTGCCGCACATGTTCGTCGTCGTCTTCGTGATCATGCTGCCCATCAAGATCAAGACGGGCGACCCGGTGAAGGGCTGGGAGGCGGGGCTCACCTGGGTGTTCATCCAGAGCTTTGTCCTGATGATCGGCGGTTTCATCGCGCCGATCATCCGCAAGATCACGCCGCGCGCGGCGCTGCTGGGCACGCTGGCCGGCGTCTCGGTGACGTTTATCGCCATGAGCCCGGCGTTGCAGATGTTCATGACGCCGGTCATTGGCCTGACCTGTTTTGCGATCATCCTGCTGAGCTGGTTCGGCGGCGTCCGCTACTTCCGGGGCATCCCGGCCGGTCTTATCGCCATCGCCGTCGGAACCCTCATTGCGTGGGGGTCGAACGCGTTCGGCCTCAACTATGGCGGCATGAGCCTGAAGGGACTGACGGACTCCGTGACCAGCTTCGGCTTCCATGTGCCGCTGCCGGCCTTTAATCACGTGTTCTCCGGCTTTGAGTTTCTCGGGGTGATCCTGGTCACCGCCATTCCGTTCGGTATCTATGACCTGGTCGAGGCCATCGATAACGTCGAGAGCGCGGCGGTGGCCGGCGACAGTTTCCCGACGACCCGCGTCCTGACAGCGGACGGTGTGGTCAGCCTGATCGGCTGCCTGATGGGCAACCCGTTCATCAACGCCGTGTACATCGGCCACCCGGGCTGGAAGGCCATGGGCGGGCGCATCGGTTACTCCGCCGGCACGGGCATCCTCGTGATCCTGCTATGCTGGTTCGGAACGATCTCGGTCATGCTGGCGCTGATTCCGAGCGTCGCCATCCTGCCGATCCTGCTCTACATCGCGATGCTGATTGGCTCTCAGGCCTTCCAGGAAACGCCGAGGAGCCATGCACCCGCGATCATCCTCTCGCTCGCGCCGCACATCGCCAACTGGGGCCTGACCATCATCAAGGGCGCCCTGGCGGCGGCGGGTGTCTTTGAGATCTCGGAGGAACTGGTCGGCGGCATGAAGAACCAGGGCGTGCTTTTCCACGGCCTCCAGATTCTCGGCGGTGGCTCCATCCTCGGCGGCCTGATGCTGGGGGCCATTGCGACCTTCATCATCGACCGTAATTTCCTGAAGGCGGCCGGGTTCGCCGCCGCCGGGGCGGTGCTGACCTTCTTTGGCCTGATGCACGGCGAGCAGATTGGCATCGGCCAGAGCCTGCCGGTGGCGGCGGGCTATCTGGGAGTGGCTGCGGTCTTGGTGGGCTGTGCGAAGTTCGTGGTGGTGGCGCCGAAACCGGCCGAGCACCCCGAGCCGTCGGGTGAAACCCAGCCGCACTCGGTCACCGCCTGAGCAGATGTTTGCAGTGTGTGTTGTGTAGATGGCGGTCGCGGCAGCAATGCCGCGGCCGCTTTACCCTGAGCGAAGCCAACCTTTACCCCTTCCGATGAAACACTACGTCGAAGCCGATCCCTATCCCTGGCCCTACAACGGCGAACTGCGTCCGGACAACACCGTCGTGCTCGTGATTGACATGCAGACGGACTTTTGCGGACCCGGCGGCTATGTGGACAAGATGGGGTACGATCTTTCACTCACCCGGGCGCCGATCGGGCCGATCCAGCGCGTGCTTACGGCGGCGCGGATGAAGGGCTTCCACATCATGCACACGCGGGAAGGGCATCGCCCCGATCTCTCCGACCTGCCCGAAAACAAGCGCTGGCGCAGCCAGCGCATCGGGGCGGGCATAGGTGACAGCGGGCCGTGCGGGCGCATCCTCATCCGGGGCGAGGCCGGCTGGGATCTCATTCCCGAACTGGCCCCGCTGCCGGGCGAGGCGATCATCGACAAACCGGGGAAGGGGTCTTTCTACGCCACGGACCTCGACATGCTGCTCCGGCGAAAGGGCATCCAGAACATCGCGCTGGCCGGCATCACTACCGACGTATGCGTGCATACCACCATGCGCGAGGCCAATGACCGTGGCTACGAATGCCTGGTGCTCTCCGATTGCACCGGCGCGACCGACTACGGCAACTACCTCGCCGCGCTGAAGATGATCAAGATGCAGGGCGGCGTCTTTGGGGCGGTGGGCGATTCGGCGGCCTTCATCAAGGCGATTGAATGAATCGTCCGTCTCCCATTAACACCGGATTTCAACCCGGTGTCGGCCCACGCTCCCCACGGGAAACCGCTTCAGCGGTTTTCCCGGCAGTCCGGTATCCCGGTCCTGCCACGGGGCTGCCGCATGCCTGATGGCGGCAGTGATTATGATCAAGATTAGGATTATGAGTAAGATTGGGAGTGGGACGATGCGAGCCAGGCTGCGGGCCTCCGTTATTCCTTGCCGCTTTTCCTCTTGGTGAAAAACTCCGCGCACGCCGGCTTCTTCATCATAACGCATGGAAAACGACCCCGCCCGGGTGCTCAAACTCAAGGATCTCTTCCAGATCGCCGACTGGCAGCACAAGCTCCCATGGAAACCTTTTCAGGAAGGCGTGGACATCTACCGCCTCTACGGCGACGGGCAGACCGGGCCGACGGCGGCATTGTTACGCTTCCGAGCCGGGTCGCGCGTGCCGCTCCATGAGCACACCGGGTATGAGCACATCTTCACGCTCTCGGGCTCGCAGGTGGATGAGAACAGCCGATCCGACGCGGGCATGCTGATCATCAATCCACCGGGTACGAGTCACAGCATCCTGAGCGAACCGGGCTGCATCGTGCTCGCGATCTATGAGAAGCCGGTCCGCTTTCTCGGGCCCGGTGAACTGGCGAATCCCCTTCATGAATGACCTGTTACTGGCGGTGAACGGCACGCTGATGCGCGGCCTGGAGCTGAATCCCAACCTGCTGGCCGTCGGGGCGACGTTCGTCCGCGAGGCGAAGACGGCGGCGTGCTACCGGATCTGGTCCATCAACGACCGGCATCCGGCCATGATGCGGTTCCGTGAAGGCGGGGTGGACGTCGCGCTTGAACTCTGGTGTGTCCCACCGGCCGGTTTGGCTTCGGTGCTGTCCCGGGAACCGGCCGGCCTCGCCATCGGCAAGGTGAAGCTGTCCGACGGCGAAGAGGTGCTCGGGGTGCTGGGCGAAGCCTTTCTCTGCGAAGGGCAGCGCGAGATCACCTCCTACGGCGGTTGGCGGGCCTACACGGCGGCAACGAAGAGGTAAGCCAGTGAGCCAGTAGGTCAGTGATCAGAAGGGGAGCGGGACGTAGCGCAGGGCGTCGTAAATCGTAAATCGCAAATCGTAAATTCCCCACTCCTTACGCGATTGTTTGCCATTGTCCGGCCGGTCGCTTCCAATTCCGCCCGCATGAGCGCGCACGAGCATCATCACGGACCCGGCGGCCACACCCACGAGCACCTCGACCATCCTGGTCATTTCCACGAGCGCGAGCTGCCGCTGGATCGTGATTTCAAGCGGCGGGCCTTCACCGTTGGCGTGGGCGGCCCCGTCGGCAGCGGCAAGACCGCGCTGATGCTCCAGCTCTGCCGGCGTCTTCGCGAACACCGGAACATCGCCGCCGTCACCAACGACATCTTCACCCGCGAGGACGGTGAATTCCTCATCCGCAACCAGGCCCTGGACGCCTCGCGAATCCGCGCCGTGGAAACCGGCGGATGTCCCCATGCCGCCATCCGCGAGGACATTTCGGCGAACCTGCTCGCGCTGGAGGAACTGCACCGCCTGTTCCATCCGGAAATCCTGCTGCTCGAATCCGGCGGCGACAATTTGGCGGCCCACTTCAGCCGGGAACTGGCCGACTATACGATTTACGTCATTGATGTGGCGGGTGGCGACAAGGTCCCCCGCAAAGGCGGTCCCGGGATCACTCAGTCCGACCTGCTGGTCATCAACAAAACCGACCTGGCGGTGGCCGTTGGCGCCGATCTGGATGTGATGGCGCGCGATGCCAAGGCCATGCGTGGTCCGGGCCCAGTCGTTTTCGCGCAGGTGAAACATGGCGGCGGCGTGGATGACATCATCGACCACTTGTTGCACGCCTGGCAGCATGCGTGTGGGGTCGAGCATCATCATCATCACTGAGGCACGGTTTTCGGTTTTCGGTTTTCAGTCTTGTCCGCCGCCTTAGTCACACCGCTTCATGCCATGAATCTGCCGCAAGTCATTCGTCCCTGGCCCACGATTTCTTCCACCCTCCTGGCGGATTACCGGATTTTTCGCATCCGCTCCGACCTGAAAACGAATCCCCGGACAGGCGGCCAGCACGATCTCTTTGCCATCGAATGTGTGAACTGGGTGAACGTCGTGCCCATCACGACCGATGGCCACCTGGTGATGGTCGAGCAGTTCCGGCACGGTTCGAACACGGTCGAGCTGGAGATTCCCGGCGGCATGATGGACCCCCACGAATCCGACCCGGTCGCCGCCGGAGTGCGCGAATTGCGTGAGGAGACGGGCTATGAAGGGACGCAGGCGCGGCTGATCGGCAGCATTTTCCCGAACCCGGCCATCCAGACCAACACCTGCCATACGCTATTGGTGGAGGGTTGTGAGCTGCGCCACCCGGTCGAATTCGACGCCACAGAAGACATCGCCTTGCGTCTCGTTCCGGTGGCGGAAATTCCAGGGCTCATCAGGACGGGCCGCATCCGCCATGCGCTGGTGGTGGTGGCCCTGACGCATTACCTGCTGCATTTGGGAACTTCGTTCTGAGGTTTTGGGGCGGGCGTGCTCCGCTGGTCACTTTTTATGAAAGTATAACTTGGTGTAATATGCAATTATGGCAGGGGACAAGCTTGGTAAAAAGAGAAACACGACGAAAGGGTATATGCAATAAACGACAGCGGTGGCCAGGTGTCCCCAGGAGATGAATTCAGGGGCGTCATCCATATAGCAGGCCGCCACAATTCCAAGAAGTACGCTGGCCAGGGCGCAGCGGGTTGCCAGCATGAAAAGGCCGCATTTTGAAAACCACCCCAACAGGACGCCGATCACTGCGGAAAAAACTACTATATAGATCAAGATTTCCATGGGTGCCCTCGGAATTTGAAATCAGCAGGGGTCCTTATCGAATGCGGAATTCCGAAAGCTGCTCAATTCGCCAGGGTGTCGCGCACCGCATCAAGGATTTCCTGCTTGGAGAACGGTTTGGCCACGGTGCGGGCGGCCCCGAGCGATTTGGCGATCGGCAGGTAGCTGATGGCCCCGCTCCGACCACCGCCGGACACCGCAATGATGCGCACTTTGGGGAAGTCCTTGCGCAGGGCGATGATGGTCTCCATGCCCTCCTTCTCCGGCATGATCAGGTCGGTGATGACCAGCTCGGCGGGCTGCGCACGGTAAAGGCTGAGCCCCTCGGCGCCATTCGCGGCCGTCACGATCTGATAGCCGGCGCGCCCGAGGATTTCACTCAGCAAGTCGCGCACTTGCTCGTCGTCATCAATGATCAGGATGCGTTGCATAGGATTTGCGGCGGTACGTTCAGTTGCTCGATCCCGGTGCTTCGGGTTTCTCTTCCAAGGCCTTGCGGATGGCCCGGCTCAATTCGGCAAAATTGACAGGTTTGGTCAGGCACTCACGGACCGCCGGACGCATCAGCTCCGCTTCGGACAGGGTGTGCGAGGAGCCGGTGACGATGATGACCGGTGTGTGGGCATGGAGCCGGACCACCTCCGCCGCCAGACCCGTGCCGGTCAGCTTCGGCATCGCCTGGTCGGTGATCACCAGATTGAACGGGGTACTGGTCGTGCGGAACTCGTCGAGGGCGGCCACGCTGTCGTGATGGGCGACCACGTCGTAGCCCAAACGGGAGAGCCGCTGCTGCATCATATTGGCCAAGGACTCCTCGTCATCCACCACCAGAATGCGCTCCGTGCCGCCGCGAATCGGTTCGTCGATTCCCTCGCTCGCGACGAAGGCCCCGAGTTGCACGTGCGGCAGGAAGATGGCGAAGGTGGTGCCCTTGTCCGGAGCGCTCTTTACGGTGATCAAACCGCCATGATTTTCGATGATGCCGTGAACGACGGACAGGCCGAGCCCGGTGCCTTCCCCCACGGGTTTGGTCGTGAAGAACGGCTCGAAAATCCGCTCCTGCACCGACTGCTCCATGCCGTGACCGGTATCGGCAACCCGCAGCCGCAGGTATGATCCTGGCTTGAGTTGGGGCGCTTCGGGAGCGCCGCCTTCGGGCACGCTGAACTCGTCAAGGGCGAACGTCAGCTCACCGCCCCCGTTACGCATGGCGTGACTGGCATTGGTGCCCAGGTTCATCAGCACCTGGTGGAGCTGCGTGGGATCGGCAATCACGACATCCTCCGTGGTGTCGAGCCGGGTATGGATTTCGATGGTGGCCGGGATCGTGGCCCTTAACAGCCGGGCGGTCTCATCGATGATGGCGCTCAACCGAACCTTGACCCGCTGGGGAGCACTTTGCCGGCTGAACGCGAGAATCTGCCGCACGAGATCCTTGGCCCGCTGCCCGGCCTTGAGCACCTGCCGCAGATTCCGGGCGGTGCTGCTATCGCGGGGCACATCCTCGAGGGCCAGTTCGCCAAAGCCGAGAATGGCCCCGAGCATGTTGTTGAAATCATGGGCGATGCCGCCGGCCAGCGTGCCGATGGCCCGGAGTTTTTCGCTCTGGATGAGCTGGGCCTGGGTCGAGCTCAGGGTTTCGACGGTCTTTTCCAGCTGTTCGCGCGAGGTTTTGAGGTTCGCCGTCATCCGGTTGAACACGCCGGCCAGTTCGCCGCACTCGTCGCGGGAACGCACCTCGACGCGCTGGGAGAAGTCGCCGCGTCCGACCGCCTCGGCGCTGTCCCGGAGCTGGCGCAGCGGGTTGGTCACGCGACGCACCAGGAGCCACACCACCGTCGTGCCCAGCAGGATGCCGGCGAACTGAATCCAGAGAAACTGGCGCTGCGTGGCCTGCAATTCGAGCAGGGGCTGTTCATAGGAGCTGAGCAGCAGGTAGCCAAGGCGCGGGCCGGAGGCGGCCTGGCCCAGTTCACCGGCCAGATACATGAAGTGCTCGCCGTTCACAGTCACCGTGTCCGCGTGATGTGCCGCCGCCTTGTCCGGAACAGTCTGTGCCAGTTCGGCCGTCAGGTTGGTGGCTACTAGCGTGCCCGCCGCGATCTGATTGCCCGCCAGCAGGACAATCTCGCTGCGCGTGAGCTGCTTGAACTCCCGCACCGCCTCTTCGCCCAGTTCCGAGGCGAAGGTGAGACCGCCCACAACCTCTTCGCCAGCGAGGACGGGAACGGAAACCAGATCAAACAGCCGGCCATCGGCATCAATGGTGGTGACGTTGGCCTCATTGCCAAGGGCCAGCCGGATGGAATCGGCACCCAGACCAGCCAGCCGCGAGGGGTCCAAAGCGGGCAGCCGGCTGGCTTTCGCGACCGGCTCGCCGTGGGCGTCGAAATAGAGGACGGCATCGCCACCGAGCTCCTCCAGCAACTCCTTGAGCTGAAAGCGCAGCGTTGGTTCGTGGGCCAGTTTCGCGGCGGCCTTGAAACGCGGGTCGTTGGCCGCGTTGCGGTAACGCAGCAGGAGGTTTCTGGCCTGTATCGGCCGCAGGTTCCGAAAAACCGCGTCGGCAGTGGCGAGGTTTTCCGCCGCGACCGTCTCGAACTGGCGCGACAAGCGGCGGGTCACCAGCCAGGTGGGCAGCACGACCAGCAGCACCATGATGCCGACCACGGGGATCAATACCTTGGTCTGAAAGCTCAGCCGGACTGGTCGTACAGAGTGGGGCATTGCGGGTCAGTACTTCGGCAGGTTCGTGATGCCCAAGGTGAAGTCCGCGCTGACTTCGCCGTTTTCCGGCACCACGATCTCCCGGGTCTGGCCCGGCATGCGCTCGTGCCAGGCCCGCAGGCGGTAGGTTCCGGCCGGAACATTGGGGATCGCATAGCGGCCGCGATCGTCCGTGATGGCAAAATGGGGGTTCTCCAGCACGAGGATGGTGCAGTTCATCGTCTTGTGGATGGAGCAGAAGACATCCACCCGGCCCGGCTTGTCGAACGTGACCCGCTTCACCTCGGGATGCTTATAGAGCCCCAGATCGAACTGCTTTGCGTCGGAGATCGAAAAGACATTGTGGAAGATGTCGTCGTTGTTGGGCCATTCGACGGTGGTGCCGACGACCACGGGCAGGACGTGCGGGGTGAATACGGCACCCTGCTGGTTGACCTTCCGCGAGGTGACCACCTGGACGGTCTGGTCCGTCAGCGAGTTCGTGGCGGGCGGCCCTTCAAGGTACACCACAAAGTCACGCATCTGCGTGTAATCGACCCGTTCCACGAACTTGTATTTGCGGCTGTCGTATTTGCCGCCGGCGGCCCCTTCATCCGCGCCTTCCTTGCCCTGGGCCTTGACTGTGCCCGTGATCGTGCCGGCCTGGATTTCGGCCGTGAGGGCAAACGCCCCCGCCAACCAGATGGAGAGGGACTTCATGGTCAGAAGGCAAAGGCGGCAGTCACGGCGAGCAGGTCTTCGGCGGTGCGGTCGGGGCCGTTGATGGTGTGGCCCTGCTCCAGGGAATACTCGACCTTGAACACCAGCTGTTCGCTCCAGCGATACCCCACCCCGAGGCTCAGCAGCCAGAGGTCTTTGGTCAACACCGGGCTGAAGGCGTAAGTGCCCACATTGCCATTGCCGGCGATGGGGAAACCCTTGTCGGCGAAAACCTGGCTCCAACGAACGGCGGCATAGAAGCCCCCGTACAGCTTCTGCACGCCTTCGGCGTAATAGTAGTACACCTCGCGCCCGTTGTCCGCCGTCGGATCGTCGTCACTATACTGCAGCATGCCTCCGGCCAGTTTCACCGTCGTGCGCGGCAGCTTCAGCTGCACGTCGCCTTCCAGCAGACCGGCCCGAAACACCGTTGTCTTCGCGGAGCCGAGCGGTCGCACAAAACCGGAACCCAGCCACAGTTCCGAGAGCTGGTCCTGCTTCACGTCGAGCGCGCCCGTGCGCATGCCGCTGACACTCAGGTGCAGCCATTTCACCGGGTCCACGCCCACGCGGGCGATCACCGCCTTGTCGCGGTTGAAATCACGCAGGCCGCTATGGCCGCCATTCTGGACGGCCAGCACGTATTGGAAGCGGTCCAGCGCGCCGTAGAGTTCCACCCCTTCATCGACGCCCCATAAGTTCATGATCGAGTGGGAGACCAGCGGATTGTCGATGGCGTCGTGCGTCTGGTATTCCTCGCCAAAGGGGATGTCGATGCGGCCCGCCCTCAGGTTGAGCTGCCGGTCCTGGCCCCAGAGCTGCGACAGGTTCTCGGCGTCCAGATAAAGCTCGCCGGGCCGCAGTTCATACTCGTCCTCCTCCCGGAGGAACAGGTTGATTTCGCTGAAGAAATAGACGTCATTCCACACCTGCGCCTCGACGAAGAGCTTCGCCTCGTCGATCCGGAATTCGGAGTTCGGAAACTGTCCGTGTGAGCCCGCGTTGAAGAAACCGACCTGGCCTTCACCGCTCAGGTGGAGCTTGCCGGTGGAAAAGCCTCCTTGGCTGTGCGCCGGTTCGGGCGCATCCTTGTCACTGCCACCGGACGATTCGAGCTGGGCCACCTTTCGGCTCAGGTTTTCGATCATCTCCTGCTGCCGGAGCATCTGCTGCTGCAGCGCGTCGTTCTGCTGTTGCAGAAGATGAAGTTGCTGCTGCGTGCCCGAATCATTGGCCGTGGAATCGGCGCTGGCGGAGCAGGCAAGCAGTCCTGCTGCGCCAATCCACGAGGCTGTGATTCGGCACCACCGTTCCATTGGTGTCCAGTGTGGGAAGGACACCCCGGCAAACAAGCCCCGAATCATCATTCCGGATGCCTGAAACATTGGGATTCTCTAATGAATCGCCTGTGGCTTGGCATCGCCGCCGGCTTTGCTAGCGTGCCGGCATCGCCATGAAATTCACCTGTCTTGCTCCGCTCGTGCTCGCCCTGCCACTCGCCTTGTTTGCCGAGGACAAGAAAGCCAAACCGGTGGATGTGTCGAAGCTGCCGCTGCCGCTGCCGCGCAAGGTGGATTTCACCCAGGAGGTCTATCCGCTGCTCAAGGAGTCCTGCTTTTCCTGCCACGGCGCGCAGAAGCAGAAAGGCAAATACCGCTGTGACACGAAGGAGGGCGCGTTCAAGGAGACCGACTATGGCCCGACCATCGTCTCGGGCCACAGCGAGCAGAGCGCGCTCATCCACATGGTGGCCGGGTTGGTGGACGAGATGCTCATGCCGCCGCCGAGCGACAAACCCGGCCAGTCCGAAAAGCTCACCAGCGAGCAGATCGGGCTGTTGCGTGCGTGGATCGATCAGGGGGCAGTCTGGCCCGATGGCCCCATTGCCGACGTGGTGAAGCCGGTCACGTTTGCGGCGGACATCCAGCCGGTGTTTGCCTCGGCCTGCGGGTCGTGCCACTCGGGTGCGTCGGCCAAGGGCGGCTTCGATGCCGGTTCGCTGGAAGGCGTGTTGAAAGGCGGCAAGACCTATGGGCAGGCCGTCACCCCGGGCGACCTGAAGAAGTCGCCACTCACCACCATCGTGGCCGGTCTGGATGAGGATTTGCCGTTGCCCGAGAAGCATAAACTGCCGTCCAAGTCGCTGGAGCTGGTGAAGAAATGGGTGCAACAGGGTGCGAAGTGATGCGGTTTGGGTTGTGGTGCTGCGCCATGAAATCATTTCACGGCCTGCGATGGGCTGAATGGATTGACGGAGCGGATACGAAGGCACGTTAATGAGGCGTGGCTGAACCCGACCCATTGCCAAGCTTCCGCGATGTCTATTCCCGTCGGAATGGCATCGCTCCGGAACAGTTCGAAGGGGTGATTTTTGCCCGTTGCCTCACATGGTGGAAGCGTCCCGCCGCGCTGCTGATCCGCAGCGTCTGGCCCCGGGCTTTCGCGCCGGATTTCGCCGTCATCTCCGAGGCGGGGGATGCGCATGCGGTCTTTCAGGTCAGCTCGATCGCCAACGATCTGCGCGTGCGGAAGGAGGATGGCGTCAATCCGGTGCGCGATTGGCTGGGGCTGCGCATCTCTGGCCGCCGCCTGGTGGAAGTGGCGGCCAGCCACCTGCAGAATCCGAAAAATCAGCCGTCCTGAACCGGTCGCCGCTGGCCCCTTCCCATGCGTAGGCGCTGGGTTTAGCCTCTGGCCATGGCAACCGCACTCACGCTCCGCGACGGCGATCACGCCCTCGCCACGGTCTATCCTGAACTGGGTGGCTGGCTGGTGCGTTATGCGAAGCGCCTGCCCGGTCACGGCCTGGTGGACGCCCTGCACTGCACTGAGGACGTCATCGCGCGCTATCCCGACCGCATGTGGGGCGGCAATCCGCTGCTGTTCCCGCACGTGAGCTTCAACACCGCGCAGGGCAAGGAAGGGCAGTACGAACTCAACGGCCAGCTCTGGCAGTCGCCGCAACACGGGTTCGCGAGACGCGTGCCCTGGCGGGTCACGGCTCAGAGCGAGTCCAGCGTCACGCTGGAACTGACCGACTCCGAGCTGACGCGTCCGAGCTATCCCTTCGCCTTTCGCCATGAGGTGATCTACCGGCTGACCGGAGGGCGGCTGGAACTGGTGCAGACCGTGGAGAACCGCGATTCACAACCGCTGCCTTTCAGCACGGGCATCCACCCCTATCTGGCGGTGCCGATCATTCCCGGTGGCGAGCGCAACCGCTGCTTCATCCGCATCTCGCGGGCGACCCGGTTCAACCAGATCGGCAAGGCGGAATCCTTTTTCGAGGAGCCTTTTCCCGCGCAGGAGCTGAGTGCCGGAGTGGACGTGAGCGGCACGGTGTTCCTCGGTGAATTTGCGGAGAAGGAGCTGGCCTTGGTGGACCCGGCAGCGGGCCTTGAGATGGTCGTCAATTTCGCCGCCTCCCCAGAATACCGCTTCGCGGCGCTGTGGTCGCGCAACACTGAGGAGTCGTTTTACTGCCTCGAACCCTGGACGGCGCTTCCCAACTCCTTTGGCCGGGGGGATGGCGAGGTGATCGTGCTCGCCCCGGGCGGGAAGTTTCACGCGACGCTCTGGCTGGACGTGCGCGAAGTTCGGTAAATAAATCCGGTCCGGCGTCGTCAGACTACCACGCTTTTTCATGACTTCCCTTGAGCGAACCATCGAAGTCCGCTGGCGGCACCAGGTGCATTTCACGCACGAGGTGTTCGCCCCGGCCAACTCGTTGCTGGCGGATATCCTGGTGGATGGCCGGCCTGCGCCCTTCAGCCCCCGGGCCCGGGTGTTGGTCGTTGTCGATGAATCGCTCGCCCAGGCGATGTCCGGCCTGCCGGGCCGCATTGAGGCGTGGTTTGCCGCGCACGCGGAGCAGGTGCAGCTGGTGTGCCCCCCGGTGCTGATGATTGGTGGCGAAACGGTCAAGAACACGCCGTTCCGGGTCACGGAGATGCACGCCCTCATCGACCGGCATCACATCGACCGGCACAACTACGTGATCGCCATTGGCGGCGGCGCGGTGCTCGACATGGTTGGTCTCGCGGCAGCCACCGCCCATCGCGGCGTGCGGCACATCCGCATCCCTACCACGACGTTGGCGCAGGCTGATTCGGGTGTGGGCGTAAAGAACGGGATCAACGCCTTCGGAAAGAAGAATTTCATCGGCGCGTTTGCTCCGCCATTTGCCGTCGTCAATGATTTCAGCCTGCTGGAGACGCTTTCCGGCCGTGACAAGCGGGCCGGCTACGTCGAGGCGGTCAAGGTGGCCTGCATCCGCGACGCGGAGTTTTTCAACTGGCTGGAGCAGGCTGCCGGGGATCTGGCCCGGTTTGCCGCGGAGCCGATGCAACGGCTGATTTTCCGCAGCGCCGAACTGCACCTGAACCACATCGCCACGGGCGGCGATCCGTTTGAGATGGGCAGCGCCCGCCCGCTGGATTTTGGCCACTGGGCCGCCCATAAGCTGGAACAGCTTTCCGAATACCGCCTGCGCCATGGCGAGGCCGTGGCCGTCGGCATCGCGCTGGATGTGATCTACGCCCGCGAGCAGGGCTTTCTGAAGCCCGATCAGGCCGAACGCATCCTGGTGCTGCTGGAGCGGCTGGGCTTCGACCTCTTCGTCAATGAGCTGCTTCACGAGGACGAGCACGGGCAGCTGCGCGTCGTCACCGGCCTGGAGGAATTCCGCGAGCACCTGGGCGGCGAACTGACCATCACGCTGCTGCGCGAGATCGGTCGCGGGTTTGAAGTTCACGAGATGGCGGCCCCGGTCGTGGTGAAAGCGATCCATGAACTTCAGCGGCGCCACGCCTCCCGTGCTGGCGCGATGACGCGGGCGAGTGCTTAAAGAATTCCTGACGGCGAGTTGATTGACCGCAGTCCGCGCTTGCCGACACTCGCCCTGTGACACGCACCGCAGTTCTCAACGTAGTCGGCCTCACGCGCGGCCTGTTTGGCGAGCATACGCCCCGGCTCAAGGCGTTCCTCGAGCGTGGCCATTCCGCCGTGATTGATCCGGCTTTGCCGGCGGTCACCTGCACGGCGCAGTCGGACTATGTCACCGGCAGGCGGCCATCCGACCACGGCATCGTGGCGAATGGCTGGTATCACCGTGAACTGGCCGAGGTGCAGTTCTGGAAGCAGTCCAACCACGTCGTGACGGCGCCGAAGGTATGGGACGCACTGCGCGCCGAGCTGCCGGGCTTCACCTGCGCGAAGCTCTTCTGGTGGTACAACATGTACTCCACCGCCGACTGGTCCGTCACGCCGCGCCCGATGTACCCGGCGGATGGCCGTAAGTTTTTCGACATCTACACCTGGCCGTACGATCTGCGGCCGGCGCTTAAGCAGGAGCTGGGGGAATTTCCCTTTGCCGGCTTCTGGGGACCGGCGGCCGGCGTGAAGTCGCCGCAGGGCGAGCCCGATTGCGTGTCCCGCTGGATCGCGAACTCGGCGAAATGGATTGAGGAGAAGCACTCGCCGACGCTGAGCCTCGTCTATCTGCCACACCTCGATTACAACCTGCAACGCTTGGGGCCAACCCATCCCACGATCCCAGATGACCTCCGACGGATCGACACCATCGTGGGTGACCTCCTGGACTTCTTCGTCAAGCGCGGCGTCCAGCCCATCGTGCTCAGCGAGTACGGCATCACGCCCGTGGACACGCCGATCCACCTGAACCGGGAATTCCGCAAACGCGGATGGCTTACGGTGAAGGAGGAACTCGGTCTCGAACTGCTCGACGCGGGCAATTCCAAGGTCTTCGCCGTCGCCGACCATCAGGTCGCGCACGTCTATGTGAATGACCGGAGCCTGCTGGGAGCCGTGAAGGACTTGCTGGGCCACACACCCGGCGTTGCCGAGGTCTGGGACGCGGCGGAAAAGGCCGCGCATGGTCTGACCCACGATCGCGCGGGCGACCTGATCGCCCTGGCGAAGGAGAACGCCTGGTTCACCTACTACTACTGGCTCGACGATGCGAAAGCGCCGGACTTCGCCCGCTGCGTGGACATCCACCGCAAGCCCGGCTACGACCCGGTCGAGCTGTTCCTCGACCCCAAGATTCCCGCCGTGAAGCTGCGGATTCTCTGGCGGCTGCTGCAAAAGAAGCTCGGCTTCCGGATGCTCATGGACGTGATCCCGCTCGACGCCACCCTCGTGAAAGGCTCACACGGCGTACGCCCACAAAATCGGGATGATTGGCCATTGGTCATCACACCGACCCCGCTACCACGTGCCGAACTTGCCTCGACGGACGTTTACGACGTCATCCGCGAGACGGTACGTCGCTAGAAAACCGAAAGCCCGTGCGCTCCATTGGGAGCGCACGGGGTGAATTCGTTGCCGTTATCCGTTCAGCTCGCGCTGATGGTGATCGGCTTGGGCTTGGCCTCGGGCGTCTTGGGCAGTGTGATCGTGAGCACACCGTCCTTGTAGGCCGCCTTCACGGCGTCGGCCGCGACCGGCTGGGCGAGGGCTACCTGACGCTGGAAGCGGCCGTAGCTGCGTTCGGTACGGAAGTATTCGCCTTCCTTCACCTCGGTCTCCTGCTTGCGTTCGCCGGAGATGGTGAGCACGCCTTCATGGAGCGTGACCTCAACGTCCTTCTTATCCACGCCGGGTAGCTCGACACTGACGAAGACGTTGTCCTTGTCCTCGCGCAATTCGAGCGCGGGAACGTAGGAGTTCTGGTATTCGCGACTGGCCGGGCTGCGGAGCGAGGCATCAAACAGTCGGTCCAGTTCATGACCGAGGTTGAGCAGCGGGTTGAGTCCGTAGCCATTCTGACGATTGGGGATCAGCAGTTTCATAGGATATGTGGTTTTGCTTTTGGTTACTTAATGTGCGCCGCCTTCCGGGCGACGCTCTGCCGTCCCTATTGCAATCGTGATGCCGGGCCGAAAACGGGCGTGGAATCGGTGTAAATGCCTGAAAAAGCGCCATTTCTGCCCCGTGAAGCCTTTTCGGGCGTGCCGCCGTGTGACGCAATGAAACAGCCGGGTGTGACAAGTGCCAAAACCGTGTCCCAATCCTACCCAAAAGGGCCTTTTCAGCCCCCCAGATAGGCTTCCCGGACCTTCGGGTCGGCACGGAGGCTGGCCGCCTCGCCGGCGAGGATGACGCGGCCGGTCTCCAGCACGTAGCCGTAGCTCGAAACCTGAAGGGCCAGGTTGGCGTTCTGTTCGACGAGCAGGATGGTGAGGCCCCGAGTGCGGTTCAGCTCCACGATCTTCTCGAAGATGGATTTGACCAGCAGCGGGGCGATGCCGAGCGAAGGTTCGTCGAGCAGCAGGCACTTCGGCTGGCTCATCAGGGCGCGGCCAATGGCGAGCATCTGCTGCTCACCGCCGCTGAGGGTGCCGGCGAGCTGGGCCGCGCGTTCCTTCAGGCGGGGAAAGGTGGCGTAAACGAATTCCAGCTCACGCGCGATGATCGCCTTGTCGCGCTGGAGATAGGCACCCATCCGCAGATTCTCCAGCACGGTCAGGTTGGCGAAGACCATCCGGCCCTCGGGCGAATGGGCGAGACCCTGACCCACGAGCTTGTGCGGCGGCACCCCCGTGATGTCGCGGCCCTCGTAGAGGATCTGCCCTGACTTCGGCTTCACCATGCCCGAGATGGCGCGCAGGGTGGTCGTCTTGCCCGCGCCATTGCCACCGATGAGCGTGACGATCGCCCCCTGTGGCACTTGAAGAGAGACGCCATGCAGCGCTGTAATAGCACCGTAGTTTACCGTCAGATTTTTAACTTCGAGCACGGGGGCGAATGAAAAATGACCAATGAAAAATTGTCAGGCGGAGCGAGCGCCTTTGGTGGAGGAAACGATCGCGCCCAAGATGCGTCGAATCTCGTCGGATTCCTGGACCAGAGGTCGCGGAGGTTCAACTTTTTTCAGTCCCGCGACAGCGAGGACCCGTAGGCGGAAGTGGGTTTCACGGGCTTCTTTCAGTGCGATGGACATTTTTGAGACAAAATCAGCCCGGCTTTCTGCGGGTTGGGCTTCCTCAACGTTCGAACCGACGCTGGTTCCTGAGCGGACAATCTGCGACATCAACACGCGTCCAACACCGGGCTGTTGGTCCAGTCGATCGCAAAATTTCACCACTTCCACCGCAAATCGGAACGTGCGCCCAAGAATCTCCGGCTCGCCGCCGATGCCCTCATTTTGAATTGGCACATTGTTCATTTTTAATTCCTCAGGCGTGTTCTTGCCCAAGGTAAGCGGCAATCACGGCCGGGTTGGCGCGAATTTCGGCAGGCGTGCCTTCGGCGATCTTGCGGCCGTATTCGAGCACATGGATGCGCTGGCAGATGCCCATGACGACCTTCATGTCGTGCTCGACCAGCAGGATGGCCAGCCGGAATTTTTCCTGGATGAACTGGATGAGCTTCATCAGCTCGATCTTCTCGGCGGGGTTCATGCCGGCGGCGGGTTCGTCGAGCAGCAGCAGTTTGGGCTGCGTGGCGAGTGCGCGGATGATCTCCAGCCGACGCTGGTCGCCGTAAGGGAGGCTTTTGGCCGGCTCATTCTGAACGCGCTCGAGATTGAAGATGCTGAGCAGCTCCCGCGTGCGCTCACGCAGCGCGATCTCCTCACGATGGAATTTTGGCCCGCGCGACAGCGAATGCAGGGCGTCATGCTCCAGGTGCAGGTGGAACGCCACCCGGACATTGTCGAAAACGGTGAGGCTCGGAAACAGGCGGATGTTCTGGAAAGTGCGGGCAATGCCGCGCTCAGTCAGCTCGAAGGGTTTCAGGCTGGCCGTTGGCTTGCCCGCGAAGGCGATGCCACCACTGGTGGGCTGGTAGACACCCGTGACCATGTTGAAGACCGTGGTCTTGCCGGCGCCGTTGGGCCCGATGAGCCCGACGAGTTCGTGCTCGTTCACGGTGGCAGAGACCTCAGAGACAGCCGTCAGTCCGCCGAAGCGGATCGTCACATTGTCGAGTTGGAGCAGGACGGACATCGGTGGATCAAGCCTGCTTCTTCTTCCACAGCGGCCAGACGAACAGTCCCTGCGGCCGCGTGATCATCAGAACGATGAGGAGGAGCGAATAGAGGATCATGCGCCAGTCGCCGAGCTGGCGGAGGGGCTCCTGCACGGCGGTGAGCAGGATGGCCGCGAGGATCACGCCCACGTGCCGGCCCATGCCGCCGAGGATGACCATCACCACGATCTCGATGCTCTTGTTGAAGTCGAAGCCGCCGGGATTCAGGTAGCCCTTGAGGTGCGCATAGAGTCCACCCGCCACGCCGGCGAAAAAGGAGCCGACCACGAAAGCCGTGATCTTGTAACGCGTGGGGTTCAGGCCCATCGCTTCGGCCGCCACCTCGTCATCGGCCACCGCGAGGAAGCCGCGACCGTAGGTGGAGTTCAGCAGCGCCCAAACGACATAGACCGTCACGGCGGCGACCCCGAAGGTCCAAAACAGGTTCGTGTAGTTCGGTATGCCCACCAGGCCACGAGCACCGCCCACGGCGTCCACATTCTGGAAGATGACCTTGATGATCTCGCCGAAACCGAGGGTGACGATGGCGAGGTAGTCGCCCTTGAGCCGCAGCGACGGTGCGCCGACGGCGAGGCCGGCCAGGGCCGCGAGCAGCCCGCCAACCACGAGGCTGAGCGGGAAAAGGATCCAGACCTGACCTCCCACGAGCGGCAGGAGCTTTGGGCCGAAATTGGTCGTGATCACCGCCGACGAGTAAGCCCCGACCGCCATGAATCCCGCGTGTCCGAGCGAGAACTGGCCGGTGAAGCCGTTGATGAGGTTCAGACTCGCTGCGAGCGTGACCGCAATCCCCACACCCATCGTCACATCGAGAAAGTAGGGATCAATCCGCCCAGAGAACGCGGAGACAATTCCCGCCACCACCAAGGTTGCCAAAAGCCAGAGCTGGGATTTGGGAGGCATAGGTGTTCAAACCTTCTCGACGCGCATCTTGCCCAAGAGGCCCGCCGGGCGAAACAGCAGGATCAGGATCAGGATGGCGAAGGCGATGGCGTCGCGGAAGGTGGAGGCCCTGGTCCCGGAGATGAACGTCTCCACCAGGCCGATGAGCAGGCCGCCTAGCGCGGCACCGGGCAGGTTGCCGATACCGCCGAGGACCGCCGCGACGAACGCTTTCAGGCCCGGCAGCGTGCCCATGAGCGGGTCGATGCTCGGGTAGTTCATCGCGTACAGGATGCCCCCGGCACCGGCCAGCGCGGAACCCAGGGCGAAGGTGAACGAGATCACCGCGTCGTTGTTGATGCCCACGAGCGAGGCGGCGGTGGCGTTGAAGGACAGGGCGCGCATCGCGGTGCCGATGCGGGTGCGGTGGACGATCCACCACAGCATGACCAGCAGGAAGACGCTCACGGCCAGCACAATAAGCTGGTTGCTGGAGACGGTGAGTTCGCCGAAGTGAAGCTGCGTCTCGGGGAACAGCTTCGGGAACGCGCGCGGATTCGGGCCGAAAAGCTTCTGCCCGCCATTCTGCAGCAGCAGCGACACGCCGATGGCCGTGATGAGCACCGTGAGGGTGGAGCGGTTTCGCAACGGCCTGTAGGCGAGTTTTTCGATGATGACGCCGAGCAGGGCGCAAGCAGCCATCGCCGCGAACAGCACTGCCAGGCCACCTGGCACCGAGCCGGCGCCCAGCTTCGGAGCGAGGTAGAAGCCCACGTAGGAACCGATCATGAAGACGTCGCTGTGGGCGAAGTTGATGAAGCGCAGCACCCCGTAAACCATCGTGTAGCCGAGCGCGATGAGCGCGTAGATCGCACCCAGGGACAGGCCGTTGATGAGTTGTTGCAGCAGTTCGGTCATCGCACGCCATCGTCACGGCGCTGTGACGAGCGTGCCGGGGCGGCTTGCCGGTGGTCAAGGTGCGACCGTCTCGACGAACTGAAAACGCCCTTTCCTCACCTGGATGATTGAGGCGGACTTGCGGGCGTTGCGGGCGACGTCGATCGCGATGCGGCCGGTCACGCCGTCGAAGTCGTGGGTGGCGGCGAGGGCGTCACGAATGGCAGGGCCATCCGTGGTGCCGGCCCGGCGTATGGCGTCGGCCAGGAGCATCATGGCGTCGTAACCAAGGGCGGAGACGCCGGTGGGCGGCTTCTGGTAATGCGCGGTGAACTTCTGTACGAAGTCGCGGCTGCGAGCATCCGTGCTCTCCAGCGAGAAGTGGACGGGAAAGTACGCACCTTCTGCCGCCGCACCGGCGACCTCGATCAGCTCGGGAGCCTCATACCCGTCACCACCCAGAATGGGCAGGGTGATCCCGAGCTGGCGGGCCTGGAAGAGGATCAGCCCGGCCTCGCCGTAATAACAGGGGGCGAAGATCGCGTCGGGATTGGCCGCCTTGATCGCGGTGAGCTGGGCCCGGAAATCCTTGTCGCCGCCCGCGAATTTTTGTTCGGCGACGATCACGCCGCCATCGGCCTTAAACCGTTCCTTGAAGAACTCCGCGAGGCCGACGCTGTACGACGCGCCGACATCCACGAGCAGGGCCACACGGTGGGCCTTGAGCGAGTCGCGGGCGAACTTCGCCATCACCGTGCCCTGAAACGGATCCGTGAAGCAGACCCGGAAGATGTAGTCGCCGATCTCGGTGACCTTCGGATTAGTCGCGCTCGGGGTGACCAACGGTACATGGCCATCCTGTGCGATCGGTGCGCCTTCGAGACAGCGACCGGAGGCGCCCTCACCGATGAGCGCGATGACGTGATCGCGGCTGACCAATTTGCGCGTGGCGATCACGGATTCGCCAGCCTTGGACTGGGTGTCTTCGGCGATGACCTCAACCGGACGGCCCAGCAAGCCACCGGCGGCGTTCAATTCCTCGAGCGCCAACAGCACACCCATGTGCGTGTATTGGCCCAAACCGGCCTCGCGGCCGGTGAGCGAGGAGAATTCGCCGATACGGATGGGTGTGGTCGCTCCGGGAGCGGCGGCCCTTTTGCAGCCGCCACTGGCGAGGGCGATGAGAAGGAAGAGCAGTGCGAGCGTGCGCGGAAACAGTTTCACGAAGCTCAAAGCGCACCGTGCCCTCCGCACGACTCACTCGTCATTCGAAATTCGTAAATCGCAATTCACCTCACGGCTGGATCGTCTCCAGATACTTAAACTTGCCATCCTTCACCGTGATGATGACGGCGGCTTTGCTCGCGTTGCGGGCGCTGTCGAGAGTCGTCTTGCCGGTGACGCACGGGTAATCCTTGGTCGCGGCCAGGGCATCGCGGACCTTGGCGCCGTCAGTGGTGCCGGCGCGTTTCATGGCGTCGGCGAGCACCATCGCGGAATCGTAGCCGAGGGCGGCCATGGCGTCGGGCGTCTCGCCGCCGAAGCGGGCTTGGAACGCCTTCACAAACGTCTGCACGCGGGCATCGCTGGATTCGGGCGAGTAGTGCGTCGAGTAGTAGGTGTTGGCGAGGGCGTCAGCGCCGGCGATCTGGATCAGCTCCGGGGCTTCCCAGCCGTCACCGCCGAAGATCGGCACCATGATGCCGAGCTGCCGGGCCTGCGCGACGATGAGGCCGGCCTCGGTGTAGTAACCGGGCACGAAAATCGCGTCAGGACTGGCCGCCTTGATCGCGGTGAGCTGGGCTTTGAAGTCCTTGTCCTTGGACGTGTATTTCTGCTCGGAGATGATTTCGCCGCCTCCTGCGGTGAAGCCTTCGCGGAAGAAGCGGCCGAGACCGTCGCTGTAGGCCGAGGAAACGTCAGAGAGCAGGGCGACTTTCTTCGCCTTGAGCGTCTTGGCAGCGAAGTCCGCCAGCAGCTTCCCTTGGAACGGGTCGATGAAGCACACGCGGAAGATGTAGTCGCCGATCTCCGTCACCTTCGGATTGGTGGAAGAGGGCGAGATCATTGGAATGCCGGCGGTCTGGCAGACGGGCGCGGCTTCCATCGAGCGGCCCGACGCGACCTCGCCGAGCACGGCCACCACGTGATCACGGCTGATGAACTTCTTCACGATGGTCACCGATTCGCCGGCGGTGGAGCGGTTGTCCTCCGTGATCAGGTTGAACTGCTTGCCCAGCACGCCCCCGGCCTTGTTCAGCTCCTCGATCGCCAGCAACGTGCCCTCGTGCGACGATTTGCCAAACGTGGCCTCGGTACCTGTCAGCGAGGCAAATTCGCCGACGACAATGGTGCTGGCCGCACCGCCGGCCGTATCTCCGCCGGAACCGGAGCCGCCGGAGGGTTTGCAGCCGGCCAACAAAGCGGCGGCGGCGACGAGGGTGAGAAATCCACGGCGGGACGTGTCGGGCGAGAGTTTCATCATGGTCTTTGCGGTTATGCCGGCGGCCGAGACGACCGCCAACCCGGCGAGGCTAAGAGCCAGTGGGGAGAAAGGAAAAAGGAAAAAGGCAAAAGGAAAAAGCGGGAGTCAGGAGCCAGGAGGCGCTTTCGCTTGAGCCGTGATTGGCTGCGGGTAGGCTGCACGGATGACTTCAATCCCTGTTTCCACCCGCCGGCGTACCAGCCTCTTCACGGCCCTGCTGCTGACGGCGTTATTCTCCCTGAGCCTGTTGCGAGTGCGGGCGGAGGAGCCAGCAGTGACCTTTTCGAAGCCGGTGATCGACGTGGGCATCGTGGTCAGTGACCTCGACATGGCCGCCCAGTTTTACACCAACGTGATCGGTTTCCGTGAAGTCGCGGGATTCAACGTGCCGGCCGCGATGGGTAAGAAAATCGGGCTGACGGACAGCCGGGCGGTGAAAATCCGCGTCTTCGAGCTGGGGGAAGGGAATTCAGCCACGAAGATCAAGCTGATGTCCTTCCCCGACGTCGCCGTGGCCAAGCCGGAGCGGAAGTTCATCCATTCCACCATGGGGCTGAACTACCTCACGATCTACGTGGGTGACATGACGCATTCGCTGCGGCTGCTCAAGGCGGGCGGCGTCAAGCTGCTGGTGGACGCGCCCGTGGAACTGGGCGGCGGCACCCAACTCGTGACGTTCCAGGACCCTGACGGCACCTTCATCGAGCTGGTGGGGCCCGCGAAAACGCCCTGAGGAAAGGCCGGAACACCGCTCCGGGAAAACGCAAAAAACCCCGCCGCAGAACGGCGGGGTTTTGTTTTTCGCAGAAATCAGGGCTTGGGGCTGGCGGCCTTGCGCCGGCGGCTGGCGAGGATGCCGAGCAGGCCGAGACCACCGAGGATCGCGGCGTTGGTGCTCGGTTCCGGCACCGTCATCGACACGCCGCGGAGGACTTCGCCGTAACCGGCCGTCTCCAGGGTGGTAAAAGTCTCGCCCGAAACCGCCGAGGGAGTGGTCGCGCCCAGCAGGTCGCTGATGCTGACCAGCTGGTTGGGATCGGCGCCCTGATCCGTCAGCGCGCTCACCGTTGAGGTAGTGGCGTAGATGCTGACCGTCCCGTCGCCGTTGACGAAGCCGGTGATCTGGCGCAGGCCGCCGGCGGCGGGGTTGAACGCGGTATTGTAAACCTCTCCGTTCGGACCGTTGGCGATGCTGTATTGCACGCCCATATTCAGGCCTTGGGTCAGGATGTAATCGAGCTGCCAGGTGCCGTTGACGAGGCTCCATTTCTGGAGGCCGGCCCCGACGTTGACCCCGTTGGTGATGTCGGCCGCCGAGCCCGTGCCCTCGTCGGCGACATAGAGCGTGGTCGCGTTGGCGAACCAGATCCCGTCCGGATGATACAGCGGCTGGGCGTTGCCGGCGCTGTCCTTGCCGGTCTTGGCGGAGTTGGTCGGGAAGCCTGGCAGGATGTTGATTGTGGTGCTGCTGGCGTTCCCGGTGGTGGGCAGGCCGGCACCGGTGGCCGGGTCCACGTAGCCACCGCCGGACGGATTGACCTGATAGATGGTGTTGATGCCGTTGCTGCCGCTGCCCTTGGTGACGTAGAGGGTGCCGTTGTAGACCGCCTCCCCCCGGAAGTTGTCGTCCTTGCCCGACTTGTCGGCCGCAAAACCGGCCTGGGTGATGTTGAACCCGTTCTGATAGCCGGTGGTGCTGCTGCTGCTGCCGCTGGCCACCCCGACCACGGTGGTGTTGCCGCTGCTGCCGGCGGGGATCATCTGCACGCCCGTATTCTGGCTGATCATTGTCGTCTGGGTCGCCGCCGTGGCCGTGCCAACGGTCAGGCCCGCGCTGGAACTGCTGCCCGTGGTGGCGGCAGTGATGGTGAAATGGGTCGCATCCACCACGGAGGCGATCGTCGTCCCGCTCGGGATCTTGCTGCTGCCGGTCACGGGCATCCCCGCGACGAGTCCGGTCGTGCTGCCGGTGATGGTGGTGCTGCCGCTGGCGAAGCTGGCGCCGGCAACCGACACCGTGCCGTTGTTGCCGCCACCGTTGCCGACCAGATAGTAGTTGCCGTTGGCCAGGATCGCCGCGCGACCGTTATTGCCGGTGTAGGCGTTCACGGCCGTGCTTTGCACGTTGCCGTTCGCGTCCACCTGCACGATGGAGCGCTGGTAGGTGAGGCCGACGGGATTGGAAGGATCCACATGGCCCGGCGTATTGGAATTGGAGGCATCCAGCGTGTTTACCGGTGCCGCATAGGCCATGAACGTGAGCGCCGAACCGTCGGGCGAAACGCTCAGGGCCAGCTCGGATTTGGACGGGAAGCTCGTGCTGACATTGCCGCCCAGGGCGCTGGTGACGTTGAGCGAGTTCACCAGCGTGCCGGAGGGCGTGAGCTGGTCGAGGTAGATCGGCGAGGTGACACCGAAGCTCGGATCGGGGGTTTCGTTTTGAAAGATGTTGGGATAAGTGCCGTTGGCCACGGCGACACCACCACCCGGCAGCGGCGCGCCGGCCGTCACGGTTGAGGCCGTGCCGGTATACACGCTGCGGCTCACGATGAGGTTGCCGGGCGTGAAATACTGCTGGGCCATGGCCGGAAGGGCGGTGATACCCAGCAGCGTGGCGCGGGCGAGCCAGCGGAAGCAGGGCGGACGCGAAGCAGCCGAGGGCTGCTGAAAACTGAAAGCGGTCGGTTTGTTCTGATTTTTCATCTTAAGAGGTTGGGCTTGGCCATCACGGGGGCCCGAGGCGGCAGAATGCGGGATTCCTTAAGGAGAAACCGAGCGATTCATGGTTACATGTGGGTTCCGCCCCGGTTACGCCCGTTGCCGGAACGACACAGAACAATCCGAACACTGGGCACTGGGTGAACTTTCAGGGCCCCGACGAAACTTGCATTGAACTGGTGAGACCAACCAGCGCTCCTTAAGCTACGGAACGGGAACTAAGCGGTGCTGTGTCATGGATACCAATCTGGCAATCATCTGCGGGCTGACCTTCGTCATTCATCTGGTCGGCACCCTGGCCTACGCCGCCCGGATCGCGGGCGTCCGAACCGGGCACATTGCCACCGCCCTGATGCTGTTCAACCTGCTGACCCTCGTTTCGCGAACTTCCAACTCCTTTCAGGCTCCATTTCTGGCCAAGCGGATTGAGGCCGGGCTTTCGGGGGCAGGCGCACCCTTGTTGTCCGATTTCCGTTGGATTCTGGCTTCAGCCGCCCTCGCGACAGCCTTGGGAGCCTTGCTGGTTCCAAGCATCCAGAGAGCCATGCTGCGGGCGATTTCCCTTTTCCAGACTCACCGCTCCGTCCATCGCCTGGCGGTTCACGGCCTTCATCCGCGACGGCTCTGGGGACTCCGACGCTTTCTGGTCCTTCCCGATGCCGCCAATTTTCGCTGCTTCCTTACGCGTGGCGGTCTCTCGTGGGGTTTTCTCAGCCTGAACGCGTTGGCGATCGCCCTGTGGACCGTCGGAGTTTTCGCGGCCCTTTACGCGGGATCGGTGATGCCAGCCTACCGGGTCACCTGCAGCAATCTCTCCGCGATCATCAATGGGTTGGCCACCATCCTGATGTTTCTGGTGATCGACCCGCAGCTGTCGTTCCTGACGGACGACGTTTCCCACCGGCGCGTCGGGCAGGGCACGTTTCGGGCGGCCATTGGCTCCCTGGTGGGCGCGCGCCTGGCGGGTGTCTTGTTGGCGCAGTTCCTGTTGGTTCCTTCCGCACTGCTCATTGCCAGCGTTGCCCGGCACATTTGATCTGGGAAGGAAACCGGCCCAAATGAAAATCGCCGCGTGGTGCGCGGCGACGGATTCCGAACGACTTTCGATTTGGTGGAGCCGAGGGGATTCGAACCCCTGACCCCCACAATGCCATTGTGGTGCTCTACCAACTGAGCTACGACCCCAAATCCAAAAGCGGGCGCGACGTTAGGAAACTGCCGCCGAGTGTCAAAGGCTTTTCCCACAGAATTTTCATTCGGCATTCCCCAACGGGCCATTCGCGGGCCGGTTCCCGACCGCGATCCGCGACCGGCCCCGCAGTTCAGCTCCGTTCGGGCGCCAGCAGCTCCAGGGGCGCAACCTCGATTTTCGAGGCCAATTCGGGCGGAAACGGCACGGCCTGCAGCTTGCCATCAGGGCCTTTGCTGGCGCACACGACGGTCAGTTTGCCGACGGCAACTTCCTCGACCGGACCGGGTTCGATCCGGCGAAACCGGATCTGGTAGCTGAGGCTGCGCGTCTTTTTCTCCGTCACCAGCAGGTGCATTTCGACGATGTCCTCGAAGTGCAGCGGGCGCTTGTAGTCGCAGGAGGCGTGGACCCTTGGCAGTCCGATCGGCTGCTCGAACTGCGTCATCACCACCGAGCCACCGAGGGAGCGCCAGAAGGCGTGCTCCACGGTCTCGATGTACCGGAAGAAGTTGGAAAAATGGACGATGCCGGCCAGATCGGTGTCGCTGAACTCGACGCGGCGGGTGGCTTTGAACTCGAAGGGCATGATGCGTGGAGCACAGGTTAAAAGGGGAAGAAGCAGTTTGTCACGGAGGTGGCGAGGAAAGGGCATGACGCATCTGAGTCAACTGTTGACGAAGAGTTTTTTTACGGTGCAAAAATCGGCTGGCCAAATAAATGGCAGCTGCCGTGTGCCGAAAGCTCGCTGGGATGGTTTGGATTTCATGATCAGCTTGATTTCTCCCAGTGGGAACAGACATTCGACGGCGACACCCAATCCAAGTTCGTACACCTTTCCCGCCATGCGATCCCTGTTCCTTGCAATAGCCCTGCTCGGCTGCTCCGCCTCTGCTCAGACCAATACGGCTGCGAAGATAGAGGAGGCCTTTGGCGTGAAACTGGGCGAGAAGCTTGATCGGAAGCTGCTCGTCACGGCGGAGACAAACGCGGCTTACGTGCTCATCCATTTTAGTCCGGTCAATCCCTTCCCAGATATCCCCTTGAAGGACTACAAAGCTTTTTCGACGGTTTCTGATCAAAGGATCCACCAGATATCGATCAACACAACTCTGGGCAGCAAAGGACAAATGACGGAGATGGCCGGTAAGATTCTTGCAAGTCTGAAGAGCAAATACGGAAACCCCACGAAATCAGATATCTTTGACGGATTCGGTTCGGCAGAGTGGCGCCAAGGGAAAAGGGAAATATACCTGTCATGGACTGACACAATCAGCTTCGACCTCTTCCTGACTTATTTGGACGACGAAATGCGCGATCAGGCCAAGGCCGAACAGAAGCGGGCCGAAGCAAATTCCGGACTCTGAAAACCCTTCTGAACCTTTTCATTACAGCAGGCTTTTGAGAGCAGTGCCGATGGGTTTCGCTCCCAAGCAAATCTCTCCGGACTTGCCAAACGTTTTCCGGGCGCTGTGCCGATAGGGCGGAATATGGGCTACCTGATGAACTGGCCGGTGATTTTGGCGATTTCGCGCGCCATCACTTCATCCGTATATCGAGCGAAGACAGCTTCCCGTCCCGCATTCCCCAGCGCCCGCAGGCGGGCGGGGTCCAACAGCAGCGGCTCCAGGGTGGTTGCGAGCGCTTCGGCGGTATTGGGGCCGTGGAGGACACCGCCACCGGTCGCCGCAATCAGTTCGGGATAGGTGATCGCATCTGGCTGAACCAGCGGGGTGCCTGCGGCCATCGACTCGATGACATAGAGCCCGAACGACTCGCTCATCTTCGCCGGCACGGAGAGCACGTCGCAACTGGCGTAGAAGGCGACCTTTTCCTCACGGGAGACGTTGGGATGGAAACTCACGGCGTCGAGCAGGCCGGCGGCGGCCAGCTTCTGGCGTAGCACCGCCACAAATTTTTCGTCACTGGGGCCGCAACCGCCACCGATCTTGAGCCGGAGGTGGGGCAGCCGCTGGCCCTGACGCAGCCGGATGAAGGCATCCACGACCGTGTCCAAGCCCTTCTCCGGGCACATGCGGGCAAAAAAGCCGAGCGTGACCGGTTCGCCGGGTAGCCGCGCCGTTCGCTTGGGCAGCGAGTCGTAACCCTCCAGGCTGATGCCATTGGGGACCACCTGAAGCCGTTGAGAAGGCAGATCGAGCCGCTGGATCATGCGGTCGGCAAAGTACCGGCTCGGTGAAATCCACAGGTCCAGATCGGCCGCCCGGGCTTTCAGGGCGGCCCAGGCCTGCGCCCGCCACGGATCCGGGAGCGAATCGAGGAAGGACTCTTCGCTCTGCAGAAAACAGATCACTTTGGTGCCCAAGGCCTCCTTGAGCTGGCGGGCAAAGCCAGCCAGCAGCGCATTCGAGAGAAACACGGCGTCAATGCGCGGCTGTTGCTTCAGCCAGGACACCATCTCATCGAGGTCCCGGGCTTGGTTGCCCTGTTCGCCTTGGAGCATTGAGACCGTGAGCTCGCCCACGTCATCCGGCCTTGTTTTGGCGGTTTTGCCGGCCGCCCATTTCAGGAGGGCGGGAGAATCCAGCAGCTGCCGCAACCAGCTCGGTGCGCCCCGATAGAGGGCCGATTTCTGGTCGAGGAAGACGTTAATGCCGCCGAAAAAGGTCGGCGTCTGGGCGACCGTGCTGGTCTCGTCCAGGGTCATCGGCAGGTACAGCGGCACCATGAGGGTGTCGTGTCCCTGCCGGCGCAGCGCGGCGACGAGCGCATTGTCGCGGAAACAGTTGCCGCAATACATGCCGCCGGCACCGGGAGTGATCTGGATGAGATTCACGCTCTCCTTGATGGATCAGGCGGTGGCGGCTGCTTCCCGGCTGGGCAGGGGCATGCCGTAGGGCAGGTCGTCGGGCACGGTAGTCCAGTCGCTGCTGGCGCGGTGCAGGCCGGAATAGTCCTTGTTCACGTCTCCCGAAAGGCAGTCGGTGAGCATCCCATGCGTTTCGGGATACCGGTCCACCATGGTGCGGAAACTGATCTTCGGGTCGTAGAAGGCGTACACGAGCTTGCGCATGTTTTCGATGCCCTCGCTCATCACGCGGCCGTACTCGGTGAACTTGGCCGCCGAGAAGTCCTTCTCCAGGAGCGCCTCGTGGATCGTCTCGCCCGCCAGCACGCCGCTCTTCAGGGCGAGCATCAGGCCCGACGAGAACACGGGGTCCAGGAAGCCGAAGGCATCGCCCACCATCACCAGTCCGTCCGCCGCGCAATACTGCGAGCGGAAGGTGTATTCGCCGGTGATGCGGTACTCGCCGTTGCTCTTTCCGCAGGCGAGATGTTCCTCGATCCACTTGTTCTGCTTGATCTCGCGCTCGAAGATCGCCTGCGGATCCTTCACGCCGTCGCGGGTGAGGTATTTCGCCTCGGCCACCACGCCGACGCTGATGAAGTCGTTGTGCTGGGGGATGTACCAGAACCAGCCCTTGTCGGGCACAAACGCCACGGTGGTGGCTCCGCCATCAATGCCCTCGTCGCGCTTGGCCCCCTTGTAGTAGGTCCACACCGCGACCTTGTTCAGCTTCGGGTCACCCCGTCGCCAGCCATTTTGGACGGAGGCGATCGCCTGCCGGCCGCTGGCGTCGACCGTGATGGGGGCGCGGTATTCGGTGATCTTGCCATCCTTGTCCTTGGCGCGCGCGCCGACAAAGCGGTCGCCCTCCTTCTGCACTTCCAGCACCTCGACCTCCTCGCGTACCTGGGCGCCCTTCGAGCGGGCGTTGTCCATGAGGATCTGGTCGAACTCGCTCCGCAGCACCTGCCAGGTCTGCGCGATGGTCTCCCGGTCGTAGCGGTTATAGAAATAGAACGGCTGGGAGGCGCGACCCGAGGGGGAAACGAACTGTACCGAATATTTCTTGATGAAGCAGGAGTCCTTCATCAGCGGCACCAGGCCTAGCTTTTCCAAGGCGGGGTAGGTGAACGGGATGAGCGATTCGCCAATGTGATAACGGGGGAATTTTTCGCGCTCGAGCACGACCACGTTGTGACCGTGCTGGGCGAGGATGGTGGCGGTGGCGCAGCCGGCGGGGCCGCCCCCAATGACAATGGCGTCGAAATGTTCAGTCATGTGTGTGTTCAACGGTTGTCCGCCACCGTGACCGGCGGCAGGATTTCAATGATTTCGGCCAAAACATGGCCGGAGTCATCCCGCAGGGCGTTTTGACGACCGTACAGTAATGTGCCGTCCCTCAGATGCAACGCGCGGGTCATGAACTCGTCCGGTGTGAAAAGGAGATGGGCCGTGGGCCGGCTGGTGTAGCGGATGCCGCTGGCGTTGAGGATGCCGCCGAGCGGGCGGCGTTCCTCCAGGATCAGCGTGCGCCATGGTTCTGGAAACCCGTCCAGGTGAATCTTGATGGCTCCGTATTCCACCGCGCGGTTGGAACCGTCGAGTTCCAGCACGGACTCGCGCCAGTAGGCGTCCGCCTCGTGGTAGCTTGAAAGCACCCGCAGATGGATCACCCCGGCGTGGAACTGTTCCAGCGTGCGCGTCATGTCGCGCTCATGCACCAGCAGCGAGCGGTAGGGCTCGGGCATCTCGGCGGCGGCAACCGGTGCAAACTCCATCGGTGCCCGGCCTTTGCGGGCGTAGAATTCGTCGAGCGGCTGGATCTGCGAATGAGGCTGGGCGGTAGCGGTCATTGGAGGTGGGCGAGACGCTGGCGGGTGGCATCGGCACGCAGGCCGATCTGGTCAAACGGAATGGGCTGGAACCCCAGCTTCCAGGCGGGCGAATCCTTCGGCAGCCGGAAGCCATCCGCGGCCGGGGCGACCTGCTGAGGGTCGGCGGACACGAAGTTGTCATGCACGTCGAAAAGCTCCGGCTTCGCATTCCAGGTGATGTTGAGCCAGTTGCCGACGCAGACATTGTGCGCAATGACGTTGCCCTCCGGCGGCACGCCCTTGAAAGCGCCTCCCGTGAGGGCCGGGCTTTCGGGCGCACCATAATGGGCATCGAGCGATTTGATGGCCGGATACCGTTCGCGGTACAGCGCGGCCGGTATGGCCGCAAGCTTCTGCCGCATATAACCATTCACCATGTCATGCCAGACGGGTGCGCGGTCGAGGCCGCGACCATCCGCCTGCACGGCCGGCTCGCAGTCCACGAAGACGTTGTTCTCCACGTGATGGTCGCGTCCACCGCCGATGAACATGGCCAGATGCACCTTTTGGAAGACGTTGCCGAAGATCTCCGTGCCGCTCACGCAGTCGTCCATGTAAACGCCCATCGAACCCATCCCCACACCACCGGTCTCGTGAATGAAGTTGTTCCGGATGCGGTTTCCGCGAAACGAATAATCGCGCCCGGTATAGATGGCGCCGACATCGCCTGTCTCCAGCGCGATGTGGTGGATGTCGTTGAACTCGATCAGGACGTCATTTCCCCAGAAAATGATCCCGGCGTGAGGATGGTCATGGATGAGGTTGTGCGAAGCGCGCAGGCCGACGCCGGTCATCTCGATCGCCGGGGCATAGCACTTCGACCAGCGGGCCTGCCGTTGGAAATGGCAGTTCTCCACGAAATGGCCCGCCGGTGTGAGGGTCTGTCGGTCGCCGCCGGTCAGCGAGACGCCGCCGTCGCCGGTGTCGAGAATGTCGCAGCCCACCACGCCGTGGTCCGTGCCGCCGTTGATGACCACTCCCAGATTGCCCAGATTCCGCAGGAGGCAGCCGACGAGACGGTTGCCCGTACCGCCGTTGATCTCCACCGCGCTGCCACGGGTGGCTTCGACCACCAGTCCTTGGAGGATGATGTGGCTCGCCCCGGTCAGTTTGAAAATCGGTTGGCGAAGGAGTGAGAGCAGAGTCTCAGACGAGACGATCGGACCAGGCGGCCAGAAGTAGAGCACGCCCGATTTGCGATCCAAAAACCACTCGCCGGGCTGGTCGAGCTCCTCCAAAACGTTCAGGAAATAGAAGCGCTGGCCGGTGCGGAAACCATAGTGGCCAAATGGTGGCGCGGTCTTGACAAGGTGCTGATCGGGATCGAGGGCGGCGACGTGCTCGTAGGAGTTCGCCCAATCGTAGGCCCAAAAACCATGGACCCACAGGTCGCCGGTGTCCTGCCAGCGGCGCGGCCGGTCGCCCGGGTAGAAAAA
>CAIXUG010000024.1 GCA_903922605.1 uncultured Verrucomicrobiota bacterium
GCTGCTTCAGGTTGCCCAGGCACACCGTCCGCTGCGCGGCGACCTTGGCCTTGGTGAGGCCCGGCAGCAGCAGGGCCGCCAGGATCGCGATGATCGCGATGACCACCAGCAGCTCGATCAGCGTGAAGCCGCGACGGAGGGCGGCGAGCCTGCTGGAGTGGGGAGCGTTCATACCCGGTTCACTTGGCCTGAGAGATCTCCAAAGTAAGCCGGCGGGCTGAAGTCTGTCCAGCCCGCCGGCCGTATCTGGCCCCTCTCAGTTTGGATACAGTTCAAAGGCCGCCAGCGCGCCGTTGAAGGTGCCGTAGCCCACGATGTGGCCCGCATTGTTGATCCCGTAGGCCGCCGTCAGCGTCCACTGGCTCAACTGGGTGCTGTTGAGCAGCGAGTTCAGATCCTTCACCACGTAGCCCTGCGGACCGCTGGGCACCCAGATGAAGGCGTGATAGGTCGAACTGCTGGTGCTCAGGTTGGCCGAACCGACGACCTGCCCGCGGTCATTAATCCCGTAGGCCACCCCATCCGTTCCGTTCAGGGTTCCCGACAAGGGGGCCAGCGACCAGGTGCCGCTCGACGCGGAGCCGGCACTGGCCCCGGTCTTGAGGAACGGGCGGTGGATGCCCGTGGTGGTCTTGGTGCCACCCACGATCTGGTTGAACCCGTTGATCGCCCACGCGGCGCTGTCCCCGGAAGCACCGGCTTGGGAGCCAAGGTCATCTTGGGCTCCTTGGATACCATTAGCATACTGGGTGACAAATCCGTGGGTCACCGTGCCATTGTAGGACTTGCCGACCAGTTGGCCGCTGTCATTGACCCCGTAGGCGGTGCTGAGGCCACTGGGGTTCAGAGAAGACAAATCATTACCCGTCGTGGAGCTGCTGTCCCACTTGGTTGCCCGATCCTGGCCGCTGAGGGTGGACGCGCCCACCATCATTAACCCGTTGGGGGAGATGGCCTCGACCGAGGCAGACGTGCCGCCAAGCTGCGCGTCCAGGGTGCTGGTCGTCGGCGTGCCGCCGGTGGGATCGTACAGGAAACCAAAGTGATAAACGGAACCCAGCGGGACATACGAGCCGACGATGCGGCTCTTGCTGTCCACCGCCAGCCCCGTGGAATTCGTGGTGATGCCGGTGCCCCAGCCGGCCAGCACCGTCGAGCTGGAATAGGTGAATGCGCTGCTGGAGTAAGGTCCGCTGCTCGGGTAGTTCACCCAGCCGTTGGCATAGCCGGCGACGGTGTTCACGTCATTGATGGCATAGGCCGCGCCCTGGGTGCTGCCGACAAACTGGATGGGAATGATGGTGACGCCGCTCAGGGTCGCATCGGTCCAGCGGTTGTTGCGCACATCGGCCGCGTGGCGCGAATTGTTGCGGAAGCCGGGCCAGAAACCCGCCGCCGGCACACTCGCGCTCCCGTAGCCCTTGAAGGCGTACACGGACCCGCCGCCGGCGACATACACCGTCCCATCCAGCCCGATCACCGGCGAAGAAGCCTGCAACGGCACGGAACCGATGGTTTCCGAAAGCAGCAGGGCGCCCGTGCTCGCATCCAGGCAGTAGATTTTGCCCACCGTCGTGGCACCCCCGGTCGTGGTGACCGTGGAGGGGATCCACAGCTTGCCATCGGCGGTCAGGGCCCCACTCCCCTGAACTTCCGCCCCTGGGGAGATCTGGTTGCTCCACAGTACGCTGCCATCCGGATTGTAGGCAAAAACGAACCCCCCATCAGTGCCCATATAGACTGTGCCGGCGCTGCTGATGACCGCAGTGGTATCGGTGTCATCCGTCGAGTTAAAACTCACTACGGACGACCCGTCAAAAGGGCTGTTACTGGTGAAAGTGCCGGAATCATGGCCGCTAAAGATCGTGCCATCGGGCCCGATCGACGGGGAGGAGACCGTGGCTGGTTTGACAAACAGCGGGTTTATCCCCAGCTGGCTCACCCATTTCTGGGAGCCGTTCGGGTTGATCGCGTAGAGCTCGCTGAAAAAGCCCGTAGAATCGAGGCCGATGGCGTAAACCGTGCCGTCGGCCCCGATGGCCGGAGACGCGGTCAGAGGAGCTTCGGTCGTGCTCGTGGTATTGTTCGGCGTCCGGAGCATCGTGGTCCACGAGGTGGAGGGCGATGAGGCCGCCACGTAAATGCAGTAAAGGTTCCCATCCAAGGCCTGGAGGTAGATGACATCCTCCGCAAAATTCAGTGCCGGAGTGGAATATATCCCGGTGCCGGCGGGCAGGTGATAATAGCCCGGCGCACCCCAGATGGATGTGCCGCTCGAATTCAGGCAGTAGATGAAACCGGTGGAGGTGCAGACGAAGATGCTGCCACTGTGGCTGACCACCGGCGAGCTGAAGATCCCGCCACTGGTCGTGAAGCTCCAGAGCGTGGCCCCCGTGGCGGCATTCAGCGCGTACAGCTTGCCGTTTGGCGTATCCGTGGTGCCGATATAAATCGTCGTCCCGTCAGGCGACATGGCGGGCGAGCTCTGGATGGGGTTCGAGGACAGACTCCGCGGGGCGGACCACGCGGGATCTCCGGCGGCGGCGTGCGCGGCGGACCAGGACAGGCTCACGGCAAGGGTGAGCCCGAGGGCAATCCGCTGGGACGATGTAACCAGTCGGGAGGGAATGCTTATCATGGTTGTGTTAGCGACCCCGTGGCCGACCGGATCGCCCGGCTGGGCGGCTCAGGTTCACACGAACCCGGCGTTGGATCTGGTCGGTTGCGGGGGAAAAGGGACGGCCGAGGAGGCGGGCGGCAGTTTTCCGTCGGGCGACGGGGAGACAAAACGATCAACATGGACAGTGCCTTGGTTGCGGGTACCTGGTGCCGAATGGGGAAAAGTGCGGGAAATATCCCCCCTCTCCCATGCTTCACTCCTTTATATTCTCCATCATTAGATGGAACGTCCCGAACGTAAGTAGGAGCCTGAAAAACGTCAAGCCTCATCCCTTCGCCGGACTGTAATTCTCCGGCTTCTATAAGTGGCTGAATGCCGCCGGCATGTGCGGGCGACCCGTTCCCGGGGTATAGAACGGGCGAGATTGTCCGCTGCGCCGCCGGGTGGCGAACCCGGTTGCGTTGGCCCTCCGGGCCGGAAACCGGTTGACCCGAAGCGACCACGCGAACTCCAGCTGGGCTGGAACTCTTTTTATCTCGGTGAGCTGGAGCGCCCGACCTCCTCGGCGGACAGGGCGCGGTCGTAGAGGCGGAAATATCCTCCGGCTTCTATAAATGGCTGAATGCCGCCGGCATGTGCGGGGCGACCCGTTCCCGGGGTATAGAACGGGAGACATTGTCCGCTGCGGCGCCGGGTGGCGAACCCGGTTGCGTTGGCCCTCCAGGCCGGAAGCCGGTTGACCCGAAGCGACCACGCGAACTCCAGCCGGGCCAGAGCTCGTTTCTATCTCGGCAATGCTGGGCACCGGATCTCCTCGGCAGACAGGGCGCGATCGTAGAGGCGGAAATCGGCGAAGCGGGCGGCGAGGAATTCGTCACCGACGTAGTGGGGGTTGCCGCCCAGCGCGCAGTCCTGCGCGCGGGTGTTGCTGAACTCGGGCGCGGCGCAGGAGTCGGCCGGTTCGCCGTCGAGATAGAGCGTGAGACGGGTTCCCTGTTTCACGGCGGCCACCGTGTGCCAGGCTCCGGCCCCGAGCGGCACGCCCGGCGTGGAATAGCCGGTTCCCGCCTCGATGCGGGCAAAGAGCCGGCCGTGGTCGAGCACCAGCCGGAGCGGGTCATCCATGCCGGCGGTCCAGGCACTGAAGAGCTGGCCGACCCGCGACGACGGAACTTCGGGGAGGCGCACCCGCAGGCTCACCGAGAAATCCTCCTCGGGCCATGCGGGCACGGCGTACACCAGCATCTGGTCGCGTCCGTTGACTTCCGTGCCTTCGGCGTCGCGCCGGGTAAACTTCGCTGAGGTGATTTCGCCAAAGGCGGGCGGCTCTCCCTCCCGCAGCGAGTGCGCGATCATCTCCCCGGCCGGTCCACGTCGCGGCTCAGGCGGGATGTCGGCGGGCAGCTGGAAAACATCCACAGTAAACCGGGCCGGAGGCACCTCGGCGATGGTCTCGCCCCCTTCGCCGAGCGTCACCACGCGCCACCACAGCCGATTAGGAGACTGACCTGACCGTGTGCTCAGGAAGCGGATGTCCCAGACGCAGCGGGAGCCGGTCACATTGGTGGTCCAGACGGCGCCGCCGGCGAAAGTTGCGTTCGTCCCCAGCTCCAGCCGGTAACGGGTTTCGGGCGCGCCCGAACCGCGCCAACGGAAGAGCACCGGCCCGGCCGGCACCCGCGCGGCATCCGGCGGGCTCTGCGTGAACGCGGGCGGCGGCGGGGCCTGCCCGACGGGCAGCCAGGAGCGGTAGTGGGTGCCGGAACTGCCGGCATTCGCAAAATCAACCAGCCGCAGCGTGGTGCCCGCGACGGTCGTCACTTCCACTGTAACCCATGGGGCCGGCACCAGCGACCCATCCGCCGTGGGCTTGGCGGAACTTACGACGTGCGCGGACGGCAATTGCGGGAGGTCAATGGCCGGCAGGGCGGTTTCATCCATCGGATTATATGCCGGGTCAAACGCCAGCAACACCGGACCCCGGTAGAGGGAGACTTTTCCCGCCGCCTCATTTGCCCCCGCGACGAAGCGCAGCGGCAGGCTGAAGTCCAATTCGAGTCGGTCCCGCGTGCTCCAGCGCCGGTTCAGCCCAAAATATTCGCCGGCCACCACGCCCTCCAGCGGACGGCCATTCAGCCGGACATGGGCATCCTGCGCCCAGGCGGGGATGCGCACGCGCAATGGAAATTCGTGCGACGGAGCGGTGGTGAACCGCAGTTCCGTGTGCCCGTCGCGCCACGCCTCGCCCGTCGCCGTGAAGCTCACCGGTGCGCCGTCGGGCAGGTTGCCCGCGAAGTGCCCCGAGCCGAGCCAGTTCACGACCAGGCCATCCGGAGCCGCCATCACGGCCCACTCGCTCAGCATGCCCAGCACGCGGGGACCGTTCACGGAGCAGCAATTCAGCTCCGGCGTGCCGGCCCGGGCTTGGAACACGATGGTGTGCGCGCTGGCTTCGCGGACGCCATCCATCGGCGTGTTATAAGTCCACCAGCGGCCGCTGGGATGCTGAGCACCCAGCCCGGCGTTCAGCGTGGCCAGTTCGAGATCGTCTGCGGCGCGAGCGTCCCCGGTGAGCTTGAGATAGTCTTCCGTGAGTGCCATCCACGCGACCGTGCAGCAGGTCTCGATCGGGGCTGCGGCGTAGGGATTGGCCGTGGCCTGTTCGCCGGAGCTGAAGCCGCCAGTATTGCGCCGATCCCAGCGGCGGATGCTGCGCCAGTGGTGCACAAAGGCGTCGCGGTACTTCACCTCGCCGGTCGCGCGCCACAGCTCCAGCAGGCCTTGCAGGTCGTGCAGGCTTTCCCAACGCGGTCGGGGCGAGCGGTAGAACTCGCGCCCGTCGAGGCCCGCGCGCAGGTAGTCGCCGGCCCGTTCCCAGTCGTGCTCCACCTCGTGGGCTAGCCGCAGATAACGCGCCTCGCCGGTCACCCGGTACAGCCGCGTCATGCCGGTGAGGATCGCCATGTTCATCTCGGGATCGCCGGCGTCGATCACGCGCTTTCCCGTGTCGAGATAGGTCTTACAGACCAGGTCGGCGGCACGGCGTGCCGCTGTCAGGGCAGAGGCGTCACCGGATTGCTCGTGCCACAGCATCAGCGCGAGAAGGGCGTAGTAATGCCCCCACAGATCCCAGTGCCCGAGCAGACGTTCCTTCTGCGGGAAGGGCCCGAGATAGCCATCCTCGGCCTGGGTCGCGATGAACCCAGCCACCACGTTGGACACCTGCTGGCGCAGGCGCGGGTCGTCGGAGAGGCGCAGCGCCTGCACGCCGGAGATGAGATATTTGCCGACAAATTCGCCCGCCCACGGAACCAGTTGCGGCACCGGCTCGCGGTCGCGCTGGCGGAACATCCCGAGCATCCCCGGATTGGCCTGCGGCGCGTGCAGGAGCCAGCCCTCGAGGTTCGCCTGGACGCGCTCGCCCACCGGGCCGCCGAGTTCGAAGTGCGCCCGCGGCAGCGTGTCGAAGGCCAGCATCCCATTCGTGTCTGCTCCCTGGACGACGGAAGCCAATGCCACAAAGGCCAAGGGCCGCAGGAACTGTCGAAGGAAACAATGGATGCGTACGGTCATGAAGGGTGAACGGCTGGGTCAAAATGCTTCTCCAGCCGGTGGCTGAAAAACAGACAATAATCGGGCCTGGCAAAGTGCTAGCGCGCATCTTTTCACCGTGATTGGCCTCGGGCTTTGGGAGCGGAGGCGGAATCGGGTGGCCGTTCACCAAGGCCGACTTTCCTTCCGAGGTCAGTGGCTGACCAAGATGCGCCCAGAAACTGCCGGCGCACCTTTTAGTTGCCAAACATTCCGCTTCTCAACGAGCCCGCCGGCTCATCAGTATTGGGGATCAGATCGGTTTATCCCATGAGACTTCCCCTCCTTTGCTGGTGGCTGGGTATTGCCCTGCCTTTGTGTGCTCAGACTCCGCAATTTGCCTTTACCAATCTGGCCGGCTGGCCGGGTGGGGCGGGCTACGTCGATGGACCTTCCGATATCGCGCAGTTCAACAATCCAAACGCTTTGGCGGAGGACGACGCCGGCAATATCTACCTTGCCGATGCCGGCAATGATGTGATCCGAAAGCTCACCCCCGAAGGCGTGGTGACCACCCTGGCCGGGCAGGCCCAGGTGGTCGGCAGCGCCGACGGTCAGGGGCCGGCGGCGCAGTTCAACACCCCCCATGGACTTGTCATGGGCACCGATGGGTACCTTTACGTTTCAGATTACGGCAACCATACCATACGCAAGATTTCATCCACCGGCATGGTGACAACGGTGGCGGGGGCGGCCGGTCTTTCCGGGGCCTTCGACGGTGCCGGAAACAAAGCGCGGTTCTACCGCCCGGATGGTCTGGCGCGGGACTCGCAGGGCAACATTTACGTGGCCGACCGTTACAACCACGCCATTCGCAAGCTCACCCCGGACGGCAACGTGACGACCGTGGCCGGTGTTTTGGGATCCTACGGCAAGCAGGATGGTGTGGGCGGACGCTTCAACTATCCGGGAGGCCTGGCCGTGAGCGATGACGGCAGCATTTTCGTGGCTGATTCGGGCAATAATTGTATCCGACTCGTGGACCCGAACCACAAAATCTCCACCTTTGCGGGCCTCTCCGGATCACCCGGCCAGGCTGATGGCGTCGGCGCTGAGGCGCGCCTCAACCAGCCCGGCGGGCTGGTCTTGGACGGCTCGGGGACTCTCTATGTTGCCGACACGTTCAACAATGCCATCCGGGTGGTGACCGCCGACGGTTCGGTGACCACGCTGGCCGGAAGCCTGGGAGTGATTGGCAGTGCCGATGGCTTTGGTGACACCGCCCGTTTCCACTACCCGAAAGGCATCGTGCTGGACCCGGCGGGTTCCTTATATGTCGGGGATGTCCAAAACGACTGTGTCCGACGGGTTTCGCTGTCGGGTGAAGTCACCACCTTCGCGGGCACCCCGCCGCATCCCGGTGCCGACGACGGAGCGGGACGCCTGGCGGGTTTCAATCTCCCTTTTGGTGTCGCCGTTGACCCTGACGGCAACCTCTATGTCGGGGATTCCTTAAACCAGACGCTTCGCAAAGTCACCCCTGATGGAGAGGTCACCACCATCGCCGGAAAAGCCGGCGAGACCGGTTTCGCGGAGGGCTTCGGCACGGATGCACGGTTCAATGTCCCGGCGGGGCTCGCGGTGGACAGCCAGGGCAACCTCTATATGGCCGATGCGGGAAACCACACCATCCGGAAGATGACGACCGACGGCTATGTTTCCATCTTCGCCGGTTTTCCGGATGTCCCCGGAAGCGGGAACGGGCAGGGTGTCAATTCGCGTTTCAATTCCCCCGGTGACGTGGCGATCGGAGTCACGCAAATCCTCTATGTGGCGGACACCGTGAATCATCTGATCCGGAGAATCACAGCCGACGGCATGGTGACCACCCTCGCGGGCAGCTATGGTCCCGGTGGCCTTGACGGAGACGGAATCCAGGCGCAATTCAATGGCCCCAATGGCGTGGCCGTAGGACCCCATGGCGACGTGTATGTGGCCGACACCTCCAACCATACGATCCGCAAAGTGACACCGCAGGGAACTGTCACCACCCTGGCCGGCTTGGCCGGCAAGCAGGGCTACGCCGACGACACAGGGGCGGCCGCCCGGTTTTCTTTGCCCTGGGGAATATCGGTGGATGTCATGGACAATGTCTATGTGTGCGAACGGGGAAACCACACGATCCGGAAAGTGTCGCCTGAAGGCGTCGTCACGACCATCGCCGGACACGCGGGAACATCCAGCTTTACGGACGGGCTGGGAGCCGATGCCCGGTTCAATCGTCCCTGCGCCCTGGCGCTGGATCGCTCCGGCAACCTGTATGTGGGGGACACTTACAATAACCGCATCACCAAAGGCACCTTCCTGCCCGCCCTCAAAATGGCTCCGGGCGGCGGCGGATTGGAGGTTACGCTTGCCGCGTATCCCGGCACCCAATGCGTGATCGAAAGTGCCACGTCACTGGATGACCCGATCGAATGGAAACCTTTGTCAGGCGACCCGCATGCGGTGACGAGGCCCAGCGAGAAGATCGTGCTGGTCTCCGATTCGACGCCCCAGGGCCGACATTTCTACCGGGTTCGTCCGCTGCCCTAAGCCGGGCCCTTCATTTGCTGGAGCACTTGCTTGGTGATGGCATTTGCCACCCAGCAAAAGCGTCCGTAATCCACGATGATGCAGACCGGCGGCGAGGCTGATGGCTCGATCTCGACCAAATCCCAGCCCTGACCTTGGGCCAGCTCCAGCGCGTGCGCCAAGGGCATCACCAAATCCGAAAGCCCGATAAGATCAACCAGCCTGACCGGATCGGCGGTAATTCGGCGGTTAAGGCGAAATTTCCAGAATTGGGGCATCGGGATCGGCGCGACCTGATCCGAATGCTGCTGCAGCTTCAGCACGTCGATCAGATCCTTGCAGCCTTCCGGCAAGAGGCCGCCTCGGTCGTTTGAATTTTGCATGTCTGTGTCCAATCCGGTTCCCGCTGGGGGTGATAATCAGTGAGTGTGCCAGCGAAGCGAGCGAGTCAAGGCAGCTTTGCACGCGGATGGCCGCACCGGTGACGCTCCCACCTGACCAGAGGGAATGGATGAGCGTGGCATCATGAAAATCACGGCCCCGCCGCTGGTGGTGGCGGGGTGACCGCCGGGTTTGCCGCTTCCGTTTCGGGACGGGTTGGCGCCGCCCCGCTGAGCGGGGGCGGCGCTTCGTTGATGCCCGCCCAAAAGATCCCGAGCTGCCGGACCGCCTTCACGAACTCGCCGTATTCCACCGGCTTCACGACATAGGCATTGACCCCGTGCTGGTAACATTCGACCAGGTCAGGCGTTTCGCGGGAGGATGAAAGGATGACCACCGGAATGACCTTCAGCTGCGGGTCGGCCTTGATAATTTTCAGCACTTCCAGGCCGTTGACGCGGGGCATCTTGAGGTCGAGCAGCACGAGGATGGGATTGCCCGCCGGCCGGGAGGCGAACGCCCCGCGGCGGTAAAGGTAATCCAGCACCTCCACGCCGTCGCGAACGACGATCACCTTGCTCGCCAGGGGATGCTCCGCCAAGGCGGCCAGGGTCAGCTGTACATCCAGCGGATCGTCCTCGGCCAGCAGGATGTTCAGGGCGCTTCCGGTGTCGTGGTTCATGCGGTCTGGGTGGGGGGCGTAGGGATGGAAAAATAGAACGTGGCGCCCCCATCCACCACGCCTTCGGCCCAGACCCGGCCGTTGTGCCGGAGGATGATCCGCTGGACATTTGCGAGGCCAATGCCCGTACCCGTAAACTCATTCTCGTGGTGCAGGCGCTGGAATACGCCGAACAGCTTGCCGGCATAAGTTGGGTCGAACCCGGCGCCATTGTCGCGGATGAAGATGACCGTCTCGTCGCCGCCGGCGGGCAGCTGGCCGATCTCGATGCGGGCCGCGCCGCGCCGGCCGGTGAATTTCACCGCGTTGCCGACCAGGTTGACGAGCACAAGGTGCAGCAGCGCGCGGTCGGCCCAGACCGAGGGCAACGAATGGATCACCCAGGTGATGCTCCGCGCCTGGGTCTCCTCGGCAAAATCGTCGAGCGTGAGCCGGACGAGCGCGTCGAGATCGACCTCCGCCTTTTGCAGGGCCGTGCGGCCGACCCGGGAGAGGCCCAGCAGGTCGTCAATCAGCACGCCCATCCGTCGCGCCGAAGCCGTGATGGTGGCCAGATGCCGGAGGCCGGTTTCCGAGAGTGCCGGGCCCGCATCCTCCTGCAGCAGCCGGACGAAGCCGCTGATGTGGCGGAGCGGCGCACGCAAATCGTGGGAGACGGAATAGCTGAAGGCCTCCAGCTCGCGGTTGGCGGCCTCCAGCTGGGCGGTACGCTCGGCGACGCGCAGCTCGAGCCCGGCATTCAGCCGGTGGATGGTTTCATCAGCGGTGCGTCGCTCGAGCGTGGCCCAGCAGCGCTCGACGACCTCCTGCACCAGGGTGATTTCGCGCGGTTGCCAGTCACGAGGGGCGGCCTGGTGCACGGTCATCAGCGCGCGGAGCGCGCCCTCCTTTACAAACGGGCAGATGATGACGGCCTGGATGCCGAGGGCGTTGAACATGTCCGCCCCCTCGCCCGGCAACAGCTCCCCGTTCATGTGGCGGATGACCAGGGTCTGTCCGCCGTGGAGCTTCTTGACGGCCCGCGGCCCGAACCGGGAAAGCTGGTACCGGCCCACCGCGCTCACGCAGCCGTCGGTGAAATCATGCCGGATGGTGAACTGCTCGCCGTCGGGCTCCACATCCGCATAGGCACAGCGCGAGGCGTGCAGGTGCCCGCCGAGCATCTGGGCGATCACGGATATGATGGCGTTTGGCTCGGCCAATTTGCGGGTCGCCTCCGTCAGGTCATTAAGAAAGCGAAAGTGGCCCTCGCTCTCGCGGAGGACCTGCTCCATCCGCCGGCGTTCGGTGATGTCCACCGAGGCTCCCAGAACCGCCGGTTCGCCGGTGGGCGGAATGGTGAAGGGGATTTTGGTCGTCTGCAGCACGTGAACCTTCCCCTGCGCGTCGGTGAACAGCTCCTGGGCGATGAACTTGGGCCGCCCGCTTTGGATGACTTCGCGGTCGGTCTCCATGAACCGGAGCGCTTCGGCCTCGTTCGGGATCATCTCCCGCTGGGTCCGCCCCTCGACCTCCGCCGGGGTTCGCCCGTAGGCCGCCGAGAGCGTCTGGTTGACCAGCAAGAAACGCCCGTGACGGTCCTTGGCGAAGATGAACACCGGCACCAGGTCGATGATCTGCCGCAGCCGCGCCTCATTCTCCCGCAGCGCCGCCTCGGTCCGTTTGCGTTCCGTGATGTCCCGGACATTGCACTGGATCACGCTGTGGTCGCCGGCCTGATACACGTTGCTGACAAACTCCACGGCAATGTCGCGGCCATCCCGCGTTTTCAGCGGCAGGTCCTCATAGCGGACGTAGCCCTCCTTCTGGAGCCGGGCGAGCATCGCCTGGTTCGACTCGATGTCCTTGAAGGGGCTCAGCTCGCCGACGGTCTGGCCGACCATCTCCGCGTGGGAGAAGCCGAGCAGTTCCACCAGGAAGGGATTCACGTCGGTGATCCGTCCGGTCTCAACCTCCAGGATCAGGATGCCGTCACGGGCCGCCTCAAAGAGCCGCCGGTAGCTCAGTTCGGAGGCGCGGAGCGCCAGCAGGATCGTCGCGGCGTCCGGCGGCGGCAGGTCGTCGCCCACCGTCGGCTTGGGTGCCGGATCGTCCGCGGGTTTCATCGGGTGTGACCTCCCTGGTGCCCCCTGCTGAAACGGGGTCTCGGCGACGCTCCCGGCGCGGAATCCTGAGGCTTGGTCATAAGTGATCCCATTCGGCTCGGCGACAATCGGATGCCCCTCTCACTGACCGGCATTCGCCACGAACGCGGAATATTATCGGCGGCCAGTTAAAAGGGGTGCCCAGATTGGACTTAAGCCGATGATCTTAGGTTGAAAGGCCACGCCGAGGTCATGGGGTGTTCACCCCATGACCTCGCCTGATCTGGCAAGGCCGTTCTGATCTTCGAGAAACCGGGCCAAAGACTTGGCGAACAACCTGATATGAGCCTGGCTTCTCGGAGCGGCAAAAAGCAGCCCGCAAAAATAATCCCCCGTTCCCTGCCGGCTCCACTCGGGCTCCGCCTTTGCACCATCGCCGTGGACACGCCAAACACTCGAGTTAATCTCGACCCAGTGCCTGGCCGCACCCGCCAGACGGTTCCTCAATATGGACGAGTCCTTACCTCACTTTACCCTCCGCGCGCGACAGGTGCTCGCCCTGTCGCGCCGGGAGGCGGACCGCCTCAACCACAATTTTGTGGGCACGGAGCATGTGCTGCTCGGACTGATCAGGCTGGGTCAGGGTGTCGCCGTGAGTGTGCTCCAGCGCCTGGGGCTCGACCTCGAAAATGTGCGGCAGCAGGTGGGAAAGGAAATCCGAGGCGGTGCCGTGCCCAACATCGGCGGCAACATCCCCTACACGCCGCGCATGAGGAAAGTACTCTTGCTGGCCGCGAAAGAGGCCAAGGCGCTCAACCACCTCTACGTCGGCACTGAGCACATCCTGCTGGGGCTGCTTCGCGAAGGCGACGGCGTCGCCGGAAAGGTGCTCAAGAATCTCGGCCTGGACCTCAAACTCTGCCAGCAGGAGATTCTCAAGGAACTGGACCCAAACTATCAGCCGAACCAGCGCGAAGTGGCACCCGCTTCCCCAGTACCCAGCAAGCCTCCGGAAAAGGACCCCCAGGTGCTGGCCCATGACAAAATGGACGAGTTCCGACCGCAGTTTACCCCGCGCGCGCAGCAGATCCTTGCCTATGCGCGCGAAGAGGCGGACCGCTTCAACCACAATTTCGTGGGCACGGAGCATGTGCTGCTCGGGCTGATCAGGCTGGGTCAGGGTGTCGCCACGAATGTGCTCCTGCGCCTGGGGCTCGACCTGGAAAACGTGCGGCAGCAGGTGGAAAAGGAAGCCCGTGCCGGTGCCGTGGCCAGAATCGGCGAAGCCATCCCCTACACGCCGCGCGTAAAGAAGGTGCTCATGCTGGCCGTGAAGGAGGCCAAGGCGCTCAACCATACCTATGTCGGGACCGAGCACATCTTGCTGGGTCTGCTCCGGGAGGGCGACGGCGTCGCCGGAAAGGTGCTCAAGAACCTCGGCGTGGACCTAAAGGTTTGCCGGCAGGAAATTCTCAAGGAACTGGACCCGAACTATCAGCCGAACCAGGTGGACACGGCGCCCGATCCCCGAGTCCCCAACGAGTCTTTGGAAAAGGACCCCATGGTGCGGGCGCACGAGCCATGGTGGCGGGCGTGGCTGGAGTGGCTGCGGCGATAGAAAGGTTTGGGAAAGCCTCACTGCTCGACAGCCCGGTACAGTCGGAAGCTGTTGGTGGACGCGCCAGGATCAATCACGCGCCGGATGCCATAGTAATCGCCGCTGTCGTAGGGGGTGGGGCTCTCCGGGGTGAGGTCGGTCCAGGTCTGCCGGTCGGTCGTGTATTGCACGCGGTAGCGCTGGCCGTACACGCCAGTCAGGGCCATTTGCAGGCCCACGTCGCGCACCCAGCGCGCCTGGGTAAACCGCGCGCCGCCCTGCGGAAGGCTGAAGTAAACCCGGCCGGACCCGCCCACCGTCACATACACGCCGTCGCGATAGGCGATGCCATTCAGAGGGATGAGGTCGTGAAGACCGGCCGGGGACCAGGCCACACCGTCCGGGGAGGTGGCGATCACCCCATTCGCTCCGACGGCCACAAAGCCGCCTTCGGCGGCAGTCACGCTGTAGAGCTGGATTTCATTGATATCATAGCGATGCGTTTGCCAGTTCACCCCGTTGGTGGAGACGGCCGTATAGCCCGGGCCGACCGCCACGTAAGTGCCGCCCGTATACGCGAGCGACCCGCCGAAGGAGCCGTTCGGCGCGAGTTGGGCAAACGTCCAGGTGAGCCCATCGACGCTGCGCGCCACGCGGATGGGCGCCTCGGGCGCATTCGCCGTGGGACCGCTGAGGTAGAGAAACTGCTGACCATCGTCGAGGATGGCGCTGGCGTAGGTCGGCGTCGCCGCTCCATGGCCGGGGGTGGTCTCCCAGTCGAGGCCATTGGTGGAGGTGAGGTAGGCGCCGGCCACCACATAGCGTCCGCGGGCGTAGGCCACGCCCTTCAGGTCGTAGGGCGTGCCGTTGGTCTGGCGGTGCCGGAGGGTCCACGTGTGCGTGTCGGGACTGGTCAGGATGGTGCCGTCCGCGCCCGTGGCGAGCGTGAGGCCGCCGCCGGTGCCGACCCCGTAGAGATCCTCCGTGGTGCCGCTGACCTCCGGCCGCCAATCCGTGCCGTTGGGCGACGTAAGGATCTTGCCATGGCTGCCGACCGCAACAAAGCCATCGGGCGTCGCGCTCACCGCATTCAGCCAGTAGCCCCCGAGCTGGGGCGAATCCCAGTGGATGCCATCCGCCGAGGTGTAGCTGATCCCCAAAGAGCTCAGGGCGACGAAGCGGCCTGCCACGTGCGACACGCTGACGAGCCGGTCGGGCGTGAGATCCGTGTCAAACGTCCAGTGTTCCGCATCGTCCGAATGCCCCACCACGCCCGCACCGACCACCACGTAGCGGCCATCGGCATACGCGGCATCGTTGAACTCGGTCGTACCGGGCGGTTTCTGGACGTTCCAGGTCGTACCGCCATCGCGTGAGCTGGCGATGACCCCGTTGTTGGGGCTGCTGAGGATGCGGCCGAGCGCCACGCACACCCCATTCAGCTGGCGCAGACCAAGCCAGTCCGTGGCTTCACCGGCACCCACCGGCGCCAGGTCTACCGGATACGGCTGCCAGAGGTGGCCATCGGCCGAGTGCCAAGTCCCACCTCCGGGAGTAAGCAGCAGAAAATGATCCTGGACAAAGACCAGTCCGGCGCAGCCGGGATATTGGAAAAAGCTGGCCGCGGACCAGGTCAGCAGGTTCGTGGAGTAGTCCAGGCCATAGAAAGTCACCCCTCCAATAATGATCCCGCCCACCCCGGCGGAGCTGGCGGCGACATAGGTGTTGTTGCCCTGGGCCACGACAGACCAGTCGTGGAGACTGCCCTTGAGCGGCTCAGGCCCGAGCTTCCAGGTCCGGTTGTTTTCCAAGGTGTAACTGCGGTTGCCGTCCAGGGCCAGGACGGTGTCCCCAACCGTGACGAGAGCGGGACTGCCGGATAGCAGATCCCCGCCCGCCGAACCCCACAGTTCACCGTCATAGGAAGTGGCAATCGAGTCAGCGGAACTGGCGAGCAGTACGCGGTCCTGGTGGGAATACAGCGCGGTGATGGGCGGACTCTTGGGCCCCGCCTCCGGGGAGAATGACGGCAAGGCCAGCACCCAGTTCGTGCGCGGGTCCGCCGCGAGCCGCGGGCACACCAGCGCCATAAGCGCCAGCAGCAGCGCGAAGGGCCGCTGAATTTGTGGGCAGTGGATGGGCATGCAGGAAAAAGGACGCGTCTGACGGCTGACTTAGCGGACTACTCCTCGATGGCCCGGTATAGGCGGAAGGTGTTGGTGCTGGCCTCACGATCAAGCACGCGTTCGATGGGCTCAAGTGTGGTTCCGGCCTGGAGGCTGAGCAGGTCCGTCCAGGTCTGCAGGTCGGTCGTGTATTGCACGCGATAGCGCCGGCCTTCGATGCCGGCGAGGCCCAGCTCGTAGCCCCCGCCGGGCAGCGGCCGGGGCGGCTGCAACCGATGCCCTCCTTCCGGCATATTGTAGTAGAGCCGATTGCCATGATTCAGGGCTACGGTCACACCATCCTTATAGGCGATAAGGCGCAGGTCGGGGCTCCAGCCGAAGGTCCAGTGAATGCCGTCGCTCGAATTGCCCACCTCGCCTATTCCGCTTAGCGCAACAAAACCACCGTTCCCATAGCTGATGTGTTCCCAGTGGTGCTCGTCCGCCATCCGCTGCCAGTGCACCGAATCGGTCGAGGTGGAGATGAAGTTCCAGCCAACGATCACGCAGGTGCCATTGCCGCAGGCCATGTCCTCGACGCGGTCGGACGCCGCAAGGTCGAGGTCGGTGTAGGTCCAGGTGAGGCCGTCCTGGCTGCGACCGAGCTGGTTGCTGGGATTGGGAAAGACGGGCTGGCTGATGGTGAGGAACTGGGTGCCATCATCGATGATGGCGAGGGCGTAGTCGTAAAGGTCGTTCTCATGCCCGGGAGTGGGCTGCCAGTCCACGCCGTTGGTGGAGGTCAGATAAAGACCGGCGAGCACATAACGGCCGCGCGCATGCACGATCCCGGCAGGGGGCGAATAATGCCATGAAAGCGGATCGTTGGTACGGGAATGGCGGCTGGTCCAGAGGTGGCCGTCGGAGCTGGTAAGGATGGTGGCATCGGAACCGATGGCGACGAGCTGGCCACCGTCGCTCACGGCGCCTGCGAGGCTATCCTGGGTGCCGCTGGTTTCCGGCTGCCAATCAAAACCGTTTGTTGACGTCAGGATGGTGCCACTGGAGCCCACCGCGAGGAATCCGAACCCGGTGGCGATGACGGCATTCAGCTGGACGTTTCCGAGATTGGGTGAACGCCAGTGGTTGCCGTCGGCGGAGAGGAAGACTGAGGAGCTGTCCGTGACGACAAAGCTTCCGTTGACACGGGCAATGGCGCGCAGCGTCGGCGGCACCAGCTCCGGGTGGTCGAAAGTCCAATGAAGCGCATCGTCGGAATGCCCCACCGCGCTCCCCACCATCACGTAGTGACCATTGGCATAGGCGACATCGGTGAGCGACCAGGCGGCATCAGTTTTCTGAACCGTCCAGGTCCGCCCGCCGTCCTTTGAAACGGCAAAGGAGACCTGTGCCGGAGAGGTATCGGCGGTCCCAAAAGCGAAACAGACCCCATTCACCTCTCGCAACGCAAACCAGAGCGACCCTTCGCCGCCCGGCGCAGGCAGCGGGTCCACCGGCCGATGTTCCCAAGTGGTGCCGTCCTGCGAGAGCCATGCACCTTGCTGGGCGCTGAGGAGAACGAAATGATCCTCCACAAACACGAGCCCCACACAGCCCGGATACTGGGGGAAGTCCAGCGGACTCCAGCGCAGCGCATCGGGTGAGCTGTCCAACCCGCCATCGCCCGCCGCGAGGAACCGGCCATTGCCGTGGGCGGCCGCCAGCCATACATGGGTATTGGTGGCCGCCTGCGCGCGCCACGAGAGCCCGTCGGTGGAAGTGAGCGTGGTGGATTGGCCAGCCAGCCCGTACAGGGTGTCACCCACCGTTAGCAGGATCAGGGATCGGGCGACATAGATGGGGTCGGGGATTCCGGCCAGGGAGTCCCCCCACAGTTCGCCATCGAAGGAGTTGAACAGGAAATTAAAGCCATAGGACTCCAGCACCCGGTCCTGAAAGCTGACCAGATTTGGGCCGGCCGGTGAGGCACCGGCAGGGAACACCGACACCCAGTTCGTGGGCAGGTCCGCGCGCAGCACCGGCGCGGTCACGCACACGAGCAGCAGCCACGGCAGCAGCCGGGCAAGCGAACGCCCCAGGGTAAGGAAATGGGAGACCAATGAGGTCATGCGGCTGGCAAGGGTTGGCGGAGCGATTTGGCGTCTGAGAAGGCGGACCGAAACTGCGGACGAAGACCGGCCTCCATAGATCTGATGATGCGGAGCAGACGGAAAAGTTGCGGGGCCTGTCAATGGGGAAGCGGACGGAGGCTGATCGACTTGATAGTAATCCGGCCGATGGGGGCGATCCGACCCCGCGCATGGCGGGGAAAAGGAACGGATACGGCGTTTGCCACGGGGTTGAACACGCACCTCACGGTGTCACCACACGATACGCACGGGCGGAACTGGAGGCGGCGTCCGGGTCCAAGATAGGGGAAATCTCCGAGGACGAAGGTACGGTCACCGTCCTGAGATCGTTCCAGGTCTGCAGGTCGGTCGTGTACTGCACACGGTACTGCTGGTTCGGCACCCCTCCGAGGCCGAACTGGAAGCCCCGCCCGGGCACCCAGCGGTGCTGCCCGAGCCGGGCCCCGCCCGTCGGCGTGCTGCAGAGAATCTGACCGTTCGCAGTGACCGCCACGTACAGGCCATCACGGTAGGCGACGCCGTTCAGGGGACCGGTGTAGTCGAGCGTGATCGGAGTCCAGTTCGCACCATCGGGCGAATGCAGCACCAGACCGTTCTCGGTCGTGACCTGCGGGCTGCCCACGGCCACAAAACCGTCCACGGTATGGATCACCGCCTGCAACTGGTCGAATCGGGGCAGGAGCCGCCAGTCCGCCGCGTTGGGCGAACTGCTGAGGAAGCTCGTGCCCAGGGCCACGTACAGGCCTTCACCATAGGCGAGGCTCCGGCCATAGTCGGGCCGGTTGAGGCCGGTGTTGGCGTACGTCCACGTCAGGCCGTCGGGGCTGCGGCCGATCACGTTCCCGATCTCGGGGGATGGCGCCGGCCCGAAGGCGAGGAACTGCGTGCCGTCGTCGATCACGGCCTGCATCGTGTTCGCCAGGGAAGTGGCGTATCCCGGCGTCACCTCCCAATTGGTACCGTCGGTCGAGCTCAGGTAGGCCCCGGCGACCACATAGCGGCCCCGGGCGTAAACCACGCCATGCAGGGGAGTGGTGTCCGGGCTGGCATGAAAACAACGGGTCCAGGCATGGTCATCCGGGCTGGTCAGGATCGTTCCGCTGGCACCGGTGGCGATCGTCAGGCCGCCGGCATTGGCCACACCGTAGAGATGCACCTGGGTGCCACTGGCTTCTGCCTGCCAGTCGAAACCGTCGGCAGAGGTCAGGATCGTGCCGTGGTTCCCCACGGCCACGAAGCCGGTTGGCGTAGCGGTCACGGCATTCAGGCTGACACGGGGCAGGCTGTGCTGGCGCCACCGGATGCCATCATCCGAAAAGTAGACATTGCGTTCGGAGTCGGTCATGACGAAGCGACCACTCACAAACGCCACGCCTGTCGGATTCGGGTTGGTCAGGGTGCTTTGGTCAAAGGTCCAGTGCCGGCCGTCATCGGAATAGCCCACCACCCCCGATCCCACGAGGACGTAACGGCCCCGACCATAGGCCATCCCCCGCACAAAGGTCTTGCTGTCGAACGGCAGGACGTCCCAGTCAGCCCCGCCATTGTCCGACACGGCCACCATGGTGTCCGGCGTCTCATTCTTCGAGCCAAACGCGAAACACCGCCCGTTCAGGCAGTTCAAGCCGCTCCAGTATACGAAGTCTGCCGGCGGCGTGGTGGGAGGCTGCGGGGCCAGCGCATGCGGCTGCCAGGTCAGGCCATCCGGCGAAAGCCACACCCCTTCCGTTTCGGAAAGGAGCACAAAATGGTCCTGCACATAAGCGATCCCGCCACAGGGGTGCCGGTGCGGTGCCGCTTGGGGGGTCCAGGTCACCCCGTCCGATGAAATGTCCAGCGTGCCGGTGCCGGCGGCGACAAACCGCCCGCCCCCATAGGCCACCCCGCCCCACGGGCGGGTGCCGGTAAGGGCCTGCGTGCGCCACGTCACGCCATTGGTTGAAATATGGGCCATGCTGCCGCTCGCGGGCAGGGCTTGGAAGGTGTCATTCGCCTTGAGGATGAAGTAGCCCCCCGTTACGAGCCCGCCGTCGGCCGGGGTCCACAACTCACCGTCAAAGGAGGAGCGGAAGCCGAACGACGTCTGGGCCAACAACAACTCATCATCAAAGCTGACCAGCTGTGACACATAGGATGACAACGCGGCCGGGCTGGCCGTGATCCAGTTCGTGGGCGGGCTGGCCTGCAAGGCCGAGGCACCGCCGCCCACCAGCAGCAGGGCCAGTGAACACGCGAGGCGGCGGAAACGGAAAACGACGGAATTCATGGGCGGTTGGCAAGGAGTGGCTGACCGGCTTGGCGTCCGAAGTGGCAGAACCGAGGGCGCATGGACTGCGGGATTCCGGTGCTGATGGTGTGGAGGAGAAGGAAATGCCCCCGGGCCTGTCAATGGGGAAGCGGCGGGGGCTGTCACACTGCCAGCCGCCGCGAATTGACGCCGCTCCCGACCATGCGCAGTCTTTGCGGACGTGAACCAGCTCTACTTCGGCGACAATCTCCAGGTTCTCCGCGAGTCCATCGCCACGGAGTCGGTCGACCTCATCTACCTCGACCCTCCGTTCAACTCCAAGCGCGACTACAACCTTCTGTTCAAGTCCCCAAAGGGAAAGCAGAGCGAGGCGCAGATCGAGGCATTTAAGGACTCTTGGTCCTGGGGTGAGCAGGCGGAGCGCGAGTTTGACGAATTGGTGCACGCGCCCAACACTGAAGTGTCCGAAATCATGCGGGCGCTCCGCCGTTTCCTCGGCGAGAACGACATGATGGCCTACCTCACAATGATGGGTAACCGCCTGCTCGAACTCCACCGCGTGCTCAAGCCCACCGGCTCACTGTATCTCCATTGCGACCCGACCGCTTCCCATTATCTGAAAATCGTCCTGGATGGGGTCTTTGGAAAAGGAATGTTTCGCAATGAGGTTGTCTGGAAGCGAACCGGCGCACATGGAAGCGCAAAAAGGTTCGGGCCCGTTCATGATACGATTTTCTTCTACACGAAAACCGATGACTTCGTTTGGACTTTCCCCGCCACGGCCCACGCTGACGACTATGTTGAAAAGCATTTCAAACAAGTCGACGATGACGGACGGAAGTTCCAGGCCATAACGCTTACTGGTTCAGGCCTGCGACACGGAGAAAGTGGCATGCCTTGGAGACATATCAACCCGTCGGATGTTGGACGTCATTGGGCGATTCCTGGAGAAGTCATGGAACGCTACAAACTGACTGGTGCAACAGTTCAGGAGCGTTTGGAGGCGCTTGATTCAGCCAGTCTAATTTTCTGGCCAAAGGGCGGCGAAGGCACACCGAGACTCAAATGGTTCGCCGATGAACTTGGTGGAATGGCGATTTCGGATGTTTGGTCGGACATTCCACCGATTGGCGCACAAGCTGCCGAACGTCTCGGTTATCCAACACAAAAGCCCTTGGCTTTGTTGGAAAGAATCATTCAAGCCAGCAGCAACGGAGGCGACGCGGTGCTCGACCCGTTTTGCGGCTGTGGCACGGCCGTTCATGCCGCCCAGAAGCTCAACCGCAATTGGATTGGCATCGACATTACGCACCTCGCCATTTCGCTCATTGAGAAGCGGCTTAAGGACGCCTTTGGCGCGAATTGTCAATTTGACATCCATGGCACACCCAAAGACCTCGATGCCGCGCGCGATCTTGCCAAGCGGGATAAATATCAGTTCCAATACTGGGCCGTCTCGCTCGTAGAAGCCCAGCCCTCCCAGGGCAAGAAGAAGGGCAAAGATGGCGGCGTTGATGGTCTGAAATATTTCCACGACGTGGACAAGGCTGGCACCCGCAAGATTGTCGTGAGCGTGAAGGGCGGCGGCCTCAAGGCCGATGATGTTCGCGCCCTGAACCACGTGCGCGAGCGAGAGTCGTCCGAGATCGCCCTGTTTATCTCCTTGGAGGAGCCTACGCGCGGCATGATCGCCGACGCAGCGAGTGCGGGCTTTTACGAAAGTGCAAGCGGCAAGAAGTTTCCCCGCGTGCAATTGTTGACCATCGACGGCCTGCTATCCGGCAAACAGCGCGCGGAGCATCCCGACCACGCGCCCGACTTGAACTTCAAGAAGGCCAAGGCCGAGGCCACCGCAGCCCAACCGGAACTGGGCGTGTGATACAACCCCTGCTTACCGCCCCGCCTCACTCCATTTCCGGTGCGGAGGCTTCCACCCGGTACAGCGCGCTGAGGGTGCGCAGGTACAGCGCCTTGCCATCCACCGCCGGGGAGGCCATGAAGCCGTCGTCCAGCTTGTTGGTCGTGATGATCTTCAGCTCGCGGCCCGGCTTGATGACCGTCGCGAGGCCCGCGCGGTCAAACCAGTAGATGCGCCCGTCGGCGTAGATGGGCGAGGCGGCGAACTTGCCACCGATGCGTTCGGACCAGACCACCTGCCCGGTCGCGGCGTCCAGGCAGCTCAGGAACGCCTCGTCGGCCGCCGTGTAGATCAGCCCGTCGAGCAGCAGTGGGGAGGCGTATTTGCCAATGTGGGCCTTGTTGCGCCAGACGACGCCGGTGTCGGTCACGTCGCCCTTGCCGTCGGTCTTCACCGCGAGCATCTCCCCCTTGGTCATGCCGCTGACGAAATAGGCGATTCCATCCCCAAACACCGGCCGGGGCGCGGTGGAAAAGTCGGGGTACCGCACCATCCAGAGCTCCGTTCCGGTGTGGGGAACGTAGCCGTAGGCGGCCTTCGCGCCCGCGCTGAGCAGCAGGGGCTGGCCGTTGGCAGTCACCACCAGCGGCGTGCTGTGGGCCTTGCGCAGGTCGCCGTCGCGCGCCATCGGACCGGGCACGTTTTCGTCGTTCCACGCGACCGAGCGCTTGGTGGTCCAGACGGTTTTGCCGGTCTCCTTGTCGAGGGCGACGAGGTATTGGAGGTCCGCGCCGTCGAAGGTCAGGATGATCGTCTTCTCATAGGAGATGACGGAGGACGAGGGGCCGCGATAGTGCCGGCACTTCAGGTCTTCGCGCTTCCAGAGAACCTTGCCCGTGTGCGCGTCGAGGCAGGCCGTGAAGGGGCTGCCGAAATGGATATAGACGCGGCCATTCTCCAGCACGGGCGTGGGCGTGGCGTAGCAGTTCATGCCCTTGCCGTTGCCGAGCGGCTCCGGCTGGTCGGTGTGGAACACCAGGTTGTTGAAGCGGACCTTGCCGGTCTCGGCGTCCACGCAGATCGCATAGAGGTCATTGCCCTCCTCGGTGGCGGTGGTCAGCCAGATCAGGCCGTCCGCGATCACGGGCGTGGACTGGCCGTGAAAGGGGATGGGCGTCTTCCACTTGATGTTCTTTGTCTCATCCCAATGCAGCGGCAGGCCGATCGGCTTGGTCATGCCCGGCGCGGCGACGTGGCCATCGCCGGTGGGGCCGCGGAATTCGGTCCAGTCCGCCCGGGCGGCCAGGCCGAGGGTCAGGAGGGAGACGAGGCCCAGGCAGGTGAGCCAGGGACGGCTGCCCGCGCAGCGGTGAACGGAAGTGCGGGGAAACTCGGGATGCATGGCGTAACTCCAAACCATCGGCTCCGTAAGTCAATCCCGGGATCGCGAACCGCCTCGGGCGCACTTTCCCCATCGCGACAGGTTTCGCCCTGGCCCAGGCTCGCTACGGAGTCCGCGAGGTATTGGAGTGCGGTGCTGCCGCACCGCTTTGGTCGGGGCGAGCGACCTGAACAAGGTTGGCCGCAGGCAAAGATGCACGCGTCCGTCCAAAGCGCCGGAGCACCGGCGCAGTCCAGGACGCTGCGCGACTCTGTCACCACCTCCGTAAAGCCCCTCCGGTATTAGAAATCATATTATATTGTGCTTGCCCGGATGTTGAACAGGTTCCACATTTGCCGGCCTTACAGCCATGCGCATCCTTTCCATCGACGGTGGAGGTCTCCGGGGAATCATTCCAGGCCAGGTGCTGGTCGCCCTCGAAACGAAGCTCCAACAGCTCAGCGGCGATCCGAACCGGCGCCTCGCCGACGCCTTTGACCTCATCGCCGGCACCAGCACCGGCGGCATCCTCACCTGCCTCTACCTCTGCCCGGACGCGGCCACCGGACGTCCGAAGTTCACGGCGCAGGATGCGGTGGGCCTGTATCTCGATCGGGGCCGGGAGATCTTCGACCGCTCCTTCTGGCAGGAGGTCGTCAGCGTGGGCGGGCTGGCCTATGAGAAATATTCGGCATCAGCGCTGGAAAAGGCCCTGAAGGAATACTTCGGGGAGCAAACGCTCGGCCGGCTGCTCAAGCCGTGCCTTGTCACGGCCTACGACATCGAGAACCGCAAGTCGCACTTCTTCAACAGCGCCGATGTCGAGCCCCAGAGGTTCGGGCTCAGATGGGATTCCAAGGGACCGGGTGCGGATTTCATGCTGCGCCAGGTGGCCCGCGCGACCTCGGCCGCACCCACGTATTTTGAGCCGGCCCGCATTTCGGCACTGGACGGCAAGCGTTACGCGCTGATCGATGGCGGCGTTTTCGCCAACAACCCGACGATGTGCGCCTGCGTCGAGGCGTTCGCCATGAACCCGGAGCTGGCAGTCAGCGACCTGAAGATCCTCTCCCTCGGCACGGGCGTCGTGGACAAGAGCTATCCCTATGATCAGGCCAAAGACTGGGGCGAGTTGGCGTGGCTGAAGCCCATTCTCGACATCCTGATGTCCGGCGTGGCGGAGACGGTGGACTACCAGTTGGCAATGCTTCTGAAAGCGGCATGCTGTCCCAGCCAATACCTCCGGCTGCAGGTGGACCTGAAGCGGTTCCCCTCGGTGGACTCCGAAATGGACGATGGCAAGCCGGAGAATCTCGATGCCTTGAGAAAGGCGGGTGAGGCGCTGGCGACCGAGTCCGACGCGGCCCTGGATGGCTTCGCGAAACTGCTCCTGGCGTGATGTACCCGCCACCGTGATCGGGCTGGGCGACCGCAGCACTTCAGCCCCCCGGGAGGAGGGAGATCGGTGCGTCAAACAGGCCGTGGATGAAAAGGCTCACACCGGCAAGTCCATACCCGGCCGTCGCCACGAGCAGCAGGCTGAAGCCCGCAATCCGGTAATCCTTCACGAAGACCAGGAAAACACAAGCGACCGGAATGATCACGGCCAGGGACCCGGCCAAGATTCTGCCCCCACGGGAATCCAGAAACCGAATCGCTTCGGGAGACGGATGCGGGATCATGTCCATCGTGGCATACAGCCCGTCGTTGAAGGGCGGATAGTGCATGCGGTGCAGCCGCGCAATCCCCGCATAGCCCAGCCCCGCCGAGAGCAGGAGGAAAACCACCAGGAGCAAAAACAGACCTTTGCCGGAAGCGTTCATGGAGGCGACCTGTGGAACAACTCACGCCGCCACCGCACCGAAGCCGAAAGCCCGTTTGATCCAGGACCAGGCGGCCAGCAGGCCCACGTCGCGCACCTCCACCGCCCCACAGATCCGGGCGAGCGCCTCCTCGTGGCCCTTGTAGCGTGGCGGGAAGTTCAAGCAGCCCGACTCGGCCTCGCCTTCGAGGCGTAGCAGCTCGGGATGGAACAATCCCCGGCCGATCGCGTAGCGGCCCGCTGGCAAGGTGGCCACCTTCGGCGGGAGCACGAGCAGCGGACGGTAGTGGAAGACGAGTTCGCCGGCGGCGTTGCGGGCCACCCGGCCATACGTGCGGGCCGGCAGCGCCTTCCAATCGCGCGCGGAGAAGGCCCATTGCCCGCCCTGCCCTGCCGGAGCGCACACCTCGGGCGTGAAACGCTTGCGGCGCAGCGTGAGCAGGTCCCACGCGAACAGGTGGCCGAACACCGCGAGCCGCATCGCCCAGCCGGCCAGCGGCAGGCACAGCAAGACGATGATCCCGGCCCAGATCGCGCCGGCGTAGTTATTGATCCAGTGCATCCCGACCACGCTCGCCAGCAGGGCCGCGCGGAAGGATTTCAGGAGGGCATCCACCGTCGAAAAGGGGCTGATGAGGATCAGCACATTGACCGAGTGCGAGACGACCCAGACTGCGCCATAGGCCAGCAGCGCGACGGGCACGAGCAGCAGGTTGCCCATCCACGAGATGTCCACGGCGGCGAAGGGCATGGCCGAGAAACTGGGCGCATGCAGCGCGGCCTCGGGCCGGGCTGCCTGAAAGACGTCCATCACCAACGGCACGATGGCCCCGGTGGCGACGAGCGCGCTGAGCTTGTTTTCGAACAGCTCCAGCATATCCAGCGGCTTCTTGAGCGAGGTGGGCAGGACGGTGCCGGCGCTGTCCTTCGCGAGACACAAGCCCACGATCAGCAGGGCGGGCACCCAGAACCACGGCTGGGCGTACCACAACAGGTGCTCGCGCTCTGCCTCCGTGGCGCGCAGGTATTTGATCGCGCCGATCCCGCCCACGCCCAGCAGCGGCGAGATGGCGATGCCGGTGACCTCCGAAAGCGTCTGCGCGGCGCGGACGCCCGGGGAGGCTTCCGCGACGAACTTCGCCTGCGAATTGTCGGCCGATGACGGGGACGCGGTGGCGGCCGACGGCAGCAGCAGGGCAACGAGGAGCGGCAGCACCAGCCAGAGGCTGAGAAACCGGTAGGGCCGTTTCATAACGCTGGGGAAACTGGCAACGCCCCGGCCCGTAGGGAAGTGGAATTGCGAGGTGGCCAGTCCACCGAGAGCATCTTTGATTTTGTTCGTAGCCGAGAAGCCGTTCCCAGCGCCACGCGCTTTCGTTGGCAACCCCGGGTGCATGTCGAGCTCAATTGTGCCACGAGGGCAGAATCTCCGTCTCTCCATCCGTGTTCGTTTTTGTAACTAGCATAAACGCCCCCATGGATTTGTCCTCCATTGGCCGATTAACAAAGTCAGCCATCGCCTGAGCAATCTTTGGGGAGGATATTGAGGCAACTCGGCCAAATTGCTCCTCCGGGACGATTCCCACAGCACGACAACTGTGATAAACCACAGCCCAGGCGACTAATTTGTCCCGCATGTCCTCACTTCTGAGGTCTTCGATAGAGTCGTAAATCAGCGTAGCTGCGATCCGCTCTTGGCAGGAATATGGCTCATTCTTGCGACAAGTGAGCCGCTGCGGGTTCGGGTATATCCACTTAACCCCGAAGTCCCATCTCGCACGGATCAAATCTCGCAACTCCTCAGGACCGTTTTGAAAGAGCGCCACAAGACGTTGATAAGCATCGCTCCTATCAGCCAGTTGCAAGAGCTGCTCGAGTTCAACTTCGAAGTTCATGGTTTGAATGTCGCTGCTTGCGGCGGAGCGACGTAGTAGTCACCGACTTTCACGTAACCTACCTAGAGCGACCATAATGTTGGAAATGGGGCGGAAAGCCTAAAATAGGGATGCGCAGCGGTAGGGCAGCACCAGCCAGACGCTGAGAAACCGGAAGGGCCGTTTCATAACGGCTGGGGAAACTGGCAACGCCCCGACCCGTAGGGAAGTGGAATTGCGGGGTGGCCAGTCCACCAACACTGAGCTTCGAATCGGAAACGCCACGGTGCCTTCCCTATCCATGAACTTCCCATGCTTCATCGGGCCGTAGCGCTGAAAGCGTGTCTGAGGAATGCCTGGGGTGGAGCGAACACCGTGAGCGAAGCCCCAGGATAAGCTCCTTCAAATCGGGCTCAGGGCTGAAGGCCTGACGCAGGGGCCACCGAGTCCTTGGGACGCGCTTACAGCGCTCGACTGCTCCGGCTCCGTCAACCTGGGGCTGCGCTCGCGTAGCTCGCTCCACCCCAGGCATCATTCGGACGGGCTTTCAGCCCTGCCAATAATGGCTTCCTGTCCCTACACCTCCCGAAGAGGGCCTGCTTTCCCGGAACTTTTGCAATGCCCCTGCGAGGTGATTTTCTAGTTGCAGAATTTTCCTAAAAGCATCCCAGCCGGCGTGGGGGTCTGTGGTCCACAGCGCATCCGTGCTTCCGACTCCGCTACCCATGCCGAGGGGAGTGAAAGCGGTGCTGCCACTATGGACCACAGACCCGCACGCCAGCCATCACCTGACGCATCCAGAAGCCCTATCGCCCCTCGCTTCGTCGGGCCTGGGCGCCGCCGGCCGGCATTTCCCGCAGGTGCAGGATCGCCGGGATGTCGAGGCGCGCCCAGTAGGTGACCTGCCGGGTGCCGGTTCGGCCCTCGTTGCCGTGGTCGGCATTGACCGTGAAGTGCCCGGTGTAGATGCGCCCGTCGAACTCGATGCGGACCTCGCCGGTCACGCCCTCGGGTGCCTCGCCCTTGAAGAAGTTGACCCGCGCATCCACCTGCTGCACGTCCACGGGGCTCTCGAACTCGATGAACTCGTATTCGCGCTGCGGCGAGGAGCGGTGGTCCTTGAAGTAGTAGCCCTCGGGGCTGCGGGTGTGCTCGAAGAACAGCGTCTCCGCCTCGCGGCTGGGCGTGGCATAGAGATCGAGGTCGATGTCGCCCTTCCAGCGGATGCCGATCTTCATCGGGCCGACCGTGACCGAAGGCGGGTGTTGCGCGGCGTTGTGGACCGTGTCGCGCGTGATCCAGTCGGCCACATCCACGTCGCGGGTGATGCGCAGCATCTCCAGCTTGGTCTGCGCGGGGTCCGGCTCGAAGCGCTGGCTGCGGGTTGCGGCGAGCGGCAGCGCGTTGGGCTTCACCGCGTCGAAGACGGTCGGCAGGTCGCCGCAGAAGGTGGCCAACTGAGCGCCCTGCCCCTTCAGGTAAAGCGACCAGAAGCGGCTGATCTTCTCCTGGTGCACCGCACTGACCCACGGGTCGCCGAAGAAGCCCCAGTGGACAGCGATATGGGCGAGCGAATCCGCGCGGTCCTTGAGGCCGAACACGGAGCGGTCGCGCGCCACCTTCAGGTGTCCGTCGGAGGGGAAGTAGCCGTCCATCATGGAGAAGCCCGGTTCCTTGTGGTCGAGGTACAGCGGGCTGCCGAGCACGATGACCGAGACGGACGCGTCGTCGTCCCCGTGCGCGACATTCTCGCCCACGAAATCCATGAACTGCGGAAAACGGACGGCTTGGCTGAAGTCCATCTTGGCGGCCTCCGGGCGCGGATGCTCGGCGGCGAGGAAGTTCTTCAGCTTGTTGATCGGCTCCTTGAACTGGTTTGCGCGCGTCTTGCCGCTGCGGAAGGCCTGCACCTTGGGAACCTCGAGCTGAGTAACGGTCTGCAACTGATAGGCGTCGTAGATGACCAACGACGAGCCGAGGGGCATGTCCTCGAGCACGAAGCCGACGATGCGGCGGAACACGTCGTCCTTCACCGCCTTGTCGAGGAAGGGCGACAGGCCGATGACGTAGCGCATCGCGTTCGGGTCGGTGCGGGGCGAATCGGCCGCCTGGAGCGGGCCAAAGCCGACACCGAGCAGGGCGATGCCAATGAGAAGGCAGCGGAGGGTCCAGATTTTCATGGTACGTAGATGGGCTGAGGATTGGCTTTGTCGGCCCGTCATTGGCCGTTGCGGCCGGCGGGGGTGACGGGGCCGTGGCTACGGTCGCTGCCGTTCCCATTGCCATTCTCCAGACTGTGCATCTGGGTGCGGAGCTGTTCGGTGATCTGATCCCAGAGCATCCGTTTCTGCCGGTTCTGGTCCTGCTGCTGGGCGGTCTCCTTGCGGAACATCGACTTGGCGTAGGCGAGCAGCGCGGTGAGCTGGTTTTCCAGCCGTGTCTGCTGGCCGCGCGCCTCGGCGAGGGCGCGGCGCTCCAGCGCCACATTGTCCTCCAGCAGCCGTCGTTCCTGATCGACCTGCGTGAAGAGCGGGTTGCCCGCGAGGCGGACCGGACGGTGCCGCGTGTAGAGCGTGGTCATGTACATGCCGAGCACTGCCGACAGGAAGATCTCGGCGGTGGCCTGCGCGATGACCGTGATCACGTCGATCCACTTGGCCCCGCCCGCCGTCGTCCCCATGAGCCCGTTGGCGGTCTCAAAGACGCTCAGCGATTCGATGTGTTCCTTGGTCGTCTTGGACAGCGTGGGGTACACCGCCGCGTAGGCGGCGAGCCACACGAGCACGCCCGCAATGCCCACGGCGAGGCAGGTCCACAGGTATGCGTCGCGCACCGCACGGTTTTGCAGGAAATCCCAGCCGACCTTCACCGCCAGCGCGCCCACCGGCAGCAGTGCCGCCCAGAAGTAGGCGCGGATCGGACTCTCGATGAAGGTGACCAGGCCTGATTCCAGCAGGTTGAAGGAGATGTTGAGCACGCCGAACACGACGAGGCACACCACCGCCAAAGCGGCCACGGCGAACATCACGCGGTCCCACAGGTTCCATGGCACGGTCGGCTTGATGTCCGGCTCGCCGTTCACATTGACGGGGATGAGCTGGTCCAGCCCGCTCAGCTTCCCATGCGTGTCCCTCAGGCGGGCTTCCAGATGCGTGAGGCGCTCCTCGTGGGTGCGCGCCTGCTGCTGGTGTCGCTCCAGGTCAGCGGCATGGTGATGCAGGAAGAGTGCGCGGTGGTAGGACTCGATCTCTTCTATGCCGGCGTCTTCCGACAGTCCGGCCTGGTTCTGGATGAACTCCAGATGCACGGCCGGAACGATCGGTCCGGCGCCGTTGGATTTGGATGATTGGCTCATGGTGGGGACTGGTTGGAGGCGGAGCGTGGCCCGAGGTCGCCCGTTGCGGGGAGGCGACGCCCGGATTTGGTGGGAAAGTGGGGTGTTTTACGGGTCCCGGTCGGCCCATCCCGCCCCTTCAGGGCAGGGACATAGAGAGTGGGGATGGGCCGACGGGAGTTACGGCGGTTGGGGAAGTGCGGCCGCCGAGCCGCGTTTGTATGTGTGTTGTGTGTGGGCGGGAGGAATCGGACCAACCCGCCCCCGTGACGCTCAGCGGCCGACTTCCTTCTTCCGCGGGGCGCTGCTGTCGTCGTCGTTGCTGTTGTTGTTGCTCGTCGCCGGCTTCTCCGGCTTCGGGGCCGCGTTTTCGGCCATGTGCTTCTCGTGATGCTCGCGTTCGCGCTCGGCGCGTTCGTCGATCCGCTCCTGGGCCTGCTCGAGCCGTTCCAGCTGGTGCTCCAGAGAGTTCATCTGTTTCTCCAGGCCATGGCGCTCCGCCTCCAGCGCTTTGCGCTGCATCTCAATGGCCTGCTTTTCGGCTTCGGCACCTTCCTTGGCTTTCTGCAGCGCCTCGTCGTGGCCACCCTTGGCGGCTTCCGCACCGGCGCGCTGGGCGTCCCTCACGGCGCGTTCGACGTCTCGCGCCATCTTCTCCTGGTCGCGCTTCATGTCCGCCTGGATACGGGCGAGCTCCTCGGGCTTGGGCCAGGCCCGCTGGGCATCTTCCATGGCCTTGGCAAACTGCTTCTGGTCGAAGTTCTGGTCGACCTTGAACTGGAAGTCCTTCTGCGCCGCGCCCCACTTCGCCTTCTGCAGGGCGAGCAGTTCGTCCATCTGGTGCTCCAGGCGTTCCAGGCGGTGTTCCAGCGACTTGTCGCCGTCCTTGCCGTCCTTGCCGTCCTTCTCTTTCTTCTCCTTCTTGCCGTGCTTCTCGCCGACGAACACGTCATTCCCCGACTCGGACGACACATCGCCGCTCTGGGCGAGGAAGAAATGGGCTCCGCCTGGAGCCGGGGTCGGCGCGGGCATCGCGCCGGGAGCCGGCATCGGCGTCGGGGCGGGCACGGCGAGGATCGCCACCGCTCCGGGGGCGGGCGGCTTGGGCGCGTAGGCGACCGTCACCGGGCGCGAGTAGTCCAAGATGACCCGATGCGGCTTGCCAGCCGCCGGCGGCTCGGGCGGCACCGGCAGCGCGGCCGGATCCGCAGCGGCGGTCCCGGGCTTGAAGCGCGGGCCCGAATCCGCATCGTACGATGAGGAGGTCAGCGTGGCGGTGGGAGCCTGGTAATTGACCGATACAGGCACCGAGGTGACCACGGTCGTGTTGGCGGTGACCGCCACATCCTGGCTGTCCTGGTTGACCGCGACTTCGGCGACTTCGGCGGCCTCGGCAGTTTCCTGCCCTTCGGTCGGCTCAGGCGGCGTAGGCGCGCTGTCAGGATTTCCGGCCAGCGCGAGGCGCGGGCCGGCGACCAGGGCGAGACCGGCGACCAGGGCGGTCACGGTCGAGAGAATCCCCACACTGGCGCGGCCAAGGCGCGGGGACGAATTGCGTTTCGGATCGAGTATCATGGCTATCCTTTCGGTGAGTTGATGCTTGTGGTGCCAGGCCGCCGGCGCGGCCACGACCTCGCGGCTGCGCATGCGGCTGGCAAATTCGGTGAGAAACAGGGCGTAGTCGCGCGGCGTGCGGGTCGCGGCCAGCACGTGGTCATCGCAGGCGATCTCGCGCTCGACGGTGAGGCGGCGCGACAGCCACCACACGGCGGGATGGAAGAACAGCACGGCCACGACGGCCTGCTGGGCGAGGTTCGCCCAGTCATCGCCGCGCCCCACGTGCGCCAGCTCATGCCGCAGGACCTGCTGCAGCTGCTCCGCCGGCGCCTCGGCCAGCACCCGCTCGGGCAGCAGCACCGCCGGCCGCCAGAACCCGACCGCCATCGGCGCGCCCTTGCCGGGGCACACCAGCAGGCGCGTGGGCCGGCCCGGGGCCATCTCCTCGCCGAGCGCGGCGAACGCCGTGCGCACCTCGTCGGGCGGAGCGGTCCCGTGACGCTTGAGCAGATGCAGCTGCGCCAGTTGGAAGGCCAGCCCGGCCAGCCGCACGGCGGCCAGCAACAGCCAGGTGCCCGCCAGCGCCAGGGCCGCCCAGCCCGGCAGCGTCAGCCGCCAATCCCGGGGCAGGTGCGGCTGCCAACGGGCGAACCAGCCGGCCAGCCGGCTGCGGAAAGGACTGCCCGCCAGAACCGCCCTGTCCTCCTGCGAATCATCTCCTGCGGGCGACACCACATTCGGCGCTGCCCCGGTTGCGTTCCCGGCGGGCAAAAGTGCGGAGAGATTTTGACCCGTGAAATTCTGGGCGGCGCGGTTTTCCTCCGTCGGCTTGACCGTCGGAAATTCCAGCAGGCCATCCAGCGTGAGCGACACGGTGGTCGGCGTGCGGAAGGCATCCACGGGAACCGCCGGCAGCGAGGTGTCGGATGTCGAAGGCGTTTGCTGCAGCGACGTGGGCGTCATCGTCGGCAGCGGCGGATAAATCGTCGGCGAGGCCGATGTGGTGCTGCTGCGAACTTCCTCTGCGCCGCTCCCCTGCCCGGTTGTCTCCAGCTGATGGTCCGCCTCGGCGGCGAGCAGCTCGGCGAGGGACAGCCCAGGTTTGGCGGCGAGCCCCGGCAGCCCGCAGAAATGCGCGAGCGGCAGAAAGGCTACCACGAGCAGCGTGACAAACCAGACCGCGTGGCGCGTGGCGGCGTTGCTGCGCGGGACCAGCTTCAGCCCGGCCCACACCGCCAGCGTGAGCAGCAATCCCTGATAGCCGCCGTTGAACAGCGCCCCGAGCACGCGGTGGCTGAGCAGTTCGAGGTTCATTTTTTGGTCTCCTTGGTTTCGAGAATCTGCTTCCTCAGTTCGGCCAGCTCCGGCTCGCTCAGTTCCTCGTCGCGGATGAAGCTCAGCACCAGCTCACCGGGCGAGCCGGCGAAAAACTTGCCCAGCAGCTGCTGCACGGCCTTCCGCGCGGCCGTGTCACGATTGACCTTGGGCGTGAAGATGTGCGCCCGGCCTTCCTTGTCGCTGGTGAGATATCCCTTGTCCTTCAGGATCCGCATCAGCGTGAGGATCGTGGTGTAGGCGGTGCCATCCTTGCCGGCGAGCGCCTCGGCGACTTCGGCCACCGTGGCGGACCCCTTGGACCAGAGAACCTCCATGATCCGGTGTTCTGCGTCGGTCAGCGTGCGTGATTTCTTTCGAGCCATGGACTGGGGAATATTTCAGGAGTTGCTATTAAGCAATTAGTAACTAAGGAATACGTTGGGGAGTCCCACGCGTCAACTAAAACTTTAGTAGTTCGCGCACGCATGGAGAATGCGGACCGGTGCGTGACCGTTCCACGCCCAACCGTTGCGCCAAGGGGCGGGGCGGATTCGACATGGACACAGGAACCACCACCCTTACCTTATGCTCGTGGCAACCGGTTTCCTGGAAAACGGCGGGCTGACCCGCCGGCGAAATGATCCGGCCCCCCTTGGTGATCGGGCTCGCGTCGCCGCCACTGCGTCGATCCGCCCGGGATCCTGCCAACTGACGGTTTTGAGCAATGTTTATGAAAATTCCCCACCCCAACGCACTCCGGCGCGCCGCCGGGTTCCCCCTCACGCTCCTCCTCGGCTCCTTTCTGGGCGTGTTGACCTCCGCGTTTGCCGCCGATGCGCCGACGCTGACGCTGCATGGTCCGGACGGCCAGACACAGGTGGTGAACCGTTTCGCCGAGCTCCCCGCCCAACTGGCCAAAAGCACGGCGCCGGGAGACTGGCGGCTCACTGTAAACGGTCAGAACGAGCTGCTTGGCGGGGTGCACGTCTCCCTGGCGACGGGGCAACGCCTCATCATCGAGGGCGGCGGGCCCGATGCCGGCTTTGAAGCCGCCCAGGTGCCACCGGACCAGGCGGCGATCTATCTGGATGCGGGCAGGTTCGAGGTGCATGGCCTCACGATACGCCATGGACCGCATTGGAGCCTCCGGGTCGCCGACAATGTGCGGTACCACCTGTCACAGCTCCGCATTCTGGACGCCCGGGGAGGAGGCATCGCTGTCTTTGGACCGCACGGTGTCGACCAGAAGGGGCCGACAAACAATGTCATCGAGCACTGCCTCGTCGAACACTTCAACACGGACGGCGCGAAATGGAAGAACGACGGGATCCTCCTGCAGGACAACCAGGCCCGCGTCTCCGCCAACGTGGTGCGCGATTCCCCGACGGAGACCATGGGCATCCGCGTGATGGGCGCCGGCAACTACATCGACGGCAATCTCGTCCAGAATGTCTCCAGCAAGGACTCCGGCGCCATCTACCTCGGGGCTGGCGATGGGATCTACACGGCGGTCGGAAATTTCGTCCGCCACAATGTCGTCGTGGGCGCCCAGTGCGGCATCTACCTCGACGACGGCACCTGCGCCGCCCAGGTCGGAAAGAACTACCTCATCGACTGTCGCGGAGCCGCGCTCTATGTCGGCGGCGGGCGGGACAATTCCGTGCGCGAAAACGTCGCACTCCGGTGCCCCGTCTTTGCCCAGATGGACAACCGCCGCTCCGGTTGGCCGGCCCTGCCCGAGAAGGCGAAGACTTTCAGCGACGCCCGTGCCCGCCTGAAAAAGGCGGTGAACCAGAAAGACCTGCGCGAGCGCCTGGTCGCCGCCGGATTCGACGTCAACGCGTTCGAGAAACTGTCCAAGGAGGACTTCAACCGGCCCGAGGGCAACCGCCTGGCCGGCAAAGTGCTGATGCCGCCGGCGATGGAGATCAAATGGCAGAACTATTTCCACCCCGGTGAACCCATCGTCGGCATCACGACCGCCGACCCGGCGCTGCCCAACCGTCAATTGCCGGCGAGCGTCACCGACTGGCAGCAACTGTCGGGCAACGCGGTGGGCATCCAGAACATGCCCGATGTGGCTGAAATCCTGAAGGGCATCGGCAGTCCCTGAGCCTTGGGGTGAGCGGGGAATCTCGATAAAATCCCCAGTCGTGCGCGCCATGCGCGGTGGACGCCGAACCATAGCGGGGCGCGCGTGTCTCCTGCCCTGACGCCCGGTTCCTCAAATCCATGTTCTTCCGGGGCGAACCGTGGTTTTCTCCCGGGGCGTGAACTGCTTTGTCACCGGCGCCTCCGGCTTCATCGGGGCCAACCTTGTGCATGAACTCGTCGGGCGCGGCCACCGGGTGCGCGCGCTGCTGCGGCCCGGGGCCGATGTGCGCGGCCTCACCGGCGTGGCGTACGAGCGCGTCGGCGGCGACATCACCGACAAGTCGGACGAGCTGGCGCGGCTCATGGAGGGCTGCGACTGGTGCTTCCACGTGGCGGCCAGCTACGCGCTGTGGCTGGAGGATTACGAGCCGATGTTCCGCGCGAACGTGCTAGGCACGCAGAAAGTGATCCGCGCCGCGTTCAAGGCCGGCTGCGCCCGCATCGTATACACCAGCACCGTCGGCTGCATCGGCCTGCCGCGCGAGGTGCGCGGTGACCGGCTGATCCCCACCGACGAAAAGGCGACCGTGTCGGAGGCGCAGATGACGAATCCCTATAAGCTCTCGAAGTGGCAGGCCGAAGTCGCCGCCCGCGAGCTGGTGCAGCAGGGCGCTCCTGTCGTGATCGTGAACCCGAGCGCACCCATCGGGCCGCGCGACGTGAAGCCGACGCCCACGGGGCAGCTCGTCGTGGATTTTCTCAACCGCGCCATGCCCGCGTACCTCGACACCGGGCTGAACTTCGTGCACGTGCGCGACGTGGCGGTCGGGCACATCCTCGCGGCGGAAAAGGGCCGGCTGGGCGAGCGCTACATCCTCGGGAACGCCGAGGGCAACTGGACGATGCAGCGCGCCCTGCAGGAGCTGGAGACGGTCACCGGCGTGCCCGCGCCGACGATGCGGGTGCCCTACCAGGTGGCGCTCGCCGCCGCCCATGCGAACGAGCTGCTCTCGCGCATCACGCGACGACCGCCCAAGGCCCCGGTCGCGGGCGTGCGCATGGCGAAGCACAAGATGTGGTTCGACCCCGCCAAGGCGATCCGGGAACTCGGCCTGCCCCAAACCCCGCCGACCCAGGCGCTCACCGACGCGGTGGCGTGGTTCCGCGCGCATGGATATGTGAAACGCTGAGGCGGATTTCTCAGTCTCCGACTGGGTAAAAGGTGGAAACATACCAGACGCCATTCGAGCTGACCCAGACCAGACGGTCGCCGTCTGGAAACCCGTGATGTCCTTTCGCATGAGGCCAAAAGGTGGCGGATGAACCCAGAATCAGGACCGTGCCTGGTGTCTCCTCTGCCCGCCAATGCAGATGCACGACATCGCTTAGAAAACTACCGGAGTTATAGCGTGTGAAGATGCCTTGAATGGCATTCGTATCGCCTCGCTCGAAAGCGGCAACCAGTTGCCCGTACCGCTCCCGGATGTGTCGGCCCTGCCGGTGGTTGTCCACCAGAAGTGCCATCACAATCACGGCCACCAGCACCGCCACGATCAGCATCAGTTTCCGAGCCATAGTCACTCTCCCGAGAGCATTTCGCCCATCCACCGAACGCGGCCCGCAAGCCTGCGCCACGCCGGGCCGTTTCCTTCAGTCCAGATGGACGGAGGTGACATACCATACGCCGTTCGAATTTGCCCACTCGACTACGTCGCCGATGGGAAAGCCGCGCTGATCCTTTCCGTGGGGCCAAAACACGGCGGAATCGCCTGTGACCAAAATCAGCCCCGGAGTCTCTGTCGCCTGCCAGGGCCGCTTCACCACCGCGCTGAGATAACTAGGAAAGATGTTTCCGACGACGATGGCTCGGACCGCGTTGGTGTCGCCGTGATCCAAGGCCACGCATAGTTGCCCGTACCGCTCCCGGATGTGCCGCCCCTGGCGTTTGTTATCCACCAGGAGCGCCATCACGATCAGGGCCAAGACCACCGCCACGATCAGCATCAATTTCCGAGCCATAGCCAGTATCCCGAAGGCGCTTCGACCGACCTGTTCCCGCACCCAGGCCGGAAAGCCCGGGCAACACCCGTGTCAGCGGAAGCCCGCAAACGCCACCCATCTTGGAGTCCGGGAGCCGGCCGGCGTTCAACCATTGTTTTGGCCCCGATGGCGATCGTGTGCGCCTCATCACACCACGGGAGGCAATTTTCCAACCGGGCCTGTTTTCAGGACGGGACAATGTCTGCCCTCCGTGGCGCTTGACGCCGCTCCACGCAGCCCTTTACTTCCGCTACGTTCACATATGCCAACTTACGCCTACAGCTGTGAGAAATGCGGTCACGAGTTCGAATGCACGCAGTCCATGAAGGATGCGGCCCTCACGACCTGCCCCAAAGAGGTCTGTCCGAAAGCGCGCTGGGGCAAGGGCAAGGTGAAGCGGGGGGTCGGCGGCGGGGCGGGGCTGATCTTCAAAGGCAGCGGCTTCTACCTGACCGACTACCGCAGCGAGAGCTACAAGTCGGGCGCCAAAAAGGATTCCGGTTCGGCGAGCACTGGTTCTTCCACCCCGGCCAAGACCGAGAGCAAGCCCGCGACGCCGGCCGCACCGGCTACGCCCGCCAAGAAGGACTAAGTCTCTTTCCCCCTGCCACCCAATGAAACCCGCCCTGCTCCGCCCGACCCCGTCAGCGGCGTGGCGTTGGGGGCTCGCGGTGATGGTCGCCTTGGCCGCGAGCCTGCTGGCCCACGCCATTACCAGCCCCTTGCCGCCGCAGGCGGTCACGGCCACGAGCCGGAGTGGCCAGTTCATCGTCCACGGTCGCGATTCCGTGCCGCCGGCTTCTGGGGGCGCCCTCCGGCCTGTAGGCGACGATGAGCAGATTTCTCTGCGGCCCGAGGTCCTGACCGTCATGTGCGACCGGATTCGTGAGCTGGTCCAGCAACGCCTCGGCACGGATGACCGTGGGGGATCGCGGGTGCATCTGTACCTGCGCCGCCGCCACGCGGTGGAAGGCCGGCTGAACATCATCCCGCAGACGATCCGCGAGGGCTGGCAGTACCACCTGGAACTGCCGGACACGGTCGAGTGGCCCCGGCTGGTGCGGGCGCTGATCGAGGTGGTGCTGCTGGACCAGGTCAACCGGGGCAATACCACCGACCATTGCGTGCTGCCGCCGTTCTGGCTGACGGAGGGCCTCACCGAGCTGCTGATGAACGAGTTTGGCCGAGATCTCGTGCTGGAATCGCAAACCACGCTGAACCGCAGCGCGCGCCGGCCCGATCCGCTCGCCCCCGTGCGGGCCGTGCTCGCGGGACGCAACCCCCTCGGCTTCTCCGACCTTGGCCTCGTGAGCCTCGAACAGCTCACCGACCCCGCCCGCTTCGCCTATTTCCGCGCCAGCGCCGCCCTGCTGGTGGCCGAGCTGCTGCAGGACCGCCCGGGCAAGGCCCTGCTGCGCGCCTTCCTCCAGCAGATGCCGCAGCACCTGAACTGGCAGACCGCGTTTCTCCGCGCCAGCAACGGGCGCTTCCAGACACTGCTGGACGTGGAAAAGTGGTGGGCCGTGAGCGCGGCCAACGTGCTCAGCCGCGACCCCAGCCTGCTCTGGCCCCGGGCGCAGGTGCTCGCCGAGCTGCGCCTGATCCTCACGGAGACCGCCGACGTGCGCTCCGCGACCAACAGCCCCTCGGCCCGGCGCACGGTCGCGCTCTCCGAGGTGGTGCGGACGTGGGAGTTTGCGGCGCAGCGCGACGTGCTCCGGCGCAAGGCGAACCAGCTCCAGCTCCTGAGCGTGCACACGCCGCGTGACCTCCTGCCGCTGGTGTCGGAATGCTACCGCACGCTCGACAGCTACCTGGACACGCGCAGCGGCGGCGGCCGGGATGGCGACGGGCGCATGGACTTCGCGCTGCGGGCCAAGATGCTCGGCAAATCCACGGCGCAGAAGCTCGACGAGCTCGACCGCCAGGTGACGGCGAAGGCGGGTGAGCAGGTGAGCAGGTGAGCAAGTGAGAGGCGGGTGAGGAAGGCGCGCTGCGCTGTCCCCGAGTCAAGATCCCCTGGCTTCACGGACCGGAGTCATTCCCATCGCCAGAAAAACGAGGTGGATTCCCAGCAAAACCGCCAAGAGCCAGCCAGTTTCAAACCCATAGGTGCCCAGCCGCCGGTGGTTGTCCCACAGGATGCCCCCAAACCAGGCGAGGGTGACGACCGTGCTTCCGCCAATCCCGAGCAGCATCACCGTCTGGTCGCGCAACCGGCCATTCCGTTGCATCACCACCAGGGCAAGGAGCCAGGCGGACGCGCATAGACCGCCGAGTTCCTTGGGATCCCAGTCCCAATAGCGGCCCAAGTTTTGCCGGCTCCAGAACATGCCCAGGAGCAATCCCGCAATCACCAGACCCGCGGCCAGCGGTCCAAACCGATGGACGGCGCGGTTCAACGATTGCCGACGGCTCCGCGACAACCGGCCAGAGCGCCCCCATGCGACATGGAAAATTCCAAAACCGCCCAGCAGCATCGCGCCGCCGTACCCGGCGGTGACACTCAGGATATGCGCGCCCAACAGGAGCCCCAGCCGGCCACTCAGGAAGGCCCGCATCAGCCCGCCGGCGACGAGCAGGGTGGCTGCGAGCCAGAGGGCCCAGCCGATCTTCACCGGCCAGATATGGCCGACGCGGATCTTGTTGAACTCCGTGGACACCGAGTGCGGGCTGCCCAGACGGGCAACGGCCTGCTCAAACGCCACGGCTTCCGATGCTCCGGCCGACGTCAGGGCGCCGATCTCCTCCCGCAAATGACTTTCCAGTTCATCCAAACGGGGGCCGGTTTTGAGACCGGCGGCCTGCATCTGCCGCCGCCATTCCGTGATGGAGGATTCGAGGTCAGACATGTTGCCCCCTCCAAAGCCCGCCGAGAACCGTGGAAATCAGGGTCCATTGTGCGCGCTTTTTCTTCAGGGCCTGATGGCCGTCCTCCCTGATGGAATAGTATTTGCGCTTGCGGCCGTTCTCCATCTCCACCCAGCGCGCCGTGATCCAGCCGGATTCCTCCATCCGGTGCAGTACCGGGTACAGCATCCCGTCCGTCCACCGGATTTCCTCTCCGGAGAGGCGTTTGATTTCTTGAATCAGTTCATAACCGTAGCTCTCGCCTTTCGCCAACAGCGACAAGATCAAAGGCTCGGTCGAAGCCGCCACCAATTCCTTTTCGAGCATGGGAGCTTTATACATTGCTGTGCTATGTACGTCAAATGGAAACATTGCGCGCCAACGGGGAGTCCCATCGGCGCGGTCCCTGGCGGGGATGAAGGCGGCAGACGGATGCACTACCGCTAGGCCGGTCGCCTGGAAGCGGTCCGTCGGCCCGGACGGTTGGCGCGCACTGCCGCTTGCCCTTCGCCGGAGTTCCGCCAAGCTCTCCCTCATGTTTCGCCGCTTGCTGACCGGTGTTTTCGCCTGTGCCGCGTGCGTTGTCGGTGCCCTCGGGGCTGACACCGCCACGACCAACCGCTTCGGCTTTTCCGGCCCCGAGGCCTTCCCGCTGGATTACTCGATCGGCTTCCTCCACATCGTGGACCTGGATGGCGACGGCCTGAACGACATCGTGGTCGTCAACAACGCCCGCTCGAAGATCAACCTGCTCTACAACCGTACCGGCAAGACCAACGCCCCCATGACGGCGGCGAAGATCGGGCGCCGCGACGTCAACGAGCTGCCGGCCGACGCCAGGTTCCGGGTGGATTCCATTTCCTCGGAGAAGCGCATCACCTCGCTGGTGATCGAGGACCTGAACGGCGACGGCCGACCCGACCTCGCCTACTACGGCGACCCCAAGGAGCTGGTCGTGCAGTTCAACCTCGGCACCAACGGCTGGGCGCCGCCCAAGCGCTGGTCACTCGATGACGGCCTGTATGATTACAACGCGCTGACCTCCGGCGACGTGAACCACGACGGCCATCCCGACCTGCTGCTGCTCGCGGAGAAGTACATTTACATCCTTCTCTCCAAACCCGACGGCACGCTCGGCGAGCCGGAGAAACTGCCCTACGCAGGCAGCGTAAAGGCGCTCCAGGTGCTCGATCTCGACGGCGATTCCAAGGACGACCTGCTGCTGGTGAACTGGGACAATGCGAACCCGTTCCGCTTCCGCCTGCAGGTCGCGCCCGGCCAGTTCGGTCCCGAGATCCAGCTGCCGCTCGCGCCAATCCGCAGCTACTGGGCGGACGACCTCGACGGCGACCACAAGACCGAGATCATCACCATCGCGGCAAAATCCGGCCGCGCCGCCGTCGCCAACTTCACGCGCAAGCCGTCCGAGGAATTTGCCGGCCCGTTGCGCGACGGCCAGTTCTCCATCCTGCCCCTCCAACGCACCGACAAGGCGCGCCGCGGCGTCACCTGGGCCGATCTCAACGGCGACGGCCTGCCCGACCTCATCGTCGCCGATCCCGAGGGCGGCCAGCTCATGGTCCACTTCCAGCAGGCCGACGGCACGCTCGCCGCGCCGAAGACCTTCCCGTCTTATACCGGCATCACCGATATCGCGGTGGGCGACTGGGACGGCGACGGCAAGGCCGAGGTCTTCGTGCTCAGCGCCGACGAGAAGCAGCTCGGCACGGCGTCGCTGGACGCCAATGGCCGGCTGCCCTTCCCGCAGGCGGTGCCGCTGAACGGCCGGCCCCTCGCCTTTGCGGTGGGCGTGGTGAAGCCCGGCGCGAAGCCTTCCCTCGCCGTGATTGTCGAGCGCGAGGACAAGCGCGCCGGCAAGGACAAGGACAGCAAGGAGGAGACCTTCAACGTCCGCGAGCTGGTGCTGCGCGCCGCCGACGGCACGACCACCACGCAGAAGCTCGCCGAGTCCTTCAAGGGCAACCCGACCGCGCTCGCGATCCATGACGCCAACCAGGACGGACTGCCCGACCTCGTGGTGCTCACGCCCTATGAGAAGATCAAGGTGCTCGTGCAGCTCAAGGAGGCGACGAAGGACGGCGCGCTCTTCACCGAGGCCGACGTGAATCCGCCCGGCGGCAATTCCGATGCCCCGTGGCTCGCCACCGCCGACGTGGATGGCGACGGCAAGCCCGAGCTGCTGCTCGCGCAGAAGAATTTCCTCCGCGCCGTGGTGCTCGCCTCCGACGGCAAGGAGAGCAAGGACGGCAAGGAGAAGCCCACTTGGAGCTTCACCGTGCGCGACCAGATCAATGGCGCGTCGAGCAGCTCCCGCATCGTCGGTGCGGCGGCGCTGCCGTCGGGCGATGGCAAGACGCCCGTGCTCTTCCTGCTGGATGCCGACCGCAAGGCCGTGACCGTGTGCACGCGCGACACGAATGGCGTGTGGAAGTCCGGCAAGAGTTCCGTGCTGCCCGTGAGCGATTTCAACGCGATCACGCCGATCGCGCTCGGCGGCAAGACGCCCAACGCCATCGGCTTTCTCGGGGCCAACATGGCCGCGTGGAAGCGGCTGGATGGCGACGTGTGGGAGTTCACGGAACTCGACGGCTACGAGACGCCGATCAAGGACGGCTACCTGCACGATGTCACCAGCGGCGACCTGAACGGTGACGGCCGCAAGGATCTCGTCTTCATCGAGACTGTCCGTGGGTACATTGACATCGTGACCTTCGAAGCCCCGCACCAGCTCGTGCCCGCGATCCGCTGGCCGGTCTTCGAGGAGCGCACCTTCCGCAACCGCCGCAGCGAGACCGCCGAGCCGCGCGAAGCCGCGGTGGGCGACGTGACCGGCGACGGCAAGAACGACCTCATCCTGATCGTCCACGACCGCGTGCTGGTGTATCCGCAGGAGTAGAGCGTTTTCAGAATCTTGTAACTGTACCAACCGGCTCCTTGCAGTCGGCCAGGTCCAGCATCGCCTGGTCGTTGAACCGTTCGATCCAACTTCAATCGTTGCCAGCGGCATTGCAGTCCGTTTGCGCCCTTCCCCCTCACCCCGACCCTCTCCCTTGGGGAGAGGGAGAATCATCGCCCGTCGTGCGGCGGAGGCGCGCGCGGGATTGGCCGAAGAAATCTCCAATCAGCCCACGATGTTCGCTGGCTGTTCCCTCTCCCCAAGGGAGAGGGTCAGGGTGAGGGGGAAGGGAGCTTGCGTCGCTCCGAGGTCCCAACTCGCACAGCGGTTTCCCAATACGCTTTTTCTCGTGGCTGCATCGTTTATGGAACCGCTTTAAGCTCCGAACGCGGGGCCGTGCCCTCCGGCGTAACAGCCCTGAAATATTATTCGGCCAAGACCCCATCGGCCAACGCGCGGACCCGCGCAACCAACTCGCGCACCTCGGAACGCAGTGTCCAGCGATCGGTGTTCGTGGGCGGGGGGCTGAAAGCGATCGCATCCAGCCCGGCCTTGCGGGCGAGATAAATGGCTCTCGGGGCATGGAACTCGTCCGTGACAATCGTGCAGTTCTCGAGTTGCCAATGGGTTTGCACGCTGACGAAGGAATGCCAGGTCCGGTCGCCGTTCTCGTCCAGATCGATGCGGCCCGGTGGCACGCCCAGCCGCACCAGTTCCGCCGCCATGCCCCGGGGTTCGTTGTAGCCCCGGTTGTCAGGATGGCCACTGACCAGCAGCCGTTGCACTTTGCCCGCCTTGAACAGCGCCGCCGCATTGCGGGTACGCGCAAGGAAATAGGTGTTGGTGGTGCCATCGGGCCGCCGAAGGTCAGCCCCGAGCACCACGGCCACCTCGTTGCCGGGCACCGTCGCGATGTCCTGATACAGGAGCGGCTGTGCGGTCCGCACCATCCAAAGATTTACCGACGTGAGGACGGCCACGGCCAGCAGGACGACCGCCCCCAGCATCCGCAGGTGACGCCGAAGGCGCGGTTGGACCAAGGGTGGCGATGGATTCATGAGCGACTTCGGCGGGCGGCCAATCAGGGTTCCCACGAAAAGTCCCCGCCCGCGAGCTGGAAAGCGGTCTTGCCCCAGGGTTAACCTCGGCCATGTCAGCGCCGCCGGAACGGGCCTGTCCCGTCTGCGCCTTCACCCACCTGCAAGAACGCCGTGGTTTGGCTCCGTTGCGCTGGCTCCACTCCCTCTCCGAGCAGAGGCTCCGCTCCGTCCATTTCGCCGATGACGTGCCCGTGGTGGCCAGGAAACGCTGAACTTTCACGCGTAGCGATCCGGACGAGGATCTCCGCCTCGGCCCGGTATTTGCTCTGTATTTTCCCAGAAAATCGCTAAGATTTAACTTTGTTACCCATCGGTATGGCATTTTTGATTCGCCTGCGTCTCTCCCTTCTCTTGCTGCTGGCCCTTGCCCCCGGGTTGGTCCGGGCGGGCTACGCGCCCCTTCAGATCACCGAGTTCATGGCGGTGAACGTGTCCACGATCCAGGACCAGGACGGCGACTACTCCGGCTGGATCGAGATTTTCAACCCCACGCAGACGGAGGTCAGCCTGGCGGGCTGGCGGTTGGCCACAACGGGTGCCAATGCGAAGCAATGGTCCTTTCCGGGCTACGTGATGATGCCGGGGGATTATCTGGTGGTGTTTGCCTCGGCGAAAAATCGGACGGCGGTGACCGGGGAATTGCACACCAATTTCCAGTTGCCCTCCGCCGGCGGGGGGCTCGGGCTGCTGGACCCCTCGGGGGCGACCGCCTCGACGTTTGGGGCCTATCCGGCCCAATCCGCCGACGTTTCCTACGGACGCGATCCGGTCCAGCCCGAGCTGACGGGATTTTTTTCCAGCCCGACACCGGGTCAACCCAATGTGTCGGCCGGTGCGGGCGCGGCGCCCAAGGTTAAGTTTTCGCCGGCGGGCGGCGCCTTCAGCACCGCCGGCTTCGGTCCGGGACAGCCGCTGGCGCTGACCCTCATCTGCTCCGCCGCCGGGGCCGTCATTCATTACACCGTGGATGGCAGCCTCCCCCTCAGCACCTCACCGGTTTACACCAACCCGCTGGCACTCACCGCCAGCACCCAGGTCGCCGCCCGGGCGTTCGTGCCCGGCGTGCTGCCGGGACCGGTCCGCACAGAGACGTATCTCCAGATGACGCCGGCGCTGGCGGCCGTGACCTCCAGCCTGCCGGCGGTGGTCATTTACGATTTCGGGGCCGGCTCCATTCCGGATGCCGTGGGCAGCCCGCCGGTCTTCGCCAACCTCGCCGTTTATGAGCCGGTCAACGGAGTGACCAGCCTGACCAACGCCCCCAGCTTTTCCACCGGCTCAGGTATCAACGTGCGCGGCTCGAGCACCCGCGGGCTGCCCAAGCAGTCCTGGGACGTGCAGTTCTGGGATGTGCTGACGAACTCGGTGAATTACTCGCCCGTCGGGTTGCCGGCCGATTCCGACTGGGCTTTTTACGCGCCGGACTATTTCGAGCCGGTCCTGATTCACAATCCGCTGATCTACCAGCTCAGCAACGAGGCCGGGCGCTATGCGCCGCGCACGCGGATGGTCGAGGTCTATCTGAACACCACCGGCACGCCCCTTTCGCCGGACGATTACTTCGGCATCTATGTCCTCGAGGAAAAGATCACACGCGGGGCGGATCGCATCCCCGTGGACCGGCTCCAGCCCACCGACAACACGGCCCCCGCCGTCACCGGCGGTTACATGCTGAAGATCGACCGCACCGGGCCTGGCGAATCCGGCCTGAACGCCGCCGGGCAGACCATCGTTTACAACGGCCCCTCCGAGTCCTCGATCCTCACGCCCGAACGCGCGCCGCAGAAGACTTATATCCAGGGCTATATGAACCGCTTCGGCACCGCGCTGAACGGCGCATCCTACCGGGATCCGACCAGCGGCTACGCGGCGTACATCGACGTCGGTTCGGCCATCGACCACCACATCCTCAACGTCGTGGCCTTCAACGTGGATGCGCTCCGGCTGTCCGCCTACTTCTACAAGCCGCGCAGCGGGCCGGTCGTCTTCGGCCCGATTTGGGATTTCGACCGTTCGCAGGGCTCGACCGACAGCCGCGATTTCAACCCGCGGATCTGGCGGTCGCCGGTGCCGGACTTGGGCACGGATTTCTTCAACTATTCCTGGTGGGGCCGGTTCTTCACAGACCCCGACTTCTGGCAGAAATGGGTGGACCGTTACCAGGATTTGCGGACGGGCGTGCTCTCCACCAACCATATCTACGCCGACATCGACGGGCTGGTGGCCCAGGTCCGCCCCATGCAGCCGCGCGAGGCCGCGCGCTGGAGCGGCTACACCACGCCCCGCTCGGGCACCGTATCGATCTCCGGTTACAGCTACAACTTTCCCGGCACCTATCAGGGTGAGGTGAATTTCCTGAAGCATTGGTATGCCGACCGGCTGAACTTCATCGACACGAACTTCCTCGCCCGGCCGGCGCTCAGCCTCCCCGGCGGCGACTTCGCCCCCGGGGCGACGCTCACGCTCTCCGGTCCGGCCACGGCGACGGTCTACTACACCCTCGACGGCTCGGACCCCCGGTTGTCCGGGGGTGCGGTCTCACCCACGGCACAGGCCTATTCCGCACCGATTCCCTTGAGCGTGGGATTGGCGGTTCGCGCCCGCAGTTATTCCGCGACGCATCGCAACCTCACCGGGGCCAATAAGCCGCCGCTCTCCACCCCCTGGTCCGGAGCGGTCTCGGCCACCTATGGGCTGGTCACCGGACCCAGCCAGGTGGCTTACGCGACGGATGACTCGGTTTACCTCCAGAATTTCGACTCCCTGCCCGCGCCCGGTGCGGTTTCGGTGAACTCCGACAATCCAGTGACCTTGGCCGGCGTGGCCTATGCCCTGGCCAATCCCTGCGGGTTCGCACTGCCCGTCGCCCCGGTGGGCAATCTGGGCGGCCTGGGCCTGTCGAATACCCTTTCCGGCTGGTATGGCATCGGCGGGGCCGCGTTCAAATTCGGGGCCGGCGACGGCGACCAGACCGGCGGCGGAATCGTCAGCTTCGGGCCGCTGCTCGCCGGTTCGACCAACCGTGCCCTCGGCATGATCGCCACGGGCGCGACGGGGCCGACCGCCGTCGGGGTCCGCCTGGTCAATGCCTCCGGCCATACGCTGGACCGCATCAGCCTGGAATTTACCGCTGAACTGTGGCGTCAGACCGCCCTGCCCAAGACGTTGACCTGCGGCTATTACATCGAGGATTCGCTCACCAACGGTTTCCCCACCAATTTCACTTCGATCACCGGTCTCGCCTTCAAGTTCCCAGCCGCCCCCGCCGGCTCCAGCGACGGCCCGGTGGACGGCACCGATCCCGCCAACCAGCAGAGCCAGCAGGTCATCAACCAGCCGATCTCCGATTGGCCGGCCGGCTCCGCCCTGTGGCTGGTCTGGCAGCTCGCCGATCCCGCCAGCAAGGGACAGGGGCTGGCCTTGGATGATCTTGCCTTCTCGGCCAACGCTGCCCCGCCGCCCGCTCTCGAGGCCCGGGTAGCGGGCGACGCGCTTGCCCTTTCATGGCCGGTGTTTCCCGGCGGCTTCGGCCTGCAGGCCGGTTCCGGACTGCCCGCCACCAACGGCTGGAACGCCGCGACGGCCACTGTCGTTTCCACCAATGGAACCAATATGGCGCGCCTGCCGGTGTCCGGTGCCGCCCAGTTTTTCCGCCTGAGCCGCTGAGCCGGACCGGACTTAGCCGGAACGACGCAGTACGAACTAAACAATCCCGATCGCTAGCTGGATAAAACTGGACGGTTCTCTACTGCATTGCAGTTGGGGAACGGACTCAGAATCTTCTCCCACAGGCTGCGCCACCAATCCTGTTCGCGTGATGGGACGGTGAGTTTGCCGGTGGTTTTGCCGGCGGGCTGGCTCAGCACGCCCGCCGTGACGAACAGACCCCATTGACCAGCACCACCGACCTCATCATCGCGCAGATTCTGAAGGACGTGCCGGGGATGCAGGCGTGCTGGCGTGAGAATTCGCTGCCGGTCAGTATTGCCTTGCATACGAAGGTGAGGAACGATGAGGCATAGCATGAAGCATAAGTTCATTTTTCTTCTCATGCTCGCCTGGACATTTTGGCTGCCAGTTGCCCGTGGGCAAGAAACCACCGTCCAGCCGCCGAAACCTCCAGCGCAGAGCTTCGAGTCTTTGTTAAATGCGGCCTTGCCCGGAGTCACATGGAGTGACCGTCAGGCAATGATTTATGGATCTGCATCCAACCGCCTGTCTCTGGCACAGTGGAATCAGCTCGCCCTTGCGGCAGCGCGCGAACTGTCACTCCGAACGACCAACGGTCTGACGATTACGGCAGATACGGTGGACAAGCAGCCTTGGAAATCACCGGCCGAGGCGGCACTGCTCGATTTGCACAAGAGAAACATGATGAGTGTCAGTTTCCTGCGTGACTTGTCGTACAATCATCTGCTCAGCGCGTCCGAAGTCATCGGGCCGCTGATCGACATGCTCGATTACCCGGGCAAGAATACGGCAATCCGCAGGGAAGCCGCTCAGACACTTACTCAGGTGACAGGGCGTCCTTATACGGAGTTCTATCAGTATTCCGAAGGCGAAAGAGATGCCAAGATTTCCCAGGGCTGGCATGGTTGGTGGACGATGAACCAAACCCGTCATCCCGTGTTTGATGACACCTTGAAGCAGGCCGTCATCGCCCGGCTGGTCGTCATTGAGAAGCAACTCTACCTGGGCATTTCGGGATACAGTGAGTTGCAATATTTGCATCCCACCCAGGTCCGGATCACTTTTGTGGATCCCGCCGTCCGCTATCAACAGGAGGTCGGATGTTTCATGAGCTCACAAGGACATATTCGCGTTGCCGCTGATGGCAGCTTTCGGGCGGCTGTGCCAGGGAAGGACGATACTTTGCTATGGATCAAGGCACAGTTCACCACGGTCCCGTTTCCAAGGACCCCGCCGCCCGATACGGCGGGAAGAGCATGGTGGCAGGGCAAGATTGAAGAGGTGTATCACGAGCAATTGCCCGGAACGGACATGGCGATCATCGTGGAAGCGGCCTGCCAGGACGGCGTATTCACCCGGCTGGTGCGTGAGTGCCTGGAAAAGCCTGCGGAATCCATAACCACGCAAATCGCCCGGCTGATCGAAAAGCTTGAAGACGAAACTGAATCCGCCGGTGCCGCCATCGCCTTGATCAATGTGGGAGAATATCCCCCGGTGATCGCCGCCCTGATGAATCGCAACGTGACCATCCAGCGCAATGCGATCAACGCCCTGGCCAGTTCGGGGCCGGATGGGCTCGGTCGTTCCGTCGGCCAAGATGCCGTTTTCCATCTGCTCCACCTGCTCAAGACCGGGGATGCCTATACGCGTTTAATGTCAACGCGGGCCCTGGGACATTTGCAGCAGGAAGACGAGCAAACCACCGTTGCCCTGATAGCCGCCATGGATGACGCGGATGCGCAAGCCAGCACGGGAGCGATCGGCGCACTGGCGAACTTCAGATCGCAGGAAAAAATCATTGTCCCTGCGGTCATCAAAAGACTTTCCAATACCAATGCCGCCTTACGCATCGCGGTCATCCGAACGCTGGGTGAACTCAGTCCGGCTCACGACCAGAAGGTGGCCAGGACCATTGTGGCGACTCTGATCAACTCCCTCGCAGACCCGGACAGAGATGTCCGGACGGGTGTGGCGTGGGCGCTCGGAGCCAATGGGGAGTTGGCGAAGGAGGCGTTTCCAATCTTGCTGAAGCTGGCCGATTCCGAAGATGCCCGCTTACGCAATGCAGTCCGAAGCGCCCTGGTTCACATTGATTTCGAAACAGCGAAGAGAATGGGTTTCCTAAATTGACGCATCCTTTGAAGGCCGTTGTTCGATTGGGTTCAATTGGGACGGTTGCCAGCCTATTCGATACACACCTCACCCAGTTCACGGAGCTGCTGGAAAAGCGCCGGAGGCGATGACCGGTCAGAATCCGAAAGCCGCGTAGCTTCCGGCCCTTGGAGCCGTTCCAGCGGAAATCTCCGCAGGACTTCATTTTCAGACGGGCTCTTACGGCGCAGGCACCAGCCGGAAGAATCCCGCCTCGCCATCAAACGACACATCCACGGGTGCAGTGGCGGGATAGTCCGTCCAGTTCGGGGTGCCCAAGTCCGGGGTGGACTGCAATTTGAACCGCGCATCCCAGACCAGCGTGAACTGTCCCGCCACGGTGGCCGAGGGAACCCAGAGCAGAACCGGCTGCAGAATGAACCCGCCCCGCGTGGCGACGACCTGCCCGGTAAACCGCAGGATGGTATCGCCCGCCGGAGTGGCTTGCGCCGGAAGACTGACGTCGATCGGAATCGTCAGGACCGGGCCGGAGTCCGGGTTGATGGGTTTCACGAACGTGCCCGGGCCCGGCACGTTCGCATTACCGAGGCCCGCCAGCGACCGCCGGCCGCCCTGGACGAGCAAGCTGCTCGCGCGATAGTCCAGCGCCGGCGGCCCTCCCGTCGGAGTGGTCAGCTGGAGCGCGTCCATGAACTCACCGTCCACGAGCGGAAGCGGATCGCTGGAAACCGAAAAGGCCAGCTCGCGGATCGCCGAGATCATATGGTCGGTGCCGAAGCCAGTGCCCACAGTCACATTGCCGCCAAAGTCGGCGGGTTCAATTGCACCCGAACCACGCGGCCCCGGCGACCAGACGTTGGTTTGAATTCCGACCAGGCTGCTGCCCGCAATAAACTGGATGGAGTCAGTGTTGAGGTCCACCGCCAGCCAGCCTTGGAATTGCGCCACCAGGCTGCCGGCGGCCTGCTCCTGCCAGGCAACCCCCGCCGTCTGGCCCTGGAGCGTGAGGGACGACCTAACCGGATCGACCTGGAACAGCTGCACCTCCGCAGTTGCCGACCCCGGCTCAAGCATGGTCAGGCAACCGAGGCCAAACGACGGCGCCAGCTTTCCGATAAGTCGTGGAATCGAGCTCATTCTCAGCTTCGGAAAACTATGGCTGACGGCGCGTTCCCGTCACGGACTATTCAAAGCCTGGCACGTTGGCGCGGGTGGTGGGCCGGGAAAGGTAAGCCAGAACAGTTGCAAGCCGGCCCCACGTCCGCTTCTCCGATATTCAGGAAAACAGCTCACGCCGCTTCCGCCAGCCGGCGAAGGCCAGGGCTGCCCCGGCGGCAGCCAGGCCAAAATCGGCCGGTTCCGGCACCGTGATATAATAGGTACCGATCGTGGTGCCGCTGCCGCTGCCGCCTAGTGAGACAACGATGTTTCCCGTCGCGCCCAGGCTGGGCAGATAGGAGGAGATGTCGGACAAATCGACGTCCGCCCGCCCGGTGAAGGCCACCGTGCCTGAAAGGAATGTCTCCGTTTGCACGCCGTGGCGCAGGATCATGGTGGTCTCGACGGGATTGAACCGGCCCCATAGGAAACTATCCAGCGGCTGGTTTCCGGCAACGGATGTGAGGCTGGTAGTGGTGGCCGTCACGGTGCCTCCGCCCGGATTTGAGGTCAAAAAATCCTTCAGCTGGATCTGGAAATTGTAGGTGCCGGTGGCATCGGCGGCGGCGGAAGCCCCTGTTGCCGTGAAAATGACATCGGCGGGATTTGAGACATCGATGTTCAGCACCACCTGCGCGTGCGCGGCGATGGCGCCGAGCCCGGCGAAAAAACCCGCTGCGAGTTTGAGGGTGAATGACCTGCTGCTGTGGTTTTTCATGACGTAATGCATTTGCCAGACTTTGCCGGACCGTTCCTTGGCTAACTCCCTGATTCTCCACCTGAGGTCTTGGAACCGCAGAGGCGTTCGCCGCCCACAAAATCGGGGCAGGCAGATCGGGTCCGGCACCGATCCTTATCGGCCGAAGTGAATCGGGGCTTAACCCGCGCCACCATGCCATCCCCTTTCTCGGGATTTGCTACGGGGTGCTCCGGGGAGTACAGAGATCACCGACGGGCCAACCCAAACCCCCGTCATCCCCCCTATTGCCATGAAAACAGGCTACCTCATTGACATGGACGGCGTCATTTACCGTGAAAACCGGCTCATCCCCGGGGCGACGGAATTTGTGGCCGCCCTGCTCGGCACCGGCACGCCGTTTCTGTTCCTCACGAACAACTCCGCGCCCACGGCCGAGGATCTGGCCGTGCGATTGCGCCATCTCGGTGTCACCGGCCTGTCGGCGCGGCACTTTTACACCTCGGCGATGAACACCGCGGACTTCCTCAGCGAGACGCACCCGAACTGCACCGTGTTCGTCATCGGCGAAGGCGGCCTGCTCACCGCGCTGCACGAGCGCAAGATCGCCAACGACGCGATCCGCCCGGACTACGTGGTCGTGGGCGAAGGGACGGCCACGACCGAGAAGCTCGCCAAGGCCCACGAATGCATCGAGCGCGGCGCGCGGCTGCTCGCGACCAATCCTGACAACTGGTGCCCCGTGTCCGAGGAGAAGACGCGCCCCGGCGCGGGCGCGACCACGGCCTTTCTGGAGGCCAGCTCGGGCCGCCGGGCCTACTTCCTGGGCAAGCCCAACGGCTTCATGTTCCACTGCGCGCGCCGCCGGCTGGCGGGTTCGGGCATGGCCGCGCCCGAGCAGGTCGTGATGATCGGCGACACGATGGAGACGGACATTCGGGGCGCGATCGAGTCGGGCCTGCTCGCGTACCTGGTGCTCACGGGCTCCACGCAGATGGAAAACGTGTGCGACCATGTGTATCAGCCCACGCGCATCCTCCAGAGCGTCGCCGATCTCACGGAGGAAATCCTCACCGGCCTGGTGTCGAGCCAGATGGACAGCCCCCTGGGTGCGCCGCGCTCCTCCGGCGGGCGCTCCGGCCACCGGCACCAGACGGATGTCTTCGCCCTCTACAAGCCCCGCCCCCGCCCTGCGATGACGAAGTGACAAGGCCAGGTGAATTACGAATTACGAATTACGAATTACGAAGCACGAACGAAGACGCTCCGCCTCCCCGCCCCGCTCGCCCCTGATCACTGATTACTGATTACTGATTACTGACCTACTGGCTCACCGGCTCACTCGCTCACTGGCCCATCGGCCGCCTAGTTTTCCGTGCCGCCCGCCCCGCCACCGCCTACGGTGCCGCCATGCAACGGCTGCCCAACACGCGCTCCTGCTTTGTCTGCGGGGTGGAAAATCCGCTCGGCCTGCAACTGGGCTTCCACGGCGACCCCACCGCCGCCGAAACGCGCTTCAGCCTGCGCCCCGAATTCGCCGGCTTCCGCGATACGGTCCACGGCGGCGTGATCGCCACGGTGCTCGACGAGGTGATGGTCTGGGCCATCGGCGTGACCGCCGGGAAATTCGTCTACTGCGCCGAACTGACCGTGCGCTACGTGCGCCCGACGCGCCCACAGACCGAACTGGTCGCGCGCGGTGAGGTGGTGGAAAACCGGCGTGGCAAACTCTTCACCACCCGGGGTGAGCTGCGGGACACCGCCGGCCAGCTGCTGGCCGAGGCGACCGGCAAGTACCTGCCGGTGCCCGACGCGGTGAGCGCGGAAGTTGCGGCGGATTTCGTCGGCGAAATCCCGGAGGTCCTTCAGCGGTTCACGGTGAAGGTGTAGTCCCAGCCGTTGGTCTTTCCCGAAGCGGGGACGCGCTCCGTGCCGCCGTCATCCGTGCCGTCTTCGCCAATGCTGTAAACCACATAGCCGGGGGCCGGGGCCAGCGTCCGGTATTTCAGCGGCTTCCCATCCATCGGGTCTTCCGACACGGCACTCAGGTATTGGGGTGCCAGCTCATTGAGTGAGGCCGGCAGGGCGCCACCATGGGCGAGGCGCCAGCGTTCGATGGCCATTGCCGCCTGCGCACAGCGGAGCGTGGCGACCGAGCGCAGTTCCTTGGGCAAGACCCTGTGCAGCGAGGGCAGCGTCATGCGGCTCAGTGGCCGCAGCTTTCCGCGCCACGTGTTCAGACTGTCCAGGCGGGCCTCCAGTTGCTGCTGTTTCGCGGGCAGGGCGGACCTTGACCCGGCGGCGGCCTGGATAATCTCATCCAGCCGGTCCAGATAGAAGTCACTGTCCTGCCGCTTGAGGCCGGAGAGGTCGTAGAGCTGTGCCAGCATGAGCGGCACCAGTGGCAGCGAGTTGCCAGTCGGGGTTCCGGGACCGGCCGGGGTGGCAAAGGCGGCGAACATCTGCGCGGTGGGCTTGCCCAGCTCGTCAAGCGCGAGACAGCGTTCCCCGATGAACGCGCGGGTGAGGCTGTCGGGGGCCTCGGCGGCGGCGCAGGCGACCTGCAGCCGGAGCAGCGATGCCTCCGGCAGGGGCATCCGCGAAAGCACGCGCTCGGCCGCATCGATGGCGATGGCGTTCAGGGCGATGCGCACCAGGTAGCCGATGAGCAGCGGTTCCCCTTCCAGCGTGCGGGCGGTACCCAGCTGGGCCAGCAGGGCATTGCCGGCGCGATCGGAATCACCCGCCTCGGCGGCCCAGCGGGCTTCCAGACCCAGATTACGGGTGGCCTGTTTGAGGGGGCCGAGATGCGCGAGGAAGGTGCCGGACATCCCCGCCTTGAGGGTGCCCGGATAGCGGCTGCGAGGGCGTTGCAGCGCGGCATGGATCTGCGCCAGCGGCCCGGCGTTGCTCGCCAGCTCCGCCTCGGCAGCTTCCCGGAACACGGCCGGCCAGACCTCACCACGCGATGGGTTGCGGACGGCATTGGGAGCGGTGATCAGGTTGGGATCGTTGGAGCTGCGCCAGGCTGCGTCCGCCTCGAGCAGGCCGGCCAGCGCGTTGTCCGCATCGGGCACGGCCGCGCACCAGGCATCCAGCTCGGCCATGGTCGTCGGCTGGTTGGCGGCGCGGTAGCGGGCGAGCCGCTGCGTCAACGACCCGGTTCGCCGGTTGCACACCATCAGCACCACGAGCAGCACCGCCGAAACGGCGGCAGCGGCCAGCCATACCTTGGCGCGGGGGAGTTTCACGGCTGTAGGATAGGGATGAAATCCTTCCCCGGAAAGCGGAACACCGCGGTTCCTGCTGTGAAAACGATGCCCTGCATCCCTCAGCGGGCCACCGTGAAGGTGTAGTCGTTGGAATGGGTTTTCCCGGAACCGTCCACATGTTGCGCGCCGCCCTGATCGAGGCCGTCTTCGCCAATGCTGTAAACCACATAACCCGTTTTGTGGGTGTGATACTTGAGCGGCTTGCCGTCCAGCGGATCTTCCGGCACGGCGGGAAGATATTGCGGAACCAGATCGCCCAGCCAGGCCGGCAAGGCTCCCCCATGCGCAAGTCGCCAGCGCTCGATGGCCATCGCGGTCTGCGCGCAGCGGAGGGTGGCGACCCAGCGGAGTTCTCTGGGGAAAACTCTGGTATAGAGCGGCAGCTGCTGGCGGCTCAGCGGACGCAACCAGCCACTCCAGAAGTAGGAGTACAGGCGATCGATATGGGTCTGGAACACGGGCAGGCAGGCGGGCATTTCAGAGCGGGAGCGGGTGGCGGCTTCGGCCAGTTGATCGATCCCCTCCACATAGAACTCGAGGTCCTGACGTTCCAGACCGGAGCCGTCGTAGAGGTACGCCAATGTGGTCGCCACCAGCGGCGGCGTTCCGTCGGGCAGCCCGGAGAACAGGTCAGCCATCTTTGGAGCGGGCCAATTCAAAGTGTCGAGCGCCAGGCAACGCTCTCCGACAATGGCCCTCATCAGGTGATTGGTAGCCTCAGCCTCGAGGAAGGCCGTCTGCAATCGGCGAAGCTGCTCCTCCGGCAAGGCCGTTCGGGATAGCACACTTTCGGTCGTCTCCACGGATACGCCGATCATCGACACGCGAATCATATAGCTGATGAGCAATGGTTCCTCTTCGAACGTGCGGGCGACACCGAGCATGGCCAGCAAGGCGCTGGCGGCCCGCTCCGGATCGCTAGTCTCGGCGGCATAGCGGGCTTCCAGGCCCAGTTTTTTGATCATCCCCTGGGTGGGAAGCAGGTGCTTGAAGGAGACGCTGGCACCGGCGCGGAGATCGAGCGGGTAGCGGCCACGGGGTCGTTCCACTGCCGCGTGCATCTGCGCAAGCGGAAGGGCATTGCTCGCCAGTTCAGTCCGGGTCGCCTCCAGCAGGGCGGCGGGCCAGGCTTCGCCGCGCTTCGGACAGCGTGGCCCCTCCAGTGATCCGGGCACATTGGTACTGCCGGTAGGCCGCCAGGCCGAAGCTGCCTCCAACAAGGCCGTCGCGGCGTTTTCGGAGTCAGGCACGCGCGCGTACCAGGCATCCAATTCGGCCAGTGTCGTCGGCTGGCCGGCGGCCCGGTAGCGGGCAAGCCGCCGCTCCAACGGCCCCGACTCCCGGCTCCAACCGACGAGCACAAGGAGCACCAGCAGCAGCCCGGCAAGGGCCAGCCATACCTTGGCGCGGGGGAGTTTCACGGCTGTAAGCTAAAGCGGAAACTTGGAATCGAAAAGCTGAACCCTCCGGTTCCGGCGGGAAAATCGAATCCCCCGGCTCCCTTACCGGGCCACGGTGAAGGTATAGTCCCAGCCCTTGATCCTGTGCGAGCCGGGCACGTACGCCTCCCGGCCGCCGTCATCCAGGCCATCTTCGCCCACGCTATAGACCACATAGCCCGGCGTGCGGATACGATACCTGAGCGGCTTGCCATCCAGCGGATCCTCCGGCATGGCGGGGAGATACTCGGGCACGAGCACCTCCAGCGAGCCCGGCAAGGCCCCCGCATGGGCGAGCCGCCAGCGCTCGATGGCCATCGCGGCCTGCGCGCTGCGGAGGATCGCCACCATACGAAGCTCCGTCGGCAGGGCGTTGGCATCCATGGGGAGGAACTGGCGGGACTGCGGAGACAGAACACCCCGCCAGGTTCTCAGGCGGTCAATATGCGCGATGAACTGCCGCCGCTGCGCGAGCATTTCGGAGCGTGGGCGCGCGGCTCCCTCCGCCAGTTCGTCGAGCCGCTGCAAGGTCAGTGTGAGATCGTGCCGCTTGAGACCGGAAGCGGCGTAAAAGCGGTCTCCGAACCTGAGCAGCGCCGGCGGCACGCGGTCATCCCCCCAGTCAAACACCCCGTTGAAGGGTTGGTTCAGGGCGTCGAACGCGAAACAGCGCTCCCCGGCAAAGGCCCGTCCGAGATGGTTGGTGGCCTCGGCGGCGATGAAGGCCCCTTGCAACTGCAGGAGCCGCGCATCTGGCAGGGAGGTCCGCGCAAGCACGCGTTCGGCCGTCTGAAGAGCCTCGCCGTTGATGTGGTCGCGAATCATATAGGCGAGGATCAGCGGCTCGTCTTCGAGCGTGCGGGCGACTCCGAGCAGGGCCAGCACGGCGTTGGCCGCCCGCTCCGGATCTCCCGTCTCGGCGGCCCAACGGGCTTCCAGGCTGAGGTGATGGCCGACCTCGCGGGCCAGCATGAGGTGGGTCATGAAGTTCTTGTCGATCCCAGCCTTGAGATCGACCGGGTAGCGGCTGCCGGGGCGGCGCAGGGCGGCGTATGCCTGCGTGAGCGACGCGGCGTTGCTGGCCAGCTCCTCGCCCACCGCCGCGACCATGCCGGACGTCCAGGTCGCACCGCGTTTCGGATAGGACGATCCTTTGACGGTTCCGGGCAGGTTCGTGTTTCCGGTGCTCCGCCAGGCGGAAGCCGCCTCCAGCAAGGCTGTGGCGGCGTTTTCCGAGTCGGGCACGGGCGCGTACCAGGCATCCAGCTCGGCAAGGGTCGTTGGCAGGCCGGCGGCCCGGTAGCCGGCAATCCGCTGCTCCCACGACCCTGACTGCCGGCTCCAGCCGATGAGCGCTACGGGCAGCCCCAGCAGCAGCCCGGCAAGGGCCAGCCACACCTTGGTACGGGGGAGCTTCACTGCGTTACAATGCCCGCAAACCAGCCCCCCGAAAAGCAAAACGCCGTCCGCAGGACGCGAACGGTGCACACCTGATCTCCTTCAGCGGGCCACGGTGAAATTCTCGTCGCTACCGTAAACCACATAGCCCGGGGCCGAGGACCACGTGCGGTAATCGACCGTTTTCCCCGTGCTCGGATCCTCGGGCACGGCGGCCAGGTATGCGGGCACCAGTTCCCCGAGCGAGCCCGGCAGCGCGCCGCCGTGCACCAGCCGCCAGCGCTCGACCGCCATTGCCGTCTGCGCACAGCGGAGCTGGGCCACGGCGTGGAGTTCCCAGAGCAAGACCGGTTCATACAACCTGGCAGTCCGGCTGCTCAGGGGATGAAACCCAAGGCTCCACCTGGTCTGGCCCCTGACCTGGGCCTCCACCCGCCGCTGCTGCGCGGGCATTTCCGACCGCGAGCGGGTGGAGACCTCGGCCAGCTCATCCAACTGGTCCAAAGCCTGGGCAATGTCCGCGCGCTTGATGCCGGAACGTTCGTAAAGCCGATCCATGAACTGGGGCGACCGCCGGCGAAGATTGAACAGGTCGAAAATGCCGGGAGAAGGCCGGTTCAGCTCCGCCAGCACCTGGCAGCGCAGCCCCGTGAAAACCAGCCGAAGATGGTTGGTGGCCTCGGCCACCACGAAGGCCTGCTGCAACTGTCGGAGCCGGGCTTCGGGGAGGGCCGTGCGGGAAAGCACGCAGGCGGCCGTCTTCTGTGCCGTCAGGTTCACCGCGAGACGGGTGAGGTAGCTGTCCAACAACGGCTCCTCTTCCTGAGTGCGGGCCACGCCGAGCAGCGCCAGCAAGGCGGTGGCGGCCCGTTCCGGATTTGCGACCTCCGCCGCCCAGCGGGCCTCCAGACCCAGATCTTCGCAGACCTGATCCGTGACCATCAGGGAAACGCTGTGGCCGGTCTCAAGATTGGCCGGGTAACGGCTGCGGGGGCGTTGCAACGCGGAGTAAATTTGGGCCAGCGGGGCGGCGTTACTCGCCAGCTCCGAGCCGGCGGCGGCCAGTGCGGCGGCAGGCCATGCTTCACCGCATTTCGGATAACCGTAGAGGCTGGTGGGCAGATTGGTGTCGTAGATCCGGTGCCAGGCCGCCGCAGCTTGCAGCAGCGCCCGGGCGGCATTTTCCGAATCAGGCACCGAGTCATACCAGGCCTGCAGTTCGGCCAAAGAGGTTGGCTCACCGGCGGCACGGTAGCGCGCGAGCCGCTGTTCCAATGACCCCGATCGCCAGTTCCAACCGATGAGCCTGGCAAGCAGGACCAGCAGCAACGCGGCAACCGACCACCAGACTTTGGAGCGGGAGAATTTCATGGTTCCTTCAGCGCGCCACGGTGAAGGTGATATCCCAGCCCTCGGGCTGATTGAGGCTGGGTCCCCACTCCGTGCCGCCGTCATCGGTGCCATCCAAGCCAACACCATAGACAACGTAGCCGGGAGAGCGCGGATGATATTTGAGCGGCTGGTCGTCCCAAGGGTCTTCGGGCACGGCGGAGAGATACTGGGGCACCAGTTCATTCAGCGAGCCCGGCAGAGCCCCCGCGTGCGCGAGCCGCCAACGTTCGACGGCCATCGCGGTCTGCGCGCAACGGAGGGAGGCGACCCAATAAAGCTCGGCGGTCAAAACCCTGGCGTAGTTGGGTAGCTCCTGGCGGCTCAGCGGACGCAGCCGGCCGAGCCAGGTGATCCGGCGGTCAAGCTCCTGGCTCTGCGGAAGCAGCTGGCCACGCCACGACGTGCCCAGACCATCAAGATAGCTCCCGAAGGCGGCCTGGCGGGCGGGCATTTCGGATCGGGAGCGGGTGGCAGCCTCGGTTAGCTGATCCATCCCCTCCAAATAGAACTCGAGATCCGGACTTTTCAGGCCGCAGTCCACGTAAAGGAAAGGGAGCATCTTGGCCAGCAGGTTGAGCAGCATCGTCGGCGTTTCGTCCGGCAGCTCGGAAGGCAGGCCGGAAAAGAGCGCAGCCAGCTTGGCCGCCGGCCAATTCAACGTGTCGAGCACCAGGCAGCGCTCCCCAACCATGGCCCGCATAAGGTGGTTGGTGGCCTCGGCCTTGAGGAAGGCAGCCTGCAATCGGCGAAGCTGCTCCTCGGTCAAGGCCGTCTGGGAAAGCACACGTCCGGTAGTTCCCACCGATATAAGGATCGTCTGGCCGCGAAGCAGATAGCTGGTGAGCAACGGTTCCTCCTCCAACGTCCAGGCGACCCCGAGCATGGCCAGCAGGGCGCTGGTGGCCCGATCCGGATCGCCGGTCTCGGCGGCGTAGCGGGCTTCGAGGCCCAGATTTTGGCCAACCTGTTTGACCACCCGCATATCCGCCAGGGAGGTGCCGTTCGGGGGTACCTTGAAGCTGCCCGGATAGCGGCTGCGGGGGCGTTGCAGAGCGGCATGAATTTGCGCCAGCGGGACCGCGTTGCTCACCAACTCCACCCGGGCCGTCTCCAACAGGGCGGCCGGCCAGGCTTCACCGGGCTTCGGATAAAGTGGTCCACCCCGCGTTCCGGGCACGTTGGTGCCGCCGGTGCTTCGCCAAGCGGAAGCGGCCGCCAATAATGCCGTCGCGGCGTTTTCAGAGTCAGGGATGGGCGTGTACCAGGCGTCCAGTTCCGCCAAGGTTGTCGGCTGGCCAGCGGCGCGGTAACGGGCGATTCGCCGCTCCAACGCGCTCCGTTGCAAGCCCCATCCGATGAGCACAACGAGCAGCACCAGAAGCGGCCCGGCAACTGCCAGCCACACCTTGGCGCGGGGAAGTTTCACTGCCCGACGATGTCGGTAAACGTTCCTGCCGAAAAGCAAAACGCCGACGGCGAAGATCGGCTCCCTCCGGATTCCATTGAGCTACTCTTCGCCGGGCGATGAGGGACAGGCAGATGGTTCGGCTGTCAGGAGGATTTGTTCAGGATTTACGGCAAAACGGCATAAACCCTGGCTTCCACGTCAAATTCCTTCAGGCCACGAACAAATGTAAAATGAATGACATCAGCCGTTTTGAGATACTTGGAATACCTCTCCCAGGGCCACGCTGAAACGGGTTCACCGTTGATTTTCAGGCACCGATCCCCCTGCTGAATGACTTTTACCGCCTCCGGAACATCATCCATCATGAAATCCACGGTCCAAGGCTCTGCCGGATCTGAAGCCTTCCGGAAAGACAGGCCGACACCCCGAACGGAAGGTTGACGGATGGGCCCGGGCTGATTGGGAATCATTTCAACCTGTTGGCGAAGCGGATCAAATATCACCTTGAACTTCTCCAACAGCTCCCCGCCAACCGATCTGGCGTTCTGCGAGATGCCGGAGACGATCGGCTCAACAACCTCGGTCCCCGCAAGGGCAACCGGGCGAGAGAGACGCGCCTTATAATTGGTGGAGACCCCCGCAATCGAAGCCAGCAGCGTGGTCGCGCGAGGCGGGCTTTTAAAATCCAGATTCCGGTCCGCACCGGTCAGCCCCAGACTTCCCTCATAGCCGGAATCGATGACAAAACGCGCAGGCAGTCCCTGCAACAGCAGGTCAATGCAAGGCATGCCGTAATACAATTCATAAGGCAAAGCCGGTTCATGCACCTGATGGGGAGAGTTTGTCGGCGTGAGCATCAGCTGGCTCTTCTGATAGTCCAATGTCAGATAGACATCACGAAACGGGGCGAAACCCAGCAGGCCATCGATCTGTATCGACTTCCCTTTCCGGAACATGTCCAGATCGGCGACGGCGACGGGAACATTGATGAATGTCTTCCCGCCCAGCTTCAGATAGGGGCACGTAACCACATTCATGGCCACGGGATCGCCCTGCAATCCGATCGCTCCCATTTTGAAGTCGGAATTTGTGGTTCCCGCGGTTTCGAGGGCGAATTCAGGACTGGCCGCGCAGATTGCTGAGCCGGTATCCAATACGAACTTCCAAGTGCGGCTGAAAGTCCTCACCGAGACGATCGGCAGTCCGCCCATCCGTTCGAATGTCACTACAGTCTCCTCATCCGAGGCCGCCGCATTGAATCCGCCTCCCTGGCTCAGCAAAGCCAGCAGGCACAGGAACCGCAGACACTTGTTGAGCAACGCCCTTTCAAGGCATCTCCCAATCGCAGCCCATCTCCTTGGGGAATTTCTGTTACCCATGTGTTGGGAACATACCGGAAAGGGAGGAGGTAGAAAGCAAAACGCCGTCCGCACGAGGCGGACGGCGTCGGTGAAAGGTCAGTCGGTGGACCGTCCGAATCAGAACTTGTAGCTGATGCCGGCGGTGAGCTGCACGTCGTTCTTCTTGCGGGCGATGCCGGGGGCGAAGTCGGCCGGGCGGCTGCGGAAGGTGTCGCGCACGGTGATGTTCATCGCCATGTGCTTCGAGAGATCGGCCTCGAGCTTGACCGAGGAGTTCAGCACGTAGTCGCCGAAGTCCTCCACCCGGGGCAGGTATTCCGCGTCCTGAAAGAGGCGGGCGTGGTCGCTGATGTTCCACTTGAACTTCTCGCCCACACGCAGGGTCACGTAGCTCTCGGAGGAGCGGCCCTTGAGCTCTTCCAGCACGAAGCCGGGACCGAATTCACCGCTGAGCTCGTAGGTCTTGTCCTTGAGGAAGTAGTAGCCGACGCCGGGGTTGAGGCTGAAGCGGTAATCCACGCCGGCGATCTTGTCCTGACGGCCATCGACCTTGCCGAGGAAGTAGCCGCGATCCTCCCAGACGAGGCGGTTGTACTGCAGGCCCGCGCCGTAGTTCTGGGTGGTGGTGCTCTTGGTCTCGACGAGCGTCGGGGGCGGGCCGGCGGCGATGGACTTGGTGGTGTTCTCGCCGTAGTTCACGTCGGCCGTGAAGGAGAGCTCGTTCTTGCTCCACTTGCGGAGCGAGATGATGTTCAGACCGGCGGTGAAGGTCTCCGAGTTGCCGGAGGTCAGGCCGAGGTTGGCACCGGCGGAAGTCTCCCAAGTGCCCTTGGGGGCGTCTTCGGCGACGGTGCAGAGGTTGGCGGCCACCGCGAGGGCGGCCACGGACAGGTATTGTGTGTGTTGCTTCATTGCGGAGCGCGGTGAGTATCACACCCCATCCTACGCCGCAACCTGCTTCCGGCCCGTGTTATTTCGTACCCGTCGCCGGGCGCAGCCACCAGGCCTTCTCGGCGCAGAAGAGGTGCCCATATTCCACGTAGCCCCGGGGCACGGATTTCAACGGGAAACGGTCCGGCACCCGCCCGCGCAGGGCGAGGTCGAGCAGGAAGTTGAACCAGGCGTGGTTGGGATCGAAGAAGCACTGGTGCCACTCCGAGTTTGCCGTCAGCGGCGACAGGTAGATCGCCTGGATCGGGCGCTGGTAGTCGTGGATCACGAAGAAATCCTCCTTATGGCCGTCCTGCACGTGCAGGGGCAGCCACACGCAGGGCCGGTTGCCATACCAGGCGACCGCCCACGGCACGTCGCTGGCGATGAGCGCGTTGGGCGGGCTGTACTCGCACAGCTCGCGGATGATCGCCGGGCGGTACGGCGGGTCCGCCAGCGGGTATACGCGGCGCGGCACCATGCCGGGAATGGCCAGCACGTCCGACGAGAGCGCCACCACCAGCGGCAGGCTGAAGAGCATGAGGGCGGTAAAATTGACGATCGTGCGGATGAGCGGAAAGGGGAACTGCACCCGGTCCAGCAGCAGGCCGAACATGGCCGAACCGAAGATGTAGATGAGCGGTGAGGCGAGCACGAGGAGGTTCTCCGAGTTCACCAGCGGCACCAGCTTGCTGAGGTGGGTCTGGCCCGCCGCCTGCGCGAGGAACAGGACCACCAGCGAGAGCATCAGGAACCAGCGCAGCCGCCGGAGGGTCGGGTCACGGAAGGGCACGAGCAGGCCCGCCAGGAAGAACGCCGCGAGCCAGTTGCCGGCGTAGCGCGGCAGGTCGCTCTGGAGGAGCTCCAGCGAATTGGTGATGACCTTGGACGCCGCCTCGTTGGCGGTGGTCTCACCGAATTCCGGGTTGAAGGAGCGCTCCAGCTTGTCGTCGGGGAAGGATTCCGTGTCGGCAAACAGCGCGAAGCCGGCGGTGCCGAGGGGGTTGCCGCAGAGGTGCCAGTTCCGGTACAGCCACGGGCTGATCAGCAATGCAAAGGCGAGCGCCATGGCCGCCGCGCTGGACCACCGGCGCGCCCCGCCGAAGAACAGGAGGAAGCACAGCGCCGGCAGCAGGAGCAGGCCGGTCGAATAGCGGGTGAGAAAGAGCAGCCCGAGGGTCAGCCCCGCCAAAAGGGCGAGCAGAAGGGGTTTGCGGCCGGAAAGGGGCGGCTCCGCCCGGGAAGCCCGGTCCAGCGCCACCATGACCCGCGCCAGGAAGAGCACCAGCACCAGCACCAGCATGGTGGAGAGTCCGGAATACACGAAGCGCCACAGCAGCTCGGTGCCAAACGTTACGGTCGCCGCCAGCAGCGCCACCGTGGGGTCAAACAGCATCCGCCCCAGCCGGTACACCTGAAACACCACGATGAGGAACAGCCCGAGGTTCAGCCAGCCGATGGCCTGTTCGGGCGGCAAGCGGTGCAGCACCTCCGGCGGGGCCGCCGTGCCCCAGCTGTATTTCTCCGGCAACAGCTTGAACATTCCCGCCAGCAGGAGCGGGTAAACCGGCGGGTTTTCCAGGTCGGGATGCTCCCATTTCAGCAGCCCGGTGCCGGGCTTGCCGATGGCAAAGGCCTTCTGCTGGAGCAGGTGGATGCTCAGCGGGCGGATGACGGAGGTCTTGTAACCGTGGTGCCCGGCCACGTTGCGTCCGAGCTGCGCCTGGTCCATGGCCTCGGGGGACATGAAGTTGCGGGCCTCCATGAAGTGGTAGATCACCACCACGGAGGCCGCGAGCACCAGCAGGAGGAAGCGGCGTACCCAGAGGCGGCCGGCGCCTTCCTCGAGAAAATGGATCCACGTCTGGATGCCTATCGGTGTGTCAGTAATCATTACGCGCGACCGGAAAGCGGACCTTAAATCCGGTTCAAAGGAAAGCCGTGGATTTTATGGGATTGTGTTTATCGGCCGGACGGTCCTTACGCCATCGGGCCGCCCGGGGTCGGACACACCGCCGCTCCCACCGTTCAAAATCCTTCCAGCTGAAACTCATGCAGCCGGCGGTGTAGCGTGCGCCGGCTGATGCCCAGCCGCTTCGCCGCCTCGCTGCGGTTACCGCCGCATTCCTGCAGGGCGTGGATCAGGAGCTGTTTTTCGCCCTCCTTCATGGAGAGCTGGCCCGAAGCGAGCTTTTCGCGCGTCTCCTGCTCCAAGGCCACGATCGGCGGAGTCCGCACCCCGGCCGGCAGGTCGCGGGCGAGCACCTGATCCCCGCGGCAGAGCACCACGGCGTGCTCGATGGCCGCCCGGAGCTCCCGCACGTTACCCGGCCAGCGGTAGGCCAGCATCAGCTCCATCGCCTCGGTGCTGAAGGATTTCACCGGCTTGCCGTTGTCGGTGGCAAATTCCTTCAGGAAGGCCGTCGCCAGCGCCGGGATGTCCACCACGCGCTCGCGCAGGGGCGGCAGGTGGATCGGCACCACGGCGAGCCGGTAGTAGAGGTCTTCGCGGAACTTGCCCGCCTTCACCAGCGCGAGGAGATCCTTGTTGGTCGCGGAGAGCAGCCGCACATCCGCCGTGAGGGTCTTGCCCGAGCCCACCCGCTCGAAAGTCCGTTCGCCGAGGAAGCGCAGCAGCTTCACCTGAGTCGTTGCGTCGATCTCGCCGATCTCGTCGAGGAACAGCGTGCCGCCCTGGGCCTGCTCGATGCGCCCCAGCCGGCGCTCGTGCGCCCCGGTGAAGGCGCCCTTCTCATGGCCGAACAGCTCCGCCTCCAGCAGCGTCGCCGGCAGCGCGGCACAGTTCACCGTCACCAGCGGGCCGCGCGCGCGCGGACTGTTCTGGTGGATGGCCTTCGCGACCAGCTCCTTGCCCGTGCCGCTCTCGCCGGTGATGAGCACCGTCGTCTTGGCCGGGGCGACGGCCTGGATGGTCTCAAAGACCTCCTTCATGGACGGCGCCTCGCCGATGATGTTCTGGACGCCGAACTTCTGGTCGAGCCGCTGGTGCAGCTGGGTGTTCTCGACCTCGAGGGCGTTGCGCTTCAGCGCACGCTGGATGCGCAGCTCCAGCTCGTCGATCTGGAGCTTGCCCTTGGCGATGTAATCGTCGGCCCCGCGTTTCATGGCCTCAACCGCCACATCCTCCGAGCCGTAGGCGGTCATGAGGATGCACACGGGAGGCTTCGGCCGCGCCTTGGCCTGGGTGATGAGCTTCAGGCCGTCCTCGCCCGCCATGCGGAGGTCGGTGAGCAGCACGTCGAAGTTCTCCCGCTCGAGGAGCTGCAGCGCCGTGGCGGCATCCTCGGCGACATAAACGTCGAACTTGTCCTCCAGCGCGGCGCGGAGGCCGTCGCGGGTCGGCTTCTCGTCATCAACGATCAGCAGCGTGGGCGTGGTCATGTCGTGCCCGGAAGATAGCGCGGCCACGGCGCGCGTCACGTCTTCGTAGGCTCCTTACCTGGCCTCGCTTCCCGCGCATCTTTTCATTGCGGTCAGTGTTGGGCGCCGGGGCGCGTGGTGGGGCGAGCGTCCGGCGCTCGATCACCGCATGGGTGACACTTTGTGCTCACCGCATGGGTGACACTTGGACTCCGTGAGGCGGCGCGCCGAAGCGGAGGCGAGCGGAGCGAGCCGGAGCGGAAGCGCGCCGCCCCACGGTGGCTGCGGCCTAGGTTTTGGGGCGGCGGTGGCGGTAGTGGACGGCGCGGAGACCGCCGGCGTCCTGCGCCCACAGCTCGCCGGCGAACAAGGGTCCAAAGTAGACCCGCCACACCCCCGGGGCACGCGGTTCCAGGCCCACCCGTTCCCGCTCAAAGGCCTCGCCCACAAACCGGCTGCGGCCCCGGAAGGTGATCTGCCCGTGGCTGCGCACCAGCCGGCTCTCCCACGCACGCGGATAGCGCCAGGGGTGGAGGGGTTGCAGCCGTCGGCGGCTCGGCCGATACAGCGTGGCCGGCAGCCGCATGCCCAAGCCCTCGTGGGGCCTTTCATGGTTGTAGTGGGTGCGCCACCGCTCGCTCCGCAGCTGCTGCCCCCGCGACGTCTGGGCGGACGGCTGCGCCGCCTCCGCCAGATACACCCGGTGCAGCTGCTCATGTGCCCCGTTCTGCTCCGGATGGCCCGGCTCGATGAACTCCACCCGGATCCCCAGCTTCACCCACCACGCGCTCAGCCGCGTCAACCCCAGGGCCCCGCCCGCCCCAAACGGCGAGCCATTGTCGGCCCGGATGACCCGCGGCAGCCCGTACCGGCCGAACACCCGGGCCATCGCCACCTGGCATTCCCGGACCGTCTGCCGGCGCAGCAGCCGCACCGCCAGCACGTACCGGCTGGCCAGGTCCCGGACCGTCAGCGGCTCCACCCGCGTCCCGTCCCCTGTCCGGAACCACCCCTTGAAATCCACCGTCCACACCTCGTTGGCCCGCCGGGCCGGGCTCAGCCGGGGCCGGGCCACCACCGGCCCGCGCCGCGCCACCGGCCGCCGGCGCCGGCGCGTCAGCCGCCAGGCCCGCAGCCAGCGTCCGATGGCCGCCTCCGAAGGCACGTCCCGCCCGCCAAAGCGCCGCTGCAACGCCCACCGCAGTTTGCGCGCACCCCACGTCGGATGCCGCGCCCGCCACCGCCGGATCCGCCGCTGCCAGTGCGCCGCCGGCCGGTTGTGCACCCGGTGCGCCAAGCGCGGCCGGTCCGTCAGGCCAAAGCGCCCACGTTCCTGGAACCGAGCGATCCACTTGTAGGCTGTTTTCCGGCTGATCCGCCACTGTCCGCAGAGCCGCTTCAGGCTGCTTTTGCCAGCCAGATGCTCCCGCACAAACTCCCACCGCTGTCGCGCCGCACTCTCAGTTTTCCAAGGCATACCGCCTCAGAA
>CAIXUG010000025.1 GCA_903922605.1 uncultured Verrucomicrobiota bacterium
GGCATTCGTTCCGTCGCCTGACGCTGCCCTCGGCGACGGGGACGGCGCAGCGCACCGTCCCTACCCATTCGTCCGATTATCATCGGGAAATGGTATAATACCAGTTCCCGGAAAGAATCGGTGCAATGGTAGGGATGGCGCGCTGCTGCGCCGGCCCCGCCCAGAAGGGGCGGCAGAGGCGTGCGGAGACCGCCGGCATTCGTTCCGTCGCCTGACGCTGCCCTCGGCGACGGGGACGGCGCAGCGCACCGTCCCTACCCATTCGTCCGATTATCATCGGGAAATGGTATAAGTCGCTTCCCCGAAGGCCGGATTGGAGACCGAAGCTCTGACCCTTGAAGAAAACAAAAAGGGCCGGGCTTGCGCCCGGCCCTGAAGGAGTCGTCGTGGCAACCTTGTCGCAGTTCAGTACTTCATGTCGGCCACGGTGCGGCCGGCGGGGATGAACGGGAGCACGTGCTCGGCGTAGGGCGTCATCACGTTCAGCACGTAGGCCGTCTTCGAGTCGAGCATGCGCTGGAGCGCGGCCCGAAGGTCGCGGCGGAAGATGACCTGCTCGGCCGGCACATTGAAGCTGTTGCAGACGCGCACGTAGTCGGGATAGACCTGCGCCCGATGCTCAGGGTCGCCGAGGTAGGTGTGACCACGGTTGCCGGCGAAGAAGTTGTCCTCCCACTGCACCACCATGCCGAGGTGCTGGTTGTTCAGGATGATGGCCTTCGCGGCGATCTTCTCGACGTGCGCGGTGGCCAGCTCCTGCACGTTCATGAGGAACGAGCCGTCGCCGTCGATGTCCACGACCTGCTTGTCGGGACGGGCCACCTTCGCGCCGAGCGCGGCGGGATAGCCGTAGCCCATCGAGCCGAGGCCGCCCGAGGTGATGAAGGTGCGGGGCTCGCCGTACTTGAACCACTGGCCGGACCACATCTGGTGCTGGCCGACGCCCGTCGTGATGATCGCGTCGCCGCCGGTCATCTCGTAGAGCATCTCGATCACCATCTGCGGCAGGATGACCTGGTCTTCCTGGCCCTTCAGATGATCCTTCATGTGATCGCTGTTCGAAATCTCAGGGGTGACCTCATAGTGGAAGGAACCCTTCTTCTTCCACTCCGCGATCTGCGCGTGCCAGGCCGGATAGGTCTTCTGGGTGCCCGTGCGCTTCGCGAGCAGCGCGTTCAGGCGCGTGAGCGCATCCCGGATGTCGCCGTGGATGGCGAGCTGCACACGCTTGTTCTTGTTGTGCTCGGAGGCGTCGAGGTCGATGTGGACGATCGTCGCGTGCTTCGCGAACTCGCTGAACGCACCGGTGACGCGGTCATCGAAGCGCACGCCGAACGCGAGCAGCAGGTCGGCACCGTCCTTGAGGCGCACCATCGGCTGCGTGGGATCCTTGCGCGGCTCGAACTCGCCGCTGACGGCCCAGTTGGCCACGGCCGAACCGTGCATGCCGAGCCAGCGCATCGAGAGCGGATGCGTCTCCGGGAAACCGCCGATGCCCATGAGCGTCGTGGTCACCGGGATCTGCGTCGCCTCGGCGAACTTCTTCAGCTCGGCCGCCGCGCCGCTGGTGATGATGCCGCCGCCGCAGTAGAGCACGGGGCGCTCGGCCTTCTCGATGAGGCCGATAATCTCGTTCAGCTCGAGGTCGCCCGCCACCACGTCGGGATTGTAGCCGCGCAACCCCTTCTTGATCTCGTCGAGCGTGGGCCAGACGGGCTGGGCCTTGGCCTGCTGGATGTTCTTGGGGAAATCGAGCACCACGGGACCGGGCCGGCCGGATTCGGCGATGTAGAACGCCTCCGCGACGATGCGGGGGATGTCCTTGATGTCCGTGATGAGATAGCTGTGCTTCACGATCGGCAGCGTGACGCCGACCATGTCCGTCTCCTGGAAGGCGCCGCGGCCGATCATCGCCTGGGTCACCTGGCCGGTGATGGCGATGAGCGGGCAGGAATCCATGTAGGCGTCGGCGATGGCGGTGACGAGGTTCGTCGCGCCGGGGCCGCTGGTGCCCATGCACACACCGGCCTTGCCGGTCGCGCGGGCGTAACCCTCGGCGGCGAAGCTGCCGCCCTGCTCATGGCGGGGCAGGATCGTGCGGATCTTGGACTTCGTGAGCGACTGGTGGATCTCCATGCTCGCGCCGCCCGGGTAGGCGAAGATGACCTCGACGCCGGCGCGTTCGAGGGCCTCGACAAAGATGTCGCGCCCCAGCATCACGGGGCCGACTTCCTTGCCCGGCTGGGCGGAGGCGGCGGTTTTCTTGTCGTTTGATGTCGCGTTGCTCATGTGTCTTTTTCTAGGTGTGGGCCGGGACGGCGTCGGTCTTTTGGCGACAAAAAACCCACGGCCGTTGCCAGCCGTGGGTTTGGTTGAAAGCGTTGTTACGCACCAACGGTCCCCGCGGCGGCATCGCCACCGGCTACGAGGACTACTACAAGTTGTGCGCCAAACTGCATTTGAAAGGAGTAAACAGAGGGGATGGCCCGTGGGTCAAGTCCGCAATGCGGCTCGGTTGAGTGAGACAGTGATCAGTAGGTCAGTAATCAGTAAATGCTGTTTCCCGTCTTCACCGACTGATCACTGATCACTGGCCTACTGGTTCACTGGCTCCGGTTCCGGCCGGCGGCGCGGACGGAACGCAATCCACAGCAGGACGACCATCATCGCGATCCGCACGGTGATCCACACCCAGTCCATCCCACGGCGGGGAGGGTCCACCGGATGCAAGGCATGCTCAAACGCCCAGTCGCCCACTTTCTTGCCCAGCGCCTGCCCGTCCAGATCGGCGGAGGCAAAGTGAATGCCCCCCCAGATGCGGCTCCGGCCAATCTCCGTCACCACGCTGCTCAGCGAAGTGTAGCTGCGGGTCACTCCCGGTACGGTGTCGCTGCTGATGCTGAAGGCCAGGTCGTCACGGCCGAACCACCGGCGCAACACTTCCGCACCCGCCGCCGTGTAGGTGCTGTGCCCGCTCACGTAATCCGGAAAGGCCGGCGCGGGCAGCAGCGATTCCCAGTTGGGATCGGGTACCGTTAGGGGATTGCCATTGTCCGCGCGGATGGCCGCCGTGACCGGCCGCCAGAAATTATAGGCGTACTTCGTGTCCCAGCAGGCAATGCCGGCATCCGACAGGGCGATGTGGACGAGTGCCAGCAGGCGCGCCTTGTCGGGCAGGCTGAGCCGGTTGCTCTGCGCGAGGGCGAGAGTGATCTGCGTCCAATGGCCCGGCGGCGTCACCGTGCCGGAAAAATCGCTCCAGAACCGCGCCGCCAGGGTCTGGTCGGCGGTGCGGGTGGTGCTGTTTTTCGCCCCAAGGCTCTTCACCTCGTTGTAATCGGCCACGTAACGGTCGCTCGTCAGGGCCGGTGGACCCGGTGGACGGAACTGGGCGGCATTCGTCAGCGCGAACGGCTTCACCAGCCCCCAGTGCGGGAGGTCCGGGGGCCGAAACCACGGAGGCGTGCGCCGCCAGGCCCCGGGGGTGTTCGTCGGGATGTAGGGCACCTGCGTGTTGCTGCCGTCGGCGGCCCGCGCCTCGACGATGGCGTCGGCGCTGGCGAACCCGAGCTGAAAGCCGGCCGTCCGGGCGGCGGTATCCGGCAGATTGGTCTGCGTGGCCGTCCAGAGCGCCTCAAAGTCCGCCCGCCGCGACGGAAACAGCACGAGCGCGGTGCGATAGGCGGCGGCGGCCACGGCGGCCTCCATACTGGCATCCGGGCTGGCGTTGGTCGGGACGAAAAGATAGGGCCGCCAGCGGTGCTGGATGGCGTTCACCGCGTCCGCGACGGCGATGCTGTACATCGCCATGCTGCGCGCACCCAGGGGGGGCGTGTTGTTCTCGGCCTTCAGCGCCCGCAAATAGGCGGCGGACCAGTCGTCCAGGGCATCGGCCCCGGCCGAAAAAACAAGGCCCGCCGCGAAGAGTGTCGCAGCGAGCCATTGGAAGGACGATTTCACACCGCAAGCAAAACGAAGCGCCCCGCCCACGGCAAGCCTGATGCCAGCCACACGGCCCTGCGTGGATCGAAACCGCAGGAGTTTTGGCACAGGTCCTAAGTGGCGGGTTTGTCCGTCGGCGCCTCGGCTTTCAGATGGGTGAAGTTGCCCTGCTCGCAGCAGGCCACGAAGTTTTCCGTCACCGTCTTCAGCTCCTCCCAGCGCTTGCGGATGTCCCTGGCCTCGGTGGCGTTGATCTGGTTGTCGGCCGCCGCCACGGCGATCACCGACAGGAGATCGGCGAATTCCTGCACAATCTCGTTGGTCGCCGGGATGAGAAACTCCGGATGGGCGAGATGCGTCTTGGGGTTCTTGATGAAAAAGCCGCCGGCGCGCTGGCAGATCCAGTGGACGATCCGGGGATCCTTCGTGCACTGGATCAGCTGGTCCACGCGGTCGAGCGGGTTGGTACCGCCCGTGCCCAGTTCCTCGTTCGGCGTCTCCGCCCACTTGTAGATGAGCGAGAGCGACAGGTTGAGGTCGGCCGCGATCTGTTTCGCGCTGGTGGTCTGAAGCACTTCGCGTAGGACTTCGTGGGACTGCATGACCCGGTTCTAGCGTCCCCGCCTCGCGGGGAGAAGGATGAAGTAGGAAGGATGAATGATGAAGCGGGCAAGGGGCGGACAGAGAGCGCAAGGGGGCGCGAGAGGGCCAATCCGTGAGTATTTGTCACCGAGGCTTTCTTTGCGCTCCGCGACCGGCGCTGGCATAACGCGCACATGTTACGCCGTGCCCTTTGCCTCCTCACCCTGTGCGGCTGGCCCCTGCAGGCGAAACCCAGCGGCCCGGCGGTCGCGCCGATCCTTCCCGGGGCCAAGGTGGACGGTTCGGTGCTGCTGCCGAACCAGTGGTCGCTGCGGCCCGTCGGCAAACAGGTCGTGCTGGGGGATTTCCCGGTCAACATCGCGGTGCATCCCTCGGGAGATTATTGCGTGGTGCTGCATTCCGGATACAGCGCGCATGAGCTGACCGTCGTCGCGCTGCCGGCTGGCAAGGTGGTTTCCCGCGTGGAGATCGCGGAGTCCTTTTACGGCCTGGCGTTTTCACCCGACGGCACGCGGGTCTATTGCAGCGGGGCGGGCGACGAGGTGATCCACATGTTCAGCTTCAAGGGCGGCTACCTTGCCGATCCGCAGGACCTCAGGCTCCGGGCGGTGACCGAGCGCGGCGTGCCCGGCGGCATCTCCCTGAGCGCCGATGGCCGGCGGCTCTTTGCAGCCAACGTCTTCGGCCAGGATATCGTCACCGCCGACCTGGAGCGGCGCCAGGCGACCGGTCTCTTTCCCCTGCGGCCCGGAATGCCCGCAGTGGACCTGAGCCAGACGAAGCTTCCCGACGATCTCGAGTCCGCCGCCGCCATAAAGCGCGAAATGGCGCTGAAGGACACCCTTCCGGCCGATGCGCCGTTTCCCTATTCATGCGTATACGACGAGGCACGGGACCGGCTGTACGTGAGCCTTTGGGCACTGGCCGAGGTGGCCGTGTTGGACGCAAAGACCGGCACGGTGCAGGCCCGCTGGAAAACGGAGGAACATCCGTGCGAAATGCTGCTCTCCAAGTCCGGCAAGATTCTTTACGTCGCCAACGCCGCCCGCAATTCCGTCTCCGTGATTGACGTGGAATCCGGCCATGCCCTGGAGACGCTGACGGCCGCGATGTCGGCGGACGCCCTGCCCGGCTCGACGCCCAACTCGCTCGCGCTCACTCCGGACGGGGAGTTCCTGTTCGTTGCCAATGCGGGCAACAACAACGTCGCGGTGTTTGACGTGGAAACGCCCGGCAAGAGCCGGTCGCTCGGGTTCATCCCGGTCGGCTGGTATCCCACCTCGGTGCGCGTCACGCCAGATGGCAAGAACCTGCTCGTGGCCAACGGCAAGGGCCTGCTCTCCCACGCCAACCGCAACGGCCCGCAGCCGGGACGCGAACCCGCCTCCAGCGTCCGCGAATACATCGGCAGCCTGTTTGCGGGCACGCTCAGCATCATTCCGCTGCCGAAGAAGGGGGCGGATTTCGAGGAGAAGATGCGCGAGTTCACGGCGCGCGCCTTCAAGTGCAGCCCGCCGGTCGCGGCCGCGCCGGCGACCAGGCCCGGACGCGAGAACCCGATCCCGGCAAGAGTCGGCGGCAAAAGCCCGATCCGCTATGTGATCTATGTGATCAAGGAGAACCGCACCTACGACCAGGTACTGGGCGATCTGGCCGGCGGCAACGGCGACGCGTCGCTGTGCCTCTTCGATGAGAGCATCACGCCGAACCATCACGCGCTCGCGCGTGAGTTTGTGCTGCTCGACAACTTCTACGTGGACAGCGAAGTCAGTGCCGACGGCCACGAATGGAGCGTCGGCGGCTACGCGACCGACTTCGTGGAAAAGACCTGGCCGCTCAACTACGGCCATGGCGCCAAGGGCAAGATCCCCTACCCCAGCGAAGGGACACTGCCCGTCGCCTACCCCGCCAGCGGCTACCTTTGGGACCGCGCGCGGCAGGCGGGCGTGAGCTTCCGCAGCTATGGTGAATTCTGCGTGGTGGGCACGACGACCAATGAACCGGCGCACACGCGCATCGCCTCGCTCGAAGGCCACTTCGACCCCGGCTATCGCCCGTGGGACCTGACCTATCCCGACGTGAAGCGGGCGGAGCATTTTGCCGAGGAGCTGAAACGCTTCGAGCGCGAGGGTGATATGCCCCGCCTGCAAATCATGCGCCTGCCCAACGATCACACCTACGGCACCTCGGTCGGCAAGCTCACCCCGCGCGCAATGGTCGCCGACAACGACCTCGCCTTCGGCCGTCTCGTCGAAGCGGTGTCGCATTCGAAGTTCTGGCCGCAGACCGCCATCTTCGTGCTGGAGGACGATGCGCAGAACGGTCCCGACCACGTGGACGCCCACCGTTCCATCGCCTTCGTCATCAGCCCCTATGTCAAACGGCATTCCCACGACACGGCGATGTATTCCACCTGCTCGATGCTGCACACGATGGAGCTGATCCTCGGCCTGAAGCCGATGACGCAGTTCGACGAGGCCGCAGCCCCGATGTTCGGCACGTTTCAGGCGCAACCTGACCTGCACCCGTTCCGCGCCGTGCCCGTCACGTTGGACCGCAACGAAAAGAACGTCGCGTCCGCCTGGGGCAGCCGGGAATCCGCCGCGATGGACTTCACGAAGGAGGATGCCGTGGACGATCTGCTGCTGAATCGCGTGATCTGGCACGCCATTAAAGGTGCCGAAAGCCTCATGCCCGGCCCCGTGCGGGCGGCCTTCGTGCTCGGCGGCGACGACGACTGAAGCCTCCCGCTGATGTCGGGACCGTTCCAGACTCACATACCGTCGCACGCGTGGGTGCCGAATAATCGGAGATCAGATCGCCGTGGCGTTTCTCAATTCGCTCCATTCCCGAAGATGCTGATGCGAACCGTCGTCATCCTTCCTGAGTACCGCACCGCGCAGAACCCAGCGTTCGACCCGCCATACCGTCTTGTCACCGTAGAATCGGACCCGGTGCATCGATCTGAACTCGCGCGGAAGCCAGGCCAGCATTCGCTCGGAACAATTTGTGTTTGCAGTGGTCATTTTATGCCGTTTGTAACCTGTCGAGCACATCTCGATGGTTGAGAGAGGACTCAGCGCTTCCTCCGGGCGCGACCGCCCAAGCGACCTCCCTTGCGGGCGGGCTCGTGATTCTCCGTCTGTCCGCGGCCGGAGCCGCTCTTCTTTCCCCCGCCGGTCATCTTGTTCACGGTCGCCCACGCCCGTCGTTCGGACTCTTTGACACTGAGGCCACGGGCCTCATAGCCCGCCTCAATGTCTCCGGCCTGGCGCTTCTGCTTGTCCGTATAGCTCGATTTATCACCTTGTGGCATATGAGATCCTCCTCGAAGGATGGGAGTTACGGTTGCGGTACCGGCCATTGTCTCACAATGACTCCGCAGGCGATGCGGTCTCCCGAATCGCCGGCCGGCTGTGTTTTCAGATCGTCGGCCTTGGCGTGGACCACGATAGATTTCCCGATGATGGAATACTCTCCGTCAATGGTCAGATCAGCGAAGATTCTCGAATAACTCGCGTTCCCGGAAGCGTCGGCCTGCAGATTGCCCAGATCGCCCAGATGGCGGTTGGGGTCATCGGGGCCGGCGTGATGTCCGGCCATGGGGTTGAAGTGTCCCCCGGCCGACTTGGCATCCGGGGCCGAGCAGTCCCCATTCTCGTGGATGTGGAAACCATGCAGACCTGGACTCAGCCCGCCGAAGTTCGCCACGACCCAGACCCCTTGCCGGGCCCGGATGAACTTCACGGTACCGCCGACCACGCTGCCTGAGGAAGCCGACAACACCGCAGTCGCCAGCACCTTATGGTGCGGCCGGTCGGTGGCACAACCCGAACCGAGGAGGAGGACCCCCAAGGTGCTTACGGATAAACGCAGATTTTTAAACATAGTGTTTCAGCAAAAATGTTCACCTAGCTTGGAACCGCTCCGCGACCACGAGAGGCTAGTTGGTACGACGGATTATCCGTCCTGATCGCGAATCCAATCCGGAGCGGTCGGGACCGGCTGCCGGGCGGTTCGTCCATTCGGGCGGCAGGTTCATCTGCCAATCGGCCGGCACATCGTTCCATTGCTGTACCGGAACCGAGTTCCACCATTGGGGCGGAACATTGGTCAGCCATGCCGGTGGAATATTGGTCCACGAGTTCATCGGCACGTTCGTCCACCAGTTCGGAGGCAGATTGGTGTAGCCTGGTGAAACCCGGTTCCACCACTCGGGCGAAGTGTTGGTCCACCACTGGGTGCGCGGGCGGAAATCATAGACGGGCAGAACTTGCACGGGTGTCGGCTCCTGGTTCGGAGCGAGGGGAGCCGGCGGCGCCAGGGGAGCCAACGGGGCTGGCGGGGCCTGGGGATTTTGCGGCTGAGATGCCACGCCCGGATTTGGCAGCGGGACCGGATTGGGTCGCGCGACCGGTGCCTGCGCCTGCACGGGGGATTGCTGAACGGTCACGAGCGTGACCAGGCCAACGGTCGCAAGCAGCATCAGGAGGCGTAAGTCTTTCATGGAGTCTGTGAGTATGTGTCCGCGCTGCAGAATGGATTCTCAAAGACACGTTGCGATCGTTGCTGCGGGGGGTTTGCCCGTGACCATCAACCGAGATTATTAGCCCGGCCCGGCGGTTTCCGCCTGGTTCCGGAGGCTTTCCGCGGTCCGGCTCGCCAAGCCGGTTCGGCGCGTTCCTCATAGTCGTCAAAGGCCTTGACCAGGCCCGTAAGCACCTCGGCCGAGGTTTCAAACATGGCCTGGGCTTTGGAATCGGTGATCTTTCCGATATCTTCGCGAAGATGCCCAATGAGCTGTCGGAACAGGACTTTGATCTTCTGAGTGTGGTGCACTGGGTTGTGTTCGGTGGTCATAATGGCTTTCCTAGAGAATGCCTCTTGTACGAATAGAAGCGTTCAAGGTTGGCGCATGTTCAAGCGGCATCAGGGCAGGAAGGTCTGGTATTGCGTCACGCCGTCCACGAATACCGGCCGGTAATAGATGCCGTTGAACTGGTAGGCGGCCACGCCACCTACGGATACCGTTGCCGCCCCCGGCGGCAATTCCGGGACGATCACGCCCATCGGGGGCGCCGCAATGACATAAGTATCGCCCTGGGCCACGTAGAACGCGCCGCCGGCATAGTAATACGTTAGATTTCCGGCCATGATGACCACGGCCCCGTCGGGCAACTGCGGGATGCCGATACCGACGGGCGGGTAAATCTCCTGATAATCCGAGCCGACCTGCTGGTAATAGATGCCGTCGTCGTAAAAGTAAGGCAGACCGCCGAAAACGATCTGCACGTGTCCTGGACGTAGGGCATGCACATGCTCGCCGTAGTGGAAATCGTGCCAGAAGTGGCGACGGCCAAAATCGACTTCGGCATCGTGATGCACAAAGACACGATGATCCGCCTCCACCTCACGGTGGACGTCCGCCTCGTGGTGCACTTCAACCTCATGGTGGACTTCCGCCTCGTGGTGCTCCTCAACCGCACGGGGCTCCGCGTGGCGGATGGTGCCGTGATTACCCCGGTCCACAATGACCGGACGGGAAGGCACCGGTGCCCGGGGGGCAACATGGACCGGAGCGGGAGGCGGGGACACGTGCGGAGGCACGCCACGGTCGCGCTCGTGTTCAGACCGGCTTTGCGCGAAGGCTGGCAGGAGGAGGGCGCCGGCCGCCACGACTCCGAGGACAGTCTTTCCGAAGGGAATTGAGGACGGAATGTTCATGGCTTTTTGGCCTCCCCATGTTGGGTTTCGAGTTTCGCCTTGATTTCGGCCACGTCGATCTTCCTCGCGGTCGTTGGCACCTCCAGATGAAACACGGTGTCCGGCAGCGCCGTCGTGAAATCCCAATGCGAGAGGATGGCCGTGTACTGCGGTGAGCCGGGCTCGTTCTTGTAGGTGATGACGACCTTGCGGGGCAGCGGGTTGGTTCCCAGTTCGATCCAAATCTGCCAGTCGATCGTGGCCTGCGAGAAGGCAAGGTGCTCGCATTGGGTTCCCAGGACCGTCACCGGCCCCAGATCGGTGCCGGAAAGCACCTTGTCCAAGGCGCTATGGTAGGGGTCGCTGACGACCAGGTCCTCCAGCGGAAAGGCTATTCCGAAGCGTTCGGTGGCGGTGTCCAGCGCCTCATCCAGCGAGGCCGGTGCCGGCACGCTGCCATAGTAGTTCTGCGCCCGGTCAAAGAGGCTCAAGGTCTGGCCGTCATAGTACAGGCCCCGATTGCGGCGGGTCGAACGCACCTCCGCCCGAAAGCGATCCGGACGACGCACCTGGAGCTCGACGGTCCGGCCCGCCTGCACGCGCTGGCCTGAAGACAGGTCCAGGTCCTGCCAGATTTCGGCGTTCACGGAGAAAAATGCCGACTTGGCGAGCGCGTCGCTCATCCGATGCATCAGGGTGTCGGCCCCCGAATCAAGGATGGCGGCAGAAGCCGCAACCGGAGGCGTTGCGCCAGCGGGAGCCGGCGCTTCCGACTCGACCGTGGCGGCGAGTCCGGCCAGCGCACCAACGGCGGAGATCATAAGCCGGCGAACCCATCGGGAGGTCCATAAGGACTTCGCCATCAATCTGGTTGGAGGAATGTTCATGAACGGCTTTTGGTTTATTTGTCTTCGTGGGTCAGATTAGTCCCGGGGAGGGATAAACAACATGGGGGGAAACCCTACCACCGGATCGGCGGCACCCACTTTCCGGTGGCTAATCGACCACCAGTTTCACCTCGTCATCACCCCGCAGGGCCTTCGAGTAGGGACAGGTGCGATGCGCTTCCTCCATGATCTTTTGGGCCTGGGCGCGATCAGTTCCGGGCAGCTGCGCATGCAGCTCCACGGCCAGCCGGTAGCCGCCCTGGTCATCCTCGATCAGGCTGACCAGCGCGCGTACCGTGACAGTGCCGGCCGGGGTGCCGAGCTTTTTGGCCGCATTGCCAACGGCTCCGTTGTAACAGGCCGAATAGGCACCCGCAAAGAGCAGCTCGGGACTGGGCCCCCTCCGCTCGATCCCCTTCTCCAATGGATTTCCCAGCGTGATATTCAGGATTTGGTCCGGCGAGCGAACCGATCCTGAACGCCCCCCTTTGGAAATCGCCTCCGCTGTGAACAAGGTTTTCATGATCCGATCATTCCATATGGAATTCTGAATGTCAGAAATGGGGTATTACCCTACCTACCCATGCGACCGGCCGGCGTGCAGCTGACGACCTCACACGCCCACCAGTCAGGGCATGAGAAGCGTAGATGGTAATCAGAGCACGACCGACCGGTTTCCTGAAGCGCGTGCCGGATCGTGCGATGGACTCTCGCTAGCGCTCCGAACGGGACGCCTGAACCATCTGGTCGTGCTCCGCCCCGGCGATGCCTTCCTCGACCAGTCGTTCCTGATCGCTGCGCCCCTCGCCATCCTCGTCCTCGCCGGCCGCCACCGGAATCTTCCGGCCTTCCGTGGCGGCCACCGCGTCCCAGCGCACGGATTCCGGGGCGTCTTCGAGCATGGCCTCCTTGGGGTCCATCTCCGGCTCGCCGCTCAGTTCCCGCCTCGCCTGGTCCCAATCGGTCTTGGAGGTTTCATGCGAAAGACGGCCGTCGATGGCCGCCAGCTCCACGGCACGCTTGCGGACCATGCCGCGGGTCACCGTGCCAATGCCGGCGGAGTTCTCTGTCAGAACCCCCGTCTTCAACGGATTGGAATTCACCGGAGAAAGATCAGTGTCCATGGGGAAGGGTCTGGGGGTTGTGCGAAGTCTTGATCTGCCTCTCCCCACGGTCCTCGCGCAAATCCCGGGACTGGGAGAAGATGTTGTCGCGCTTCGGGGCCTTCGCGCCGGGCCTGGCCTCAGGGACGGGCGGGCGAAACACGTGCGAGACCTTGGGGAATACGGGTGGCAAGGCGGCTTTCTTGGTTTTTGGGGAGTTGGTTTTCATCAGCTTGGTAAAGAACGGATCTGCGTTGGATTAATTTGCCCCTCCCGCCCGCTAAACGGACTTGCGGGGGAAACTCGCCCGGTCATCCGCCTCCAACCAGTCAAACGTGCTGTTGGTGATGGGATTGAGTCCGAGCTTGTGGCAGTTCTCGATGAAACGGGTGCTCTTCTCCGGATTCTTTATCGGACTGCTCGCTTCCACCTCATCCGACCACGCCTTGATCTCGGCCGTGGTCTTGGGCGTGCCATTGGCCACCAGCCAGGCGCCCAGTGCCTCATTGGTGGCGGAGGCCTGAACTGCGGATTTGAACTGTTCGCCGCTGATTCCCTTGAAGGTGAACAGCTGGTTGTCCAACGGACAGTCGTAATGATATTCCCCGAGCGCACCCGCCAGGCTGGCCCGGCATTTGTCGGCGGTGCGGGCGGCGATCACAAAGCCCGAGAGGCGGACTCGTGGGCTGTTCGGAGCCCGTTTGGTGAGATCAAGGGACGTGATGATGGGATCCATGCGGAAATGATTTCAGGGACGATTACTTCTTGGCCTGGGAGTGGGCCTCGACGAACCACAGCCACTTGTCGATGCCGCGCGAGACCTCCGTGAATAGGTCCGCCGTGTCGGCGTCGTCCAGGGCGTTCGCCTCGTCGATCGTGCTGCGGGCCGCCTGGCCAAAGGTGGAAAGCGCGCGCGCGACGGCTTCGACGTGCGCCATGCCCTCCGAAATCTCGGTCGAATACTCCGGCAGCCGCGTGCGCGACGCGGCCATGCGCACCGTGCCTTCCGCGACCCCACCCAGTTGCACAATGCGTTCGGCGATCAGGTCCACGTAGTCCTCCACGGCTTCGGCCACCTTGTCAAAGAGCTCGTGCAGGCCGATGAAGCTCGGCCCCTTCACGTTCCAGTGCGCCTGCTTCATCTGCATCTGCAGGTCCACGGCGTCCGCGAGGCGCTGGTTCATGAGCTCGTTCAGCGCCAGCCGCCGGTTCGGGGCGATGTCGTTCTCGGTTTCGTACGTCTGGGGGGCCTCGTCGGTTTTGGTAATGGCGTTGGTCATAAATTGCTTTCTGTCAGCTGCGAAACGGGATGTGTTCGGAGCCGGACTACGTTTTGTTGTGATACCCATGCACCCGCGTGAGATTGCGTTCCGCGATGAGGTCGGCCTCGGCCTGCAGCCAGTGCTGGACTTCGTGCCCGGGCAGGGAGCCCTGATTCTCATAGCAAAAATAGGCTCTCCGGGCCACCTCGTCGGGGGGTGGCGAATAGGCCGCCTCGGCCTCAACGAGCCGGGCCGCAGCCGCCAGAGAAGCGGCATCAGCCGGCTTCGTGACGGGTTCATGGGGATGTTTGTCGTGCTTCATAATGGAAGAATGGGTTCGGAGTTCACTCGTCCAGGGCGACGGGTGTCAAAACGTACTCAGGGCTATGCTCGACCGAATCCTCACTCAGGCTGACGAACACCGTTGATTCCTCGTAACTGATCCGGCTGACACTGCCGGTCGGAATCAGAACCTCTTTCCCGGAAAAGCGGTGGCCGATCTTCACGACCAGCTGGGCGATCACCCAACTCCGCCCGTCCATCAGAAAATCACAGACATACCCGCTCATCTGATCGTCTGCCTGGACATGATAACCGCTCACGGCCTGGGCACTGCGCAGATGGGCATCCTTGCGCGCTCCTTCCGGCCGCTCGGGTTCACCCGATTTGCCCGGCAACGGCTCGTCGAGCACTCCCAGCAACGGCACGTCGCTCAGGCCGCAGAGCCCGTCACCCTGCCAATAGCCGGGCCAGCCGTAATGGCGATGGTAATCCTCCTCATATTGGCGCGAGACCGGCTTATGCAGATCAATCGAGGGGCAGCGTTCGATCTGCTGGCACGTCAGATTGACGACAGGCAGTTTCTCCGAGAACTCAAGGGCACCAAACGCATGCGGCGCGATCAACACCGCCCGGGGTACCAGCCAGTTGCCAGTATCGACCACCAGATACCGGATCGCCCACTGCTTCTGATCCTCGAAATAAATGTCCTTCACCTGGCCAATCTCGCCATCCAGCGCGGCGAGCTTCCGTCCGTATAATTGCTTAAGGCTGAGTAACATGGCGTTCGTCCGATTGGTGAATGAGTTCCCCGAGGTAAACCGCACTTCCGGCCTGCCACCGCGGTCCCTTGCGTTACGGACTGCACAGGCTTCGCTTTCCAAGCCGATGGGCATCGGGCAACTCACTCTCAAGAGTCTTCGACGAAGGGGCGGCCACCGCCATGGGGTGTTCACCTACCCTCTCGCCATCACCTTGGAACACCGTCAACCCCCGCCATAATGGCGGCGCTGGTCCAGGCTGAGCCTGCGTGCCCGGAACCGGCCAAGTTCGCCCCGCCTCCACCAGCGACATCCCAAAAATCGTTTTCTTCGCCGAGCCCTAGGGCAATGATTCGCCCACGCGATGAGTGCCCCCGTTCCACCAGATCGCACGGCCTGCAGCCCGTCCCTGCCCCGGACGGAGTTTCCGACCACGCACTGGACCCTGGTGACGCGCGTGCGGCACGGAGGCGAGGTGCGGCAGGCGGCGCTGGAGGAGCTATGTGGCCTCTACTGGTATCCGATCTACGCGTTCCTCCGGCGGCGCGGATATCCCCAGCATGACGCGGAGGACCTGACGCAGGGCTTCTTCCTCAAGCTGATCGACGATGAAAGCCTAGCGGCGGCCGACGCTGAGAAGGGCCGGCTGCGCACGCATCTGCTCCATCACCTTCAGCGACACCTGGCCGATCACAAGCGCCACGCGGGCGCCCTGAAGCGCGGGGGCGGGCTGCCTGCGATCTCTTTCGAGGCAATGCACGCCGAGCAACGCTATGCGCACGAGCCGCAGGATTCACGCGACCCGGAATGGCTCTTCACCCGCGCCTGGGCCCACGGGCTGCTGGACGGGGTACGCGAGCGGCTGCGCGAGGATTTCGCCGACGCGAAGCGGCCGGAGGCGTTTGACACCCTGCTGCCCTTCCTGCTGCTTGACGAGGACCCGCCGTCGTACCGCCAAGCGGCGGCGAAACTGCGCGCCACCGAGGTTTCGGTGCGTCTGATGGTCAGCCGGCTGCGGGCAAAGTTCCGCAGCCTCTTGCGCGACGAGGTGGCGCGGACGGTGGCCACACCCGAGGAGGCCGCCGCGGAATTTGAATGGCTCCGGTCGGTGCTCTCCCCGCCGTGAGTTCATCCCCGACTCCCGCAACCCATGGTTCCTGGATCCCGCCGGCCTTGGAGGCGCTGCAGGCCCTGCTGCCCCAATACCGATTCCTTGCGCTGATCGGGCAGGGCGGCATGGGCGCGGTGTACCAGGCCATCCAGCTTTCGCTGAACCGGCCGGTCGCGGTCAAGGTGCTGCCCGCTGATCTGCTGACCGACGCCGAGGCGAACTTCATGGCGCGCTTCCGGCAGGAGGCGCTAACGATGGCCAAACTCACCCACCCCGGCATCGTGAGCGTGTACGAATCCGGTGAGGCGGGCGACCTGCTCTACATCGTCATGGAGTATGTGGACGGCACGGATGTTGCCGGAATGATCCGCAGCGAGGGCCGGCTCGCCCCCGAACTCGTGGCGAACCTCCTGGGCCAGGTATGCGATGCGCTGGCCTACGCGCACCAACAGGGCGTGGTCCACCGCGACCTGAAGCCGGCGAACTTGCTCGTGACCCGGGACGGTCGGGTGAAGATCGCCGACTTCGGCCTCGCCAAGCACGACGACGACACCCTGCTGCAACTCACGCGCACCAATGTGGCCATCGGCACAATGGACTTTCTCGCCCCCGAGGCGTGGACGCCCGGCACGCCGCTCGACCTGCGGGCGGACCTCTACTCGCTCGGCGTCACGCTCTATCAGATGCTCACCGGGGACGTGCCCCGGGGGCTCTGGGAAATGCCCAGCGCCCGGGTGGGCACCGATCCCCGTTTCGACGCCATCATCGAGCGGGCCATGCAGCCCAAGCCGGCCGCGCGCTACCAGGCCTCCGCCGACCTGAGCCACGATCTGGCCCAAATCCGGTCCGGACCGCCGGTTTCGCCGCAACCAGCCGACCCGCCGTCACACCGGCCCGCCGCCTGGCGCTTTGCCTGGGGATTCGCCGCTTTGGCATTGGTCGCCGGCTTAGGACTCTTGCTGCAGAGAGTATTCCATCCCCGGCCCCGGCTGCGTCCGGTCCTGGGCTTTGATGGGAACGGACAGTACGTCTCGGTGGCTAACTTCGGCGCCATCGCCCCGACGAATGAAATCACGGTGGAGTTTTGGGCCTATGATCCGCACGGCGGCAAACAGGCGGTGTTCGCGCTGCAGCCAGATGAGGGTGGAAATCGCCTGGGCGCCCACCTCCACTATCCGGACGGCGGCACCGTGTGGGACTTTGGCGTTCTCGGAAAAGCCGGACGCCTGAACGCGGAGCAGCCGCCCAATTCGCTCAGCAATTGGGTCCATTACGCCCTGGTCGCCAGCGAGAGAGACCAGGCCATGAGCATCTACCGAGATGGTGTGATGTTCGCGAGCAAACTCCACGCCGGCACGTTCAAGCGGGGCGCGTATGAGCTGCGCATCGGCGGCAACAGTGAAGCCTTTGAGGGTCGCCTGGCGGAATTCCGGGTCTGGAACACCGCCCGCTCGGCGGCGGAAATCCAGGCCGCCTACCGTCAGCCGCTTTCCGGCAGTGAACCCGGCCTGCTTCTTTACTACCCTTTCGACGAAGGCGGCGGCAGCGTGGCCACCAATCACGCGATGGCCACCGGGACCGGCTACAATGGCCGACTCGTGAACGCGCCGGCCTGGGTGCAATCGCCCGCGCCCGCCGAGGCATCCGTCCCCGCGCCGCCCATGGCCGGGCACGAACGCCTGGTCACGACGCTCTGGGACGATGTGCCGGGCTGCCTGCGCCGCGCGGTGGAAGGCGCCGGGCCGAACGATGTCATCCGCTTCGCACCGGAACTGGCGGGAAAAACCATCCTGCTGACCGGGGGCGAAATCCCGGTGGCGCAGGACATCACCGTCGATGCCTCGGGGCTGCCCGGAGGCATCCGGATCGATGCCAATCACAACTACCGGCCCTACGATGGCAATGGCCGCATCTTTGCCCTCCGCTATCGCCGGACACTGCGGCTGGACTCGCTGACGCTGACCAACGGCTTCGGCGACCGGGGCGGAGCCATCTTCACCATCGGCTTTGTCGAGCTGCGCAACTGCACGTTGGCCGGCAACCGCGCCACCATCTCCGGCGGGGCCATCTACGCCTATTCAGGCGGCTCGGCCACCCTGACCGGCTGCACGCTGTACGGCAACGAGGCCGAAACCGGCGGCGCCATCTATGCCGGGGTTTATTCGCCCTGCACGCTGACAAACTGCACGCTGAGCGGAAACCGGGCTGACAAGCAGGGCGGTGCCCTCATGGTGTACGATTCGCAGGCGGACTTGGTCGCCTGCACCATCTCTGACAACGTGTCGGCAAAGGGTGAGAGTGGCGGCCTGCTCGCCGACAGCGCGATAGTCACGCTGCACAACACCATCATCGCGGGAAACACCGCCCCCACCAATCCCGACCTGGGCTATCAGGGGCTGAACACGTTAACCGCCATCGGCAACAACCTCACCAACGGAATGCCGCGGCTGGCTCCGCTGGGCGATCATGGTGGCCCCACCTGGACCATGCCGCCGCTGCCGGATTCGCCCGCCCTCGGCGCAGCCGGAGCCGGGAGCCCGGCGACCGACCAGCGCGGCGTGGACCGGCCCGCCAACGGGGCCGACCTGGGGGCGGTGCAGGGGCGGTGAGCGAAGGAAGATGGGAGAAAGGAGACGGGAGTTGGGAGTTGGGAAACATTGCCGGGCAGCTTCGGAGGTAAGCCGAGCTTTTGAGGTCCGAAAAATTCTTTCACTTTTTCTGACACAACGGGCGGCGGATTTCGAAAGGGGGCAGTGAACAGACCACCACCTTGCCGAAACTCATGAAGCTATCCCGACTGCTCCTCACGGCCGCCGTCCTCGGCGGCCCCCTCACCACGGAGGCCCTCGCGCAGGGCACAGCCTTCACCTATCAGGGACGCCTCGATGATGGCGGCACCCCCGCCACCGGCCTTTATGACCTGAGCTTCACGGTCTTCAACGCCGCTGCGGGAGGCACCTCGGCCGGAGTCCGGACGCTCGACAATGTCGGCGTCACCAACGGCCTGTTCACCGTCACGCTCGACTTCGGGGCCGGCGTGTTCGCGGGCGCGCCGGAATGGCTGGAGATCGCGGTGCGGCCGGGCGCGAGCACGGGCGCCTACACCGGCCTGGCTCCGCGGCAGGCGATCACGCCCACGCCTTACGCGCTCTACGCCGGAGGCGCGAGCGCCACAGGCTTGACCGGGACGCTGCCCTCGACAGCGCTCGGCGGCACTTACGCGGGCGCGGTGAACTTCAGCAACAAGGGCAACACCTTCGCCGGCAACGCCGTCGGCCTCACCAACCTCAACGCCGCCAATCTCACCGGCACCGTGGCCGACGCCCGGCTGTCCGCCAACGTGGCCCTCCGGAACGGTGGGAACGCGTTCTCCGGCACGCAAACCTTCAACAACGGCAGCGTCGGCATCGGTACGAGCTCGCCGAGCGGGCAATTGCAGGTGAGCGATGGGACGGCGAACGGGAATATGGTGCTGCAGGCGCTGACTGGAGCGAACAGCGGATATGAATTCCTCGGCTTCAACGGGTATTTCAATGCGGGTCCAGTCCGCATCAATCCTGCGAAGGCGCGCTATCGCGTTCTCGCAGATCAACGGGGCTCGACCGACGCCTTTGTCATCGACACCTTCGACACGAGTAATGTCGGACATAATGCCATTGGAATCAGTCCAAGCGGTAACGTCGGCATCGGCACGACTACGCCGATTGCACCGCTCGAAGTCTCCGGGGTGGATGCTGCGCCGTCGGTGAGTGCGAACAATCAGGTGTTGTCGGTGCGTAGCAGTCCGACTTTGATCGGATTGAATTTCGGACATTATCCCAACGGCTCGTATGCTTCGTGGATTCAATCGCAGCGGACTTCGGACAATTCCACTTGGGGACTGGCCCTGAACCCGCTGGGCGGCAGCGTCGGCATCGGCACAGCCACGCCGAGGGCAAAACTGGAAGTGGCAGGTGAAGCCTGGTTGACCAGTGCCGGGGACAACTATCTGAGCATCATTGGAAACGGCGGCGCCTCCGGTCTGGACCTGGCGACCGTGAGCGTCCCCGGCAACTGGAGCTCCAGTGCGGCGGTCAAGGACGCGGTCATTCGCAGCGTGAACGGGAAGCTGCATCTGCAATCGGGAGGTGGTGCTGCGGCCATCACCATCGATCCGGGGAACAACGTCGGCATCGGCACGGCCACGCCGGGGGCCAAACTGGAATTGTATGACATGGGCACCTATGGATTGCGGGTTCAATCTCAGGCCGGAGGCACGCTCGCGTCTTTCGGGGCTGGCGGAGACTTCAGCATTGATGCTCCCTTTTTTGCCGGAGGGCGGCTCATGGTGAAAGAGTCGGGCAACGTCGGCATCGGGACGGCCGCTCCCGCCGCGAAGCTGGATGTGGTCAATGGCGCGGCAGGCGTGAACGCCATTGTCGTGACCCAGAGCGGGGACGGGGCGAGTGCCATCTTCGCGGAAAACACGACCGCAAACGGCTATGCCGGGTATTTCAAGGGGGCGGTCGGCGTGAGCAGCGAGATCACCTGTGTCGCTGTCAACCTGACCAGCGACCGGAACGCGAAGGAGAAGTTCAAGGCGGTCAATCCCCGCGAGGTGCTGGCCAAGGTCGTGGACCTGCCCATCACCGAGTGGCAATATAAGTCCAGGGATCAGCAACCGGCCGACGAGGCCCGCCACCTCGGGCCGATGGCACAGGACTTCCACGCGGCCTTCGCCCTCGGCCACGACGAGAAGCACATCACCAGCATCGACGAGGACGGCGTGGCGCTCGCCGCCATCCAGGGTCTGAACGAGAAGGTCGAGGAGACCCGCGCCGAGAACGTGGAACTGCGGCAGACGGTGCGGGAACTGAAGAGTCTCGTCGAACAGCTCAAGCGCAGCCTGCCCGCCCCCAAGGGCGAATGAGCGAAATCCCGAGTCCGCAAGGAACCGCCCATGAAGACACCCATGAAAACCCCATCGGGGCCGGCCACCGCCCGGCAAGCGTCCAAACTGGCAGCGACCACGCTGGTCCTGCTGCTGCATTCGCTGCTGACCATTCCCGGCCTGGCTGCGGTCCCGCAAAAGCTGGGTGCCCACGTGCCGGCGGCGGTGGCGCGGGTGCTCCCCGGCGGGCGTCTGCCCGCGACGCAACGGCTGCAGCTCGCCATCAGCCTGCCTCTGCGCAATCAGGCCGCGCTTAAGCAACTCACCCATGACCTATATGATCCGAAGAGCCCCAGCTATCACCGCTATCTGACGCCGGAACAGTTCGCCCGGAACTTCGGCCCAACCGGGGAGGATTACCAGAAGGTCATGGATTTTGCGGGGGCCCACAGCCTGCGGGTGACCGCCACTTACACCAACCGCGTGGTGGTGGATGTGGAAGGCACCGTCGCCGATGTGGAGAAGGCCCTGCACACGACCCTGCGGACGTATCCGCACCCGACGGAAGCCCGGCAGTTTTACGCGCCTGACGTGGACCCGTCGCTGGATTTGGATGTGCCCATCCTGCGCATTGACGGGCTGAGCGACTACGACCTGCCGCACCCGGCGTCCGGCGCCGGCTGCTGTGGTTCCGGGCCGTTGTCAGGAAGCAGTTTTCTTCCCACCTATGGCGGAACGGATTTTCGCGATGCCTACTGCCGGGCGCCCTTTGTGGGCAATGCCACGCCGCTGACTGGCGCGGGGCAGAGCGTCGGGCTGTTCCAGTTCGCCGACTATAATGACAGCGATATCGCCGCCTACGAAAAGCAGTTTGGGCTGCCTAGCGTCAATGTCGTCCGGACACCCATCAATGGAGGGCATACAAATGACGACGGTGACGGCAACCTGGAATGCAGCCTGGATATCGAAATGGTGATCGCCATGGCCCCCGGCGTGTCGGCGATCTATGTGTATGAGGGAACCCATGCCGTTGATATCCTCTCGGCCATGGTCTCCAACCCGGCTGTGAAGCAATTTGGATCCTCCTGGTCTTGGGGCGGCGACGGCACCGCCGAAGAACAGCTCTTCATCCAAATGCAGGCGCAGGGCCAGTCGTTTTTCAATGCCACGGGTGATACGGACGCCTACACCGGCGACATTCCCTATCCCAGTGACAGTCCAAGTATCACGGAGGTCGGCGGCACGGTTCTCGACATGACTTTATCAGGCACCTTTTGGGCGAGCGAAGTGGTGTGGAATCCGGGCAATTACGACACCAACAAGATGGGCTATGTCGGCAGCAGCGGCGGCAGCAGCACCCGCTTTGGGATACCGTCCTATCAGGTGGCCAGCATCACGCCGGCCTTTAACAAGGGATCGCTGACCATGCGGAACATCCCGGATGTCGCCATGGTCGCCCAGGATGTGTGGATCGCTTACGGCAACGGCAAAACCACTTCAGAGGGTGGAACCAGTGTGGCGGCGCCCCTGTGGGCGGGCTACATGGCGCTCGTGAACGAGCTGGGCGCCTCGATCGGCCGGTCCAGCGCCGGCTTTATCAATCCGGCCATCTATGCCATCGGCCAGGGCGCGGGGCAGGATACCTATGCCAACTGTTTCAACGACATCACTTCGGGGGACAACAAATCACCCAACAGCCCGAACCTTTTCCCGGCCGTGAAAGGTTATGACCTGTGCACGGGTTGGGGCACCCCTTCCTACCCCTTGCTGAACGCGCTGTCCGGGGCGGAAAACGTCTATTGGGTGGACTTGACCGTGACTGACGCCCAAGACCCTTTTCCAAACGGGGACAAAGCCTCCCCCTTCTGGTATCTGATTGACAATTATGTCGTGGACAAGCCCGGAGCGCTGGGCCGGGTTCCCGACGGCGCGCAGCTTGTTTTTGAATCAACGGGTTCGGGGTCGGACACCACGGAGTCGGACAGTGTCGTCAGCGGCACCGGCGTCACCCGAATTTCAAAAAGAGTGCGGATCAGCGCGGTTCCGGGCTTGACCGTCAAAATCAAGCCCTAGCGAGCGGTCCACGGAAAGCAATCCCCAGCTCATCATGAAAACACTCATCTCTCGGAACCTGTTACTGCTCATATTCGTCGCGACGGTTGCCCACGCCCAGCCCTACGCGCTGAACCCGGGCCGGGTCACCGCCGGCGGCGGCACGAGCGCCGGCGGCAGTTACGCCGTGATCGGGGCCATCGCCCAGTCCGAGGCCGGGGGCGCGTTGGTCGGCGGCACCTACGCCGTGACCGGCGGCCTGCTGGCTTTGCCCATCGCCGTGCAGACGCCCGGCGGCCCGATCCTCACCATCCGGCCTCGCACACCCGGCTTCGTCACCGTTTCCTGGCAACCCGCGACGGCGGGCTACGTCCTGCAGGAAAGTGCCAGCCTCAGCCCGGCCGCGTGGCAGAACTCGGCGAGCGGGGCCCAGAATCCCACCGTCATTGCTACCGGCCTGGCGCGTAAGTATTACCGCCTGAACAAACCGTAAGCGCTGCCGCCTGCCCCCGACAACCAACGCAACGGCCCCCGGCAACGGGGGCCGTTTACTTTTCAGCTCCAGCTCATGAAGTCAGAGCGCGGACCGCCTGGTCCGCCAGCCGGGCCAGCGGCTCGAGCCACGTCGGGGGCTTCGCCCGGCCATTTCACCGTTGGGTGAGACCCCTAGGCGAACAGAAAATCGGTTCAGATAGGCACAGTTCACGCGGACCAGGCGGTCCGCGCTCCGTTTAACTGAATCGTTCCAGCTCAGGGCAGATGCAGGAAAAGATAGAGCGGCGACTCGGTCAGCGGAACGGTGGATGTGCCGGCGGCGAGGGTGACCACCGGGTCTTCGTCGGCGCGCAGGGGCATGCGTTCGGCGCGCTCGATGCGGCCGGGGGGCGTTGGCAGTTCCAGCGAGGCGGTGCGGCCGCTGCCGGTGGGCGACCAGGCGACCCAGATGCGCCGCTTCGGATCGGTCGCGTGGGTGTACTCGTGAACCAAAGCTTCCCCGGCCCGGTCGAGCACCACGCGGGCGAAACGGAAATCCCCGAGCGTGCGCTGCAGGTGCGCGACGGCGTGGAAGGACGGCTTGGGCTGGAACTTCCGCGTCAACCCCGCCGAACCGTGCAGTTGCGGCGTGTCGTCGTCGTTGAAGAAGTAGAGGTAGGCCCGCTGGATCGGCATCGTCGCAAAGACGAGCCACGAGCGGACGATCCACTGGGCCTGCTGCTCATCGGTGACCCCGACCCAGTCCTTGAAGTCGCCCGTGGGTTTCGGCTTTTGCGTGGAGGAGTCGTAGCCGAATTCGGTGAGCCACACCTCCTTGCCCGGCGCATGGGCGTCGCGCCATTCGCACATGTGCCGGATGTCGGGCAGGTACTCCTTGAGCCGTGTGTCCTCGGGAAAGCTGCGATGCCACGTCGGCCAGTTGTCGAGCTGCGCATAGCTGTGGACGTTCAGCACGTCGTAGAGATCTTCGAGCCCCGAAATGCAGGTCACGGACTTTGCATAGTCGTGACTCTTGCCGGTTGTGAGGTTGCCAGTGACGACCTTCAGCTTCGGGTCGCCGGCGCGCAGGCCGCGCGCCATGGCCTCGAAAATCGTGCGGTAGTCGGTGTCGTTGTATTTTCCCGGCTCATTGCCGATCTCGGCGGACTCGACCAGGGCGTTGGTGGAGCTGGGCCCGAGGGCGCGGGCAAAACGTTCGGCATAGGCGCGCGAGTCGGCGGCCAGATCCTTCCACTGCGCGCGCGGCAGGGTCTCGATCATGAGGCTCACATCCGTGCGCCAGCCTTCACGCTGCCAGCCGCCGTACACCTGCCGCCAGTCCACCCCGTTGCGGGCAGAGGGAAACGGCGTCACGAAATCGGTGTCCTTGCCCAGATCCCACTCGACCGGGTGGTAATCGCGCACCAACGAGGCCACCGGCTGATACAGCTTGGGCTTGAACTGGACAGTGTGCCCGTTGATCCCGATGAAGTCGCGCATGAGCGGGCGGACCGGCTCGGCCGCGCGCAGGGCTATGGCACCGGCACAACCGGCGGCCAAGGCTATGGCAACGGTTCGTATGGCGGCGGCCCGCAGCAGGGAGGGGTTGGACATGGGCAACGGTTCGTGAATTTTCGCCGGTCTCAAAGACGCTTTTCGTCGGCGTCGATGAAATCCACAAAGGTGCGAATGTCGTCGCGGTGGGCCAGACCGGCCGATTCCTTGCGCTGCTTCAGGCGTTCCCGGAGTGCGTCGCCTTCGGGTCCGGGTTCGGTGCCATGCCCCAGCAGCGCCTGCTGGAAGGCCCACTTTTCGGCGGGAGTTTTCTTCACGTTCACCCGCACCCAGTCGCACACCTCACCATCCGTGACGGTGCCTTTCACCATGCCGATGAAGTCCTCGGCCTTCAGCCCGGCGGCGGCGAGCCACTTCGAATCGAAACCCTTGAAGGCGAAATTGCCCTGATAGTCCGCGTGGAGTTTTCCCGCGAGGTGCAGGCGGATCTTGTCGATGAACCGGGGGAGATAGGCCCAGCCGTCCATGACTTCGCGCGGCGAGCGGGGATAGATGAGTTCAGCCATGGTGGAAGTTTGACGTGAAAGGGGGGAATGTGAATGACGAATTCGGGGTTGCGAATTCCGAACTGGGGCGCGGCAGTTGCCTTCGTGACGGGGGACCGCGAGAGTCCGTCGCATGATTTCGGAGCAATTCGATGCCGTGGTGATCGGTGCCGGCAGTGCCGGCTATGCGGCCGCCCGCGGCCTCGCGGGCGGCGGGGCCAGGGTGGCGGTGCTGGAAGACGGGCGTGAGGTGGGCGGGCTCTGCATCCTGCGCGGGTGCATGCCGACCAAGGCATTGCTGCACGCGGCCGAGCTCCGCCAGGCGATCCGACAGGCGGAGGATTGGGGCATCACCACCGGCGAGGTGAAGACCGACCTGGCCGAGCTCTATGCGAAGAAAGACACGTTGATCGCGGAGTTTGCCGGCTATCGCCGGCAGCAACTGGCGCGGGGCAAGTTCACCTTCATCCGTCAATCGGGACACTTCACGGACGCACACACATTGGCTTTGGGCGATGGCCGTCAGTTGAGCGCGAAGCACTTTGTCATCGCGACGGGTTCTGTCATCGCACCACCCACCGTACCCGGCCTGGCCGAAGCCGGTTTTCTCACCAGTGACGACGCCCTGACACTTCGGCAGCTTCCCAAATCGCTGATCGTGCTGGGCGGCGGCGCGGTGGCGGTGGAGTTCGCCCAGTTTTTCCAGCGGCTCGGCACCCAGGTGACGCTGATCCAGCGGGGGCCTCACCTGTTGCGGGACATGGACGAAGACGCGGCGCGGGAGTTGGAAAAGGCGCTCCGACGCGAAGGAATGACCATCTACACGGGAACCCGGATCGTCCGAACCGAGGCAATCGCGACCGGCAAGCGGCTTTGCTTCGAACACGCGAACGTGAACGTGACGGTGGAAGCGGAGGAAATCTTTTACGGCCTCGGCCGCACCCCGAACACCGCCAACCTCGGTCTCGCCGCCGCCGGAGTGGCCACCGATGGAAACCGCATCATCACCGACCGGCAGCAGCGCACCTCGGCACCACATATTTTTGCCGCCGGCGACTGCTGCGGGCCGCACGAGATCGTCCACATCGCCATTCAGCAGGCCGAACTGCTTGCGCGGAACATCCTTCACCCCGACCGCGTGGAGGAGATGGATTACCGCCTGCTCACGACCGTGGTGTTCAGCGACCCCGCCGTGGCCCAGACGGGACTGACCGAGCGGGAAGCCCGTGCCCGGGGAATTGACCCGCTGGTTGCAACCCACCCGTTCAACGACCACGGCAAGTCCATGATCCTGGGGGCCCAGGAAGGCTTCGTGAAACTTTTGGCCGATCGGCGGACGGGCGAACTGCTGGGCGGCATCTGTGCCGGCCCGCAGGGAGGCGAGCTGATCCACGAGATCACCGTGGCCCTCAGCCGGCGGATGACGGCGGCGGAACTGGCCGCCGTGCCGCACTATCATCCGACCCTGGCCGAAATCTGGACGTATCCGGCGGAGGAACTGGCCGACGCCGTGACGGCGGCAAAGTGACGCCTGAAAAATGAAAAGACCGCCCACCTTGACTCCCATCAAGGCGGGCGGCCCAACCCAGAACCAACCAACAGTGCCTCACGCAACCCGCGTAGGCATTTGTGACATTCGCAGCCCGGATGCCAGCCTGCGGTCTTCGCAAATTTAAGAGCCCCTCAGTTGCTGCCCGAATGACCCGAGTTCAGCGCGTTGGTACGCCAACGGTCCACAATCGCCCACAGGTTCAACGGGTAGAAGGAGCGCCCATTTTTCAGGAAACGGGTGCTGCCATCCGCAAACGCATAATCGGAACCGCCACCCAGCCCTCCATTGTCGGTGCGCATCGTCGTGGCGTGGACACCCTGGTTCAGAATCTCCACGTCGTTGCCCAGAGGACCTTCCAAGAAATCCATGTAGAAATGACCCGTATTGTAGAGCTTTTCTCCAAAAGTGACTGTGTCCGCCGTCTCGCGAATGTTGGATTCGTTGATGGTCTTCCCCTGGATCGCGGACATGCTGAACTCAGCCCCCATCTGCTCCTGGAAGAAGTCGTTCCATCCGTTCATGATGTAGGTACGGGGCGTGGAGTCGCCAATGTGGTTGGTATCGTTATCCCCCACGGCGCGGCTGCCGGAAACCGGCGTGTTCTTGTTGCCGGGACCGAGATCGGCCGGGCAGACGAGAATCTTGGGCGAGCGATAATAGGAATAGAGGCGCTGCCCCCAACGGTCGACGCTGGCATTCAGCGGCCGCTCCGCGAAATCCCCGTGGTTGTCACCGGCGTACATGGTGCTGGCGAGCCCGAGCTGATGCAGCTGGTTCACGCAGCCGATGCGCTTGGCGGCATCCTTCGCGCGGCCCAGCGAGGGCAGCAGCATGCCCGCGAGAATTGCGATGATCGCGATGACCACCAGCAGCTCAATGAGGGTGAAGGCCCGCTCCGTGGAGCTTTTCAAGCCGGCTTTGTTCTGATCAGATCCCATGGCAGTTCCCTTCGTGTTCAATGGATTTTCCGTCTTCTACCACCGCCGTGCCCGTTCCGACAAGATTGCTCGAATGGTTTTTCATCCGGGCCGTCTGCCCACATTGAACAAGATGACCAAGCAATCCTGGACCCTGCTCACACTGGCGATCGTACTGGGCGCTCTCTATGTCGCCCGCTTTACCGACTTGGGCCGCCAGCAGCGCATTCAAATCAATGTCGCCATTCGGCCGGTGCGCATGAATGCCGGACCCGATGACGTGCTGCCCGTGATCTTCGGCCTCGACCGTGAATGGCCGCTGACCAGCGTGCGCCTTGCTCCCCTGTCCGAAGCGACGAATGCCAGGCCCAAGTGCATCTGGCAGCTCACCGCCAAAAAAACCTCCAACCCCGTGCGCGGCTTTGCCTACGGCGAGAAGATCAGCGGGATGGAATTCGTGGCCGGCGTGGCTCCGTCCCGGCTCGAAGCCGGCGTGACCTACCGCCTGGAAGTCGAGGCCGGCCACGCCAAGGGGCAGGCCGATTTCACCGCCCAGTCCGCCGCCCCGGCAAACTGACGAAACTCCGGACGTGACACACTGCAACCGGTGTGGCTATTTGCGCGCTTCATGAAACGATTCCTCGCAGCCCTGTCTGTGTGCGCCAATCTGGCCGTGTTCACGGCCATCCAGGCGGAAGATAAGCCGGCAGAGAAAACCGATGCGGCCAAACCCGGCCCCGGCTTCGCCGATCCGTCGAAACTCACGGAAAAGGCTCCGGACACGTTCAAGGCGAAGTTCGAGACCACCAAGGGATCGTTCACGGTCGAAGTCACCCGGTCGCTGGCCCCGAACGGTGCCGACCGGTTCTACAACCTCGTGAAATCAGGCTATTTCAAGGATATCGAATTTTTCCGCGTGATCCCCGGATTCATGGCCCAGTTCGGCGTTCACGGCGACCCTGCGGTCTCTGCAGCCTGGCGGCCGGCCCGGATTCCTGATGATGCGGTGAAAGGCAGCAACGCCCGGGGCGCCCTCACCTTCGCCACAGCCGGACCGGGCACGCGCACGACCCAGCTCTTCATCAATCTCGTTGACAATTCCCGGCTCGACGGCATGGGCTTCTCCCCGTTCGGCAAGATCATCGAAGGCATGGACGTGGTGGACAAGCTCAACGGCGAATATGGCGAAGGCGCGCCCCGGGGCAGCGGGCCCAATCAGGGCCGCATCCAGACCGAGGGCAACGCCTACCTGAAAAAGGAATTCCCGAACCTCGACTCGATCAAGTCGGCCGTCGTTCTCCCCTGATTGATCCCAGCCCAGTTTTTCCCATGAGCACTACTGCAACCAACGAAGTCGCCGTCATCAAGACCACCAAGGGCGACCTGGTCCTCGAGTTCTGGTCCGACGTGGCCCCGAAGACGGTGGAAAACTTCAAGAAACTGGCCCGCGAGGGTTTCTACAACGGCACCGCCTTTCACCGCATCGTGAAGGGCTTCATGGTCCAGGGCGGCGACCCGCTCACCAAGGACGCGAGCATGGAAAGCCGCTGGGGCACGGGCGATCCCGGCTACAAGATCAAGGCCGAGTTCAACGCAAAATCACACCAGATCGGCGTCATCTCGATGGCCCGCTCCGCCAGCCCCGATTCGGCCGGCTGCCAGTTCTTCATCTGCCTTGGCGATGCGTCGTTCCTCGACCGGCAGTACACCGCCTTCGGCAAGCTCATCAAGGGCGAGGACGTGCTCAAGGCACTCGGCTCGGTGGAGACCAAGAGCAATGGCGGCGAGAAGAGCCGTCCCATCCAGCGCCAGGGCGTCGAGACCGTCACCATCGTGGATCGCGCGACGGTCGCCTGAGGCTTCACCGCCGATTCAATCGACGGGCCGGATTGCCTCCGTCCCGTTTTTCTTTATCACCAGCCCATGATTGACCTCGATCAGCTTGCCGAGTTGCTCACCGCGGTCGGCTGCCCCGCCGCCAAGTCGCGGGAGATGGCCGAACAGCTCGACAAACGGGCCCATCAGCTCGCCGAAGCCAAGGGCAAAACTCACGAGGAGGCTCTGACGCACCTGATCAAGCTGATGGCCGGCGGCTGGGCCGCGCAGGCAAAGGGAAGCGTTGAACGTTGAACGTTCAACGTTCAACGTTCAGAGAGTGGAACTTCAATCCTTCCGTTTCCCGGCAAGTCTGCAGGTTAACAGGGCGGTGGTTTCATTGGTTGAATGGCAAAGACCCTCTGGTTCATTACCGGCTCCGACACCGGCGTGGGCAAGACCGTGCTCACGACGCTGCTGACGCGTTACCTGCTGGCGCAGGGCGTCCGCGTGCGAGCGGTGAAGCCCTTCTGCTCCGGTGGACGCGAAGATGCGGAAGCTCTGTTTGCGGCGCAGCTCGACCAGGTTCCCTTGGACGCCATCAACCCGTGGCACTTTCGGGTCCCGTTAACTCCCCTGCTCGCCGCCCGGCGGGAACGGAAGAAGGTCACTCTCGCAGAAACCGTGCAGTTCCTGAAAGACGCCGCCCAACAGTGCGACGTGCTGCTCATCGAAGGTGCCGGCGGCGTGCTGAGCCCGCTGGGTGAAGGCTTTTCCGCGCGCGACCTGATCGCGCAGACCCGCGCCCTTCCACTCGTGGTCTGTGCGGATCGTCTGGGCGTGATCAATCAGGGGCTGATGGCTTTGGCCGCCCTGCCGCCCCAAGCCGCGGCCTCAGCCCGGTTGGTTTTGTCCGGCGGATCACCGCGTGACCTGTCGCAGACCACCAATTCCAAGATGCTGATGGAATTGCTCGGGCCGGATCGGGTTCACACGCTGCCCTGGGTGAAACCAGAGGAATTGGCGGGCAAGCTTTCTGCCAAACTTCGGCAACAGCTCGCGGCCATCGTAGCCCTTCCATAGTAGGACGTGCGGGCCGCCCGTCCTACTTGGACTCTAAAACTTCTCCGGCACGCCCTCTTCCAGCACGCGCAGGTGCTTGGTCAGCTTCTCGGTTTCGGTAAGCTCGCGCAGCCAGCGCTCGGGTTCGTCCATCTCCTCGAAGCTGAGCTTGAACGTGCCGTAGTGCATTGGCACGAGCCAGTCGGCGCGCAGGTCCCGGAATGCCTTCACCGCCTCGTCCGGCCCCATGTGCGTGTGCCGGAACGAATCCGGGAAATAAGCCCCGATGGGCAGCAGGGCGACCTCGGGCTTCAGCCGGGTGCCGATCTCCTTGAAACCGTCGAAATAGGCGGAGTCCCCCGCGTGATAGATGCGGCGTCCGCGGTGCTCAAGGACGTAGCCGCCCCAGCCCCGGTGCCCGTCACGCAACGTGCGGGCGCCCCAGTGCTTGCCGGGCACGAGCGTCACCTTCCAGTCGCCGTGACCGAAACTCTCCCACCATTGGAGTTCCACCACGCGTTCAAAGCCGAGGCTCTTGGCCAGTGAACCACAGCCCCAGGGGAGCACGGCAATCTTCGTGGAAGGCAGTTTGCGAAGGCTCGGTTTGTGGAAATGGTCGAAGTGCGCGTGCGTGAGCAGCACCAGGTCGATAGGCGGCAGATCGCGGGCGTGCAGCCCCGGCCGCTTGAGGCGCTTCAGGAGGAAGAGCCAGTTGGCGAAGTTGGGGTCGATGATGACGTTCAGGTCGGTGAACTGCAGGAGAAACGAAGCGTGCCCAATCCAGGTCAGCGCGAGCTCTGAATCTTTCAGCGTGGGAAAGCGGGGTACCTTGGTCGAACCGCTGCGTGGGGTGAAAAACGCCTTCCACACCATTTCGCGGAAAAAGGTGCGCGGATTGAAATGGTTGCTGGGAGTGAGGTCCTTGAACGAACGCGGGATTCGTCGCGGCCGGCGCGGGGTCGCGTCGGCGGCGGCTGGACTGCCAGGAGGGTGGCTCACTCCTTGAATATGGCGACAATCGAAACCGAAGCAATGCCGGTGGTTACATCGCTGGCCAGGTCTCACCCTCCCCGCCCCTGATGAATAAAACGACGACGTGCCAGTCGGATCGGGCGTTGGTCGAAGAAAGGAAACCAAAAATATGAAGACCGCAGTATTAGTCGTCACGATTCTGAGTTTGGGTGCCGCCTCGCTGACTTCCGTGCAGGCCGGCGACCGGGAATGGGCCACCGCCGGCAAGGTGCTCACCGGCGTGGTTGCCGCCGGGGTGATTGCCAACGCGTTCCAGCCTCATTACGAGCGCACCGTGGTTTATCAGACGCCCCCATCGACCGTGGTTTACGCCCCGGCCCCGGTGTGCGCCCCCACGCCGACCACGGTGGTGTACTACTCTGCGCCCGCACCACATCGGGTTGTGTACGTTGAGGCCCCGCGTTACCTGTACCATCACCCGTACGCCCATTTTGGTGTCTGCCGTTGAGTTGCGGCTTACATCGGCATAGGAGAACCGAGGCCCGCTGGCGGAAACGCTGGCGGGCTTCATGCTTTTGCCGGCCGCGCATTTCAGATGCCTGCCCATTGCGAATTTTTTCACGGGACACGAATCGCAATGAAGAACTGGACAAACGCTTCCGTCTCTGTTCCCGCGCCGCACGACTGCTGCTTGTAGTCCGCGCCGGGCGCCGTTAACCATGCCCGCCGATGCGATTGATCTCAGACGCGTTTCGCCCGCGAATTCCGCGGGGCGCTTCGCCCGGGCCATTGGATTGCCAGAACGGAAGCCTGCCGGCTCCCTTTCGGTGCGCCGCCGCCTGCCCACGGCTTACGAACCCCCGGTCCGGCCACAGGCTTCCCCGCTTCCAAGCGTGAGCGTTCCCACCGCCAACCCGCGCGGACGCGTCACGGTGGACGGCAAGTTCTTCCGCCTGGAGTCCCGCAAATTTTTCCCGAAGGGCGTCACTTATGGGCCGTTCGCCCCGAATGACGCGGGCGAGTTCTTCGCCTCGCGCGAGCAAACCGTCCGCGATTTCGAGCTGGTGAAAGAACTGGGGGCGAACCTCCTCCGGGTCTATTACGTGCCCCCGCGCTGGTTCCTCGACCTGGTACAAGAGCACGGCCTGAAGCTGCTGGTGGACGTGCCGTGGAACAAGCATCTGTGCTTCCTCGACAGCGAGAAAATGCGGCAGGCTGGCAAGGACGCGGTCCGGGCCGCCGCCAAGGCCTGCGCGGCGCATCCGGCGGTCTTCGCCCTCTCGGTCGCCAACGAATTCCCGGCCGACATCGTCCGCTGGAGCGGCCATGAGGCGGTCTGCGACTACGTCGACGAGCTGGTGGCCGTGGCGAAGGGCGAGGATCCCGAGTGCCTCTGCACGTTCGGCAATTTCCCGCCAACCGAGTTCCTCCGGCCCCGGACCGTGGATTTCTTCTGTTGGAACGTCTACCTGCACCAGCAGCGGCCGTTTGAAAACTACCTCTCCCGCCTGCAAATGCTGGCCGACACCAAGCCGGTGATGCTGGGTGAGTTTGGCATCGACTCGCTCCGGGAGGGGGAGGAAAAGCAGGCCGAGATCCTCTCGTGGAAGATCGAGACCTCCTTCCGCTGCGGCATGGCCGGGGCGGTCGTCTATGCCTTCACCGACGACTGGTACAAGGACAACCGGCAGGTCAACGACTGGCAGTTCGGCGTCACCACCCGGGCGCGCCAGCCCAAGGCCGCATTCGCGGCCGTGCAGCGGCAGTTCCGGATCGCACCTTACTTCCCCCTGCCGCAGACGCCCCGCGTCTCCATCGTCGTCGCCAGTTACAACGGCGCCAGCACGCTCAAGGCCTGCCTCCAGTCGCTGGAGCAGCTGAACTACCCGAACTACGAGGTCATCCTCGTGGATGACGGCTCCAAGGACACCACGCAGGAGATCGCGGCACAGTTCCCCGGCATCCGTAACATCCGGCACCCGAAGAACCAGGGCCTTTCCGTCGCGCGCAACACGGGCATCCACGCCGCCACGGGCGACATCGTCGCCTTCACCGACAGCGACTGCCGGGCGGATGAGGACTGGCTGTATTACCTCGTTGGTGACCTGCTGAACTCGCGCTTCGCCGGCATCGGCGGCCACAATTTCCTGCCGCCCGACGATTCGCCCGTCGCCGCCGCCGTCATGGTCTCGCCCGGCGGCCCCGCGCACGTGATGCTCACGGACCGCCTCGCCGAGCACATCCCTGGGTGCAACATGGCCTTCTACAAGTGGGCGCTGGTCGAGATCGGCGGCTTTGACCCGATCTACTGGAAGGCCGGCGATGATGTGGACGTCTGCTGGCGGCTCCAGCAACGCGGCTACAAGATCGGCTTCAGCTCCGCCGGCTTTGTCTGGCACTACCGCCGCAACACCGTGCGGGCCTATCTGAAGCAGCAGGCCGGCTACGGCGAGGCCGAATCGCTTCTGGAACGGCGGCACCCGGAGAATTTCAACCAGTTCGGCGGCTCCCGCTGGTCGGGGCGCATCTACACCCCCGCCAAGATCGGCGTCGAGACGCGCGCCCCGATCATCTACCACGGGCTGTTTGGCAGCGCCTTTTTCCAGAGCATTTACGCAGCGAACCCGAGCCTCCTGCTCGTGATCGTCACCAGCATCGAGTACTACGCCATCATCTCCCTGCCGCTCCTGGTGCTTGGCACCGTCGTGCGTCCGCTCGAATCCATCGGCCTGGCCAGTGTACTCTTCAGCTTCATCCTGTGCGGCATCGCCGGCGCCCAGGCCGACATCACCCCCAACAAGCGCCGGTGGTGGTCGCGCCCGCTCGTCGCCCTGCTCTTCCTGCTGCAGCCGGTCGTCCGGGGCTGGGCCCGCCACCGCTCCAACCTGCGCGACCAGCAGACGCCACTGAGCGCACGGGAAAATCTTGATTCGCTCAGCCTGGAGAACAGCGCCGCCAACCTCGAACAGCTCCTGTTCTGGAACGACGGCGGCACGACCGATCGTCTGCAGTTCCTCTCGCGCGTGATCCAGCGGCTCGATGAACGCGGCTGGCAGAACAAGCCCGACACCGGCTGGAGCACGTTTGATGTCGAGGTTTACGGCTCCCGCTGGGCCCGGCTGGAACTGACCACCGCCGCCGAATTCCACGAGGGCGGCGGCCAGGTGATCCGCTGCCGGATGAAGAGTTCCTGGACGTTCCTGTCTCGCGTCGTGTTCTGGTCCGTCGCCGGCGTGGAAATCCTGATCGTCGCCGCCATCGACCACTGGTGGGCCTGGCTCAACTTGGCGACGCTGCTGCTGCTGATCTATCTGCTCAATGCCTCCAAGCGCGACCTGGTCCGGGTGTTCGCCACCTTCCTCAGCGAGCAGGCGAAAGATCTGGGCCTGACCCTGATGGACCCGTCGAAGCTGAAATGAGGGGAATTTCGAGTTACGAGTTTCGAATTTCGAGTTCCAGACGGTGAAGTTCCGGTTTTTGACAGGATTTACCGGATGGACCGGATGAACGGGTGGAAACTTGCCCGAATATGACCGCCGGCGCATTCTCGCCCCCATGGCAAAGCAACACTGGCTGGTGAAGTCGGAACCCGAGTCTTACTCGTGGACGAAGTTTGTCGCCGACGGTCGCACCGCGTGGACGGGCGTCCGGAATTTCACGGCACGGCTCAATCTGCGGGCGATGAAGGTCGGCGATCTCGTACTGTTTTACCACAGCGTCACCGGCAAGGACGTCGTCGGCATCGCCAAAGTGGCCCGCGAGGCCTATCCCGATGCAACGGCCAAGGAGGGCGACTGGTCCTGCGTGGATCTGGTGCCCTACAAGCCGTTCAAACAGCCGGTCACGCTCGATACGATGAAGACCGACGAGGTGACCAAGGACATGGTATTCATCCGCCAATCCCGCCTCAGCGTCAGCCCGCTGACGGATAAGCAGTTCGCCCGCATCCTCGAACTGGGTGGCACGAAGGCATAGCAGCCCCATCCACGATTCCTGCATAAGGGGCAGCCGACGTAAGGAGGCTCTATCTTTCCGTTCGGCCCGTGTTCACAGCGCCCCGACGCACCAAAGAAGCGCGCGAGTGGCAAAGAGGATTCTGAGCCTCCTCACGTCGGCTGCTACGAGTTGCAGCGTCGCTGCCGCTGTACCTCGGCGAAGCAGACTGCCGAGGCCGCCGCCACGTTGAGCGAATCCACGCCGGCGTGCATCGGGATCACCGCCGCCGTGTCACAGGCGGCCAGCACTTCGGGCCGGATACCGTTGCCCTCGGAGCCCAGCACCAGACAAAGATCCCCGGTCAGGTCCAGGTCCCACAGGGTCGCCTGGTCCGTGTGCGGATGCGCCGCGATGCAGCGGATGCCCCCTGCGCGCAGTTGACGCAGCGTTTCCGGCAGGTCAGTCGCGAGCAGGTACGGCAGCTTAAAGACGGTGCCCATGGAACCCCGCACCGCCCGGCGCAGATAGGGATGCGAGGACATCTCGCCCACGATCAGCGCCTGGCTGTCAAAGGCCACGGCGTTACGGACCACCGCGCCCGCGTTCTCCGCACCGCTGAGGCCGTCCAACGCCACGAACAGGCGCGGCCCGGGCAGCGCGAGCATTTGCTCCAGTGTCGCGATCTTCGGCACGCGGCCAAGACCAAGCACGCCCTGATACATGGAGAAACCAGTGAGCTGCTCCAACACCTCCTTCGGTGCGACGAAGAGGTCCACGCGCTCGGGCCGCGCGGCCAGCAGGGCTTCGTATTCCGGCTGCCACTTAGGCGGCAGCAGGACCGACACGATCTCCAGCGAGGATTCAACCAGCCGACGGACGACCTTTTCCCCCTCCGCCACAAACACGCCGTCGTTCAGGTGGTCGATCTGTACCCGCATGTTGCGGAAGGAGGCCAGTCGCGGATCGGCGAAGTCGGTAATGGACAGGACGGTGAACATCGAACTGCCAGAAATCAGGCGGTCGCAAACTTGGCGCATTCGGCGCAGAACAGATCCCAATCCGCCTGATTGTTAAAGGCACGGCGCGGGACTATGTGGGCCTGGTTCGAACCGATGTAGATCATCAAATACTTTTGCCGCTTCACCACCTTTTGAACTCCGGCCCATTTGTGCTCGGTACGATTGACCGAGGTCTCTTCGACAAACCCACCTGGTGCAATGGTCAGACTATGCTGGGTGTGAAAACCGGGGCTCCGGTTGCAGAGGACAAACAAAACTCCCACTACGAGGGCAATAGTCCACTGAACCGTGAAATAGATCAGGAAAAAACTTGTCGCCAAAAACATCTTTTCAAAATTGGAGCCGACCACCTTGGGCGGCCATCCGCGTGAAGAAAGCCACGTATAAATGGCCGTCATGGCGATGATCAGGCACCAATAGAGGCGGTTCCGGCAGATGCGATAGAGGAACCACTTGACCGAATCCAAACGTGTATTTGTGTAGGTGATGCTCATGCTGCCAAGGCTTTCAGTTTCGGTCCCTTCGGGGTGTCTTCAACAACCCAGCCTTTGGCTTTCAACTCAGCGCGGATGGCGTCGGCACGCGCGAAATCCTTCGCCTTCTTGGCGGCGACGCGCTCGTTGGCCAGAGCGACGATATCGGCGGGCGCTTCCCCAGCGGGTTTCGCACCCAGGCCCAGCACGGTGTCCAACCGCTCCCAGGCGGCCAGCGCGCCGGCGGCCTGCGCCGGGGTCAGTTCGTTCGCGGCGAACGAGCGGTTCGTGTCCCGCACCCAGTCAAACACCACGCCCCACGCGGCGGACACATTCAGATCGGAATCCAGCGCGGCGGTGAACCCGACCACGAGCGCCGGCACGGACGGTGAAGCCTGGGCGCCCGCGCTCCCGGCCAGTTCGCGCAGTTTGCCGACGCACTCATCGATCCGCGCCAGTTGCGCCCGCGCGCCTTCCAGCCCGGCGACTGTGAAATTGAACGTCTCGCGGTAGGACGCGCTGAGCAGCAGGCAGCGGATTTCGCGGCCGGTAAAACCCTTTGCCAGCAGGTCACGCACGGTGAAGTAGTTGCCCAGCGACTTGCTCATCTTCTTGCCCTCGACGAGCAGGTGCGCGCCGTGGAGCCAGTGCTTCACAAACGGCCGGCAGGCGGGCTGCACGCCTGCACCCTCGCTCTGGGCGATCTCGTCCTCGTGATGCGGGAAGGCAAGATCCTCACCGCCGAGATGCAGGTCGAAGCTTGGCCCCAAGAGCGCCATGCTCATCGCGGAACACTCGATGTGCCATCCGGGGCGGCCTTCGCCCCACGAGCTGGGCCAGAACACATCGCCATCATCGGGAACGCGCGCCTTCCAGAGCGCGAAGTCGGCTACGGATTCCTTGTCGTACTCGTCGCTCGCGACGCGTTCGCCCACGCGCATGGCCTCAAAGTTCAGGTTCACGAGCTGGCCGTAGCGGCAGCCGCACCCGCGATACTTCTCGATGCTGAAATAGACCGAGCCGTCGGTTGCCCGGTAGGCGATGCCACGCGCCACCAGCTTCTCGATGAGGTCAATGATCTGGGGGATATGCTCGGTCGCGCGCGGCAGGTTCTTATCCTCCGGTACGAGGCAGTTCAGCTCTTTCAGGTCCTGCAGAAAGACGTCGGTATAGGTCGCGGTGAACTCCTTCAGCGTTTTCCCCGTCTCGCGCACGCGGCGGATGATCTTGTCCTCCACGTCGGTGATGTTCATGACGTGGTTCACCTTGAACCCGCGAAACTCCAGGTAGCGCCGCACCAGGTCGGCGAAGACGAAGGTGCGGAAGTTCCCGATGTGGCCGAAGTCGTACACGGTCGGGCCGCAGCAATACATGCCGACGGTTTTGCCCGCCTCGTCGAACGGGCGGAACTCCTCCACTTGACGGGTGAGGGTATTGAACAGGTGCAGGCGCGTTTCTTCCATGCGTTGGAGGCGGGAAGCTAAGGTTCATCCCAGCGGAGGAAAGGCGAAATCCATCGGTGAACTCCGCCAAAAAGCGCTTTACAATCGTAAACCGCATCGCAGCTTGGCTCAGACAGTCACGCCATGCAGGTCATTCCCCATTGTAATAGCCGCCGTTCGCGCCACGCGTTCACGCTCATCGAGCTTCTCGTGGTCATCGCGATCATCAGCATCCTCGCGAGCATGCTGCTGCCCGCGCTCGGCGGCGCAAAACAGCAGGCCCGGATGATCCTGTGCGTGAACAACCTCCGGCAGATGGGCATCGCGGTGCAGCTCTACAATGACGACAACGAGCAACGGTACCCGGAGGCCAGCTACGCCGATGTCGATGCGATCACGGGACAGGCCAACGGCCAGGTCCATCTGGTCACGCAAACCCTCGGCGGACGCGATCCGGTGCCGCCCTACAACGCACTTTACAACAGCGCCCGGGCGCGCCCGCTGTGGAATTACGTGAAGCCTTCGGATGTGTTCAAGTGTCCCGACGATCGCGGGCAGCCTTACTTCGGCATCGCGCCATCCAATTACAAGGCGATCGGCTGCAGCTACCAGTACAACGCCGCCAAGCTGACGCTGGTGTCGGGCGGCAGCTACCTGGGCCGGCCGAGCGGCACCTGGGATACGATTGCCGGCAAGCGGGAAGGCTGGGTGACCGACCCGTCACGCTTCATCCTCATGCACGAGCCGCCCGCGCGCATCTACGCCGGGGAAACGCCGCTCTGGACGCAGTGGCATGGCCATCCGGTCGGCCCGGTCGAGTTTGTCGATCCGCGCAGTGCGCCGGGCCGTTTCATCTCCCCCGTGCTGTTCACGGACGGCCACGTGCAGCGCCAAAATTTCACCCGGGCCTTGACCGTCGATCCCTATCATCCCTACGAGCCCACGCCGGAGTGGATGTGGTACCAGCCGGAATAGTCCGGTGACAGCGGCCTTCAGATTCGCTAAGCGTCCTCCCGGATGTCTGACACCCCGCCCAGCCCGGCCCCTGCCCCGTCTATCGCCATCCCGGCCTCCAATGCGCCGGGAACGCTGCGCGTCAGCCTGCAGCAGCTGCCCGCCTGCCACGGTTCGGTCGCCCGCGCGCTCGGTGAGGCCGGGTTCAGCGGCCAGGAGATCGGCGTGCTCTTCGCCAGCGGATTGCGCGCCACCTGCGTGGGTTGTGGCATGGTGCTCACCGGCGAGGAGCTGGGCCGCCTTGCCGTGGTGGAAAGCGACACGGGCGAATCCGTCGGATCATTGCCGCCGAAACTGGAGCGCCTCCGCCTCGGCTTCTGCCCTCGCAATGGCTGCGAGGCCCGCTTTTACCAGTTGCAGCTCGATCCCCTGCCCCGCGATGACGCGGCCAAGATCATCGCCCAGGCCGGGGCGATCCTGCGCGGCGAAGTGTCCGCCAAGCCGCTCATCACCATCGACCTCCCGAAATCGCGCCGGCAGATCCAACGGCTGGCGATGATTGCTGCCGCCACCCTGCTGGTGTGGTTGGTGGTCTATCGGCTGGTGTTCTACCGCAGCCAGATTATCCCGTTCGTGAAACCATCGTCCCCCTTCCAGGTGGACCCGAAAACCGTCGAACAGCCAGTCCGGCGGTGAAGGGAGGCGATTTACGATTTTCGAGTTCCCGACTTGCCGGGCAGCACCTTCGCAGCTCGTAAATCGTAAATCGTAAATCGTAAATTATTCACCCAGCAGCTTCGCGAGCGCCGTTTTCGGATCGTCCACCAACTCGCGGGTCACGGAGAAGCGGCGTACCTCGGTCGAGGGCAGCTCGAACTTGAAATCCCGCAGCGCCCGCTCACACACGGTCATCAGGCCGCGCGCCCCGGTGCCTTCGGTCGCGGCCAGGCGGGCGATGCGGCGCAGGCCGTCGGCGCGCCATTTCACCTCGATGCCGTAGGCGGCAAAGGCGCGTTCGTATTGGCGCAACAGGCTGCTCTCGCTGCGGCGCATCACGTCGTAAAGGTCGTTTTCGCCCAGCGGCTGGCAGGCCACGCGCACAGGCAGGCGGCCAATGAATTCCGGCTCGAAGCCGTAGGCGATGAAGTCCGACGTCACGGCGAGATCCAGCAGGTCCGCATCGCGGCCACCGGGGATTTCCTTGCCCGCCAGGGCAAGCCGCTGGCGGATGTGGCTGGTGAGCCCGGCAAACGCGCCGCTCACGATGAACAGGATGTGTCGCGTGTTGATGGTCGCGCCCGCCTCGCGAGGCGGCTGGCCGGGACGCGGCATGATGGACTGCATCTGCCCCATGATGTCGTTGGGCGAAACCACGGGCACATCGGCGTCCTCCATGAGCTTGAGCAGGTTGATCTGCACGCCCTTGCCGCTCACGTCGCGACCGCCGGTGTCGGAGCCGGCCAGCTTGTCCACCTCGTCGAGGTAGATGATGCCGTGCTCGGCCTTCGACACGTCGCCACCGACTCGCCGGATGAGGTCGCGCACGAGGTCCTCGACATCGCCACCGACGTAGCCGGTCTCGCTGAACTTCGTGGCGTCGGCCTTCACAAAGGGCACCCCGATCAGTTCCGCCGCCGAGCGGATGAGGTGCGTCTTGCCCACGCCGGTCGGGCCGAGCAGGAGCACGTTTTGCTTGGTGTAAAACGGTGCTTTCTGCCCCGCCAAGGTCAATCGCACGTGTTGAAAATGATCGCACAGCGCGACACTCAGGACCTTTTTCGCCTCGTCCTGCTGGATCACGAAGCGGTCCAGGTGCGTCTTCACATCGCGCGGCTTCAGTTCGAAGTGAAAGCCGGGGGCCGCGCTGGCCGAACCCACCTCCGCCGCCGGCGGCGTGGACCGGTCCGGGCGGGACTTCCTGAACCGGGCCGAATCGAGGCCACGGGAGACCGGACCGAGATCAGCGGACGAGACGAGGGTGGAGGCGGCCATGTCGCGCAACGGTAGGCGGAGCGGCGGCCACGGCAAGCCACGGAATGGTCCGGCCTCGGGCCCAAAGGGCCCGCAGATGGATGACCGGAGCACAGGAGCACCCTGCTTCTCATTCCCACGAGGTTTCAACCCGGTACCGGCCAGCCTTCCCTGAAAAAAAGTTTCCACCGGTTTTGGCCGCGGAGCGAAGCGCAGCTGCCGCTTTCAGACGCCAGCGATGGTGCGCGCAGACCTTCCAGCACCAGTCTAGCGGCGGATTCGACGCCACGCGGAGAAGGAGATCAGTGCCAACCCGGCCACAGCGGCGTATTCGGTGGGTTCGGGCACCGTGGTATAGACGAAGGTGCCGGCGGCAAACGCAGGACTTCCCCCGTTCGCATATTCGGAACTGGGATAGGCCATGGTGGGACTGAGGCTGAATCGCCCGTCGCTTCCCAAAGTGAGCTGCCCACCGCCGTCGTTAAAGCTCCACTGCGACGCTTGCGAAACCACATTCCCATCGGGCTCACCTCCCGGCCCACCATAGTTGGCACCCACGACCGAGCCATGGAAGCCCGCCGGCAAAGTGATCGCTACGCCCAGATACTTGAAGCGTGAGCCACCGGCGGCGGTGCCGGGCGAAGCCGTGCTGAAACTGACCACCGGGCTCACCAGCTGTTGCGTGTCGGCATTGTAAATGGCCACGGACACCGGACTGCTGAAAATACCGTCGGAACCGCTGTCGAAAGCCCCCAGCTCGGTGATGATGATCGGGGAATTGACCGTGAAGTCATTGCCCAAGGCCCAAGGCCCGTCACCGGACTGTGCGCCCACCGTGCCCGCATCATTTTGAAAGGCGGTGATAAGCTGGCCGTATGCCGCAGAGGCCCCGGCAAAGCAGGAAAGGATCAGCCAGAATTTGATGTGATTCTTCATAAGTTGTGGGAGCAGGCGTTGGGCCGGGGAAACCAGATTATTTTTCAAAAACACACCACCGCGTCAAGGCTAAGGAGAAAACACCTCCCATCTGCCTGAAAATAAGCCGGATGCGGCGGCGCCAGAGTCAGCAGAAATCCCCATGGAACGCCTGGCGGTTCACCGTAACGTGTGACCGGCGTCCCGTTAGCACGACGGACATTCGTCCTCCCCGCAAACGGCACAAACCAGGCAGGGTAGGAAATGTCCTTGCGGCAGGCCCGGTGAAAACTCCAGATGGAACCCTGTTGAAAGGTAATTTTTAAAGCCTATGGCCCTGATCCAATGTCCCGATTGTGGCAAGCAAGTCAGCGACCTGGCACCCGTCTGCATCCATTGCGGCCGCCCCCTGCCAGACCGGCCCGCTACCACCGAGCAGGACATCAAGGAAGACGGGGCCACCGCCCTCCAGTCCAAGCGGGAGCCCGCCCCGGCGGAAGTTGCGCCCACAGAGCCTCCCCGCGGCACCGACCCGATTGCGCCTGAATCGCGGATCACCAATTCGAATGCCATTGCCGCCTTCTGCGGTGTGCTCATTCCCGGCCTCGGCCACCTAGTGCAAGGGCGTGCCACCGCCGCCCTGGTGATCTTTGGAAGCTCCGCCATTTGCTGGGGAATTGCGGTGGCGAACTTTGGGGATCGCCTGGCCGGCAAACTGGTGGCACAGCCCGCGGTTTACGTGGCGCTGGCGATCCAGCTTCTGGGCGTACTCAGCGCCGCCCTCTGGCATGGGCCAAAGAAGCAAAAGGACTAGCGAACCCGGGTCCGGAGGAAAATGCCGCGAAAAATCCCGTTCGCCGCGCCGGGTCCCCGCTGATACACACCAGCGCGATGTCTGCCTCCACCATCGGCTTTCTCGGCGCGGGCAAGATGGCCACCGCGCTGGCCAAGGGTTTTCTGCGTGCCGGACTCGTCACCGCCGACCGCCTCGTCGCCAGCGACGTGCATCCGGGCGCGAGAGACGCCTTTGCCAAGGAGACCGGTGGCAAGGTCAGCGCCTCCAATTCCGAGATCGCCGCCGCGGCGGATGTGCTGTTCCTCGCTGTGAAGCCCGACCAGGTGTGCGCTTTGCTCACCGAGTTGCAGCCCCACCTCGACCCCAAGCGCCATCTGCTCATCTCCATCGCTGCCGGCGTGCCCCTCGCCAAGTTGGAGGCTGCCGCGCCCGGCAACCGCTTCATCCGGGTGATGCCCAACACGCCCGCACTCGTCAGCGCCAGCGCCAGCGCCTATTCGCCCGGCAGCCACGCGACGAAGGCCGACGGCGAACTGGCGCAGAAACTTCTCGGCAGCGTCGGTATCGCGCTCGAACTGAAGGAGAAGCTGCTGGACGCAGTGACCGGCCTGAGCGGCAGCGGTCCGGCCTATGCGTTCATCATGATCGAGGCGCTCGCCGATGGGGGCGTGGCTTCCGGCCTGCCGCGTGACATCGCGCAGAAGCTGGCGGCACAGACACTGCTGGGTGCGGCCAAGATGGTACTCGAAACCGGCCAGCATCCCGCCGCCCTGAAAGACGCCGTGTGCAGTCCCGGTGGCACCACCATCGAGGCGGTGCACGAGCTGGAGAAGGCGGGCGTCCGGGCCGGCCTCATCAACGCCGTACGCGCCTCGACTGAAAAGTCGAAGAAACTGGGACAGGCCTGACATGGACACCCACGGACCCACGCGGAAGCAGGCGCACATCATCTGGTTTGCGCTCACGACGCTGGCCGTGACCCTGACCCTGATCATCATTGGCGCGGTGCTGTGGGGACTGGGCCAGGTGCTCAATCTCCTTTCGCCCGTGCTCCTGCCGCTGGCCGTGGCCGCCGTGCTGGCCTATCTGCTGGACCCGGTCGTGGACTGGCTGGGGTCCCGGCGCATATCGCGGGCCCGGGCCATCGTCTGTGTTTTTGCCCTCGGTCTGGTCCTGATCGTGGCCGTGTTGGGCACCATCATCCCACGGGTGGTCGTCGAATCCCGCGAACTGGCAGGTCGCATTCCCAGCTATGCCCAGCGGTTGCAGGGGCGGGTGGAGCACTGGCTCGACAATCCCCCCGCCCCGCTGGTGCGGTTTCTGCCCCCGGCCTGGCAGCATCGGCTGAATCCTTCGCAACCGCCGGAAGGCAGCACGGTTCCCCTGCCAGAATCGCCGCCCAAGCCCATCCCCGCGGACGCCCCGTGGTGGCTCAAGGCGCTGGACCCGGCGACCATCAAATCCGCCGGTGGTTCACTCGGCGCGGTGCTCCCGGCGCTCGGCGAATGGCTGTTCGGCCAGGCCTCGAAGGTCGCCTCGTGGTTCGGCCTGCTGGTAGGTCTCGCCCTGGTGCCGGTGTACACCTTCTACTTCCTGCTGGAAAAGCGGGGCATCAAGCAGCAGTGGACCGACTACCTGCCGGTGCAGGATTCCCGCTTCAAGGACGAGATGGTCTTCGTGATCACCAACATCAACGAGTGCCTGATCGTCTTTTTCCGGGGACAGGTGCTGGTGGCCCTGTGCGATGGCGTGCTTTACACCATCGGCTTCCTGATCATTGGCATGCCCTATGCCATGCTGCTCGGTCTGATGGCGACGATGCTCACCATGATCCCCTTCCTCGGGGCCATCACCACCTGCGCCACCGCCTCGGTGATTGCGCTGGTCCAGTTCGGCGACTGGAAACATCTGCTGCTCGTGCTGGGCGTCTTCGGTGTGGTGCAGGTCACGGAAGGCCTGGTGTTCCAGCCCAAGATCATCGGCAACCGGGTCGGTCTCCACCCGATGACCATCATCGTCGGGCTGATGGTCGGTACCACGCTGCTGGGTGGCGTCCTGGGTGGCATTCTGGCCATTCCGCTCACGGCGGCCCTGCGTGTGCTGATGCTGCGCTACGTGTGGAAGCGTAAGTGATTCGGGATTTGCGATTTACGATTTACGACCGAGCGGGACACGCAGTTCGCAGTTCGCAGTTCGCAGTTCGCAGTTCCCCACTCCCCACTCCCCGCTCCGGGTGCAGGTTCAATACATGGGTGACAGGTATGGGTCAGAACATGGGTGACGCCGTGGCGAAGGCGATTCGCGGTCGCGAATCTGCCCGATGCCCTGGCAGGAGACCCGCGCAATGGACCAACGGACC
>CAIXUG010000026.1 GCA_903922605.1 uncultured Verrucomicrobiota bacterium
CAAACTCGGTCCGTTGGTCCATTGCGCGGGTCTCCTGCCAGGGCATCGGGCAGATTCGCGACCGCGAATCGCCTTCGCCACGGCGTCACCCATGTTCTGACCCATACCTGTCACCCATGTATTGAACCTGCACCGAAAGCGACTCGGTGGGTGCTCACGCTTGTCTTCCCACTCCTGACTCCTGACTCCCGGTCGTAAGGCCGCTCCTGTCTCCTTCCCTCAGGGCTTCAGATAGACCTTGAGCCAGTCGAAGATCGTCTGGTGCCACAGTTCGCTGTTCTGGGGCTTGAGCACCCAGTGGCCTTCATCAGGAAAGATGAGCAGCTTCGACGGAATACCCCGGCGCTGCAGGGCCGTGAAGAGGTCGAGCCCCTGCGCGATGGGCACCCGGAAATCGAGCTCGTTGTGGATGACCAGATTCGGCGTTTTGAACTGCTTCGCAAAACGGTGGGGCGAGCCCTCATTGAACTCCGGATGCTCCCACGGGATGCCGTGGTCCCATTCGTCGAACCACAGCTCCTCGGTGGTGCCGTACATCGTGTCGAAGTTGTAAACGCCGCAGTGCGTGACGAGTGTCTTGAACTTGTCGGTGTGCCCCTGGAACCAGTTCATCATGAAGCCGCCGTAGGAGGCCCCGGCCGCCGCCATCCGCTTGGTGTCGATGTAGGGCTGCTGCTCCAGCAGGGCCAGGCACGCCATCAGGTCGTCGTAAACCTTGCCGCTCCAGTCGCCGGAAATCTCGTCGGTGAACTTCTGCCCGAAGCCGGTCGAGCCGCGCGGATTCGGCAGCGCGATCACGTAGCCCTGCGCCGCCCACAGCTCGGCGTTCCAGCGGGCGGACCACGAATCCAAAAACGCCCCCTGCGGGCCGCCATGGACCCAGAACACGAGCGGGTACTTCTTAGCGGCATCGAAGCCCGGCGGCTTCACGATCCACATCTGCACCGGCGTGCCGCCCGCACCTTTCACGGTGACTGACTCCGGTTTGTTGACCTCCAAGTGGGCGAGCAACTCGTCGTTCGCGTGAGTCAGCTGAGTGACCGTTCCACCTTCAATAGGAACGCTCTGCATGGTTGCAGGCGAAGCCAGTTCGCTGCGGGTGAAGACCACGGTGCGCCCATCGGGCGTGATGACGGCCTCACCGCTCGCACCGCCGGTGGTGATGGGCTTCGGCGTGCCGCCGGCGGCGGGAATCGTCCAGAGCCGCTTCGTGGCCTTGTCCTCGGCGGCGAAGACCAGCGTCTTGCCGTCCGGCGTCCACGCGAAATCCTCGACCCACGCGTCGAAACCTTCGGTCAGGCTCCGCGACTGGCCCGTGGCACGATCCAGCAGCATGAGTTGCCAGCGATCAGCCTCAAACCCAGGCCGACTCTGCGCCCGGTAGGCCATGAATTTCCCATCCGGCGAAAAGCGCGCGTACCCATCGGCGGCGGGATTCTTCGTGAGCTGGCGTCGCTCGCCCGTTCTGAGATTCACGGCCCACAGGTCGTGATTGGTGCTCCAGGCCTCCTCATGCGCCGGCGTCGGAGTCGCGGTGTAAACCAGTTCCGTGCTGTCGGGGGAAAAGGTGAACTCATCGCCTGCCTCGAACGTGGTAGACGTTGGCACGGCGTCGCGGTCGCCCGGAGTAAGGTCACGCGGCTCGCCGGCACTGGCACCCCCCTGGACCGGCACCACAAAGAGATGCTGACGCTTGCCCTCCACCCACGAGTCCCAGTGGCGATAGAGCAGATGGGTGATGACGCGCGCCTTCACCTTGCTCTTCTCGCGCTCGTCGAGCTTCGCCTTGTTGGCCTTGTCCGACTCCGCGAAGGGCTTTTCGGAAAACTCGGGGAACACTGCGGAGATGAAGGCGATGCTTTTTCCATCCGGCGACCACACCGGCTGCGTTGCATCGGTCGCAATTGTGGTAAGCTTATGCGCCTCGCCGCCATCGGCCGGCATGACCCACACTTGGAACTCCCCGTCGCGGTTCGACTCGAAGGCGAGCCACTTACCATCGGGCGACCATGCCGGGTGCCGGTCGTGCTTCGGCGAGCCGGTCAGCCGTCGCGGTTCGCCTCCGGCAGTAGGCATGAGCCAGATGTCGCTGTCGGTTCGGTTCTCGGCCTTGTTCACGTCGGCAACGACGTAGGCGATCCACTTGCCATCGGGGGACACCTGCGGGCTGGAGATCCGATGGAAGGCCACGAGGTCGTCGAACGTCATCGGGCGGCCCGCCGCCGATGCGCCGCTGCTGCCCAAGGAAGCAACGACCAGTGTGGCAAGGCCAACAAGGGAACGGATGGAACGCGTTCGAGTCATGCCGCCACGATGCAACCAGAAGTCGAATCGCGGCAAGCACGGCGCGCGGTCTCGCTGAGGTGGCCGGGGCATCGCCGGTCACTGGTAGGGATGGCGCGCTGCGCCGTTCCCCGTCGCCGAGCGTAGCGTCAGGCGACGGAACGATCGCCTACGGTGCTGGCGCGCATTCCGATGGAGCGCGGGCTGTCCCTACCGTCACGCGCTTCAGGCCGCCGCGCGGATCTTTTCCAATTCCTCCCAACGGCCGAAGAGCTGCGCGGCCTTGGCCTTGGCGGCTTCCAGTTCGGCGATCACCGCATTGGCTTTTGCCCCCTGCGTACGGAAGAAATCCGGCGAAGCCAGCAAGGCTTCGAGTTTTGCGACCTCGGCCTCGGCGGTCTGGATCGCGGCTTCCATGCCTTCGAGCTCCTTCTGCTCCTTGAAGCTCAGTTTCCGCCCCTTCGGCTTCGCCACCGCCACCGGCACCGGCGCCACCGACTTCGGACCCGGGACCTTGGACGCGGAACTCGGCGGCACCACCGCCGTCGCCCGCTTTTTCTTTTCGACGTAATAGTCGTAGTTGCCGTCGCTGTACTCGACGCGGCCATTCCCCTCAAACGCGAGGATGCCGGTGCAGACGCGGTTCAGGAAGTAGCGGTCATGGCTCACCACGAGCACGCAGCCGGGGAACTCGATCAGCGCCTCCTCCAGCACGCGCAGCGTCTGGAGATCGAGGTCGTTGGTCGGCTCGTCGAGGATGAGGAAGTTGCCACCGCGCTTGAGCACCTTGGCGAGCAGCAGCCGGCTGCGTTCGCCACCGCTGAGCCACTTCACGGCAGCGGTGATGCGGTCGTCGGTGAACAGGAAGCGCTTCAGGTAGCCGCGCAACGACAGCTTCGTCTCACCCCACTGGACCCATTCGGTGCCGTCGCTGACTTCATCGAGCACGGTGCGGTCTTCGCGGAGCTGGAGGCGCGACTGGTCCACGTAGTTGAAGCGCGTGAGCTGGCCGGTCTTGATCTCGCCGGACGTGGGCGCGAGTTCGCCGAGGATGATCTTCAGCAGCGTGGTTTTGCCGACGCCGTTGCGGCCCGTGATGCCGATGCGCGTGCCGTTGGCGAAGTTGATGCTGAGGTTGTCGAACAGCGAGCGTCCGTTGAATTCAATGCCGACGCCGAGGAGGTCCACGACGCGGTTGCCCATCTGCGGCGGCGGCGGCACCACCAGGTCCATCTCGCCCTCCTCCGGCGGCGGCGCGTCGGCCTCGGCCGCGAAGAAGCGGTCGATGCGCGCCTTGGACTTGCTCGTCTGCGCCTTGGGCCGGCGGCGCACCCATTCGAGCTCCTTGCGCAGGAACATCTGCCGCTTGTGCTCGACCAGCTCCTCGCTGGCGAGCTTCTCGGCCCGCGCAAAGAGGTATTCGGTGTAGTTGCCCTCGTAACGCTCGAAAACGCCGTTGCGCAGCTCGACGATGGCGTTGGCCACCTGGTCAAGGAAGTGGCGGTCGTGCGTGACCACCAGCAGCGCGCCCGGATAGCTCGCGAGGAACTGCGTGATCCACTCGACAGAATCGGTATCGAGGTGGTTCGTGGGCTCATCGAGCATCAGCACGTCGGGCTGGGCCACCAGCGCGCGGGCGAGCGCCACGCGGCGGCGTTCGCCACCGGAGAGCTTCGCGATGTTGCGGTCGTCCGGCGGGCAGGCAAGCTGGTTCAGCGCGGTGCGGATGCGCGTGTCGAGATTCCAGCCGTCGAGATGGTTTATCTGTTCTTCGAGTTCGTCGTGCCGCTTCGTGTGGCCGGGCAGATTCTCAAACTCGTGGATGAGATTCAGCACGTACTGCGCACCTCCCCGGACGCTTTCATAAACGGTGTGCGCCGGGTCCAGTTCGAACGTCTGCGGCAGGTAGCCCACGACCGTGCCCCGCTGGCGCGTGATCAGGCCCTCGTCGGGAGGAAGTTCGCCGGCAAGGATGCGCAAGAAAGTGGACTTGCCCGCGCCGTTGCGGCCGACGAGCCCGACGCGGTCGCCGGGCGCGAGGCCGAACGACGCATGGTCGAGCAGCACGCGCTCGTTGTAACGCAGGACAATCTCCTGGGCGGTCAGAATGGCAGGTTCGGCACTCACGTAGGCGGGAGAGCCTACCGGAAGGAAGGCGGGAACACCAAGAGCGGAAACGAGTGGTGACCGAAAGAAGCCCGGTCACACACTCGTTTCCTGGGTTCAGCGTACCGCCGGATCAGGAATCAGGCGGAAAATGCCTCATGCCCGTTTCCGACGCAGCAGCACGGCGGCGACCCCGCCGGCGGCCATCATTCCAGCGGTCAGCAGCGACGACGGCTCGGGGACTGCAGCGGTCCCGAAGGCATCAATTTCGCGAAACATGGATTCGCCGCCGACGCCGTTGTGAAACGTGAATCGTATCGCGGACACATTCAGCAGGCTCAGGTTGCTGAGTGTGACCTGGGTTTCGCCAACCGAGCCGTTATCGGTCAGGGTGCCCAAAACCGACGCCAAGGGTGTGAAGCCCGCACCGACCAAGGAATACTCCACGTCGTAAACTTGCTGCGACCGGCCCTGAGTACTGCCGGTCAAGGACGCGATGGAGGTCAGGTTGTAGCCGAGCGGGCTGGCGGTGAGGTCAAAATGATAGGTGGCCACTGAGCCGTCCGTCGGTGTCAGGGTCGCAACGGTCTCGTCGTCGGCACCGAGGCCGTACACGTCGCCATCGTTGAGCTTGCCCACCGAGGAACCGAAGGCTGCGGAGCCGCTATCGAGGGTCAGCGTGGTGCCGGCGGTCTGGCCGAGGTCGGTGTTGGAAACGCCAAAGGTGCCAGTAACGCCATTTTGCGCCGTGATGATGATCGCTGCGTTCGGGGAGGCGGCTGCGAGGAGCAGCACCGCACCGGCGGCGAGTGGTTTGATAAGGTTTTTCATATGATTATAAATGCAAAAGGGCTGGCTCATTTGTGAGCCAGCCCTTCCAGCAAAGTGAAAATCTTTTCAGGAATGTCGAATTGATGGCAATGCAAAACACCTCCGACGCCACTTATCCGCGTGATCCCCGGCTGCATAAATCGTGGTTTCGCCGGCCATGGGCCGAGGGTCGAGGCGCAGCCGGGCACCACCGGAATTGGGCGAAAATAATTCGGCAACCGGAAGGGTTACCCGAGATGGGTGAGACAATGGGAGGCTGAAAACCCCGAGGCCGAAACGAAGGAAGCAACTGTGACACTATCAAAGGGCCCCCCGCTCAGGCAATTGCGGGCAAGAACAACCCAACCAAGACGATAACCAGCAGGGTCAGCCAGCCAGTCACAGCGAGAGGTCGCGCAGTCGGACTCAGCAGAAAGCACACGCTGAATTGCCCAAGGAACGAAAACCAAAACGTAAACCCCATCAATGCCTCGAAGGCGGACAAATCAACACGGTTATCGACGACGAAAAGCAGCACGACTGACGCGAGTAGAAGCGACTCGAATAGCCAGAACAGAACGACCAGCAAGTGTCGGCGGCAAACTGCTCTCGCTAACTTACGCGCACCCTCTTCTTCGAGCACCCCCTTCATGAGGTGACGGCTTCGCTCAGCGGCTGCCCCATTTCTCTCACCTCAGATCTGCGACGCCGGCGTGCGCTTCAGGAAGATGCTGATGACCTTGGAGACGTTGTCCTTGTACTGGGGGTCGCCGCTCAGCTTCTTCCACACCGGCGCGTCGAAGAACGCCTTCCAGTGGACCTTGTGCGCGTCCTGGTTTTCGCCGGACACCATGTAGATGAGGTTGGGCATCTGCGTGCCCACCACCGTCTGCGCGAAGAAGACCGGCGACAGCCCGACCTGGTGCATCAGCGGGATCTCGCCGGCGTTGAACATGCCGACCTTGTTGATGCCCTTGCTCTCGCTGTGGCTCTGGTAGATGCGCAGCTCAAAAACCCACGGTTTCTTCTCCGCGGCGGAAGGCGGCACGGCGAGCTGCTTCATGCCGTCGAAGGCCACGAGCAGCGAACTCTCGAAGCGCACGTAGGCGGGATCGCTCTTCGGGGTGTTCAGGTAGGCGGCACCGGCGGCCTGGTAAGCGGTATCGGCGGCGAGCTTGGCCGGAACCTCCGCATACGCGCCGGGCGTGGCGAAGGGGATGAGCACGTAAACCTTGTTGCTCGGGGAATCCGCCAGCTCAGTGAACACGCCGACGGACGCAACGCCCAAACGATTGTAGGCCGGGACGGCCGCCTTTTCCCAGTAGTCGCTGATGAGCTTCTGCTGCGCCTCGGTCTTGGTGGTGTAGGTGCGCAGCTCGTAATACTGCGGCGCGACCGAGGACGACGACGGGGTGGTCGAACAACCGGTGCTGCCCAAGGCCAAGATCAGCGCCGCAAGAGCGATTAGGGATTGGAGGAACGTGCGTGACTTCATGCAGGACGAATTGATACGCACACGGGGAAAGAGGGCGCAAGAAGCAAAGGATGCGGGAACAACCATGCAGATTAACCCCGAACTCAGGGAAATCCCGAGTTCTACCGCACCAAGAACCTCCGCCTGCAGACTTCTTTTGAATCACCCATTCAGGCACGTCCGATCGCCATTTGCGAGGCACGGGCTAACCGTAGCGCGGGTGGGGTAAAGTTGCCGCTTTGCCCACTATTACCGCCCCGACCAGCGCCAGCGCCGTCGGGGCGCCCCTGCACGGAGGCATGCGTCCCACAGCACCATGCCTTGGGGGCAAAGCCGTAAGGTCCTCATCGAGATCCGACTCCCCATGGGTTTAAGGCGGTCGGCCGCCTGCTTCGCTGCGCTCGCGGGCGGCTAATTCGAAGGCAAAGCGGCAGCTTTGCCCCACCAGCGCAGCAGGTTAATCCTCACGTCGCGAACGGCGATCAAGCCATCGGCAGTCGGGTCCCTCGCCTCACACCGCTTGCGCCTTCCTCGGCTTCCGCGACATTCCAAGCAGATCACCTATGGACATCTACGCCTCGCCGACCTTCGACATGGCCTGCCGCCAGTTCGATCTCGTGGCCGACCACTTGGACATCCCCGTCAACGACCGCGACCGGCTCAAGTATCCCAAGCGGGCTCTTACCGTAGCCGTGCCCGTCCACCTGGATGACGGCTCCACAAAGGTGTTTACCGGGCATCGCGTACAGCACCATCTCTCCCTGGGACCGACCAAGGGCGGAATCCGCTACCATCCCGAGGTGACGCTCGGTGAAGTCGCCGCGCTGGCCATGTGGATGAGCTGGAAATGCGCCCTGACCGGCCTGCCCTACGGCGGTGCCAAGGGCGGCGTGGCCGTGGACCCGCGCCGGCTTTCCCTCGGTGAACTCGAACGGCTCACCCGCCGTTTCACCCAGGAGCTCATCCCCTTCATCGGGCCCCAAATCGACATTCCCGCGCCCGACATGGGCACCAACGAACAGACCATGGCCTGGATGATGGACACCTACAGCACCCACGCCGGCCACTCGGTTCCGGCCGTGGTGACCGGCAAGCCGCTGAGCATCGGCGGCAGTGTGGGCCGGCGCGAAGCCACGGGCCGTGGTGTCGCCTACCTCATCGGCCGCGCGATGGACACGCTGGGCATGAACGCCGGCAGCTCCACCGCCGTGGTCCAGGGCTTTGGCAATGTCGGCGCGGTGGCCGCGCAGTCGCTCACCAAGCAGGGGGTCAAGGTCATCGCCATCAGCGACGTGAACGGTGGCCTGTACAACGCGCATGGCCTGGACCTCTTCAAGCTGGAGCAGTGGGCTCAGGAAAAAAGCACCACGCTGGGCTTCCCCGACGCCGACCCCATCACCAACGAGGACCTGCTGCGGCTGAAATGCGATGTGCTGGTGCCCGCCGCGCTTGAACGCCAGATCACCGCCGCCAATGCCGGCCAGATCCAGTGCCGCATCCTCGCCGAGGCTGCAAACGGCCCGACCACGCCCGACGCCGACCTGATCCTCCAGCAGCGCGGCGATGTGTTCGTAATCCCCGACATCCTGTGCAACGCGGGTGGTGTGGTGGTGAGCTATTTTGAGTGGGTGCAGGACCTCCAGTCGTTCTTCTGGAGCGAGAGCGAGGTCGTGGACAAGCTCTTCCGCATCCTCGAAGGCGCGTTCACCCAGACCCTGGCGCTCTCCCGCAAGCGCAACCTCCCGATGCGCCTCGCCGCCCTCAGCCTGGGCGTGGGCCGCGTGCAGGAGGCCAAGCGGGTGCGCGGGTTGTTTCCGTGAGCTGCGGCGCTCAATTCAATTTGCCGCCCCACCATCCTTGACCTTCGCCTCGAAGTAGTCCGTGCCGATTTGCGCCACCTTGTTGTCTGGGTCGAGGACGTAGCGCTGGAGCACCCGGGCGTCGCTGAAATCCAGGAGGTAGAGGTAGCTGCGCAGCGGTCCGTCGGTCGTGCGACCCACCAGGGTCAGCGACTGGAAGTGGCCCAGCGCCTTCATCTCCTCCTGAATCTGTTTCTGGGCGGGCCCCAGCTTCTGCCACAGCTCCGGGGTGTAGTCGGATTCGCGCATGGTGGCACCCCGGATGTCCACCCCGAGCGCCCGGAGATGCGCGGTGACCAGCGGCTCCGCGTCCGGCAACGGCTTCAGGTTGTCGAGATAGAAGCGCTGCATGTTGGGCGGCAACGGCCGCGGAGCCTCCGCCAACTGCTCCTGCAGGCGCGGCATCTCATAGTAGTGGGGGCCCCGTGCCAGTTCGGCGGCCAGGTTGAGCTTCACCGCGTCCGGCCGGGTCGGCATAGGGGCGATGAACAGGTCACCGGTCTTCAGGTCATACACGCTGGAGTACTTGGTGGCGAATTCGCCCGTCTGCAGGGTCTCGCGCAGGATGCCCAGGCCGTTGGCCACGGTCGGTTCCGGCGGACGGGCCAGCAGCCTGTCCAGCGCCTCATGCCCATAGCCGAATCCCCGGCACGCGGTGGAGCGCTCCACCTGCAGCCGGCCCGCTTGGGCGCTGATGATGGCCGACGCGCCGGTGCGGTCGGCGACGAGTATCCGGGAACGGGCGAAATCCGGCTCCCAGTACTTCCAGTAGAACGCGATGGCCTCGTTGACGGTCGAGCAGGTTTCGAGCATCCGCTGGCTCGGGTTGCCCCGCACCAGTTTCAGGCCGGGATTGGCCGGCCATTCCGCCGGGAAACCGGTGACCCAGTCGAAGGCCAGACCCGCCGTGTTCACGCCGCCCTGCGCCCAGCCATTGTCAAAGCCCACATAGGCGCAACCCATGAACCCCTCCCCCGCCGGCACGAACCAGAGGCGGCTGGCCGGATTCGACCAGTCCTCGTTGTTGAAAAACAGGGCCCGGCTCGCGTCGGTCAGCACGAAGATCGTGCAGGCCCGCCCCGGATTAATGAGGGCCACCGCCAGGCCCATGGCCAGGGCCAGCTTCAGGCCGAGGCTTTTCCGCCTTCCGAGGGTCAGCCGTTTCATAAAAAATCTTTCTTCAACCTGCCTGCGTCAGATACCGAACCCGCCGATCCCCCGCAAAGTTTCGGGAAATCAGCGCCCATCCGGCGACATCCGCCCCTCACGTCTCCCGCTTCGCCGCACGCAGGTCTTTCAGCACCTGCTCCGGCGGATCTTTGACGAAGAAGTTCAGATTCTCCGAGCACAGCACCTGCGTGGCATGATCGGCATACTTCACCGCCACGACCTTGTCCGCGTTGAGATGGATGAGATTGTCGGTGTCGAATTCCGTGAAGGTGATGAATTGCATGGCATCCCTACGCTGAAGGGAAACCCGAGGGGGTCGCAAGGTAGGGGAAACCCGTAGTCCTCAGGTCTTCACCAGACACTACCATGCTCATTCCGGCGGCTGTTCTCTGGCTGCGGACCTCTTCAAATGCCAGCGCCACAGAAGGACGAATGGCCCAAAGAACACGGCAGACTCGAAGAAAAGAATAAGCGCCTCCGTAAAACGAGCGTCCTCGCCGCCGGTGAGGGTCGCAAAGCAAAGTGCCAGGAACAGAATGGCCAAAATGGCGTTGGCGAACATCGCCGCACAGATTCGCATCGGATGCCGCACAAACGGGAATGCTCCCAACGTGCCGATCGCAAAGTAGGCCAAAATCGCATAAACTATCCACGGCCCACCAATTCCATCGCCATGATCAGCGGGTCCGTCACCCGCCGATCCAAGGCTTTTCAGAAGCTGATACACGAACCAAACAAACGCACCACCAAGCGCAAAGATGACCGAAGGGATGAAGCGAAGGATCATGGCGGTTTTGTTTTGTCCTTGAGAAAGCCGGACGCGAAGTAGCGGCTCTTCAGAGCTACTGTAAAAGCTTGGCCGCTGCGTCTGAGCCTGTCCCCCGCGTATTGCGCTCGATCTCCAACTGGCAAAGGGCGGCCTGGGCCTGGAGCCGTAACTGGGCCCCCCGCTCCATCCCTTGGCCGAGACCGACGATTCCGAGCACGACCGCCGGCACCCAGTCCGGGCAATGCAGCGAAAGCGCCGACGGCAGCGCTTGCAGGATGTAGGGAGCGCCGACGAATCCGATGAGCACCCCGAGAATCGCCGACATCACGGGGACGTAAGCAGCGCGGGCATAGAGCCGGTCGGCGGAACGCTGGATTACAACGGGATCGTAGGTGGTCATGGAAAACGGTATTGGGGCCGCGAATCAGCGCGTCGGTTTCAGCATCTCGTCACGGCGGGCCTTGAACTCGGTGCCGGGCTTCCACTCGGGCCAGCTCGCCCCGTTGGCCACGCGCAGGCCGACCTGGCGCAGGAGATCCAGATCCTCGATGGCACCCGTGAGATCCCAGTCGGGCTTCACGTCGTCGCTCACCTTGTGGTAGTCGCGATCGGTGTATTCGTCGGCCTTGGTCTGGCCGTAATTGGCCGGCTTGTCGCGGTAGTCCATGCCGCCTTTGCCGTAGAGCGCAGGCACGCCGACCTTGGCGAATTCGAAATGGTCGCTGCGGTAGAAGGTCCCCTTCTCGGGCATCGGCTCGGGCTTCACGGTACGTCCCTGCGCCGTGGCGACCTCGAGCACGAGTTCATCCAGCGTGGAGTTGCCCAGGCCGACCACGGAGAAATCCCGCGTCCGGCCCCAGGTGTTGAGGCCGTCCATGTTGATGTTCGCGAGCGTGCGGGTGAGCGGATAGAGCGGCTGGCTGGCGTAGAATTTCGCACCCAGCAATCCCTGCTCCTCCGCCGTGACAGCGAGGAAGAGCACGGAACGCTTCGGCGGCACGGGTGCATGGGCGAAGGACTCGGCGAGGCCGAGCAAACCGGCGGTGCCGATGGCGTTGTCGGCGGCGCCGTTGAAAATCTGGTCGCCGGTGAGCTTCTCATCGCGTCCAAGGTGGTCCCAGTGGGCGGTGTAGATGAGCCATTCGTCGCGTAGCTTGGCGTCACGGCCCGTCAGTTTCGCGACGACATTCTTGGAGCGGACGTGCCGGATCGTGTTCGTCACGTCGAAGTCGGCGGTGAAGCCCAGCGGCTGCGGTCGGAAATCGCGCCGCAGCGCGGATGCCTTCGCCGCCTCATAGCTGGTACCGGCGTCGGTGAAGAGCTTCTGCGCCCGCTCCAGACTGATCCAGGCCGCGATCTGCACCTGCGGCTCGGGGTTGGCATCGAGGTCAAAGCGCTCGCGCCCCCAGGAGTTCACGACCACGAACCACGGATAGGCCGCGGGCTTGGTCTCATGAACGATGAGCGCGGCGGCGGCCCCCTTCTTCGCGGCGATCTCGAACTTGTAGGTCCATCGGCCGTAGTACGTCATCGCCTTCCCCTTGAACATGGAGTCGTCGAGCTTCGTGGGATCGTGCGGGTCGGGGATGGGCGGGTCGTTGATCAGGAAGACCACGGTTTTGCCTCGCACGTCCACGTCCTTGAAATCATCCCAGCCATACTCCGGGGCCACGATGCCGTAGCCGACAAAAACGAGTTCGGAATTGGTGAGTGTCACGCGGTCGCGCTGCGGCGGTGCCCAGGCCACAAAATCCTGCGGGAAGGTGAGGCTCTCATTCGTGCCGGCGTGATGGAGCTGGAACTGCGTCACCGACTTCATGCCCGCCATCGGCACATCCTGAAACCAGGAGCCATTGGGATTGCCCGGCTGCAGGCCAAAGGACTTGAACTGCTCTACCAGCCACGCGGTGGTGAGCTCTTCGCCATGGGTGCCGGGACCGCGGCCCTCAAATTCATCGGAGGCGAGTTTCGTGGTGCGCGCGAGAAGTGAAGGTGCGCTCAGGAAGGGATCGGTCGCCGGCGAATCGGCGGCGGTCACATTGGCGACCAAGCCCAGATGGATGGCCGTCAACAGGCCCACCAGTCGTGTGAAGGGTTTCACAGCGGCTGCAATAGCCCGGATGCTGTGCGACTGCAACGCCGGCGTGCCCGACGCAGCACAAAGAACTCATCAATTCGTCGTGGAGGTCCCAGGGGAAGGGAGGAACAACAAAATGGAAATACCGGTCACCTCCCCTTCCTGTTTTCCTGCGTTCCAAATTTAAAACCTGCCCGGGCGCGCATTGACTCGCCCCCGCGCACTTCCCAAGCTTGGGCGTCCTTCACCTCGAGTCATGAGCCAGAACATCACGTCCTTCTCCACGGAAAACCGTGTCTTCAAGCCCGCCCCGGAGTTCTCCTCCCAGGCCCACATCGGAAGCCTCTCCGCCTACAAGAAGCTGTGGACGGAGTCCGTGAAATCGCCCGACAAGTTCTGGGCGAAGCAGGCCAAGGCCGAACTGGTGTGGCAGAAGCCCTTCACGAAGGTCCTCCAGTGGAAGGAGCCGTACGCGAAGTGGTTCACCGGCGGAAAGCTCAATGTCAGCGCCAACTGCCTCGACCGCTGGCTCGACACGCCGACGGCAAACCAGGCCGCCCTCATCTGGGAAGGCGAACCCGCCGCTGACGGCAAGCCAGGCGAGGAACGCGTGCTCACCTACCGGCAACTGCACCGTGAGGTGTGCCGCTTTGCCAATGTGCTCCTGCGCAACGGCGTGGTGAAGGGCGACCGGGTCATGCTCTATCTGCCGATGGTCCCCGAAGCGGCCATCGCCATGCTGGCCTGCACGCGCATCGGGGCCATCCACAGTGTGATCTTCGGAGGCTTCAGCGCGCAGTCGGTCGCGGACCGGGTCGCCGATTGCGGGGCCAAGCTCATCGTCACGGCGGATGGCGGTTACCGGCGCGGGGCGGTCGTGCCGCTCAAGAAAAACGTGGACGACGCGCTGGAGCTGAAGGCGGCGGACGGAACACTCCTCGCAAAGAGTGTGACCAAGGTCGTGGTGGTACGCCGTTGCGGCAACGAGGTCCACATGACGGAAGGCCGCGACGTGTGGTGGCACCGCGAGCTGGAATACGTCACCGCAAAGTGCCCCGCCGCGAAGCTGGATTCGGAGACGCCGCTGTTCATCCTCTATACGAGCGGTTCGACCGGAAAACCCAAGGGCATCCTGCACACCACCGCCGGTTACCTCCTCGGGGCGAAGCTCACCACGAAGTACGTATTCGATCTGAAGCCGCAGGATGTCTATTGGTGCACCGCCGACGTGGGCTGGGTGACCGGGCACAGCTACATCGTCTATGGCCCCCTCGCCAATGGCGCGACTGCGCTGATGTACGAGGGCGCGCCGAACTGGCCCGAGCCCGACCGCTTCTGGCGCATCATCGCAAAGTATCGTGTCTCGATCCTCTACACCGCGCCGACCGCCATCCGCGCCTTCATGAAGTGGGGCGACGAATGGCCCAAGAAGCACGACCTCTCCTCACTGCGCCTGCTCGGCAGCGTGGGCGAGCCGATCAATCCCGAGGCCTGGATGTGGTATCACAAGGTCATTGGCGGCGGCCGTTGCCCGATCGTGGACACCTGGTGGCAGACCGAGACCGGCAGCATCATGATCACGCCGCTGCCCGGGGCCACGCCGACCAAGCCCGGCACCGCTACGCTGCCGTTCTTCGGCGTCCTGCCCGAGGTCGTGGATGACCAGGGCAAGGCCGTGCCCAAGGGCACCGGCGGCAAGCTGGTCATCCGCAAACCATGGCCGTCCATGCTACGCGGCCTGTGGGGCGACCCGAAGCGCTTCGTCGAGACCTACTGGTCCGAGGTGAAGCACTCCTATTTCACCGGTGACGGCTGCCGGCAGGACAAGGACGGTTATTTCTGGATCGTGGGTCGCATCGACGACGTCCTGAACGTCGCCGGCCACCGTATCGGCACCGCCGAGGTCGAGAGCGCCCTCGTGAGCCACCCCAGCGTGGCCGAGGCCGCCGTCGTGGGGCGACCGGATGAGCTGAAGGGGCAGGCTTTGGTCTGCTTCGTCACGCTGAAGACCGGCCAAAAGGCATCACCCGAGCTGAAGGTGGAACTGCGCAACCACATCGGCAAAGAGATCGGCCCCGTGGCCAAGCCCGACGAGGTGCGCTTCGCCGAGGCGCTGCCGAAGACGCGCTCCGGAAAAATCATGCGCCGCCTGCTGAAGCAGGTCGCCGCCGGTCTCGAGATCAAGGGCGATACCACGACGCTCGAAGACCTCAGCGTGCTGGCGAAGCTGGCGAGCGGGGAGGAGTGAGCACTTGCCAGCCCGGCGCGGTTTGCCGAACGTCACCCCATGTCAGCGGATGAGCTAAAGCGGCTGCTGCAAGCGCGGCCGTTCAAATCCTTCAAGGTGTTCCTGCCGAGCGACCGAGCCTTTGAGGTGCCACATCCGGAGTTCGCCTGGCTTACGCCCAACGGCCGAACCTTGGTGGTGGGCGAGGCCACCAGCGACGGCTTCGACATTTTGGATGTGCCATTGATCGTCCGGGTTCAGGTGTCCCCTGCGCCCGGCAAAGAAGGCTGACTTTCAACAAGGCGCCGCCTCAAAGGCTGGCGAAGCTCTTCAGCAGGAAAAATACCACCCATGTCCCCATTTCGGACGGCCACTTTGGTATTGGCAATCGGCCTTGGCGCGCTCTGCGGCTGCTCCACCATTCTCCGGCATCCGTGGCATTCCATCCACGATGGCAGCACCTTTGCCGGCTGGTCCGCGCCGGACATGAGCTACTGGCGCATCGAGGACGGCGCGATCACGGGTGAGACGACCAAGGAACACAACCCGCCACGCAACCAGTTCATCACCTGGCAGGGCGGTGAGGTGCGGGACTTCGAGCTGAAGTTCGAATTCCGCATCTTCGGTGATCACTCGAATTCCGGAATGCAGTTCCGCAGCTCGGTGCATGAGTTCGGACTCGTCCACGGCTACCAGGCCGACATGGATGGCGCGGGCAAATACCTCGGCGGCATCTGGGACGAATACGGTCCGCGCCAGTCGCTGGCGGCCCGCGGCGAACGCGTGGTCATCGACGAGACCGGGAAACGAACCGTCACTCGTTTCGCCCCGGCGGCGGCGCTGACGAAAAGTTTCCGCCAAGGCCAGTGGAACGAATACCACATCAAGGCCATCGGCCCAAAGGTCACGCTTCGCATCAACGGTGAGTTGGTCGCGGAGCTGGAAGACCACGAGACCGGCAAAGCCGCCACGCACGGCGTCCTGGCCATGCCCATCATCCCCGGCGACCCGATGAAGGTGCAGTTCCGCAACCTGGTGTTGCGTGAGTGGTAGGCCGTTGCCGGCGGACGCCTACTGCGCCTCGTCACTCAGCAGTCGGCGCTTCTGCGTGCCAAAGGCACTTGCCGACGTTTCCCAGGTCGCTTCCTGGCAGAAGAGGCTCGCCCACTCCTTGACCGCCTGACGCTCGCGCCAGGAGCCGCCGCGCAGCTCATAGCGGCCATTGGCGAAACGCAGCAGGCAGGCGTCGCCGAAACGGGTGATTTCCTCGCCGTCAGACGGCAGGACTTGGCAAAACAGCAGGTTTAACATCATCGGCGGTGACCCTAGCCAGGCCGGTCAGACATTCGCTGACCCTGCCCTCATTCCTTGAGCCGCCACCCCAATAAATCGGCGCAAATTCGAAATACTTAAGATCGTAAGCAGAAGGATAAGGCTTAAGAATCAGGCTGTTCGGCCGCTAGCTTTACCGTCCTGAGTGCCCTTTCCCTTACCCAAGAACCCTGCATGGAGGCGCAGCCAGCCGTGTCCATCAACTGGGGCTAAGGCAAGACGAGGCCGGCACTTACCCGGCAATAAACGAACCGGCGTCCCTGGAAAAGTGAGCATGCTTTGCGCGTGAGCAATTCAAAGCTGCACTGTCCGAAAACAAGTGAGCATCGAAAGTATCGAAAGTAATCTCCGTCATCCTCAACTCGTAGCGCTCGCGATCTTCCCTGGCTCGACCGTGTGGCTCATTGTCGCTTGTATCTCATGGGGAATCCGTTTGCGTGTGAGGGAATGGTCGGCCGTTCCGGTCTCTTCGATGCCGATTCAGATTCTGGCTCCGCCCACCCGTTTTTCATCATGTCGATGGTTTCGCTCCTCCATTGTGGGTTGCCCGTCCGCCGAGCGGCCAGGGCCTAGCCGATGCGGGCACTGAGACAGGAATGAGAAACTCAGACCGATGAAGCCATTGAGAGCGATCTGGCACCGGCTTAGTTCGTTTCGACGGGCTAATGCGGAGCAGCGCACTGCGGAGAACATCGCGGCGGGCGTTACGTCAGAGACCGCAGCTCGGGAAGCACGGAAACGTTTTGGGAACGTGCAGAGCGTTCGCGAAGAGCGCAGCGAAATTCGCGGTGCGCAGTGGATGGACAACTTCATCCAGGACGTGCGATTTGGCTTTCGACTGTGGAGAAAGCAGCCTGGATCGTTCCTGCTGGCGGTGACGGCGCTTACGCTGGGCATCGGGCTGGTCACCTTTTCGCTGTGCGCCATCAACTGCGTCTTTTTTGGCAGGCTCCCCTTTCCCGACCCCGACCGGCTCGTTTACACGACGATTGATGAGCTGAGCCTGCGGGAGTTCCAGGAGCAACAATCCACGTTCGAGGGTCTCTCCGCCTTCGCCTCCGGTTCCGCCAATTTCAAAGCCATTGACGCGCCCTCACGCCGCCGCATCTGTTTCATCAGTGCGAACTTTCTGCAGGTGATCCACGACGCGCCGTTGGTAGGTCGGGGCTTTTTGCCGGGAGAAGGCAAAGCGGGAGCCGAACCGACCGTTCTGATCGGTTACAATCTATGGCAACAGGAATTCCACGGCAGTCCCGCAGCGGTAGGCTCCGTCATCCGGTTGGGAGGACAACCGCGAACGGTGATCGGAATCATGCCCGAGGGGTTCAAATTCCCGATCAATGAAGAGCTTTGGGTCCCCGCTGAACCGGGAACGGCCCAAATGGCCGGCTGGGGATTTGTCTTCGGCCGGCTCAAGGCTTCCTCGGCCATCGGGGATGCGCGCACGGAGCTGAACCTGATCGCCGAACGCCTGTCCCGATCGACGGGCGCGGCGGCAGGTTCAACTCGGCAGCATCCCATCATGGTCGGTGCTTTCACTCGTTTCGCCGATATGAAAGGAGCCCACGGGCCCACGCCAGGAGTGCTGGCCATGCTCGTAGTCACGTTGCTGGTCTTATTCATCGCCTGCGCGAATGTCGCCGGACTGACCCTGGCCAATGCCACCAAACGCGGGACTGAGCTGGCCGTGCGCGGTGCATTGGGAGGCACGCGCGTGCGCCTGGTTACACAGATGCTGGTCGAAAGCCTGATTTTGTCGGTGAGCGGCGCGATTGGCGGCCTCCTGGTCATTGCCTGGTTGACCAGGTGGCTTGGCGTCGTGTTCGCATCCAATGAAGCGATGTTCTCAGAAATTCCATTTTGGACGCGCATCCAGATCGATGGCCGCCTGCTGCTTTCACTGATGGGCCTCATTTTTCTCACCAACTTGCTGGCCGGACTCTGGCCGGCATTGCAGGCAACGAAGCGCGACGTCAACGATGTGCTCAAGGTCGGCACGGGAGGAACATCCCGGATGCACACCGGAAAAGTTCGATGGCTTCTCGTGATGGTGCAAATCGCCTTCTCGGTTGTCGTCCTGACGCAGGCCATTGTTCTGTTGAACTTCAGCCAGCATTTGAGGCAGGCGCATCTGCCTTTTGATCCGGCGACCCTGCTGTCGGCGCACGTTGAGCTGCCGGCCTCCGTCGACGCCCGTTCCTTTCTTGATCAACTTGAGCACAATCTTGCGGGCACAGCCGGTGTCCAGGCGGTGGCCCTGACGACGAGCGATCCGGCCTCGGGACATGGCTGGAGACAGTTCGAAATCGAAGGAAAAGAATATCCGAAGCCGGAGGACCGTCCGAATAGTGGGATCGAGGTGATCTCCACCGGTTTTTTCCAGGCGCTTAACCTTTCCTTGTTGCTGGGGCGAAGTTTCGATGTTGGCGACACGGCTGGCTCCATGCCGGTGGCGATTGTAAACTCCACGTTTGCCAAAAAGTTTTTGCCGCCGGGCAATCCGCTGGGCCACCGCTTTCGGGAGGGGACCAATGCCTGGATGACCATTGTTGGCTGTGTGCCAGACCTCGAATACGACCCTTCGATGGTGTATCACGAGCCGGTTTACTATGTGCCGGTGGCGCAGCAGCCGGTCAGTTCCATGGTCGTGATGCTTCGTGGAAACGGCCTCGCGACTGATTGGACCAAGACCATCAGTTCGGAGGTTGCCCGTTTGCAGCCTGATCTCGCGATCTACCGAGTCGCCACCGTGCAAACGCTGATAAATCACCAAATCATTGGTTATTACCTCGGCAGCCTGCTGTTGGGAATATGCGGCAGCGCATCCCTGTTTCTTGCCACGTTGGGCATTTTTGGACTCATCACCCTTGCCGTCAGTCAGCGCACGCGGGAGATTGGCGTCCGCTTGGCACTGGGTGCAACGCGGGGCCGGATTGTAACGACGCTCATGAGGCAGGCGGTCTGGCAAACTACGGCCGGGCTGGTAGTCGGAACGCTGCTGAGTTTTGCGCTCAACCACTTATTGACGCACGCTATCGAAGCGTATCCCACGGTGAATTATCCGCTCCTGGTCTGCCTGGCCGCCGTGGTGTTCTTGGGAACCATCAGCCTGATTGCGGTGCTGATTCCCGCAATCCGGGGCGCGAGGGTCCAGCCGATGGTGGCGCTGAGATACGAATGACGCGCTCATGACCCTTTTCCCAAAGGCTGACGCCGCTTTTGTTCGCAGGGACAAGCCAAACTGATGAAGCGTGGCCTTGTCGGCGACGGCGCTCCGGATGTCGTACTTGGAGCTGGAAGGGAGGGTCGGAATCGGACTGCCGCCACCATCCTTGCCCGTCCCGGTGGCGCCGCTACCCTGCGGACGACATGAGTTTTGCCGCCGAGTTCACCACGCTGCCCTTCCCCGCCCTGCTTCGCCGGGCCCAGGAGGCGCGGCGCGATGATATCGGGCAGATCCTAAACACCGGTGCCAGTTCCTTGGTCGATTTCGCCGCGCTCCTCTCGCCCGCCGCCGGGGAGCAGCTGGAGGCGCTCTGCACCCGTTCGCAGGCGCTTACCCGGCAGCGCTTTGGCAAGGTGATCCGCCTCTTCGCGCCGCTGTACGTGAGCAACGAGTGCATCAACAACTGCTCCTACTGCGGCTTCTCGCGCGACAACCCGATCCTGCGCGTGACGCTCAGCCTCGACGAGGTGCGGCGTGAGGCGCAGGCGCTGGCGGCCCAGGGTTTTCGCAATATCCTGTTGGTTGCAGGCGAGCATCCGAAGTTTGTCTCGAACGGCTATCTGGCGGAATGCGTGGCCGTGCTGCGGGAAGCCTGCCCCTCGGTTTCGCTCGAAGTAGGGCCGATGGAGATGGCCGATTATGTGCCGATCGTGCAGGCGGGGGCGGAAGGGCTCGTGGTCTATCAGGAAACCTACGATCGCGAGGTGTATGCGCGAATGCACACCGCCGGGCCGAAGCGCGATTTCGACTGGCGGCTCGAATGCCCCGAACGCGCCTACGCCGCAGGCTTCCGCCGGCTGGGCATCGCCGCCCTGCACGGCCTGGCGGATTGGCGTTACGAGGCCATCGCCACCGCCGCCCACGCCCTGCACCTGCTGCGCCACTGCTGGAAGTCACAGGTGACCATCGCACTGCCGCGCCTGCGTCCGTGCGCGGGTGATTTTCAGCCGCTCACCACGCTGCGCGACCGCGAGCTGGTGCAGTTGATCGCCGCCTTTCGCCTGCTGCTGCCGGATGCCGGCATCGTGCTTTCCACCCGTGAATCGGCGGAACTCCGGAACGGCCTGCTGCCCCTGGGTATCACCCACGCCAGCGCCGGCAGCCACACGGAACCAGGCGGCTACACAGGCGCGGGCCGGGATAACATCCACAAAACTGTGCGCGGAAGGATCATCGAGCTCGCCGAGGGGGCCAGCGAATGGGCCGCCACGGCTGGTCGCGCGACGAATGCGACCGGGCAGTTCGAAATCTCGGATGACCGTTCCCCCGAGGAAGTGGCCGCAGTCATCCGCCGCCTCGGCTACGAGCCCGTCTGGAAAGATTGGGATACGGCTTTGAGCGCGTGATACCATTTCCCGATGACAACCGGTGGGTTGGGATGGCGTGGGGAGTAGGCCGGGCCGCTGGCCCGGCACGTACGGCGGGCTGCCAGCCCGCCGAAAAACCAGGGCAGCACCCGACGGGCTGGCAAGCCCGTCCTACAATATCGGGCCAGCGGCCCGACCTACTGACGGAGCCGCCGCCCCCGCGCACGATCCTCTGCCAACATACCGTTTCTTTCAGGGAACTGGTATGAGCCCTCAGCCGGCCCTACGCAGAAATTCGGCTCGGACTTTTATGGGCGGGACCTCATCAAAAGCGAAACGGGATTGGCGAATTGCTTCGCCAATCCCGTTACGTGTAAGCCTGCTCAGCGCAGACCGATAATCACTTGGCCGCCTCGGCCGGCTTGGCCTCGGTGGTCACGGCGGTTTCATCCACCGGCAGTTCGACCCACTCCAGGATCGCCATCTGGGCGACGTCGCCACGACGCGTCCCGACCCTCAGGATGCGGGTGTAGCCACCCGCACGGTCCTTGAACAGCGGGGCGATCTTGTCGAAGAGGATGTGCACGACGTCTTCCTGCTCGCGGAAGAGTTCGCGTTTGGCCTTGCCGGGGTTCTGCTTGGAGCCGGCGAACTGGGTGCGGCCATGCTGGCGCAACCGGGCGGCGGCCAGGCGGCGGTAATGCACATTGGCCGCGACGGCCTTTTTCTTCTCCTTGTCGTCGGTGGCGGTGCCGGCGGCCGCAATGGCGACCTGGGCATGCTTGCCGAGCGTGAGAAGCTTCTCAGCCACGGGACGGGTCGCCTTGGCTTTGGCGAGCGTGGTGGTGATGCGCTTGTGCTTGATGAGGCTGCACACCAGGTTGGCGAGCATCGCATTGCGATGTGAGCCGGTGCGGCCGAGTTTGGCGGTACGACGAAGGTGGCGCATGGGACGTTAAACTTTCTTGGCTTCCGGAGCTGGCTCGAGCAGCGCCGGGTCGATGTTCATGCCAAGGGCGAGACCCAGGGCGGTGAGCTTCTCCTTGATCTCGTTCAGCGACTTCTTGCCGAAGTTGCGGTACTTGAGCATCTCGGCTTCGGTTTTCAGCGCGAGCTGGCCGACGGAGGTGATATTGGCGTTGTTGAGGCAGTTCGCCGCACGGACCGACAGCTCGATCTCGTTCACGGACATGTTGAGCAGCTTGCGGAGCTTGGCCTTCTCGTCGTCCTGCGGCTTCTGCTCCTCCTCGAATTCGATGGCGTTCTTGTCGTAGCCGACGAACACGTCGAGGTGGTGCTGCAGGATGGCCGAGGCCTGGGTCAGCGCGTCATCCGGGGAGATGCGGCCATCGGTCCAGACTTCGACGAGGAGTTTGTCGTAATCGGTGCGCTGACCGACACGGGCGGCCTCGACGGCGTAACGGACGCGTGTGACGGGCGAAAAGAGCGAGTCGATGGCGATGACGCCGATGGCCTGGTCGATCTTCTTGTTCTCGTCCCAAGGGCAAAAGCCGCGGCCGACCTTGATCTCCAGCTCCATCTCGAACTTCTTCTTCTTGTCGAGCGTGCAGATGTGCTGGTCGGGGTTGACGATCTCAACGTTCTGGTTGAGTTCGATGTCACCGGCGGTGACCGCGCCTTCCTTGTTCACCGTGAGCAGCAGGGTCTGCGTCTCGCGGCTGTGGACCTTGAACTTGACCTTCTTGAGGTTGAGGACGATGTCGGTGACATCCTCGACAACGCCATCCACCGTGGTGAACTCGTGCATCGCGCCGTCGATCTTGACGGACGTGATCGCGGCACCCTCCAGCGAGCTCAGGAGCACGCGGCGGATCGAGTTGCCAATGGTGTGGCCGAAACCGGTTTCAAACGGCTCGGCAATGAACTTGGCGTACGTGTCCGTGGAGGATGACTCATCCTTGGACAGCCTCTTCGGCATTTCAAAACGACCTAGACGGACTGGCATATGCTTATGGTTGCAATTTTAAACTGGGCAGGTTCCGGCAAATCACTCCCGGCCGGGTGCCCCATATAATTGCGGTGTCCCGCCGAACGGCGGCGGGACGGTTTGGTTTAGCGGGAGTAAAACTCGACGACGGCCTGCTCGTTGGCAATCGGGTTGATCTCGTCGCGCGAGGGCACACGCACCAGCGTGGCCTTGAGCGCGGTCTTGTCCACCACGAGCCAGTCGGGCACCACGCGGCTGGTGGATCCTTCGACGTTCTTGTTCGCCAGCTGCTTGCTGACGTTGTGGTCGCGGACCTCGATCACGTCGTTCACCTTCACTGCGAAGCTGGAGATGCTGACCTTGCGACCGTTGACCTTCACGTGGCCGTGGCCGACCAGCTGGCGCGCGGCCGGGCGGGTCAGGGCGAAGCCGCAGTGATAGACGAGATTGTCGAGACGGGTCTCGAGAATCTGCAGCATCTTCTCGCCGGTGACGCCGCGCATGCGCAGCGCCTTCTCGTAGACGTTGCGGAACTGGCGTTCCTGCAGGCCGTAGAAATAGCGGAGCTTCTGCTTCTCGATCAGGCCGAGGGCGTAGTCGCTGTGCTTGCGGCGGGACTTGGGGCCATGGACGCCGGGGCCATAGGGACGGCGGTCGAGATACTTCGAGTTGCCGAAGATCGGAACACCAAAGCGGCGGCTGATGCGGGTACGGGGGCCGGTATAACGTGCCATAGGACGAGCGGATTAAAAAGTACGAAGGGGGGACTAGACGCGGCGCTTCTTGCGGGGACGGCAGCCGTTGTGGGGCACCGGGGTGACATCCTTGATGGCCGAGATTTCCAGACCGATGGCCTGCAAGGCGCGGATGGCGGATTCACGGCCGGAACCGGGACCGTTCACACGGACCTCGAGTTCGCGCATGCCGTGGGACATCGCCTGACGGGCGGCATCCTGGGCGGCCTGCTGCGCGGCGAACGCCGTGCTCTTGCGGGAACCCTTGAAGCCGACGCGACCGGCCGTGCTCCAGCCGATCACGTTGCCCTGCATGTCCGTGATGGACACCTGGGTGTTGTTGAAGGTGGCCAGAATGTTCGCGATGCCGACCGCGATGTTCTTGGCGCCCTTGACGCGGATGATCTTCTTCGCGTTCGGATCGTCACCGAGCAGCTCGGCGGCGGTCGGGGTGGCGACCACGGGGGCGGCGGGCGCGCCGGCAACGGCAGGAGCCCCAGCGGCGGTGGCCGGTGCGGCCTCCGCGGCGGGTGCCTTCTTGGGGGCGGGTGCGGCCTTTTCAGCAGGTGCCACGGCGCCTTCGGCGGCTTCCTTCTTGGCAGGTGCCTTTTTGGGCTTCGTCTCTTCAGCCATATTATTTTCGATAAAAGTGGTTTACTGGGTTCAGGTCTTGGCTGCGGCACGCTGCACGCCGACCGTCTTGCGCGGTCCCTTGCGGGTGCGCGAGTTGGTCTGGGTACGCTGGCCGCGGACCGGCAGACTGCGCAGATGGCGCTGGCCGCGGTACGACTTGATGGCCTGGAGGCGCTTCAGGTTGATGCCGAGTTCGCGACGCAGGTCGCCCTCGACAACATACTTGCCCTCCTGGATCGCGTTCACGATCTGGGAAAGCTGGCCCTCGTTCAGATTCTTGGCGCGGACGGCGGGATCAATCCCGGCCTTCGCCAGGATGACCTTCGCGTTGACCGGGCCAATGCCGTAGATGTAGCGGAGGGAAATATCCACCCGCTTCTCGCCCGGAATATCGACACCCAAAATACGTGGCATAACTGTATACGTTTAACCTTGGCGCTGCTTGTGGCGCGCGTTCGAGCAGATCACGCGAATGACGCCCTTGCGCTTCACGATCTTGCAGTTCTCACAAAGTTTTTTAACTGACGCTCTAACTTTCATCTCAAAATCAATTTTCCCGCCGCCTAGTACAGCGGCGCCAACCCGTCTCTTGTCAAAATCTCCGGCTCGCCGCCGGTGATCAGCACCGTGTGCTCAAAATGGGCCGACAACTGCCGGTCCTTCGTCAACACCGTCCACTGGTCCGACATGATCTCCACCGCCGGACCACCCACATTCACCATCGGCTCAATCGCTATGGTCATTCCCGGGCGCAGCTTGGCGTTGCTGCGGGCATCCACATAGTTCGGCACCTGCGGTTCCTCATGAACCGACCGGCCGACCCCATGCCCGACAAACTCCCGCACCACGCTGAATCCGGCAGCCTCCACGCACCGTTGCACGGCGCGCGAAATGTCCGTCACCCGGTTTCCGCCACGCGCGAAGGAAATTCCCTCATACAGGGCCTTCACCGTGACGTCCATCAGTTTTTGGGCAAGAGGAGAGCATCCACCGACCGCAACCGACATGGCGACGTCGCCAATGAAGCCCTTGTAGCGGACTCCGATGTCCAGCTTGACCAAGTCCCCGAACTGCAGCCGCCGCTCATTGCCGATGCCGTGAACCACGGCCTCGTTGACCGAAATGCAGCATTGCGCCGGAAAATTGCGATACCCGTAAAAGGCGCTGACCGCGTCGTGTCGACGGATGATCTCACCGACCTGCCGGTCGAGATCCGCCGTGGTCAGACCCGGAGTGACCAATGCCATCGCCTCACGCTGAACGCGCGCTGCAATCCGACCGGCCTGCCGCATGGCATCGATCTCCAAGGCTGATTTGGGAATTCCGTTACCCATTTCAATCCTGCTTCAAGCTGCCTGACATGCCGACAGTGTTTTCATTGTCGGTGGAACCAAGCGTAGTGATTGTGAAAGAACCTGACCGAAAACCCGACCTCATCCCATGCGACCCCGTACCCGGCCCTTCTTGAGGAAGCCGTCATAGTGGCGCATGAGCAGGTAGGACTCCATCTGCCGCATCGTGTCGAGCAGCACGCCCACCGTGATGAGCATGGAAGTTCCACCGAAAAACTGGGCGACCGAGTAGTCGATGCCGACATACTTGGACAGCATGGTCGGGATGGTCGCGATGATCACGAGGAAGATCGCGCCGGCAAGCGTGATCCGGCTCATCGTGCGGTGCAAAAAGTCACTGGTCTGGACGCCCGGACGCACACCCGGGATGTAGCCGCCGTGCTTCTTCAAGTCGTCGGCCACCTGCAGCTCGTTAAACTGGGTCGCCACCCAGAAATACGAGAAGAACAGGATCATCAGCCCGAACAGGATCAGGTACAGCCAACCGTGTTCGGAGAGCATGATGCCCAGGCTCGTCAGGAACTTGACGTTGTACATGTCCCCGATCTTCGTGAAAATCAGGCTGGGGAACATCAGGATCGCCTGGGCGAAAATGACGGGCATCACACCGGCGTAGTTGACGCGGAGCGGCATGAAGGACGTGCCACCCGAGAAAACCTTGCGACCCACGGCACGTTGGGCGTGCTGGACGGGAATCTTGCGTTGCGCCTGGGTGATCGCAATCACGGTCGCTACCACCACGGCGAGCGATCCGATCAGCAGAATGGCGGTCGGCCACCGGGCGGCGTGGGCCTTCATCTCAGGGTCCGTCGGAAAGAACATGACCTGCAGTGACTTCCCCGCCAGCGGCAAACGGGCCAAGATGCCGATCGTGATGATCAGGGAGACACCGTTGCCAACACCACGCTCGGTGATCTGTTCACCCAGCCACATCAGCAGGACGGTGGCAGTGGTCAAAATCGCGACCGTCTGAATCCGATACACCCAGAGGTTCGTATCGGGCGGAATCAGACTGCCAGAGAAACCCGAGAACGCCTTCTCCGGATGTTCCCAGCCGAGGGTCATGAACAGGCCCTGGCCGAGGCAGAGCAGAACCGTCAGATAGCGTCCGTAGGCGATGATCTTCGCCCGGCCGCCCTCTTCACGGGACAGCTTGCTGAGCACCGGAATCACCGCGCTGAGGAGCTGGATGATGATCGTTGCGCTGATGTAGGGCATGATGCCCAGCGAACCCACCGCGCACTTTTCCAAGGCGCCTCCGGTAAAGAGGCTGTAGAGCCCCACGACCGAGTTGGTGCCGGCGTTCTTGCTCTGGCTTTCAAAGAAAGCGGAAAGCGCGACGCCATCGAGGCCGGGAATCGGCGTCATGGCAATCAGCCGGCAAACGCCGAGCACCAATGCCGTGAAGATGATCCGCGAACGCAGTTCGGGAATCTTGAAGCAGTTGGCGAAGGTCTGGAAAAGCTGGCTGAACATCGTGAGACGGGAGGTGTTGCCGCTCAGGCAACCACTTCGGCGGTGCCACCGAGCTTCTCAATGGCGGCTTTGGCGGAAGCGCTGAACTTGGCCGCCTTGACGTGCAGCTTCTTGGTCAGCTCGCCATCACCGAGGATCTTGATGCGGAGCTTCTTCTGGCCCCGGGCATTGCCCGAGTCACGAAGCACCGTCTCATCCACGGTCGCGCCCTCGTCAAAGGTGTCCAAAGCATCCAGATTCACCGGCAGATAGTCGGTGCGGAAGCGGGCGTTGTTGAAACCGCGCTTGGGGATGCGGCGGATCAGCGGCATCTGGCCGCCTTCGAAGCCGATACGGATCGAGCTGCCGGAACGGGCGGTCTGGCCCTTGCCACCGCGGCCGGAAGTTTTGCCGTGACCGCTGGACTCACCGCGACCGAGAATCTTCTTGCGGTGTTTCGCGCCCTCGGTGGGCTTGAGATTGTGGAGACGCATCATACTCAGACTGCCTTCTTGTTAATACGGTGTTCCAGGCCACGGGCCTTCAGGATGTCCTCCCGGCGGCGGAGCTTGAGCAGGGCCTTGAGCGTGGCCTTGGCCACGTTGGCGGCGTTCTTCGAACCGAGCGACTTGGACAGGATGTCCTTCACGCCGACGGATTCGACCACGGCGCGGACGGTTTTGCCGCAGATGAGACCGGTACCGGGGCTGGCCGGACGCAGGAGCACCTTGGCGCCGCCGAATTCGGAATAGGCCTCGTGGGGGATCGTGCTGTCCTTGAGCGAGACGCTGAGCATTCGGGAGCGGGCGTTTTCGCCGCCCTTGCGGATGGCGTCGCTCACTTCACCGCCCTTGCCCAGGCCGAGCCCGACATTGCCACGGCGGTCGCCGATGACGACGAGCGCGCTGAAGCTGAAACGGCGACCACCCTTGACGACCTTCGAGGAACGATTGATGAAAATCGTCTTCTCGGCAAAGTCGTCACTCTTGTTGTCACCCTGGTTGTCACGGCGCGGACCGCGGCGCGGACCGCCGCGACCACCGCCGCCGCCACCATACCCGCCGCCGCCACCACCATAACCACCGCCGCCACCAGAATGTTGTCTGGCTTGGGGTGCCGCAGGTGCGGCAGGTGCAACGGCCTCAGCAGGTGCGGCCGCAGCCACAGGTGCCTCGGATGGAGTCAGATTGTCTTTTTCGTCAGCCACTTTGGAATCCTCCGTGCAGGTTAAAACTTGAGGCCGGCTTCACGCGCGGCATCCGCCAGCGCCTTGACCTTGCCATGATACTTGGCCGAGCCGCGGTCGAAAACGACCGTCTCGACACCCTTGGCCTTGGCGGCCTCGGCGGCCGCCTTGCCCACGATCGCCGCGGAGACGACATTCGCGCCCTTGACCCCGGCCGGAGCGGTCTTGGCGGTCGTGCTGACCGCCGCCACCGTGCGACCGACGCTGTCGTCGATGAACTGGACGTGGATGTGACGGCCCGTGAACTTGACGCTCATACGGGGGCGTTCGGCGCTGCCAGCCACCTTCTTGCGGACCCGCCAGTGACGAAGCTGGGACAGGCGTTGTTTATGCTCGGTTCTCATTCTGCGAACGAAATTTCAGGTTCTGTGTCCGTCGGCTTACTGAACGGTCTTGCCTTCCTTGCGGACGACCTTCTCGCCCGCATAACGGACACCCTTGCCCTTGTAAGGCTCGGGGGGATAGTAGCTGCGGATTTCCGCGGCCACACGGCCGACGGTTTCCTTGTCCGCGCCGTCAATGGTCAGCTTGGTGTTCTCCTCGACCGTCACCTTGATGCCGGCGGGGATGGGATAGAGGATCGGATGGCTGAAGCCGAGGGAGAGGTTGACCACGGCCCCCTGCACGGCGGCCTTGAAGCCGACGCCCTGGATCTCCAGCTTCTTCTGGAAGCCGTCGCTCACACCCTTGACCATGTTGTTGATCAGGGCGCGCGCCAGGCCGTGCATGGCCCGGGCCTGCGAAGTTTCACCGGTGCGCTCCACCTTCACGTTGGTGCCGTCCACCTTCGCGGAGGTCTGGGCCGGGAGGCCGAGTTCCAGCTTGCCCTTCGGGCCTTCGGCGAACACACGGTTCCCAGTGACGGTCACCTTGACCTTGGCGGGGATAGCAACCGGAGATTTACCAATACGGGACATACGAAAATTCCTTTTACCAAACGTAGCAAACGAGTTCGCCACCGACGTTCTCCCTGCGGGCCTGCGAGTCGGACAGGATGCCCTTCGGGGTCGAAAGGATGGCCACGCCGAGACCGCCGAGAACGCGGGGGATTTCAGTGCTGCACACATAGCGGCGCAGCCCGGGCGTGCTGACCTGCTTGAGGCCGACGATCACATTGCGGCGGCCCTGATACTTGAGGGAAAGCTTGAGCTGCTTGACCGGCGTGCCGGCCGCGCCCTCCACGGAGACGCTCGAGATATAGCCCTCGTCCTTGAGAATCTGGGCGATGGACTCCTTCATCTTGGAGTGCGGCATCAGCACTTCGGCGTGCTGGGCCAGCCCCGCGTTGCGGATGCGGGTCAGAAAATCGGAAATGGGATCTTGCATGGCGCGTAAATGTTACCAGCTGGCCTTGATGACACCCGGGATGAGGCCGTTCAGCGCGGCCTCACGGAAGGTGAGGCGCGAGCAGCCGTACTTGCGGAGGTAGCCACGACGGCGGCCGCTGAACTTGCAGCGGTTGACGACGCGGACCGGGCTCGCGTTCTTGGGCAGCTTCGACAGGCCGGCGTAGTCGCCCTTGGCCTTCAGCTCGGCGCGCAGGGTGGCGAACTTCTTCACCGTCTCGGTCTTCTTCTTGTTGCGTTCCAGCCAGGATTTTTTGGCCATAGGTGTGTCTGTTGGAAAAAAGTTACTTCGCGAACGGCATGCCCATGAGCTTCAGGAGATCATAGGCTTCCTCGTTGTTTTTCGCGCTGGTGACGATGGTGATGTCCATGCCCTGCTGCCGCTTGATCTTGTCGAGCTCGATCTCGGGGAAGATGGTCTGGTCGGGCAGGCCCATCGAGAAGCTGCCGCGGCCGTCGAACTGCCGGGGCGAGATGCCACGGAAATCGCGGATGCGCGGGAGCGAGGCGGTCACAAGCCGGTCAAAGAACTCGTACATCGCCTCGCGGCGAAGCGTGACGCGGCAGCCGATCGGCTGGCCCTCGCGGAGCTTGAAGCTCGCCACGCTCTTCTTGGACTTGCTGATCACGGGCTTGCGGCCGGTGATCGCGGAAAGATCCTTGACGGCTTCCTCGAGGGAACCCTTTTCCGCCGAGCTGTTCACGCCCATGTTGACGACGATCTTCTCGATGCGGGGAATCTGGTGAACGTTCGTGTAGCCGCGCTTTTCCTTCAGCGCTGGCACCACTTCCGAAACGTATTTCGTGTAAAGACGGGGCTTCATTTACTCAGGCGGTCTTGGCGGTTTTCGTCGCCTGCTTGTTGCTGCGGCGCTCGTATTCGTCGGCCTTCATCACGTTCGAGACGTGAATCGGCCCTTCCAGCCAGAGCAGTCCGCCCTGCGGATTCTGCTGGCTCTTGGGCAGGTGGTGCAGCATGGGCTTCACCAGGCGACGCTTGTCGTCGTTATCCTTGCTGCGCTCGTCGGTGCCCTCGAGGACAACCGTGAGCTTCTTGGTGATGACGCGGGCGATCTTGCCGCGACGGCCTTTGGCCGAACCGGCGATAACGACCACTTCGTCACCACTGCGAACGTGAAATTTGATTGGCTTCTCCACCTTCATGGCTGGTTTGGTCTTCAGATCACCTCGGGGGCGAGGGAAATGATTTTCATGAACTTCTTGTCCCGCAGCTCGCGCGCCACCGGGCCGAAAATGCGGGTACCCTTCGGGTTGTTTTCCTTGTCGATGATCACCACCGCGTTGCGGTCGAACCGGACGTAGGAGCCGTCGGCGCGGCGGGTGATGTTCCGGGTGCGGACCACCACGGCGTTCTGCACTTCACCCTTCTTCACGGTGCCATCCGGAGCGGCCTCCTTGATGTGCACCTTGATGACGTCGCCGATGGCGGCGTAGCGTTGATTGCGGCCGATGACGCCAATCACCCATGCCAGTTTGGCACCGGTGTTGTCCGCCACGTCAGCGCTGGAACGAATCTGGAGCATAAAATCTTCTCAGTTCAGGCCTGGGCCTTGGCGGTGCCGTCGTTGTTGAGGACCTCAACCAGCCGCCAGCACTTGGTCTTGGAAAGCGGGCGGGTCTCCTGGATGCGGACGAGGTCGCCGACCGACGCCTGCTCCTGCTCGTCGTGGGCGTACAGCTTTTTAAAGCTGGTCACGACCTTCTTGTAGCGCGGGTGCTGGAAGCGGCGTTCGACACGGACAACGATGGTTTTCGCCATCTTGTCGGAAACAACCTCTCCCACACGCTCTTTGCGGTGGCCACGGACTAGTGTTTGCTCAGCCATACTTCGTCAAGCTTTCGGGGCGGCGGTAGTGGCCGACTGGTGCTTCTTGCGCAGCTCAGTCAGGCGCGTCTGGCAACGGGCGATTTCTTTGCGGATTTCGCGGATGCGATGCGGTTTTTCCAACCGTGCGGTCGCCTTCTGCAGGCGCAGGTTGAAGAGCTCCTGCCGGAGCTCGGAATCCTTCGCGCGCAGCTCCGGATACGTCAGATCGGTCAATGCAGTGGTGGCCATGGTCGGTTCCTCAAGCCAGCTTCCGCCGGACAATAAACTTCGTTGAGATCGGCAGCTTGGTGGAGGCGAGGCGCATCGCTTCGCGGGCCACCACCTCGGGCACACCGTCCACCTCGAACAGGATGTTCGCCGGGCGGATCACCGCCACCCAGGACTCCACCGCGCCCTTGCCGGTGCCCATGCGGACTTCCAGCGGCTTCTTGGTGAAGCTCTTGTCGGGGAAGATGCGGATCCACACCTTGCCGCGGCGCTTCATGTAGCGGGTGACCGCCACGCGGGCCGCTTCAATCTGCTTGGTGTCGAGCCAGCAGCGCTCCAGCGCCTGCAAGCCGTATTCGCCAAATGCGACCGCATTTCCGCGGGACGCGAGCCCCGTGCGGTGGCCGCGATGCATCTTGCGATACTTAACTCTGGCGGGCATCAATGCCATAATCTCGATCTCCTACTCTAAAAATGGGTTGGTTACTTGACGGGGGCCGGAGCACTGGCTTCGGCCGGCTTGGCGGCCGGAACGGCTGACTTCTTGATCTCGCCCTTGCAGATCCAGCACTTGATGCCGAGCTTGCCGTACATGGTCTTCGCCTCGGCGAAGCCGTAGTCGATGTTGGCCCGCAGGGTGTGCAGCGGCACGCTGCCTTCGTGATAGGTCTCCGTCCGGGAAAGTTCGGCGCCACCGAGGCGGCCCGAGCAGCGGATCTTGATGCCCTCGGCACCGAAATCCTTGGCGGTCTGCAGCGCCTTCTTCATCGCGCGGCGGAAGGAAATGCGGCGCTCGAGCTGGATCGCGACGTTTTCCGCCACGAGCTGGGCATCCGTTTCCGGCTGCTTGATCTCCTGGATGTCGACGTACACTTCCTTGCCCGTGAGCTTGGAGAGCTCTTCCTTGAGTTTGTCGATTTCCGAGCCCTTGCGCCCGATGACGACCCCGGGGCGGGCGGTGAAAATGGTGACGCGGCAGCGGGAGGCGGCGCGTTCGATGTTGATCCGCGGCACGGAGGCGGACTCGAGCTTCTTCTTCAGGGTCTCGCGGATGAGGCGATCCTCCTGCAGCAGTGCGCCGAAGTCCTTGTTCGGCGAGAACCACTTGGACCGCCAGTCCCGGTTGACGGGGATGCGGAAGCCGATTGGATTGGTTTTCTGGCCCATACGCTTACTTGTCCGACTTGTCGGTGAGAACGATTTTGATGTGGCAGCTCCGCTTGATGACCGGGCCGGCGGAACCGCGGGCCTTCGGGGTGAAGCGCTTGATGCTGCGTGCGGTCAGGGCATGCGCCTCGCTGATCACGAGCAGTTCCGGCTTGAGACCGTGGTTGTTTTCCGCGTTGGCGATCGCCGACTTCAGGGTCTTGGCGACGACCACGGCCGCCTTGCGGGGCACAAAGTGGAGCGTGGCGAGCGCCTCCATGGCGTTCATGCCACGCACCTGGCGCACGACCTCGCGCGCCTTCTGGGCGGACATCCGAAAATTGCGATAAATGGCGCTGACTTCCATGGTGTCTCCCTTGAACTACTTGGCTTCCGCCTTGGCGGTGTGGGCGCCGTGTTTCTTGAACGTGCGGGTGAATGAAAACTCACCCAGCTTGTGGCCCACCATGTTTTCGGTGACGAACACCGCGTTAAACACCTTGCCGTTGTGAACGTTGAACGTGAGCCCCACGAAATCAGGGGTGATCATCGAACGCCGCGACCAGGTCTTGATCGGCAGCTTCGACTTTACCGCCTTGGCCTTTTCGACCTTGGTCAGCAGATGCTGGTCCACAAACGGACCCTTTTTAAGCGAGCGTCCCATACGATTACTTGTGCTTCATCGGCCGACCATCGCGACGAACGAGGATGAACCGGTTGGAAAGTTTGTGCTTGTTGCGCGTGCGCTTGCCCTTGGCGAGCTTGCCCCACGGCGACATGAGATGCTGGCGACCGCCACCACCCTTGGATTTGCCTTGGCCGCCACCGTTGGGGTGATCGACCGGGTTGCGCACCATACCACGGCTCATCGGGCGCTTGCCGAGATTGATATTCCGGCCGGCCTTGCCGAGAACCACGTTCTCCCACTGCGCGTTGCCGACCTGGCCGATGGTCGCGAGGCACTTCTCGTTGATCCGGCGGATTTCGCCGGAAGGCAGGCGGACCTGCGCATAGCCCTCGTCACGTGACATCAGGGTGGCAAACGTGCCCGCCGAACGGACGATCTGGGCACCACGACCGGGCAGCAGCTCAACGCTGTGAATGCTCACGCCAACCGGAATGTTGCCCAGCGGCAGGGCGTTGCCCACGGTCGGAGGAGCGGTCGGGCCGCTCATCAGGGAATCGCCCACCTTGAGGCCGTCGGGGGCCACGATGTAGGTCTTCACCTGGTCGGCGTACTCGAGCAGGGCGATACGGGCACTGCGACCCGGATCGTATTCGATCGCGACCACCTTGGCCTCCACGCCGAATTTCTTCCGCTTGAAGTCCAGGATACGGATCTTCTGCTTGTGGCCGCCACCAATCGCACGCGCCGTAATCCGGCCGTAATTGTTGCGCCCACCAGTCTTCTTCTTGGTATATACGAGCGAACGTTCCGGCGTCGTCTTGGTGACGTCCGAAAAGTCCTGAACGGTAATATACCGCTGAGACGGCGTTAACGGTCTAAACGTTTTCACAGCAAAAAATACACAATCACGGAGCGGAGCTCTCGTGGGGCCCGGCCATAATTCCCGTGCCGCAAGGTGCGGCTTGGTTGTCGGCCGAACCGACAATTGTTTCCTCCGATTAGGGATGAAACGGAGCGCAGAGCTTAGAAATCGGGGGCTTCCGTGCAATACTTTTTTGGAAGTTTTTTCGGATACACCACCTTCCGCCGTTGGCTCATCCGTTAAAATGCTCATTTTTCCTGAGCGTTTACGCAAATCTCATCCCGCCCCTCCGTTGCGGCGATTTTTCTCAAACATTCCACAACTGTCCCTGCCGGACGCATTCAGCGGATGAACAGCCATCCGGCGAATTTTCTCTGACTGCTCACGGTTTCGGCCATTTCAGATTTTGGTTTTCGGGTTGTTCAGGCCGAATTCTGCCGAATCACCGATCCGCAGGCTTCCACCAAACACCCAATTCGATTTATCTGACCGTCATGCGCACGTCCGGATTTCCACACCCGTTCCGTCCCTTGGGCCTCGTGCTTTGCACGCTCGGCCTTGGCATTGCCCAACTGCTGCGCGCCGAAGAGCCGCTGCCCAGTGCGGACCGCCTCCAATCCAGCCCCGTGCTGCGGCATCTGAAACTGAATCCGATGCCCGCTCCCGCGAAAACAGGCCCGGAGGAGACGGTCGCGCAGATGCATGTGCCGGAAGGCTTTCGGGTCGAGCTGGTCGCGGGTGAACCCGACTTGCAGCAGCCCGTCGCCTTTGCCTGGGATGAACGCGGGCGCATCTGGGTGGCCGAGGCCTACAGTTATCCGACCAAGCGGCCCGACGGTCAGGGGCTCGACAAGCTGGTTATCTTCGAAGATCGCGACGGCGATGGAAAATTTGAGACGCGCAAGGTCTTCGCCGAGGGTTTGAACCTCGTGAGCGGCTTTGAGGTCGGTTACGGCGGGGTGTGGGTCGGGGCTGCGCCGCAGCTGCTCTTCATCCCGGATCGCAACCACGATGACGTGCCCGATGGCCCGCCCGAGGTGCTGCTGGACGGCTTCGGCTTTCAGGACACGCACGAGTGCCTGAACAGCTTCCTCTGGGGTCCGGACGGCTGGCTTTACGGCAATCAGGGCGTCTTCAACCTCGCACACATCGGCAAGCCGGGCGCGAAGGACAGCGAGCGGACCGAACTCCGCGCGGGCGTGTGGCGGTATCATCCGGTGCGTCATGAGTTCGAGGTGTTTGCCAACGGCGGCAGCAATCCGTGGGGCCTCGACTACGACGAGCACGGCCAGCTTTTCATGACGCATTGCCGCAGCTACTGGGGACGCGGGCTCACCACGCATGTGATTCAGGGCGGGCATTTCTGGAATCAGGCCAACGCGAATTACGCGCCCTTCATCGTCGCGAATCCGCCCGCCGACTTCCCCGATTTTCGCAACTTCCTGCTCGCCTCGGCGCGCTACGATCACGGTGCGGGCGGCGCCGGTGTGCGCGGCAGCGACGCCATCTACGGCGGCCACTCACACGTGGGCACGATGATCTATCTCGGGGACAACTGGCCGGATGAATATCGCGGCCACCTGTTCACGCACAACCTCGGCGGCCACCAGATGAACCAGCAGGTGAACCATCGCCTCGGCTCCGGCTACGACACCGTCCATGCGGGCAAGGATCAGCTCTTTTGCACCGATCCCAAATACGTCGCCGTGGACCTGCAATACGGCCCTGATGGTGCAGTCTATTTCATCGACTGGTACGACCAGCAGCACTGCCACAACCCCAACACCGAGCGCTGGGACCGCAGCAACGGCCGCATCTACCGGATGCAATGGGAGCCCACGTACAAGCCTGTGAAGGTGGACCTCGCGGCGAAGAGCGACGACGAACTCGCCCAGCTGCACGGCCACAAGAACGAATGGTTCGTCCGGACCGCACGCCGGCTGCTGCACGAGCGGGCGCAGACCAGGGGCGTCTCGCACGAAGCGCATGACACGCTGGCGGCCCAGTTCGCGAAAACTGGCGATGCCACCTCCCAGCTCCGTGCGCTGTGGAGCCTGAACGCCATTGGCGCCTTCACCTCCCCTCTCGCCCAGGCCGCGCTTCGTGACCCCGATGAGTTTGTGCGCGGCTGGGCGATCCAGCTCGCCACCGACCGGCGGCAAGTGCCTGCCGATTTGCTCACGGCGTTTGCCCGGCTCGCGAAGACCGATCCATCGCCCGTCGTACGGCGCTATCTCGCGTCCGCCATCCAGCGCGTGCCGGAGGAAACCGCCTGGACCATTGCCGAAGCGCTCGCACAACACGGCGAGGACCGTGAGGACCGGAACATTCCCCTGCTCCTCTGGGATGGGCTTGCCCAGCGGATGCCCGGGAATTTCAACCACGCCTTTGCCATCGCGGAACACACGCTGATGCCGCAGCTCGCCGACTATGTCTGGTGGTATGCCGCGACCATGGATGGCACCGCACTCGACCGCAGTGTCGCCGAGGTGGGCAAGGCCGAGGGTGAAACCCAGCGTCGCCGGCTGGCCGGCCTATGGCTGGCCATGGAATCGCGCGCCAACGTGCCCGCGCCAGCTGCGTGGAAATCCGTCGCGCCCAGGCTCTATGCCAGCACCGATCTGCGCGTGCAGCGGCAGGCCGAGCGGATCGCCGCCGTGTTTGGTGACGATTCGATGTTCCCGCGCCTTCGCACCACGCTGGCCGATCGCAAGGCCGATCCCGAAGCGCGCAAACACGCTTTCGCCGTGCTCAGCCGGGCGCAGGACCGCGCCGCGCTGCCCGCCTTCCTAAGCCTGATTGGCGATGACACCTTCCGCTCGCCGGTCATCAATTTCCTGGCGCGCTTTGATTCGCCGGACATCGCCCCAGCCCTGCTTGGCAGTTTCGAGAAGTTTTCCCCCGCCGATCGCGCCGCCGCGCTCGGCACCCTGACCAGCCGCGCGAGTTACGCGCTGGCGCTGCTGGATGCCGTTTCCGCCGGAAAGCTCAAGCGCGACCAGCTCTCCGCCTTCCAGGTCCGCGCGCTCACCGGCCTGAAAAATCCCGAAGTGGACCGGCGCGTCAACGCAACTTGGGGCCGCATCCTGCAAAGCCCGGCCGAGAAGCTGGCGCTGATGACGACCCTCGAGAAAACCTTCAACGAGGCACCGCTCTGGGCCTACTCGGCGAACGAGGGCCACAAACACTTCCAGCGGCTCTGCGCGCAATGCCACCGCCTTGGCGAGGACGGCGTGCGGATCGGGCCCGAGCTGACGGGCGCGGGCAAGCACGGCATCCGCTACTTCCTGGAGAACGTCATTGATCCCAACGCGGTCATCGGCGCGGATTTCCAACTCACAACGGTCGAGACCAAGCAGGGGGACACCGTGTCAGGACTGATTCTCAGCGAGACGGCCAGCGCCCTGACGCTCCGCACGACCGCCGAGCAGGTCGTGGTGGCCAAGGCCGACATCGCCAAACGCGAGACCAGCGACCGCTCGCTCATGCCCGAAGGCCTGCTGGAATCGCTCAAGGACCGCGAACGGATCGAACTCCTGAAGTTCCTCACGGAGAACTGAGGCTTGAGTCCCGAGTCCCGGGTCCAAAGTCCAAAGTCCGAAGTCCAAAGTCCCCCGCCGCACCCTGATCACTGTTCACTGTTCACTGATTACTGATCACTGATTCACCGCCCCAGCACCTCGCGCAGGGCCGCCACGCATCGGGCATTCTCGGCGGGTGTGCCGATGGAGATGCGGAGCCATTCCGGCAGACTATAGCTGGCCATCGGGCGCGTGATGACGCCGCGTTTCTGCAACTCGGCGAACACCCGGGCACCGTCGCCGACCTTGGCCAGTACGAAATTGGCGTGGGATGGCACGAACTCCAGCCCGAGCTGCGCCAGCGCGGTGTGAAAATACTCCAGCCCTAGGCGGTTATTGGCCCGGGTGTTGGCCAGGTGCTCGCCATCATCCAATGCGGCCAACGCACCGGCCTGCGCGATGGCATTGATGTTGAAGGGCTGGCGCACCTTCTCCAGGGCGCTCGCGAGGGTCGGCGCCATCACGCCGTAGCCGAGGCGCAGACCGGCGAGGCCGAAGATCTTCGAGAAGGTCCGCATCACTACCAGGTTCGGCTGGATGCCGAGGCGCACGAGGGAAAGGCAGTCGGTCGGATCTTCGAGGAATTCCACGTACGCCTCGTCCATCGCGATCACGACGTGCGGCGGCACCTCCGCCAGCAGGCGGGAAATTTCGTCGCGCGAGGTCAGCGTGCCGGTCGGGTTGTTCGGGTTGGCTAGGAAGAGGATTTTCGTGCGTGGCGTCACCGCCCGGATCATGGCGGGAATGTCGGCATGGAAACCCTGCGCCGGCACGGTGACGAGCTTGGCACCGAACAGCGCGGTCACAATCGGGTACACCGCGAAGCAGTGCTGCGACACAACCACCTCGTCGCCGGGCGCGAGCAGCGCGTGCCCGAGAAATTCGATGATCTCATTCGAGCCGGAGCCGAGGACAAGGTTGGCGGGTTCAACCCCGAGTTTCTCCGCCAGCTTGCGCTTCAAATAGAACGAATTGCCGTCCGGGTAGAGGTGCAGGTTCCGCAGCACATGCTCCATCGCGGCCAACGCCTTGGGCGAGGGGCCGAGCGGGTTTTCATTGGACGCCAGCTTGATGACGTCGGACGGCTTCAGGCCGTGTTCGCGGGCGACTTCCTCGATCGGTTTGCCGGGAACATAGACGGGCAGCGTGGCCAGATGCGGATTCAGGACGACGGAACTCATGCGACCCGCAGAGTGAAGAAAGACCCGGCCGGGGTGAATGCAAATTGGTGCCTGGCCCATCACCGCGGACGCGCCATTTCACCATGGTTGGTCCCGGGCATTGGGAGTCCGGGCGGAGTCGGGTGGCCGTCCTCCCTCACCCCAGCCCTGTCCCGCTGGGAGAGGGGGAATGGTTGCCCGCCGGTCGGCGAAGGCAGACGCGGGACTGGCCGGAGAATCTCTCCATTTGGCCGGCGGCATTCCCTGCTGTCCCCTCTCCTAGCGGGAGAGGGTTAGGGTGAGGGAGAACGGCCCTCATTCGCCAGGGTCGACTTTTGCCTGGAAGCCGGTGGCTGAACACGGTGACAAGATGCGTCCCTCACCGCAATCCGGCAGCGGCAGCCCCTTTGCGAACCGCGAACAGTCGGCTGTTCGTGCTCACGTAGACCGTGCCATTGGCGGCGGTGGCGGTGGAACTGATCTGGCCACCCAGCTCAACGCGGCTCAGCACGCGCTTTTCCCGGCCAACGGCGAGCACCCAGAAGATGCCGTTCCGCGTGCCGAGGTACACCTTGCCATCCGCCACCAGTGCCGAGGCCCAAAGCTCGCCCCCGACATCCTGCGTCCAGACGGCTGCGCCGGTCTTGGTGTCCACGCAATGCAGGAAGTGCTGCGAATCGGCCACGTAGGCCAGGCCGTCCTGCACCGCCGGCGTGCTCATCGTGTGGCGTCCGACCGGGTACGACCAAAGCACCGCGTTGGTCCCCGCCGGGCCGGTGCCGCGCGGATCGAGGCACTTCAGCCACGCCTCGTTCTTGCCCCAGAACCAGTCGCCGCCGCCGGCCACGTATAGCCGGCCCTGATCGAAGACCGGCATGCCGTAGATGTTGCTGGGGCTGACGCGGCGGTTGCTCAGGTAGCTGTGGATGTTTTCCTTCGGCGCGTCGGGATCAAAATCGTACTGCCAGACTTTTTTCAGCTTCTCCACCTGCCCTTCCGGCGGGTTTTTGGCCAAAGGCTCGAAGGCGTAGATCACCCCGTTGCCGCCGGCGAAAAAGATGCGTTCTGCGCCATCCACCTTGGCCAGCGAAGGCGACGACCAAGTGCAATGGAAGATGTCGGGTGCGATATGTTCATCGTCACGCGCCAGCAGGCGGCCGGTGCGCTTGTCGAGCACGATGAGGCTGGGGGCGTCAGGCGTGCGGATTACCTTGTGGGTGTTGTCCACGCCGGTACCGGTGTTGATGTAGAGGTGATTTCCCCGGACCAGAATGGATGCGTGCGCGCCATCGTGCGTCCAGATGCCGACCTCCTTCGGCATGTCGAAAAGCCAGACAATATCGGCGTCGTGGGGGCCGGCGACGTACGGCTGCGCGGGCGCGTTTGTGCCGCGCGGGGTCATATGCCGTCCCTCGTCGCGAAAGGGCCCATCATTGCCATCCGCCATGCCGCGCGGATCGAGGCAGAGCACCTCACCGCGGTTGCTCACCGTGTAAATCCGGTCGCCATCGACGGTTACCGGGGACGACCAGCCGGTTTTCGGCCAGTCGAGATAGGGATCTTCCTCACGCTTGGGCACCACCAATTGCCAGAGCAGATGGCCATCTTTCTCATCGAGACAGAGCACTACCCCGGCATCGCCGGTGTGCGCAGGGTCACGCGGTTCCTCGTTGTTGGTACCGATGTAAACACGGCCTCCCGCAACGATGGGCGAGGAATAGGTCTGGGTGCCCAGCGGGACCGACCAGCTCACATTCGTGCCGGTCTGCGGATCAAAGCCCTCCGGCAGGCCGCGCTCGGATGACACCATGTTTCGCGTCCAAGCCTGGCCCCATTGGGGTTGGTCCGCCGCGTGCAGGGCGGCGGCCACAGCCAGGGAAATACCCAATGCCAAACGGCGCAGGTCAATGAAGGAGAGGTTCATGCAATGTGGGACGGGCACGACAGGCTGGCATGTTCAGCTTTCTCCGGGCAATCCCGCAGACAACTTCCGCAATTTCGGTGGAGCCACCTCCCCCAGCAACCTTACTGTAGGTCCCAGCGCATCCGTCCGCGCCGACCCGATCATGAACACCGCCACTCCCTTCGGCACCCGCCAGCCGGCCAATCCACACGTCGCCGCCTGGGTTCGCGACATGGCTGCCATCACGCAGCCCGACCGCATCTTCTGGTGCGACGGTTCGGAGGCGGAACGCGATCACCTCTACGACGAGGCGGTGAAGTCCGGGGTGCTTCTCCGGCTGAACCAGGAGAAGCTGCCCGGCTGCTACTACCACCGCTCCAACCCGAACGACGTCGCCCGCGTGGAGCAGTGTACCTACATCTGCACCGAGACCGAGGAGGAGGCCGGCCCGACCAACAACTGGTCCGAACCGAAGGCCATGCGCGCGAAGCTGTTGGCACTGGCCAAGGGCGCCATGGTAGGACGCACGATGTACGTCGTGCCCTACCTGATGGGGCCGGCGGGTTCGCCGCTGACCAAGATCGGCTACGAGCTGACTGACAGCATCTACGTCGTGCTGAACATGCGGATCATGACGCGCATGGGCGATGTGGCCCGACGGGAACTGGCCGATCGCGAGGATTTTAACCGGGGCCTGCACTGCCTGCTGGATCTGGATCCGGCGAAGCGCTTCATCTGCCACTTCCCGCAGCGCAACGAGGTCATCTCCCTCGGCTCCGGCTATGGCGGCAACGTGCTTCTCGGAAAGAAGTGCCTGGCGCTGCGCATCGGCTCGTGGCTCGGCCGCAAGGAAGGCTGGCTCGCCGAGCACATGCTCATCCTCGGCGTTGAGTCCCCTACGGGCGAAAAGACCTATGTGGCCGCCGCCTTTCCCAGCGCCTGTGGCAAGACGAACTTCGCGATGCTCGTGCCGCCGGCTCATTTCGCTGGCTGGAAGATCTGGACCGTCGGCGACGACATCGCGTGGATGAAACCCGGCCCGGATGGGCGGCTCTGGGCCATCAATCCCGAAGCGGGCTACTTCGGCGTGGCACCGGGCACCAACGCGAAGACGAACCCGAACGCGATGATCACGCTGTCGCGCGACACCATCTTCACGAACGTCGCGCTGACGCCCGACGGCACCGTCTGGTGGGAAGGCCACGATGATCCGCCGCCCGCCGAATGCCTCGACTGGCAGGGCCGCCCATGGACGCCCGCCTCGAAGGAAAAGGCTGCCCACCCGAACTCACGCTTCACCGCGCCGATGCAGAACAACCCCGCCCTGGCCACCGAGGCCAACCAGCCGGACGGCGTGCCCATCGGCGCGATCATCTTTGGCGGTCGGCGGGCCACGACGCTGCCGCTGGTATGCGAGGCGTTCAACTGGGTCCACGGTGTTTATCTCGGTGCCACGATGGGCAGCGAAATGACGGCCGCCGCCGCCGGCACGGTCGGCCAGGTGCGCCGCGACCCCATGGCAATGCTGCCCTTCTGCGGGTACAACATGGGGCACTACTTCCGGCACTGGCTGAACATGCGGAAGCGCCTGAAATACCCGCCGCGTGTCTTCCAGGTGAACTGGTTCCGCAAGGATGCCGCCGGCAAGTTCCTCTGGCCCGGCTTCGGCGAGAACATGCGCGTGCTCAAGTGGATCGTGGACCGTTGCCACGGTCGCGTCGGCGCGCATGAGGCCCCGCTGGGCTGGCTGCCCCGCGTGCAGGATTTCGATTTCGACGGCCTCACGGAGTTCGGTCCCGAGCAGTTCACGCAGGTGCAGGACATCAACCTCGAGGAATGGCGCCGGGAGGTGCTCTCGCAGGACGAGCTGTTCATGAAGATCTACAGCTTCCTGCCCAAGGAGATGATCTTCCAGCGGGAGTTGCTGGTGGCGCGGCTGTGAGTTAGGGGCGTTTTCCCTCAAATCCCACACCGTAGGTGATTCCGACGAAGGATTTTGCCGGGACCGGCGTATTACCCGGGTGAAAGGTTCAACGAATGACTTCACCACGTCTCCTCAAAGTCGCCATCCTCGTCCTGGCCGTGCACGGAATCGGGCTCAGCACGGCGTGTGCCCAGACCGTCCCGCCGGGCCAGTCACCCGCGATCGTACCGGGCTCCCCTGCCAAACCGGCCATTGCACCCGAAGATCCCGGGCCGAGGATGGATTTCAGGTTCGACGGGGTGCCGTTGACGGAGGCCATCAAAGGCATTCAAGAACAATATCACAAAGCTGCCAACCCCAAGTACCTGAACGTGGTCATCGGGGAACACCTGCGCGAACTCGCGGATACCAATGTTGTCACCCTGGATGTTAAGCAGGTCACGGTAGGCGAAGTATTGAATCTGATGGGAAGCGCCAGTCAGGGAAACCTCTACATCCCATATTCGCCAAACAACTTGGTCAAAGGCGGTTTCAGCTTTGTTTCGGTCACGGCCAACGGGGGAAACCCGACCTATCTGCTGCGTAGCGAATACCCCATTGGCTACTCGTCCGCTCTCGCTGCAATGGCGGGAAATCAGCCCGCTCCGCCGGCATTGCGCAAAACCGTCTCCTATTTCTCACTCGAACCGCTGCTGGAGCGCTACAAGGTTGAGGACATCACCACCGCCATGAAGCTGGGTTGGGAACTCAGCGGGATCACAGCTCTGCCCACGATGAAGTTCCACGAGGAGACCAAGCTGCTGGTGGTCTCCGCCACCGATGAACAGATGTTAGTAATCAATCAGGTGATTCAAAATCTGACAGCAACAGCAAAAACAAGGGCCCAAGAGGGTCGGTTACAAAAAGCCGCGCTTCCGGGTGCCGCAACCCCCACGCCTGCCCCCCAATCCGCTATTCCCGTTTCGCCCGCCAAGCCCTAGGCTCCGCCCGTGGATTCCGTCGCGCTCGCCTCTGTGATGCCGACCGCCGCCGTCCTGGCACCCGCCATTTCGCCGACAGTCGCCCTCACGCAGGCATTGTGTACCGGCGACGAAGCTGCTTGGCGGGACTTTCATGCCGCTTACGCTCCCCGGCTGATGCGCTACCTGCTGGTGGTCTGCCAGGGGCGTGAGGAAAATGCCCGGGAAGCGCTCCAGCAGACGTTCATCCGTGCCGTCCGGCACATCCGGCCCTGCCAGACGGAAGCTGAGCTGTGGGGTTGGCTGACCCTGCTGGCCCGTTGCGCCGCCGCCGATCTTGGCCGCCGGGAGCGCCGCTACCTAGGCTTTCTGACCGGTTGGCTGCCTCAACAAAGCGATCCCCTGCCCGCTCCGCCAGACGCCGAGCAACGCATCCAAGAGGCGCTGACCACCGAACTGGCGGCGCTGCCCCTCGCTGACCGTGTGCTGCTGGAGCAGAAATACTTCGGGGATAACGCCGTCCGCGAACTTGCCGAAACCTTGGGCACCTCGGAAAAGGCGGTCGAATCGCGCCTCACCCGGGCACGGCAGCGGCTGAAAACAGCCATCCTCAACCGCCTCCGCCATGAAGCCTGAGCCCACTTCCCACGAACTTCTGGACGACCTGTTCACCGGGCCCGGCACCGGCGACGATTCGTTTGGGCTCGTACTGCAGGCCGTCCGGGCAAGGCGGCGACGGCGGCAATACAGCCCGGCGGTGGCGGTGCTCGCGGTCATCCTCCTGACGGGCGTTTGGCTGGCCCGCCCCTCGTCAGCCCGGCACGAGGAAGCGCCTCGGCTAGCCGTGACCGCGCCTTCGCCCCAACTAAAGCTGGAATCGCCTGTCTTTCAACGCGTCCGTTCGGTGCCGTTGACCGCCGCTGAACATCACCGAGGCGATGAAAGCCAGATGCTGGTGATCTTCGTGCGGACCGACCAGGCCGAAATCCCCCGGGTCTCGGACACCGAACTGCTCACGCTCGCTGGTGGGCGCGGGGTCGGGCTGTTCCGGAGCAACGGACGCACCGAACTCCTATTTGCGGACCTGAACCGGTCGCCGGATCCGCAACCGGTTCGGCAGTGATGAAGCACCCCGTATTTTTCCTCGTCCTGATTGGCGCAGCCCTGCTGACGAGCTACGGAATTGTGCGGGCCAACCGCCCGTCAGCGGGAATGTCCGATGAGCAAATTCTGCGGTTCACGAAGTTGGATCCGGCAGCGATGCATCTGCAAAAGACCTTGGGCAAAGACGGTTACAGCACTGTGTACACCGACGGCGTGAATGAAGTTCACATCACGCGATCCAGCTTTTCAGGAGTCATCGTCTGGCGCGCGAAACCGGAGGAGAAGGGGCAGACTTGGAAACTGGGAAAACCGTAAACCGCTCAGTCAGGCTTTCAGCCCTCGGCGCAATTCGGATCAGGCACCTGGGGCTACGCTCACTACGTTCGCTTCACCCCAGGCAGTATTGGGGTGCGCTTTCAGCGCTCAGCCCAGCCTCGACTACGTGCTAACCACCACCACCACCCAGCTCCTGACTCCCGACTCCTGTATCCTGTCTCCTTCCCCCTTTCGACAACTCCCTCGACGCGTTGGCCCGGCCCGTTAGACTATGTCCGGTATGTCAACCGCAGCACCGGGGGGTTCCCCGGATCCCAGTCCGAAAAAGATCAATCTCCGCACGCCCGAGGTGATGGACGCCGTGCAGGCCCAGGTCGTCCTGCATTACCGCAGCGAACTGGTCGAAAGCATCCGCGCCAACGGCGGCGTGCTGAGCGCCGGTGGCCTGACCATCAAGCTCGCGAAGGAGTTCGGCTTCTGCTACGGCGTGGAGCGGGCCATCGATCTCGCCTATGCGGCCCGCAAGGTCTTTCCGGCGCCGGCGCGCATCTTCCTGCTCGGTGAGATCATCCACAACCCCGAGGTGAACGACCAGATCCGCGGCATGGGCATCGTGAGCGTGAAGCCCAAGCCTACCGACGAGGATATCGCGCACATCACCGCCGGCGACGTGGTGATCATCCCGGCCTTCGGCACCGAGGTTTCCACCCGGCGCAAGCTGGAGGCCAAGGGCTGCCAGCTCGTGGACACCACCTGCGGCGACGTGATGAGCGTGTGGAAGCGCGTACGGCAGTATTCCAAGGAGAGCGTCACCAGCATCATCCACGGCAAGGCCAAGCACGAGGAGACCAAGGCGACCACCAGCCAGGCGACGGCCTACGGCGCAGGTCATTATCTCGTCGTGTTCACGCTCGAGGAGACGGATTACGTGTGCAACTACATCCTGCACGGCGGCGACAAGGCCGAGTTTCTGGAGAAGTTCAAGGGGGCCTATTCGGCCGGCTTTGACCCCGATCTCCACCTCAGCGCCGTGGGTGTGGCCAATCAGACGACCATGCTGCGCGGCGAAACCGAAGAGGTGCAGCGGCGCTTCAAGGCGGCGATGGCCAGCAAACACGGCGAGGCGAAACTGGCCGAGCACTTCCGCTTCTTCGACACCATCTGCGGCGCAACGCAGGAACGCCAGGACGCGCTGGAAAAGATGCTGAAGGAGCCCATGAACCTGCTGCTCGTCATCGGCGGCTACAATTCCTCGAACACCTCGCACCTCGCGGAGATGGGCGAGAAGGTGCTGCCGACCTACTTCATCAAAAATGCCGCGATGATGCAGTCAGCGACGCTGATCCGGCACTGGGACCAGCACATCAACAAGGAAGTCGAGACGCCGAACTGGTTCCCCACGTCAGGATCTCTCACCGTCGGCATCACCGCCGGCGCGTCGTGTCCGAACAATCTCATTGAGGACACCATCAAGCGTATCTGCGAACTGCGCGGCATCAGCGTGCAGGACGTGCTGAAAAACTGAGTTGCGGACGCGTTTTGAGGTAGGGATGGCGCACTGCGCCGGCCCCGTCGCCGAGCGAAGCGTCAGGCGACGGAACAGACATTCGCGCTGCGGTCGCGCGTTCCGACGGAGCGCGGGTGTGGCAACGCCCATCCGCAGCAACTTGCGGTGGCCGGAGCAGGACCCGGAACCCCGAGCGCTTCCGTGCTGAGTCCCCTTGCTGCGGCTGGTCCTGCGGACACAGCCGCGCTCCCCGCCGGTATCAGCTCCGCTTGAGCTTCTCCGGATTGAGCGGCTGGAGATCCTTGGGCAGGAACTTGCCGTCCTTGCGGATCAGTTCGCCGTCGAACCACACCTCGCCGCCGCCCCACTCAGGCCGCTGGATGAGCACCATGTCCCAGTGGACCGCCGAACGGTTGCCGTTGTCGCAATCCTCATACGCCTGTCCCGGAGTGAAGTGCAGCGAACCGGCGATCTTCTCGTCGAAGAGGATATCGCACATCGGGTTGAGGATGTAGGGGTTGAAGCCGAGGCTGAACTCGCCGATGTAGCGTGAGCCCGCATCGGTATCGAGGATCTCATTCAGCTTCTTCTCGTTGGAGCCGGTCGCCATCACCACCTTGCCATTCATGAACTCCAGACGGATGCCTTCAAACTTCGTCCCGGCATAGATCGTCGGCGTATTGAACGTGATGACGCCGTTCACGGAGTCCTTCACCGGGCAGGAGAACACCTCGCCATCGGGGATGTTCCGAATGCCCTCGCAGGGCCGCGCCCCGATGCCCTTGATGCTAAAGGTCAGCTCGGTGTTGGGCGCGACGAGCATGACCTTGTCGGCGGCGGCCATCCGCTTCACCAGCGGCTCCATCGCCTTCGCCATCTTCTGATAATCCATCGTGCAGACGTCGAAATAGAAATCCTCGAAGGCCTCGGTGCTCATGTTGGCAGCCTGGGCCATGGAAGGCGTGGGCCAGCGGAGCACGCACCATTTGGTCTTGTTCACGCGCCAATCCAGCACCGGCCGGAGCGTCTTGGCGTAGAGCTGCAGGCGGTCGCCGGGCACGTCGCTCGATTCGCTGGCGTTGTGCGCGCCGCGGATGGCGATGTAGGCCTGCACCTTCTTCATCCGCGCCAGCTCGATGTCGCGGACCGTCTTGGCGTGTTCCTCGTCGGTTCCGCGCTGGATCTCCCGGTTGATCCGCGAGTGCCGGACCTCGGCGATGGGGATCGCCCCGGCCGCCCGCGCCGCGCGGATGAGCGCCACGCCCATCTCGTCCGGCACGTCGATCAGATCGAGCAGGATGCGCTCCCCTTTCTGGAGGGAGCAGGAGTAGTTGATGAGCAGATCGGCGAGCTTGTGGAAACGGGAGTCGTTCATGTGAGCCAAGGACGGACGGAATTAACCATAGCGCCGCGCCGGGCACAGCGGAAATTCGTTTCGGCATCATGGTAGCGGACAGACTGGATTCCCCGAAGCAGCCTCGACTTCCGGCAGGGGCTCCGTTAGCAGATTTCGCAGTAACTGCCCGAAACATGGCCCCGCCACGCCTCCTCGTCTTTTTGAAAGCTCCCCGGCACGGCACGGTCAAAACCCGGCTGGCCACCACCATGGGCCACGACCTTGCCTTGGTCGCCTACCGGGAACTGGTTGCCATCACCCTCGGAAACCTCGCCGGCCTCGCGCCCGCCATTGACGTGGAATTGCGCTTTGCCCCGGACGATGCCGGGGCGGAGCTTGCCTCCTGGCTTCAGCCCGGTTGGCGGGCCCACCCGCAAGGCGCGGGTGATCTAGGAGCCCGGTTGGTCCGGGCTTTTCAGGATGCCTTCGCCAATTCCTGCCCGCAGGTGGTCGTCATCGGTTCCGACTGCCCATATCTCACTGCGAACGACATCCGCGCCGCCTTCGAGGCATTAGAGCGGTCCGAGGTGGTGCTCGGCCCGGCGACGGATGGCGGGTATTGGCTACTGGGGATGCGCCACTTCCGCCCGGAACTCTTCAGCGGCATCGACTGGAGCACCTTCCAGGTCCGTGCGCAGACCCTCGCCCGAGCCCAGGTCGCCGGACTTACCGTCACCGAACTGCGCGAATTGAGCGACGTTGATGCCGAAGCCGAATGGCGCGCCTGGCAGCAGGACGCCACCGGGCCGCTGCGGCTGCCGATCACGGCTTGATCCACACGCTGCGAAACGTCGGGGTCATCAAGGCGCGCATCGGCTCCGCCACCCGGTTACCATCGTCACTGACGATCAGCAGGTGCGGCTTCTCAGGCGGGCCGAAAATGGCAATCCCTTCCGAATTCATGTGCCTGAGGGAGGGATGGTCCAGTTGCTCGGGCTTCGCCTCCCCTCCCGCCCAACGCCAGAGCTGGGACACACCGCCTGCCCCACTGCGACCGGCGATGAGAAAGTATTCCTGGCCGCTCCACGCGAGGTCGCGAATCCCCAGGCCGCCCAGATCCAGCTGCAAAGGTTGCCCCAGCTTGGGCGCCTCGCCATGGATCACTTCGGACGGGTTCAGCAGGGGGACAAGCAACGCCTTGCCCTCCGGGATCGGACCACGAAATCCCAGCAGCAGACCGCCGTCGGGCATGGCTGAGAGCCCTTCAAGATTCAGCCCTCTTTTGTCTCCGGGAGCCCGCCCGGCCGCTTCCTTCAGGTTGAAGGCGGCCAGTTGCGGGGCCGAAATCAGCGCCTCCAGCAGATTCGTGCAGGGCCGGCCTAAGAAAGCCAGCGACGGCCCGTTGGTACCCTCGGTGAGTCGTGTGGCAAACAGGCGCTGGCGGTTCGGTCGCGGATGGCCGTCCTTGCTCCTCCCATGCGATCCGAGCCAGTACACCACATCGCCAATCCGGGCCGCGCCCTCGATGTTGACGTCCCGTGAACGCCCTTCCAGCTGGAGCCAGGGCGAGGGATCAAACTCCATGAGCGGCTTCCCGTCGGCATTGGCCCGATACAGCTTGATCACATTGTCTTCGTCAGCCCCGGTAAGGAACAGATCCGGCCCGGCCGGCACCGCCACGGAGGCATTGGCCATGCCGGAATGGACCTGGAGGGGATGCTCGGCCCGGCAGGAAAGGCAGACCAGCCCAAGCAGGAAAAATCCGGCCAGACTTGCGCAACGATGAAACCGGAACGGCCCGGCCGTGGTCTGAAGTGGCATCGCCATGAACGTGCGCCCTGGAAACAGTTCCGTCAAAGTTTGGAAACAGCTTGTCAATTACAGACGTGAACTTATGCTGTCTGGCAAATCACCGTTGATGACCTAGGATACCTCCCATGCCAGAGAAGCCGATGAGCCAGATCCCGTTCGCCCAGCGGGATCTTTACGAGAAGGGAATTGCGGCCCTCCAGAAGAACAATCTGGACTACGCCCTTACCCTGTTCAGCACCGTGCTGAAGGCCGAGCCCGGCTTTTACGAGGCCCGCGAGGCCCTGCGGGCGACGCAGCACAAGCGCGCCGGCGGCAAGAGCAGCTTCTTCAGGAAATTTGTCGGCTCCGCCAGCACGCTCACCCGCGGCCAGATGGCGCTGCGCACCAAACCGCTGGAAGCCATCCTGATCGCGGAGGAGGCGCTGAACGACGATCCCACCAACGCCGCCGCGCACGAGCTGCTGGCCGACGCCGCCCTCGCCGCCGGGTTCCCCCGGACGGCGCTGCTGTCGCTGGAGGTCGCCTTCAAGCACAATCCCACCAATCGCAAGCTGGCCCTGGAACTGGCCACCGCGCTGGGCCAGACCGGCAACCGCGCCCGGGCGGAAAAACTCCTTCAGGACCTGCTCCGCAACGATCCGAACGATGCGGCCCTGAACGAGGCGCTCAAGAACATCCTCGCCAACCGCACCATGCACGAGGGCGGTTATGCCGCCGTTGTGGAGGCCAAGGGCAGCTACCGAGAGCTCATCCGCGACAAGCAGGAGGCCGTGATCCTGGAACAGGCCAACCGCGCGGTGAAGGACGTGGACGTCGCCGAGCGACTGATCGCCGATTACGAACGGCGGCTCGCCACCGAGGGCAACAACCTCAAGCTCGTCCGTGATATTGCGGAGCTGTATCGCAAGAAGAACGATTTCGCCCAGGCCATCGCCTATTACGAGCGCATCAACACCACCAGCGGCATCAACGACCCGACGATCCAGCAGGCCATCCGCGACACCCGGCTGGCCGAGTTCGAGCATCTGGAGGAATCGCTCGACAAGACGGCGACGGATTATGAGACGCAGCTCGCCGCGCTGTATGCCCGGCGGCAGACGTGGCGGCTGGAGGAGACGAAGCGGCGCGCCGATTCCAACCCCACCGACCTGCACCTGCGCTTCGAGCTGGGCCAGCTCTACCTCGAGTCCGGCAAGCTGGGCGAGGCCATCGCCGAGCTGCAGAAGGCGCAGAACAACCCGAACAAACGCATCCCCGCCATGAGCCTGCTCGCACAGGCCTTTGCCCGCCGGGGCATGAACGACCTGGCCGCGCGCAAGCTCCAGGAGGCGCTCAAGGAAAAGCTCGTGTTCGACGACGAGGCCAAGGATCTGCGCTACCAGCTCGGCTGCGTGCTGGAAAAGGTCAACAAACCCGCCGAGGCCATCGAGCAGTTTAAGCTCATCTACGAGCAGGACGTCAGCTACCGCGATGTGATGTCCAAAGTGGACGCCTACTATGCGGCCCAAGGGTAAGCATGCCCTTCAAAAGACCGGAGCGCTGACGGTCATCGAGGTGCTGGTCGTTGTGGTAGTGATGGCACTGCTGGCCGGGCTGGTGATGCCGTGGCTTCAGAAAAGCAGCGCAAAGGCCAATCGCCTTTGGTGTACCAACAACCTGAAAGGCATTGGCCTCAGCTATCGCATCTTCGCGACCGACCACACCAACCGGTTCCCCTGGCAGATCAGTTCCAATGGTGGTGGCACCCGGCAGTTCGCTTCCGACGTTTCGAACGTCTGGCGTCATGTCGCGGCGATCTCAAATGAACTGAGCAGTCCGCAAACTGCTTTTTGCCCTTCCGATATAGCACGACGCGAAGCCCGGGATTTCTCCAAATTCAACAGCAACCAAAACCTCAGCTACTTCATCGGTCTCGGCGCCTCGTTCGACAGTCCCCAATCCATTCTCTCCGGCGACCGTAACCTGATGCTGGACGGAAGTTCTCTCGAAGGTCAGATCCTCACCCTCTCCCGCAATGCAAACGTCTCTTTTGACCGGCGCATTCACAAGACCGAGGGCAACGTGCTGCTCGGCGACGGCAGTGTGCAGATGCTCACGTCCGCCCGCCTGCGTGAAACCATTCGAGATGCGGGGAAAGTTTCCACCAATACGCTGATGGTTCCGTAAACGCGGACAACGGAGCACCGAGCATTGCCCGGCTTGAGCACCGCGTCAGTCGTTCGGGCCGAGCAATGCTCGGCGTTCCCGTGCGGCCTAATTCGCCATCGCCCGGTTCGTGCGAAACAGGTCGGTGACGGCCCAGAGGTTCAGCGGATAGAGCGCGCCACGGTACTTGATGAACTCCGCGTGCCCGTCGGCAAAGCCGTAGTTCGAGCCGCCATCCTTGCGCTTGGGTCCGCTGCTCATGTGGCGGTTGCGGACGACTTCGGTGATGTCGTTGCCGCCGTTCTCCAGAAAATCCATGTAGAAGTTGTCCGAGTTCGTCAGCTTTTCGCCGAAAACGATGGTCAGGGTCGGCTGCGGGATGGCGCTTTCCGGGATCGACTTCCCAACCATCTGCCCGACATCGGAAATCCTAAGCGCGTCTTTGAAATAGTCGTTCCATCCGTTGATGATAAAACTGCGGAGGGCGGTGTCGGGCGTTTTCTCCGCCTGGGCCTGCTGGGCAGCCGTCAGACGCCGCCGGTCCTCAGGGCAGCCCAGCACGGCAAGCATACGGTAGCCGGGCCGAAGCTGGGTCGGCCAGCGCTTGTCATCGCGGCGCTCGGGGAAAAGGCCGCGATTGTCATCGGCGTAAATCGTGTGGGCGAGCCCGAGCTGGTGCAGGTTGTTCAGGCAGGTCATGGACTTGGCCTTCATCTTGGCCCGCGTGAGTGCCGGCAGGAGCAATCCGGCGAGCACGGCGATGATGGCGATCACGACCAGGAGCTCGATCAGCGTGAAGGCGCGGCGGCGCAGGCTCGACAACAGTAGGGACGTGCTCATGCGAAGACGGGTCCGAAAGGGAACGTTGGCAACGTGGCGCGAGGGTGCTGTGCTGGGAAGCAAAAAGACGTTACAACGGCGACAAAGGATGCAGCACGGTCTGAGCGACGGAACGATGCTTTCCATAGCAGGCAAGGCCCGGACCTCCGTCTCTGCCCCGCCAGTTGTCCGGCTTGCTTCCGCCGCACAGCTGCGCTGTCCTATGGGAATGAACCCCTTGCCCGGCTCAAAAATGAAACGCCGAAACGGTCATTGCCAAATCCTCGCCAGCAACTGAAAGGAAATTGGCGGAAATGCCGCTGAATCAGATGACTGAGATATGATCGCACTGACTGACGCTGACGACCCTCGTTTCGTTGCCCTGGCGAACCGGCTCCTTGAAGCCGCCGTCACAACCTATCGGCCGGCCGAGATTTATCTGGTCCGTATCGACCAATGGTTTGACACTAAGTGGCTCAATTTCTCAGGCAAAGCTCTCGGTGCGCTCGGGGTCTGGAATAAACGGACCACTGTCCCGCCTTTCCATCCGGGCCGCGTTCGAGAAGAACATCATTTTTCGGTCACAACGAATCCGGATGCCTTCGAGAAAACTCCGGCCGCTCCGCTTCATCTCGCTCAGGAGAGCAGCCAGAATCTCGTCCGCTCCATTTCCAGGATCTCGTCCGACGCCGTATTTTTCTGGTACAGTTCGGCCACCGTCGGTCTGGATCGCGGCAGTATCATGCTCTATCGAACACATCAAAACGAGGTGCTCTCCTGGTATGTTTCCTTTCACCGGACTGCCACGTGGCGGCTCGACCGTCACCTTGGCATTTCCCCTGGTGAAGTCCGCCACCTGTTGCAATGCGACCAGTCTTGCCTCCAGTCCTTGGCCCCAAGTGCCGCTGACCTCTGAGCCGCCCCAGTCCAGCAACTGATTCGTTTTGAATCCAACCCATTCATGGTCGGGACGCCGACTTTGCCGGTGCGCCCTGATCACCTGGGCGTGGCTCGTCGCCCATGGCCTGCCGTTGCGAGCCCAAGTGGACACCAACAGTCCCATCCTGGCCTCGATCCGGCTGGTGCGGGAACTGACTTCGGCCCAGGCCAGCCAGCTACAACCGGTCGCCCTGGAAGGCGTGCTCACCTATGTCGACCCGCCGCGCTACCTGTGCTTCCTGCAGGACGGCTCGAGCGGGGTCTATCTCCAGACAGATCGTGCGGCGAGGCTGCACGCTGGCCAGCGCCTGCGCGTGCTGGGTACGACTGGGGCCGGCTATTTCACGCCCATCGTCCGGGCCTCCAATGTCACAGTATTGGACAGCGTACCGCTGCCCGTTCCCCGCCGCGTCACGTTCGCTGAATTCAAGACCGGTCTGGTGGATTCCGATTGGGTCGAACTTCAGGGCCGTGTGCGTTCCGCCACGCCAGACCAAGGCAGGCTCAAGGTGAAGCTGGCGCTGCCCGAGGGCGTGCTGACCGTCTGGGTCCGCAATCCCGCCGGCCTGGATCCGGCCCGGCTGGTGGCTTCGGAAATCCGCGTGCGGGGCGTCTGTGCGGGTGCCTTTGGCGGGCAGAACGAGATTCTCGATTTCGACCTGTATGCCGACTCGCCAGCCGTGGAGCTGGTCAATCCGCCGCCTTTGGCACCGGAAGCGATCCCGGTCCGCCCGATCAACCGGCTCGGACTCGACTGGCGGGACGGGGCGATCCAGGCCCGGTGCCGGGGGCGGGTCACGCTGCACTGGCCAGGCCGGTTCCTGTTCATCGAGGACGAAACCGGGGCCGTGGAACTTCGGACCGAACAGCCGCTGAACCTGCGACCGGGGGACGAGGTGGAAGCGCTGGGCTTCCGGGTGCTGGCCCACCGGCGGGTGGTGCTGGAGGACTGCTCGGTGCGGGTGCTGGGCCATGGACCGCCAGCCATCCCCCGCCACCCTACCCTGCGGGAGCTTTACGCCCGCCACAGTCACGGCGAATTCGCCGCTATTGAAGGCACCCTGGAGGAACTCATCAGCCAGCCGCGCATCCGGGTGCCAAATTCACAGCGCATGAGCTTCGAGAGCGAGCCGGTGCTCGTGATGAAGGTGGAGGAGTGGTTCCTGCGGGCGGAACTGCCGCCGGGAACAACCATGAATGACCTGGCCTTTTTGCAGCCGGGCAGCCGGCTGTCGCTGGTCGGTGTTCTCGCCGCGGATGCCGTTTCTGCCGGCGAATCCCTGACCTACCGCCTGCTCCTTCCCTCCAAAGAGGCGATCCGGGTGCTGCAACCGGCCCCGTGGTGGACCCGCGGGCGGACCTTCGCGGTGGTGGGTGGAACGGCGGTGACCATCATCTCGTTCATGGGCTGGGCGGTCGGCTTCACGCAGCGACAGCGCCGGCAGGCGGAACAGGCCGTCCAGCGGCATCACGAGCAGACCATCCGGCACCAGGCCGCGCTGCTGGAACTGGCCTGTCAGGTCCATGGGCCGGACGACCAGGCAACGTTAAAGCACGCGACCGAACTCCTGGCCACGACGCTGGGGGTATCGCGCGCGAGCCTGTGGCGGTTCGAGGATGACGGCCGCACCTTGCGTTGCGTGGATCTGCACCAGCGCGAAGGCGGCCATCGCGAGGGCAATGTGCTGGTCACCACGGCCTATCCCGCCTATTTCGCCGCCCTGGCCGAAAGCCGCGTCGTCAGCGTGCCTGACGTCCGTACGGACCCACGCACCCGCGAATTGGTGGAGGCCTATCTCCTGCCCAATGACATCCGCTCCATGCTCGACGTGCCCCTGCGGCTGCGGGGCGGCCTGGCCGGAGTGCTGTGCCTCGAACAGGCGGGCGCCGTGCGGTCATGGACCTCCACCGAGGAAACCTTCGCGGCCGGCGTGGCCGACCAGCTCAACATCCTGCTCGAATCACGCGAACGGAAACGGACGGAACGGGCACTGCGCGAATCCGAGGAAAAATTTGCCCGGGCGTTTCACACCAGTTCGGATGGTCATGCCATCATCACGCTCGATGGCGAACGGTATCTGGAGGTGAACGAGGCGTTCTGCCAGCTCGCCGGGCTCACCAAGCAGGAGATTCTCAGCCGCACCCGGTCCCAGTTTACCTGGGTGATGCCGGAGGAGCGGATGCTGCTCATGGAGCGGGTCCGGGCCGGTGAGCAGGTGCGCGATATGGAAGCCCGGATCATCCGCCCGGATGGCGAGCCGCGGGATGTGCTGATCTCGTGCGACCGGGCGGTGCTGGCCGGCGAACCCTGCCTGCTGGGCGTGATCCGGGACGTGACGGAGCGGCGCCGTTCGGAACGCGCGCTCCGCGAGGCGCACGCCGAGCTGGAGCTGCGCGTGCTGCTCCGGACCACCCAGCTCGCCGAGGCGCGCGACCGCGCCGAATCGGCGGACCGGCTGAAAAGCGCCTTCCTGGCGACCATGTCGCATGAGCTGCGCACACCGCTGAATTCGATCATCGGCTTCACCGGCATCATCTTGCAGGGCCTGGTAGGTCCCCTGACGGAGGAGCAGAAGAAGCAGCTCGGCATGGTGATGAACAGCTCCCGGCACCTGCTCAGCCTGATCAACGACGTGCTCGATATCTCCAAGATCGAGGCCGGGCAGATCGAGGTGCAGTGGGCCCAGTTTGATTTCCGCGAATCCGTCCACCGGGTCGCCCAGATCGTCGCCCCGCTCGCCGCCCGCAAAGGGCTGCCAGTCCGGATCACGCTGGCACCGGAGGTGGGCCGGATCATCAGTGATCGCCGCCGGGTGGAGCAGATCCTGATCAACCTCGTGAACAACGCCATCAAGTTCACCGATCAGGGCGAGGTGCATGTGGAGGCCCGCCTGCACGGCGCGAAACTGGTCGTACGCGTGAGCGATACCGGCATCGGCATCCGGCCGGAGGATCTGGGGCGGCTCTTCCGCCCGTTCCAGCAGCTGGATACCGGTCTGGCCCGCCAGCACGAGGGTACGGGGCTCGGCCTTGCTATCTGCAGTCGGCTGGTAAAAATACTCGGTGGCGAAATCACCGTGGAAAGTGTCTGGCAGAAGGGCAGCACATTCACCCTGACCCTGCCAGTTGAAGACCCGTCCCGGAGATGAAAACGGTCCTGATCATCGAAGACAACGAGCAGAATCTCTACCTTGCCCGCTTCATGCTGGAGCAGCGAGGCTTCCGGGTGGAGGCCGCCCCGGACGGACCGTCCGGCATTGTCGCCGCCCTGCGCCACCGGCCCGCGCTCATCCTGCTCGACATCCAGCTGCCCGGCATGGATGGCCACGAGGTCGCCCGGCGCCTCCGGTCGCATGTGGCGCTGATGGGCGTTCCAATTGTGGCCGTGACCTCCTACGCCATGCCCGGCGACCGGGAGCGCATCCTGGCCGCCGGCTGCACCGGCTACGTGGAGAAGCCGATCAACCCCGAAACCTTCCTCCAGGAAATCGAGGCCTTCCTGGCCGCCCAGGGTGAAAACAACGAGTCCCTGCGCGTGCTGGTCGTGGATGATATCGAGGCCAACCGCTACCTGCTGGAGGCGCTGCTGCGTTCCCACGGCTTCAAGGTGGCCCGGGCCACGCAGGGGGCGGAGGCGCTCGGCCTGGCCCGGCTGGAGCCGCCCGACCTGATCGTCAGTGACATCCTCATGCCGGTCATGGACGGCTTTTCCCTCTGCCGCGAATGGCGCAACGACCCCGCGCTCGCCGAGATTCCCTTCGTCTTTTACACGGCCACCTACACGAGTCCGGAGGACGAGGAGCTGGCCATGGGCCTGGGCGCCGACCTCTTCCTCATCAAACCGCTGGAACCGGATCTGCTCATGCCGAAGCTGCAGGACCTGATCGCCGCGCAGCGCGAAGGCCGTCTGGTCCGTACGACCCGGACACAGACCGATGAGCAGGCCAGCCTGCGCGAATACAATGCCGCCCTCGTCCGGAAGCTGGAGGACAAGATGCGCCAGTTGGAATCGCTCAACCGGCAGCTGGAGCAGCGCGTCCGGGAGCGGACGAACGAGCTGGAGGCCGCCAACCGTGAACTGCAGGCCCTGAGCCATGTCGGCACCTGGACCTCGGATCTGAGCCCCACCGGCCGGCTGAGCTGGTCCCCCGAAACTCATCGCATCTTCGGCCTGCCTCCCGAAGCGTTCGATGGACGCCCGGAAACCTTCTTCTCGCTCATCCATCCGGACGATTTGGAATCCGTCCGTGCCGCCAGCCGGGACGCCTGGGCCGGGCTGCGCCCGTTGAACGTGGAACACCGCATCCTCCGTGCCGAAGGTCGCGTGCGTTGGGTGCACGAGCAGGCCGAACTGGAGCGCGATGCACAGGAGCTGCCGGTACGGCTCGTCGGCATCGTCCGTGACATCACCGACCAGCGCGTGCTGGCGGAGCAGCTCCGGCAGGCGCAGAAGATGGAGGCGGTGGGCCAGCTGGCCGGTGGCGTCGCCCACGATTTCAACAACCTGCTCACCGTGGTGCAGGGACACGCCTCCCTGCTGATGGCCATGCAGGGCCTGCCACCCAGTGCCGCCGAATCGGCCCAGCAGATCGCCGAGGCCGCCGACCGGGCCTCGAGCCTGACCCGGCAGCTGCTCACCTTCAGCCGGCGCCAGCTGCTCCGCCTCCGGCCGCTCGACCTCAACAACATCGTGGCGGGCATGACGCGGATGCTGCGCCGGATCGTCGGCGAGCATATCGCCCTGCACGAGGGCCTGGCTTCCACCCTGCCCCGCGTGCTCGCCGACACAGGCATGATGGAGCAGGTGATCATGAACCTGGTCGTGAACGCCCGCGATGCCATGCCCAAGGGCGGCGAACTTTCCCTGCAAACCTCGGTGGCTGAACTCGATGCCGCCGCCGCGGCCCAAGCCCCCTCGGCCCGCGCCGGCCGCTATGTGGTGCTGGCCATCCGCGACACCGGCACCGGCATCGACTCCGATCATCTGCCCCACATTTTTGAGCCGTTTTTCACCACCAAGGGCGTCGGCCACGGCACCGGCCTGGGATTGGCCACGGTTTATGGCATCGTCCAGCAGCATCAGGGCTGGATCACCGTGGAAACGGAACCCGGCCGGGGCACCACTTTCGCCATTTTCCTTCCGATCACGGAGGAACTGGCTGAAAGCGCCCCGGATCCCACGGGCGGCCAGGTCACGGGCGGCGGCGAAACGATCCTGGTCGCCGAGGACGAGGCCGCCCTGCGCCTGCTCGTGCAAAACATCCTGAGCCGGCACGGCTACCGTGTGCTCGTGGCGGAGAATGCCGTCGAAGCGCTGCGGGTCTGGCGCAGCGTGGCCGGACGGGTGGAACTGCTTCTGACCGATTTGGTGATGCCCGGCGAGCTCTCCGGCCGGGAGCTCGCCGAGTGCCTGCTTCAGGAGCAGCCGCGCCTCAAGGTCATCTTCACGAGCGGATATAGCGCCGAATCGCTCACGGCCAATGCCCTGTCCGACACGGAAACGGCCTTTTTGCAGAAGCCCTATCGGCCCGAGAAGCTCGTGCTCGCCGTGCGCGAATGCCTCGACGCGCCGGCCAAGCGCGGATGACCGCCCAGTTCCAGATCGGCCGGACATTCCGGTTCTGCCGCGTGCAGCCTCGTTCCTCCATTTGAGAACGCCACGGTCAAAACCGTGACGCGCTGGCAGCCCTCGCATATTCTCCGGCCATGTCTCCCCTCCCAGGTATCCGGCTTTTCGATCTCACCGGTCGCACGGCGCTCATCACCGGCGGTTCCAAAGGGCTCGGCCAGGCCATGGCCGCCGGCCTCGCCTCCGCCGGGGCGGACGTGATGCTCGTCAGTCGCCACGGAGCTCAGGCCGAACAGGCCGCCGCCGAAATCGCGCGCGACTTCGGCCACCGCGCGATTGGCTTTGAAGCCGACGTCACGGCGCCGGCGCAGGTCGACGCCATGGTCGCGGCGGCGAATCGCGAATTGGGCCGCGTGGACATTCTCATCAACAGCGCCGGCATCAACATCCGTGGGCCGATCGAGACCCTTTCGCCCGAGCAGTTCCAGCAGGTCATCAGCGTGAACCTGACCGGCACCTGGCTTTGCGCCCGAGCCGTGGTACCGCTGATGCGGGTGGCCAAAGGCGGCCGCATCATCAACCTCGCCAGCGCCCTGGCGCTGGTGGGACTCGCGGGACGCACACCCTATTGCGCCAGCAAGGGCGCGGTCGCCCAGATGACCCGGGCGCTGGCGCTCGAAGTCGCCGCCGACCACATCACGGTGAACGCCATCTGCCCCGGACCCTTCCTCACCGAGATGAACCTGCCCATCGCCGACACCGAGGACGGCCGGAAGTTCGTGGTAGGCGCGACCGCGCTCAAACGTTGGGGCCGGCTCGAAGAAATCCAAGGCGCGGCCATCTTCCTCGCGAGCGAGGCCGCAAGCTACGTCACGGGTTCCATGCTCACCGTCGATGGCGGCTGGACGGCGCAGTGACGAAACAGGAATGATTACCGCCGTCTCCGGTATCGTCCCTTTTGTCGCTGAACATGACACCGATCTCTTCGCTCAACCGTCGCCGTTTCCTCCGGACTTCCGTTGCGGCGGGCGCGGCCCTGACGGCGGCTCCGTTCATCCTCGCTGCCGATCCCGGCAGAAAGTTTCGCACGGTGCTCATCGGCTCCGGGTGGTGGGGCAAAAACATCCTGCGCGAGGCCATTGCGAGCGGCCGGATCCAAGTCGTCGCGCTCTGTGACGCCGACACCACCATCTGCCGGCTCGCCGGCGAACTGGTCAAGGGCCTGAACGGCGACGAGCCGAAGTTCTACGGAGATTTCCGCGAACTGCTGGCGAAGGAGAAGCCCGAGGTCGTCATCATCGCCACGCCCGACCACTGGCACGCGCTCCAGACCATCGCGGCGGTGAAGTCCGGCGCGCACGTCTTCGTGGAAAAGCCGACCGGCCACACCGTCAACGAAAGCCGGGCCATGTTGCACGCCGCCCGGGACAGTGGGCGGGTCGTGCAGGTCGGCCTCCACCGGCGCATCGGCCCGCATCACGTCAGCGCGATGAAGTTCCTGAAGTCGGGCGCGGTCGGCGAGGTCGGCATGGTACGGCTCTTCGCGGACGGCGGTGGCGACCGTGAGAAGCCCTCGCCGAATACCGAACCGCCGAACACGCTCGATTGGGACATGTGGTGCGGCCCCGCGCCGAAGCGCCCGTTCAACAAGCGAATCCATCCCGGCGGCTGGCGCAACTTTCTCGACTACGGCAACGGCCAGCTCGGTGACTGGGGTGTGCACTGGCTCGACCAAGTGCTCTGGTGGAGCGGCGAGAAATACCCGAAGCGGGTCTTTTCAACGATGGGGAGGCCGATCAGCGGACCGCCGATCCTCAACGACAAGGAACAGACGACCGACGCACCCGACCACCAGGTGGCGGTGTACGAGTTCGAGCAGTTCACCTGCACCTGGGAACACCGGCGCTTTGCCGAGAACCACGCGGAGAAGCACTCCATTGGCGCGTACTTCTACGGCACCAATGGCACGCTGCACATCGGCTGGCAGGATGGCTGGACGTTTTACCCCGCCGACGACAACGCCCCGGTCGTCCACGAGGATTCGCAGCTCCAACAGCCCGACGGCCACAATCTGAAATTGCTGTGGGCCGATTTCATGGCCGCCATCGACGAAGGAAGAAAGGGCGTGGCCAGCATCGAGATTGCCCACCGCTCCTCGGTGCTGCCGCTGCTGGGAATGATCTCCGCCCGCACCGGTCGCAGCCTCAATTGGGATGCCGACAAAGAGCAGATCATTGGTGACCCCGAGGCCAACAAGCTGCTCAGCCGGCCCTATCGCGCGCCGTGGGTGTATCCGGCGGTGTGATCTGTGCGGAGCGCCGGTCTCCGACCCGGCACGGCGGTTGCCTTTTCGCTCTCATCCACGCCGGATCGGAGATCGGCGCTCCAACGTCGCGGTTGGACTTCCACCCCGTTCTTGGGCCAGGGTCACGTCATGCAACTCGGCTTCGTCTCCGCCATCCTGCCCGAATTGTCCCTCGATCAGGTGCTCTCCTTTGCGGCGGCGGAACGCTTCGCCTGTGTGGAGGCCATGTGCTGGCCAGTCGGCAAAGCCGAGCGGAAATTCGCCGGGGTCACGCACATTGACGTAGACGGGTTCAACCGGTCGCGCGCCGAAGCGGTTCACGCGCTCTGCGCAAAGCACGGAGTCTCGCTCACCGCACTCGGTTATTACCCGAACCCGCTCGACCCAGACCCCACGGTTGCCAAGGTCGCGGTGGGCCATCTGCGCAAGGTCATCAAGGCCGCCTCGGTGCTAGGCCTGAAAACCGTGAACACCTTCGTCGGGCGCGACTGGACGAAAAGCGTGGACGACAACTGGCCACGTTTCCTGAAGACGTGGCGTCCGCTTATCGCCTTCGCGGAGGATCACTGCATCCGCATCGGCATCGAGAACTGCCCGATGCGCTTTACCCAGGACGAATGGCCCGGCGGCAAAAATCTCATGACCACGCCCATTATCTGGCGGCGCGCGTTCAATGACATTCCGTCGGCGAATTTCGGCCTGAACTACGACCCGTCACACTTCGTGCTGCAGGACATGGACCCGGCCAGCCCGTTGCGGGAGTTCCAGGACAGGCTCTTCCACCTCCATGCCAAGGACGTGAAGATCCGCCGCGACCGCATCAACGAGGTCGGCGTCTTCGCGCACCCGCTGGAGTGGCATCAGCCCCGCATCCCCGGCTACGGGGAAATGGACTGGGGCAAATTCCTGGGCGCGCTGATGGAAACAACCTACCGCGGCCCCGTGTGCATTGAGGTCGAGGACGACACCTTCGGCAAGACCCTCGAAGGCCGCCAACGCGCGCTGCGGGTGGCGGGAAATGCGTTGCGGCCGTTCCTGGGCTGATACGAAAGGTTCAGAAAGCCTCCTCCCTCGTGAAGAAACCCGCCGCCAAAACCAAGCGCAGCATTGCGAGCTATCCGACGCTGCTCACCGGCATCGGTTCGCTGCTCGAACAGTCCCGGCGTGCAGTCATGCGGGCGGCGAATGGCTTCATGACCGTCACCTACTGGGAGATTGGCCGGCGCATCGTGGAGTTCGAGCAGGGCGGCAAACGGCGTGCGGAGTATGGGGAGGAGCTGCTGAAGCGGCTCGCCGAGGACTTGACCACCCGGCACGGGCGGGGGTTCTCGGAACGGAACCTGGAGCAGATGCGCCGGTTTTACGAGAGCTGGCCAATTTCGCAGACGGTGTCTGCGAAATCTTTTCCCGCCGAGCCTCCGGCAATTTCGCAGACAGTGTCTGCGAAATCTCCCGGTCTGATCTCTGCAGCATTCCCGCGCAAAGCCGCCAGCCCAGACTGGACCGAGGTGCCTCATGCCCTCACCACCTGTTTTCCGCTCCCGTGGTCGCACTATGTCAAACTGCTCACCGTGAAGGACGAGGCGGCCCGCCGGTTCTACGAGGAGGAAGCCCTACGGGGCGGCTGGAGCGTGCGCCAGCTGGATCGCCAGATCGGCTCCCTTTTCCACCAGCGCACGCTCCTGTCAAAAGATAAGGCCACCATGCTGCACAAGGGCGCGAAGCCCCGGCCCGGTGACACCCTCACGGTGCAGGAAATTGTGCGCGACCCGTTCGTGCTCGAGTTCCTCGATCTCAAGGACGAATACTCCGAGACCGACCTCGAGGAGGCCCTCGTGCGCCACCTCGAGAGCTTCCTGCTCGAACTCGGCGGCGACTTCACCTTTGTCGGGCGCCAGCGCCGCCTCCGCATCGGCCAGGTCTGGTATCGCGTGGACCTCCTCTTCTTCCACCGCCGCCTGCGCTGCCTCGTTGTCCTCGACCTCAAACTGGGTGACTTCACTCACGCCGATGCCGGCCAGATGCATCTCTATCTCAACTACGCCCGCGAGCACTGGACGCACCCCGGCGAAAACCCGCCCATCGGCATCATCCTCTGCTCCTCCGCCGATGCCGCACTCGCCCGCTACACGCTCGATTCGTTGCCCAACAAAATCATGGCCCGCGAATACCAGTTCGCCCTGCCGGAGGTGAAACGTCTCGAAGCCGAGCTCAACACCACGCGTATGTTGCTGGAGCGATCCGGGAAGAAAACGCCGAGGCGTCGGGTGAGCAAAGGCCGATCCGCACAACACTGAGGCCGGAGCTGATTCGCCATTCTGTTCCAACCGGCCTTCGCTCCCAACCGCTTCCCTTCCCTCCTGAATTCGGCTGAACTCCGGCCAACAACTCCCGTCCCCGATGAAATACACCTACGAACAGCTCGCGAAGATGATCGACCACTCCCTCCTCCATCCCACGATGACGGATCAGGAGCTGGAGGATGGCTGCCGGCTCGCCGCGAAATACGGTGTGGCCTCAGTCTGCATCAAACCTTACGCCGTGAAGCGTGCAGCGGAACTGCTGCACGGAACTGGCGTGCTGGTCGGGGCGGTCATCGGCTTTCCGCACGGCAACAGCGCCACGGAGTCGAAGCGCTACGAAACCCAACTGGCCTGCCAGGACGGCGCAGCCGAAATCGACATGGTCATCAACCTTGGCAAGGCGCTGGGCGGTGACTGGGATTATGTCGAACGCGATGTGAAGGCCGTGTGTGACGAAGCCGCCAAACATGGGGCCCAGGTGAAGGTCATCTTCGAGAACGACTACCTCACCAAAGGTGGCGCGGGCCTCAGCAGTGACGACTTCAAGATTCGCCTCTGCCAGCTTTGCGAACGCGCGGGCGCGGCGTGGGTGAAGACCAGCAGCGGCTACGGCTTCGTGAAGCAGCCCGACGGCAGCTACAACTATAAGGGTGCCACGGAACACGATCTGGCGCTCATGCGGGCGAATGTGTCGCCGAACGTACAGGTGAAGGCTGCTGGCGGCGTGCGCGATCTCGATGGGCTCATCAGGGTCCGCGACCTCGGCGGCTCCCGTTGCGGTGCGACCGCGACGGCGGCGATGATGGACGAGTATCGCCGCCGCGAGGCGGCCGAACGCGCCGGTGCCGCCGTGGAGACCAAGGCGGCGGCCATCGGCGCCGGCGGTTACTGATTCCCCCATGAAATTTCACGCACTGCTCGCGCTGCTGCTGACCGCGTTGACGGCGTTCGCCGCCGATTCCAACTGGAATACGTATCTGGGCGACAAGGCCAGCAGCCACTATTCAACGCTCCGGCAGATCACCGCGAAAAACGTCGCGACGCTGGAAGTCGCATGGACCTACCGGGCCGGCGGCACCGACGCCAACAACCGTTCCCAGATCCAGTGCAACCCGCTGATCATCGATGGCGTGCTCTTCGGCACCACTCCGGACCTACAGGCCTTTGCAGTGGATGCCGCCACCGGTCATGAAGTGTGGCGGTTCGATCCGGCGTCGGTGAAAGGTTTCACCAAGTCCGGCGTGAACCGTGGGCTGGTCTATTGGACCGATGGCACGGAGCGCCGGATTTTCTTCGGCAATGACCATTACCTGCACTGCCTCGACGCGCGGACCGGCCTTCGGATCGCGTCGTTCGGCAACGGTGGCTCCATCGACCTCAAAGCCGACCTGGGCCGCGACGTGAGCGGACTGGCGCTGCAGTCGACCACGCCCGGGGTGATCTTCGGCGATCTCCTGATCATGGGCATGCGCCTCGGCGAAGGCCCGGCCCCGGCCGCGCCCGGCCACATCCGCGCGTATGACGTGCGGACCGGAAAGATGGTCTGGCGCTTCAACACGATCCCGCAGCCGGGTGAGCCGGGCTATGAAACCTGGCCGCCGAATGCCTACACCTACATCGGCGGCGTGAATGTCTGGACCGGTTTCGCGCTGGACGAGCAGCGCGGACTGGTCTTCTGCCCGACCGGCTCGGCAGCCTTCGACTTCTGGGGCGGCAACCGGCTCGGCCAGGGCCTTTACGCCAACTGCCTGATCGCGCTGGACGCCAAAACCGGCCGCCGTGTCTGGCACCAGCAGCTGGTGCGGCACGACCTCTGGGATCGCGATCTGCCCGCCCCGCCCAATCTCCTGACGATCACCCGCGATGGCAAAAAGGTGGACGCCGTCGCCCAGGTGACCAAGTCGGGCCACGTCTTTGTGTTCAACCGCGAGACCGGGGAACCGCTCTTCCCGGTGCGCGAGGTGGCCGTGCCGCCGTCGGATCTTCAGGGCGAATCCGCCTGGCCGACCCAGCCGCTGCCCACGAAGCCCGCACCGTTCACCCGGCAGCTCTTCACCGCCGATGAGATCACCGATATTTCGCCCGAAGCGCACCGGCAGGTGCTCGACCGCTTCGTGAAATTGCGGCCGCACACGCAGTTTCTGCCGCCGAGCCGGGAGGGCACGATCATCTTCCCCGGCTTCGATGGTGGGGCGGAATGGGGCGGTGCCGCGGCGGATCCTGAGGGCATTCTCTATATCAATGCGAACGAGATGCCGTGGGTGTTGAACATGGTCGAGACCAGGCAGACCGGCGGCGAACCGCTGTCGAGCGGTGAGGCCATCTTCAACCAGATCTGCGCGGCGTGCCACGGCTTGGACCGCAATGGCAACAAAGCGCAGAACGTCCCCTCGCTCGTCGGCGTCGGGCAACGCCTCAAGCCGGCCGACGTGCTGGCCCTGCTGAAGACCGGCAAGGGTGTGATGCCGTCGTTCGCCTTCCTGAGCGACACGCAGCGCCAGGCGGTGGTGGGGCATCTCTTCGGCACCAAGCCCGCCGCTACCCCGGCGAACGATCCCGCGCATAAGGAGGAACTCGGCGGCACGGACGCCTTGGGAAATATCCCGTACACCATGACGGGCTATAACCGCTGGCTCGACACCAACGGCTACCCGGCCATCAAGCCGCCCTGGGGCACGCTCAATGCGATCGACCTCAACACGGGCGAATACCGCTGGCGCGTCACGCTCGGCGAGTGGCCGGAACTGATGGCCAAGGGCCTTCCCCCGACCGGAACCGAAAACTACGGCGGCCCGGTCGTGACCGCCGGCGGGGTGATCTTCATCGCCGCGAGCCGCGACGAGCATATCCGCGCATTTGACCGCCGGACGGGAAAGGAGCTATGGAAGGCCAAGCTTCCAGCAGCCGGGTATGCCACGCCAGCAACCTACACGGTCGGAGGCCGGCAATATGTTGTGATTGCCTGCGGAGGCGGCAAGATCGGCACCCGGAGCGGTGACGCCTATGTGGCGTTCCGGCTGCCCAAATAAACCCACGTCATGCAACGCGATCCCAAAACCAACCGATCCGGTTTCACCCTGATCGAGCTGCTGGTGGTGATCGCGATCATCGCCATCCTGGCCTCGCTCCTGTTGCCGACTCTGGCCCGGGCGAAGGGCTCCGCCCAGAAAACCGCCTGCACCTCCAACCTGCACCAGATCGGCGTCGCCTGGCTGATGTACCTGGGTGACAACGGCGACTGCTTTCCCGACCGGCGCGACCTGAAAACGTTACTGCCTGGCGGTTATATGCCCTGGACCACCTGGCCGACCAGCGACCCGCGCGCCGGTTGGGCCCCGATCGCGCTCAGCAATGTCATGATCGCCCCGAAAATCTGGCTCTGCCCGGCGATCCAGTCGGGCCCGCTCGCCCGCGCCCAGCAGGCCCACCAGTTCGGAGACACCAACACCAACACCGCCCCGGTGGTGAACTATTGGATGTGGCGTTTCGACCGGACCGACGATCCCGTGCCGCTCGACGACTTCTGGGGCAAGACCGTCGCCCAGGCCATCCTCCAGTTGCGGGTGGCGGCCAATCCCACCGTTGGGTTGCCCGCCGGCCCCACGGATGTCGAGCTGGTGGTGGACCCGTATTTTCCGAACACCATCCCGGCGGTGCCCGACGAGATCAAGGGCTGGTCAGCGCACCTTAAGGGGCGTAACCGACTGATGCTCGACAGCCACGTCGAGTACTTCAAAGACCTGCGGACGCGGTAGTGCCTGCCGTCACCTCTGATGTCGCCTCCGGCATTGCCGCCGGGCCGGTTGCAGATGAACCCTCACCCACGTGCTGCCCATCGAACACTTCCATTGCTGCCCCCGCTGCGGACAGCCGCTGTCCCCCGGCGCCAAACAGGCCGCGTCGCTGGAATGCGGGACGTGCGGCTTCCGTTACTTTTTCAACGCTGCGGCGGCAGTCGCGGCCTTCGTGCGCCGCGAGGATGGCCGCTGGCTCTTCGTGCGCCGGGCGAAGGAGCCAGGCCAGGGGAAGCTCGCGCCGGCAGGCGGTTTTGTGGATATCGGCGAGACGGCGGAAGCGGCGGTGCACCGCGAACTCCGCGAGGAAATCGGCGTCACGCTGGCCTCGGTCACGTTCCTGTGCTCGCAGCCCAACGCCTACCTCTATCGCGACGTGACCTATCCGACGCTCGACCTGTTCTTCGTCGCCACCCTCGCCCCCGGTTCCGAACCAAAGGTGCTCGAAGAAGTCACCAGCGTCGGCTGGTTCACCGCGGTGGAAGTTGCGCCGGAGGACCTCGCCTTCCCCTCCATGCAGGCCGCGTGGCGGCAGCTGCTGGCCAGTCCGGCGGCCTGAGATCCGCCCAGGCGCGAGGGAGCGCATGAAAAATCCGCTCCTGCTTGTAATCGGGGCCGCCGGTTCCCGTAATCACCGGTAGAAGCCAGCTGTTGGATCGGGTCGAAGGGGGTTCGCCCAATCCGTGCAGCCATGCCCGCAATGCCTCCAAGGATACCGATATGAAACTACTTTCAAAAACAAGCCTCCTGGTCGTCACCCTCGCGCTTGCCGACCCGCCCTTCCGCCCTCAGGCGGGTCCGGTGACACCTGATCCGGCCGACTGCTTTTTCATCCACATCTCCGCCCAGATCTCTACGGGAGGGAAACCCCAGAACATCTACATGGTAGCACTGTCCGGGGACGGCAAGACCGCCCTGTTACGCTCGCGCTATGCCGCCTACGAGGAGCCGATCATCAAGATCGACGAGGAGTTTGTCTTCGCGAACAAGACCCGGACACTGCTGACCCATTTCGACTCTGCCCAGCACGTCAACGGCCCGGTGTACCATATCAGCGGCCCGAGCTGGACCTCGGTGGACCTGCCCTTCGACGGTTCTTTTGTGGCCACCACCCAATCGGCGTCGCAGGCCCAGTTGCTCTCAGTTCCGGATGGGAGCGTTTCGGCCCTGCCGCTGAGCTCGGCGCTCAAGGTGAGTGGCAATGGGGCCTGGATCATCGGTCGTGACAGCGAGGACCAGCTGGTCCGGTTCCGGCGAGCGGACCACCATATCGACGTATTGGACGAGATCCCCGAGGCCACTGGCGCCTCAGTTTTTGGGGTGTCTTACAACGGGGACACGGTCTACGGACGAAACTTAAAAATTGGCCCCTCGGTGGTTTTCCGCTGGACCGCGACCCAGGGCTTCAGCGAGCCCCATTTGCCAGAGAATTTTACTCCCAGCTCGATGGATGCGTCCGGTGAAATCTTGGCAGGCCAGCTATCGCTCGCCACCCAATTCGTCCCGGCCTATTGGAGCGAAGGGGGCGGATTGGTGCCACTGACCACCAAGCTGAACGGGGTGGACGCCGGGGGAGGCCAGGCCACACTGATTTCCGGCAATGGTCAGCTCATCTTCGGATCACTCGGCCCCCCGACGGGCCCGGGTGTCCCGGTGGTTTGGACCCGGGACGGTTCCGTTTACGAGCTTGCCTCGCTCATCCGGGGCGTGGACTTCGGGGGTGAAGCCATCAGCACCGTGGATGCCGTCAGCCACGACGGCCGTACGATCGGTGGCATTAGCTATGTTCAGGCCACCCTCACCGATTCGTTCTACCTCGCCGGCCTCGCCCTGCCCGGCGAAGGCCCCCGCATTTCACTACAGCCCGTCGCCGCCGGTGGTCACACGTTGAACTTCCATGCGAAGACCAGTTTTCACTATCAGGTCCAAAGCTCCACCAGCCTGGGCGGCTGGTCCGCCGCCGCGGTCCCGGAAATCACGGGAGATGATGCGGACCACGCGGTGCCGTTGCCGGCAGGCTCCGAGGGCACGACCTTTTTCCGGGTCGTGGTGAATCCGTAGGCGAAGTCAGCCTGCGATAAGTCACGCGTTGCTCCTGATTATTTCTTCGGCTCTTCCTTCTTTTCCATGGCAGGGGCAGGGGCTGCCGGAGAAGGCAGTTCGACGCCGGTGTTGATGTCGAGGCCGGGGAGGGCATCTGCCAGCTTCTTCACGCCGGCGGCGGTCACTTTGGTCTGCCAGAGGTAGAGTTTGGCGAGGTGTTTCAGGCCTTTCAGGTTCTCCAGGCCGGCATCGGTCACGGCGGTGCCGTAGAGGTTCAGGTAGGTCAGATTGTTCAGGCCCTTTACGTGGACGAGGCCGGCGTCGGTGATGCCGGTGAGCTCGAGGCCGAGCACTTCCAGGTAGGGCAGCGATTTGAGGGTGGCCAGGCCGGCATCCGTGACCTTGGTGGTGCCGAGGCGCACCTCAACCACGCTCTTGAGGTCCTTGAGCGGGGCGATGGTCTGGTCGGTGACGGCGCTGCCGAGCAGGCGGAGGTTCACCTCGTGCCACGGGCCATCCATCGCGACGAGGCGGACCTCGACGCCGTTCTTGGCCAGCGCAGCGGTCGCGGCGGCCTCGGCGGCGGCGGGTTTGAAATCCTTGGGCCGTTCCGGCGCGGGCACCACGATCTTGGGCGGGCCGGCGGGCACGGGGGCCGCTGCCGGAGCTACCTCTGCGGTTGGGGCCGGCGCGGCGATGGTCACGCCGTCGGGCCACTTCGCGCCCTCGGTGATCCAGGCCTTCAGCGTCTCGATCTGTGGGGCGGTGAGCGGCTCGCCCTTGGAGGGCATCCGGTCGTCGTTGTCCTTGGGCAGGAGGATGCGCTTGTAGAGCTCACTGTCGGCAGGGGCACCGGCCTTGACGACCTCGCCATCCTTGCCGCCCTTGAGCAGGGCCTCCTTCGTGTCGAGGCGCAGCTTGCCCTTCTGCTTGTCGGGACCGTGGCACTCGACACAGCGGGACTGGAGGATCGGCACCACGTCCTTCGCGAAGTCCACCGCCGCGTGCGCGGAGGACGGAAACAGGGCGAACGAGGCGACCAACGGAAGGGCGAGGACGGCAATTTTCATGGCGAGGATGACGGGACGGCCCCGGATATATTCGTTTATTGCCCCGGATTCAAACCCCGTGACGTGATGTTTTTGCAAGTTCGTTCGTGACTCCGTCCGCGTGGTTGTCGTAACAGAATCGCTTTCCGGCCTGAGCCAGCGCCGGTGCCATTGCCGACATGAAACATCTGCTGAGCCTGGAAGCGATCTCCGGTACGGACATGCGTTTGATCCTCGACCGTGTGGCCGGCTTCAAGCGTGACCGCGCGACCCACGCGCGGCCGCTCACGGGACAGACCTGGGCGCTGATCTTCAGCAAGTCGTCCACGCGCACGCGGGTGAGCTTCGAGGTCGGCCTGCGGGAACTGGGCGCGCAGGTGATGTTCCTGAATGCCGGCGACATCCAGCTCGGACGCGGCGAGCCCATCAAGGACACCGCCCGGGTGCTGGGCCGGATGATCCATGGCGCGGTGATCCGCACCTTTGCCCAGAGCGACGTGGAGGATTTCGCGACCTATGCCAAGATCCCGACGGTCAACGCGCTCACGGACGACGAGCATCCGTGCCAGATTCTCACGGATATCTTTACCTACGAGGAACTGCGCGGCGAACCGATCACGGGCAAGACGGTCACCTTTGTCGGTGATGCCGCCTGCAACGTGCCGGTGTCGTGGATTTGGGCAGCGGCCAAGCTGGGTTTCGAACTGCGTCTCGCCGCGCCCAAAGCTTACCAACCTGCGCGGGAAATTCTTCGGCGAGCCGCCGACGGGGCCGCCATGTCAGGCTGGACGAGTCAGAAGCCTGCGTTTGAATCCGTGGACGCGGGGAAAGGTACCGTAGTCATTACCGAGAATCTCGAATTCGCAGCCACAGGGGCCGACCTGCTCTACACCGACGTGTGGGTCTCTATGGGCAAGGAGGCGGAATCCGCCCAGCGCCTGCAGGATCTCGCCGGCTACCAGATCAATGCCGAGCTGGTGAAGCTCGCAAAGCCGGGCGCATTGGTGATGCACTGTCTGCCCGCCTATCGCGGCAAGGAGATCGACGAGGCGACCTTTGAGGCACACGCCGACACGATCTTCACGCAGGCCGAAAACCGGCTCCACACGCAGAAAGCGATTGTGGACTGGATGGTAGGGTGAGCCGTAGGCGAAAATGGCTGGTGGTGATCGGCGCAAGCGCCGTGTTGCTGCTCCTCGCTTTCGCTGTCGAATCCAAAATCAGCTCCCGTTCACCCACTGCAAATCCGGGTTTGGCGCTTCAGTTCGCTGGCTTTACGAACATCAACCGCCAGTGGTACGCACAGATGGTGCTGACCAACCAGAGCGGGGATATGCATTTTGTCAGCTTTTCCGGCGGTATTCCAGTATATTGGGGTGAGGCCGTGACATCAGCTGGCACCAATGTACTTCGTGGCATAAGATTTACAGCAGGTCCCGCCGATCTGCCTGCCCAACAGAGTCGCAATTTTCGAGTCGAATTCCCCAAGCATACGGAATCGTGGCAGATAACGGTGTACTGTATGAGAAGTGATCCATTCAGCCGTAGCCTCGTCAAATGGAGCCATTGGTTTTCAGGCTGGCCCGATTGGCTCGTCCAGCCGACCGCAAGAGTGTTTCTCCAACCGACGTGGGATCGCGATTTTGAGGTCAGCTCCGGCATCCTCACCAATCGGCCGCCCGAGCCCTGAAAGCAGTTACGCCCGCCCACCCCGGAGACCGCGCATTTCTTCCACCCACCGGCTTTTGCGGTTGGACGCCACTTTTCGCGCGTGGTTACTTAGGCGCGTCGCATGGCTGAAACCGAACTTCCCGCCCCCGAGCCGGTAGCCGTACCGGCCCGGTCGCCCCAAGCCAGCCGCCTGCTCTCGCTCGATGCGCTGCGCGGTTTCGACATGTTCTGGATCATGGGGGCCGATTCGCTCGGCGGCGCGATCGCCGCGATGGCGTCCGGCCGGGTCACGCGCGGGATCGCCAACCAGCTCGAACACGTGGAATGGGAAGGCTTCCACTTCGAAGACCTGATCTTTCCGCTTTTCGTGTTCATGGCGGGGGTCTCCCTGGTGTTCTCCCTCGGCAAGATCATCCCGCGCTACGGCAAAGACGCTGCGTTTGTGCGCCTGATGAAGCGGACCCTGCTGCTGTACCTCGTCGGCATCTTTTACTACGGGGGTTTCTCCACCAGTTTCCAAGAGATCCGCCTGCTCGGTGTGCTCCAGCGCATCGCGCTGTGTTACGGGGCCACGGGATTCCTCTTCATCTTCTTCAAGCCACGAACGCTCGTCGCGGTCACGGCAGGAATACTCATCGGCTACTGGGCGCTGCTGACGTTTGTGCCGGTGCGCGACATCTCGCTGGAGAAGCAGGCCATCCAGCTCAGCCTGCAAAAGGCCGGCGAGACCGACCCGCACAAGCTCTTTAACGCCACGACCACCCATGTGCGGGGTGGCTATGAGGAAGGGAAGAACGTGGTGAATCACTTCGACTTCCGGTTCCTGCCGCTGCGGAAATGGGATGGCAACTACGATCCCGAGGGCGTCCTGAGCACGCTGCCGGCCGTGGCGAGCTGCCTGCTGGGCATGTTCGCCGGCATTTTCCTGTGCGATCCCAGGCGCACGCCGCAGCAGAAGGCCATCGGACTGGCAGTGGCAGGGCTGGCACTGCTGGCGGCGGGCTTCGGCTGGGGAATGTTCTTCCCGATCATCAAGAAGCTGTGGACCTCCTCGTTTGTGCTGGTGGCGGGGGGCTACAGTTCGCTCCTTCTGGCGGCCTTCTTCTGGATCATCGACGTGAAGGGCCGGCAGCGCTGGTGCCAGCCGTTTGTCTGGGTGGGGCTGAACCCGATCACGATCTATCTCGCGGGCGAACTGATCGACTTTGGGCAGCTCGCCTCCCGGCTGGCCGGTGGCAACATGAACGCGCTGCTCGACCACTGGGTGACGAAGGGCTTTGGCGCGCTCGTGCTCTCGGTCCTTGCCCTGGGCTTCACCTTTGGGCTCGCGCGGTTCCTCCATGTGCGAAAGATCTACCTGCGACTCTGACCCCGGAAACCCAACATGCCCTACAAGTTTGAAACGACCGGCTACCGGCGGACTCGTTCGGGTCGCGACAACACGGTGCAGCACAAGCTGCCGACCCGCTTCATGTCGGTGGATGCCCTGCGCGGCTTCGACATGTTCTGGATCGTGGGGGCCGGCTACTTCGTCGCGGCGCTCAACCGCTGGACGGGCAATCCGCTCGTCGCGATGCTGCGGCACCAGCTCGAACATGTGGCGTGGGAGGGGTTCGTCTTCTACGACCTGATCTTCCCGCTTTTTGTCTTCATCGTGGGCGTCTCGGCGGCGTTTTTCCTGAGCAAAACCATCGCGGAAAAAGGCGCAATGACGGCGGCCAAACGTGTGCTCCTGCGGGGGCTGATGCTCTATCTCGTAGGATTGTTCTATTCGAAGGGGTTTGACGGCGCGGCCTATGTGCCGCCAGGAGGCGGTGAAGCCACCACCGGCGACCTGCTGCGCCATCTCTTGGACAATACGCGCATGCTGGGCGTGCTGAACCGCATCGCCATCGCCTACACCGCGACCGGGCTGCTGTTCATCTTCCTGCCGGTGAAGCTGCTGTTCGGCGTCTTCGCCTCCCTGCTCCTCGGCTATTGGGGCCTCATGGAACGCTGGCCGATCCGGGACATCCAGCTGGAACCGGCCGCCCTCGCCAAACTGGCCGAGCAGACCGGGGAGACCAACGTCGTCAAGCTCTTCAACAGCACGCTGAACACGGTCACCGGCCAGTATGCCCCGGGGTACAACCTGGCGAACCACATCGACTTCCAATACCTGCCCGGCAAACTCTACGACACCTATTACGATCCAGAGGGCATCCTCAGCACACTGCCGGCGATCGGCACCTGCCTGCTGGGACTTTTTGCCGGCGTGCTCCTGCTGAACGAGGAACTGCCGCCCGGCGGTAAAACCGTCTTCCTGCTCACCATGGGCTTCCTGCTGATGGGGGTGGGCTACCTGTGGGGCTTTTCCTTCCCGGTGATCAAGAAGCTCTGGACCTCCTCATTCGTGCTGGTGGCGGGTGGCTTCAGCCTCATGCTGCTGGGCGCCTTCCACCAGATCGTGGACGTCTGGGAGCGGAACCTCTGGTGCCGTCCGTTCATCTGGATCGGCTCCAACGCCCTGACCATCTATCTCGCCTCGCAAATCCTTGGCTTCCGCAAGATTGCCGAGCGGTTCGTGGGCGGCCCGATCCAGGGACATCTGGGCGGCTTCGGCGAAGTGCTCGTGGCTGTGGTGGCCATCCTGCTGATGCTCGGTTTCGCCCGCGCGCTGTACGTCCGGAAGATCTTCCTCCGTCTGTGAAGGCTTGCCTGTTCCGTCTCCTTCTCGTCGTGGCGGCGTACGGCGCGTTGGAGCGGACCTTTGCCGAGCCGCCAGTCATCGTGCTCACCCCTCATCCCGAGGAGATTCGTGCCGAGTTCGAGCGCGGTTTCAACACGTGGTATCAGGCCCGTTATGGCACACCGGCGACGGTCGAATGGCGCGATGTGGGCGGCTCGGGTGAAGCCCAGCGCTACGTGGAGTCAGAATTCAAGACCAAGCCGGGCGGCATCGGCATCGACATCTTCTTCGGTGGCGGACCGGAACCGTTTCTCGCCCTTTCCTCCAAGAAGCTGCTCGAACCGCACCAGCCGCCCCCCGAGGTGATCGACGGCATCCCGCAAACGGCCCAGGGCACCGAAATTTACGACCCCACAAAGACCTGGTTTGGTGCCTGCCTCGCCGGCTTCGGCATTCTGCAAAACCTGCGGGTGCAAAATGCAACGGGCCTGCCTCGGGTGACGCGTTGGGAGGATCTCGCCCAGCCAAAACTGCTCGGCTGGGTGGGCGCGGGTGATCCGCGCAACAGCGGCACGATGAACAACATGTTCGAGGCGTTCCTCCAGGCCTACGGCTGGGAACGCGGCTGGCAGCTGCTTACGGAGATCAGCGGCAACGTACGCCAGTTCGACCGGCTGAGTTCCAACACCGCCAAGGAATGCGCGCTCGGCCAGGTCGCCTACGCCTTCTCCATCGACTACTACGGATACATCCAGATCACCGCAGCCGGCGTGGGCAACCTCGATCTGGTGCTGCCCGAGGATTTTACCGCCGTGAGCGCGGATGGCATCGCGATCCTGCACGGCCCGCCGCACCCCGAGCTGGCGGGCCGGTTCCTTGACTTTGTGCTCAGTGACGCGGGGCAGAAGCTGTGGTATCTGCCGCTGGGCCATCCGGAAGGCCCGCAGAAACACGCCATCGAAAGGCTTCCGGTACGCCCGGCGCTCTACGAGAAGTATCGCGGCCAGACGCACATCCCGGTGAACCCCTTCACGCTGAAGCAACCCTTCCGCTACGACGCCCGCGTTGCCCGTGACCGTCGCGAAATCGTCCGCTCTCTCTTCGGCGCCACGATCGTGGACCTGCATCCCGAACTGATCGCCGCCTGGCGCGCGGTCATCGCCCGGGGCTCACGCCCGGAGGAGCTGGCCGAGCTGGGCCGGGTGCCGCTCAGCGCCGACCAGGCCATCACCATGGCGAAGGACCAATGGAAGGACGCGGAATTTCGCCAGCAGACCAAACTTGAGTGGCAGAAGCAGGCCCAGGCCAAATACCGCCGCCTCGCACGCCCGACCCAGCCATGAACATCACGGTTCGCAACCTTACGAAACGCTTCGGCTCCACGCCGGTGCTGAAGGATATTTCCCTGGAGATTCACGACCGTGAACTGTTTTTCCTGCTGGGGCCCAGCGGCTGCGGGAAAACCACGCTCCTGCGCCTGATCGCCGGCTTCTACCAGCCCGACGGGGGTGAACTGCTCTTCGGCGACCGGCGGATGAACGATGTGCCGCCACACAAGCGCAACACCGGCATGGTGTTCCAGAACTACGCCCTGTGGCCGCACATGACGGTGGCCGAAAACGTCGCCTATGGCCTCGACGTGCGGAATGTCGCCACCAAGGAAAAGCAGGACCGGGTGCGCGCCGCCCTGGAGACCGTCCGGATGGGCCAGCTCGCGGACCGGACGCCCAACCAGCTCTCTGGCGGACAGCAGCAGCGCGTCGCCCTGGCCCGTGCGCTGGTCATCCGGCCCGACGTGCTGCTGCTGGATGAGCCGCTGTCCAACCTCGACGCCCGCCTGCGACTGGAGATGCGGGACGAGATCCGCCGCATCCACTCGGAGACCAAGATCACGACCGTCTACGTCACTCACGACCAGAAGGAATCCCTGTCCCTCGCCGACCGCATGGCGGTGCTCCGGGACGGGGTGGTCGAGCAGCTGGCGGATCCCCGCACGGTCTATCGCCGGCCGGCCAACCGGTTCGTGGCCGACTTCATTGGCGAGACCAACTGGGTCGAGGGCACGGTGTCGGTCACCGGCCCGGAGCGTCTCGAAATCACCTCCGCGCTGGGCACCTTTGCCGCTGAACCACGGTCGGGTCTGGCGGCCGGCACGCCAGTGTGGCTGGGCTTCCGCCCGGAGGCGCTGCGTCTCGAAGCCTCGCCCGTGAACGGCTTCTCCTGCCGGCTGGAACAGGTGAACTACCTGGGCGAGATCGAGGAATACCTGCTGAGCACGGCTGCCGGTGTCTCCCTCAAGGCCTTCACTCCGAACCCGGAGCGGCTGCTGCCCGCCGGCACCTGCCTGGAGGTTTCTCTCCGTCCCCAGGACCTGCTGGTGCTGCCCCGCTAAGGACGGCCTTGCGGATGGTCACATCCGTAAGTTTACGCCGATAAACTTCCCTGTCATCCGTGAGAACGGCACGCCTCTGGCTGCCTTGGCCCCGGTCCTGCTGGTTGAACCCCGCCGGTTGGAAGGCCGGTTCGAAGTTTCTTTGAGCCGTTTCCGGCCGCAGTTGTCCAAAGCACCGTGGCGCGGAGCCCATAAAAGTTGGCCAGGCACTTGCTAAACTCATCGCATCTGAAACTTGCCCCGTTATGATTACATTCGTAAAACAAAAACGCGGACCGAAGACTTCAGCTTTCCTGCGCCGCCGGCCAATGCTCCGGCAACCAGGCGAGGGCAAGCCAGCCGCAGAGCATGGAACCCGCTGCCCGGGGGAGATCCGCCCCGCCCTCGCGGTCAAGCCGGCGGCGGAAAGCCAGCCGCGGCCGCGCAATCCGCGCCTGACCTCCGATTCCGCCAGCGGCGACCTGGACCTCAGCCTGCGGCTCTATCTCCGGGAGATCAGCGAGACACCGCTGCTGACCTTGGAGGAGGAGACCGCGCTGGCCAGACGCATCCACCGGGGCGACGACGACGCCCGCGAGCACATGATCAAGGCCAACCTGCGCCTTGTGGTGAAAATTGCCCGTGATTACGAGGGCCTTGGCCTGCCGTTGCTGGACATGATCAACGAGGGGAACATGGGGCTGATGCGGGCCGTGGACCGTTTTGATCCGGCCAAGGGTGCCAAGCTCTCCACGTATGCCTCGTGGTGGATCAAGCAGAGCATCAAGCGCGCCATGGGGGACCAGGCCCGGACGATCCGGCTGCCGGTTCATCTGGTGGATCTCGTCGCCCGTATCCGCCGCACCTCCATGCGCTTGCAGGAGGAGATCGGTCGCGAACCGACCGAGGCCGAGATCGCCAGCGAGATGCAACTGACCCGCGAACGCGTCACCGAACTGCTCTGCGCCAGCCACCGCCCAGTCTCCCTGGATGCCCCGCTGGGCGACGAGGACGACACGCGTTTTGCGGACATCGTGAAGGACGAAAACGCCGGCACCGCCTACGAGGATCTGGCGGACCACAACCGGCACGAAATGCTGCGCGAACTCGTGCGCCGGCTGGATGAGCGCGCCCTGGCCGTGATCAACCGCCGGTTCGGCCTCGACGGCGGGCCCGAAAAGACGCTGGAAGAAATCGGCGAGACCTTTGGGGTGACCCGCGAACGCATCCGGCAGATTGAAGCCTCCGCCCTGCGCAAGCTACGCAAGCTGGTGGAGCGCCGTGAGGCCCAGATCGACCCGGACCTGGAGCAATTCCGGTCGGCAGCATAGCCCGTTGGACTTTTGCCATCGTCCCACCGTACCCTTGCCGCGTGCCAGCAGCCCTGCCCGGTAACAAGGCGGAAGCGCGGACGGTTTCCTCGTCCGTATTGGAGGTATTATGCCGCAAATTCTGGTGGCCGCCGTACGCCTTGCTGCGCGATGACGGAGTTGCGGCACCCGATGCCAGCCTGCTCACCCGGCATTTCCTGCGCGAATTTTCCCATGGCAACGAATTTGGCCGCCCCAAGCAGGCCTACCTGCGATTGCGGATGGGCATGTTCGAGGCTCTGAGCGGTTTTCTCGCCGACCAGACCGCCCGCGCGGCGGCGTATGATTCCACTCTGGATCAATCGCAGCCCGGGCTGGTTCCCCCCGATGCCGAGGCCCGGATGAGTGTCGTGTCCGCCGGCATCAGCGTGCCTGGTGATGTTTTTCGCCGCCGTTGGGCCCTGGTGGTGCTCGATCTGGCCCTGGCGGCGTTGCGCCGTGAATCTGCCGCCAACGGCCGGTTGGATGAATTTGAGGCCCTAAAACCGGGACTCGCCCGTCGCCTGGCAGTTAATGACCGGGGCGAAACGTCCGATAACGGCCTGATCCCGTTCCGGGAGCGTTTTCAAAAGCTCGCGCTGGAAGAAGTGTCCCAGACAGTTTCCACTCCGACCGAACTTGATGCGGAGTTCGGGGAGCTATTTGACTGAGCCGAATGTCCAACCTTGCCGCCTGCCCAGAATGTGGTCTGCCACGCCACGCCCTCCTGCTGGAAGGGCTGTGCCCGGCTTGCCTGGTGCGGCATTCGCTGGTACGTCCCCGGCACAATGCGGCGGAAGGGCCGGCCTCGGGCCGTTTTGGCTATTCCAACTATGCCGCCCCGGTGCTGCACGCCTTCGGTGACTACGAAGTGCAGGCGGAAATCGCCCGGGGCGGCATGGGGGTGGTTTATCGCGCCCGGCAGATCAGCCTGAACCGTACGGTTGCCCTCAAACTGATCCTGGCCGGCCAGTTCGCCGGCGAAGAAGAGGTGAAGCGCTTCCGGGCGGAAGCCGAGGCGGCGGCCAACCTGGATCACCCGAACATCGTGCCGATCTACGAAGTCGGCCAGTTCGACGGACGGCACTTCTTCAGCATGAAGCTGATCGAGGGCCGCAGCCTGGCGGAACGCGCCCGTGAAGGCGTGCGCGCCCCCGTCGAGAGCGCCATTTTGATGGCCAAGGTGGCCAAGGCGATCCATTACGCACATCAGCGTGGCGTTTTGCACCGTGATCTGAAGCCGGCCAACATCCTCGTGGACGCCCAAGGCGAGCCGCAGGTCATGGATTTCGGACTGGCGCGGCGCCTGGGCGTGGAAAGCCGGCTGACGCAGACCGGGGCGGTGTTTGGCACGCCGGCCTACATGCCTCCGGAGCAGGCCGATGACCCGCGCCAGCTTACGGTCGCCGCCGACATCTATTCGCTCGGGGCCATTCTTTACGATCTGCTGAGCGGTCGCCCACCCTTTGAGGCGCCGACCCCGGTGGAAACGGTGATGCTCGTGCGCGACAAGGAGCCGGCCTCGTTGCGCTCCATCCGTCCGGAAATCGCCCGCGACCTCGAGACCATCTGCCTGAAATGCCTGCAGAAGGAGCCGGAGCGCCGCTACGCCTCCGCCCAGGCTTTGGCCGAAGATCTGGAGCGCTACCTGAAGGGCGAGCCCATCCTGGCCCGGCCCGTGAACCCCGCCGAACGGGCCTGGCGCTGGGCCCGACGACGCCCGGTCGTGGCCGCACTGACCGCCTTGGTGGTGGTGCTGCTGCTGACGCTGGCGATCGGGGCCCCCTGGGTGGCCGCCCGGCTGGCGAAGGCGGCCACCCGGGCCGAGAACGCCAATGAACAGGCGCAAAACAAACTTCAGGAAGCGCGCCTGGCCCAGGCCGAGGCGCAGCGGCTGAGCGATGTGGTCGGACACAAGGAGGAAGGCCTGCGCTCGCTGGCTGAGGCAACCTCGATCCGCTCCCCAGGCCGCCTGCTCGACGAGGCAGTGGCCCAGTTCGCCCTGTATGACTATTCATCGCTGGGCGTCACGCGCCCGCGGGCCGGGCGGAGCCTGCCAGTTTGCTTCCTCCCGGATTTTTCGCGCTACCTGATGGCCGAGACCAACGCGACCCTCACATTGCGCAGCACCGAGAGTGATCAGGAACTGTGGCGCTGGCACCCGTATCGCCCCCTGGATGCCGACGAGATCTTCATCTCTCCCGACGGGAGCACCGCCGCCGTGGTGTACGACAAGGACAGCACCAACGGGTTGCTGGAAATCCTGAACCTCAGGGAGAAACGCCTGAACGCGGTGATTCCTGGCTTGCGCGCCGGTCCTTTCTCCCCGGATGGAAGGCTGCTGCTGGTTGCCAATGGCCAGCGACAACCCGCCCTGGTGGACGTGTCGAATGGTCGTCAGCTCGAAGAACCGCCGTTGCCCAGCAACATGGAGGATGAAGTCGTCTTCGATCCGGACCCATCGGTGCCGTTGCTGGCCCGGATCGCGGGGCGTAACGTGGAATTTTGGGACCGCCGACAGGGCAAGGTCGTTTCACGCCTCACACATACCGCGGGCATCATCAGGCTCGCGTGGAACGGGGATCTGGTCGTTGCCGGAGATTACTTTGGGGACATCCGAATCTGGAATCTCCGCAACGAGAAGACAATCGTGCTGAAGGAGCATCGCGACAATGTCATCCGCCTGTTCTTCAGCGAAGACGGTCAACGATTGCTTTCGACCAGCCGGGATGGCCATACCGCCTGCTGGGATCCGTTCAGCGGGGAGCGGCTCCTGGTCAGCGACCGGTACCAGGCCTACCAAAACAGCAGCGACGACCATCGGCTGCATTTCGGAAACGACGAGCGATGGGGGTGGACGCCCGTTCTGCCGTCCAAGGGCTTCCGACGCCTGAACTGTGTGGATGAGGGCAGCCAAAAAACGCGGCGCCTGAACTTCAGCCCCAGCGGCCGCTGGCTGCTGGTCACCAAGCAGGCCGGCCTGCATGTTTACGATACCGCCACCGGACAAAGAATCCTTTTCCACCCGGCCTTTGCCCTGACCGGCGCCTGGTTTTTAAGGGGCGGAAACTCGATTCTCGCGCATGACCGTGACCAGATCTACTGGTTCGATGTCGTGGTCAGCAATGGCGTGATGAGGCTGGCAGAGCGCCAGCGCAAAAGCATTCCCGGAACCGTCTGGCTGGAGCCAGGCACGCTTTCTCCGGATGGCTCCATTCTCGCGCTATGCACCGGTGGCGGACCCGTCATGCTGCTGGATGCCAACACGGGGGACGAAATACAACGCGTGCCCGCGCCTGCCGCCCTTGTGGCCGCCGTAAGCAATGAAGCCCGCTGGACCGCCACCCGGGACCTTGGCACCAATCTGGTCTGCGTGCGCAACTTCGCCAACATCACGGACCCCATCCCTTTCCATCTCAGCGACGCGATCACCACGTTCAACACGGATGGGAAATGGCTGCTGGCCAGCTCGTTGGATGAGCATTGCTTCAGGGAATTACCCGGGGGAGCGTTGAAACATGAGGTGGCTGCGGGCGGGAACATCTATCATACCCCCGCCGTCGCCGCCTGGTCTCCGGATGGTCAGGTCGCGGCGGTAGTCATCGCCCGCGGTAAGATCGAACTGCTCCGCACCGGTACCTGGGAGCACCTGGTCACGCTGACCTCCCCGCAACCGACCACACTGGCCAGCCTGACGTTCAGCCCCAATCAGCGGTTTGTGGCCGCCGCCACGGGTGCCGACCAGATCGAACTTTGGGATCTCGAGGAAATCCGCTCGGAGATCGCCGCCTTTCACCTGTCCCTCCCCGAACCGAAGCTTCTGCAAACATCGGCCGATTTGGCTGACCATGCCTTTGTGGCTCCCATCGTAATATCGCCGGCGCTGCCCACCCCGCTGCCGGTGACTGTTCCGTATCCCAAACGCACCAGTGACACTCCACCCAACTTATTGGATCTAAGCCATTTCTACAATCTGCGACTGGATGCAAGGTCATGGGCCAGCGACAGTCCCTTGGACAAGTCCTTTGCCTCCCTGCCCCAAGGAGTGCAGGAGTTTGGTGGCACCCTGTTTGATGTTCGCGGGGTCATTCAGTTGGCGGGTCTGGAAATGACCAAATTCCTGCCTGACCTGCCGCATTCAGCCGACGGCATTCAGGTAAACCTTCCGGCGCGACGCCTGCATTTTCTGGGGGCCGTCGAATCCCTTTTCAGCTCATTTTCCCGTGGTGAACCGGTCGGGTATTGCGTGATCCATTACGCCGACGGGCAGGAGGCCCATTTCCCCTGGGGCGCACGCAAAGAATTCGACGACATCCAATACAACCCACGAAGCGGCCGGGCGCAAACGCGCTGCCAAGTGGTCTGGGTCGGCACAACTCCCGGATCCGAATCGCTGAACGGTCGCAAGCGCCTCATGAAGGCGACTTGGGAGAATCCTCGTCCCAATGTTCCGATTACCACCATTGATCTGAAGACGGAGAATCTTGCCCCGGCGCCATTAATTATCGCCGTCACTGCCGAATAAGGCCTTGCGGTAAAACGTGGGGATCAGGCCTTGCCCGCGACTTTCACCCAGGTGTCCTTTAGCGTGATCGTGCGGGCAAACACCGGCCGGCCCGGCTGCGAATCCTTCGGGTCGGGCCAGAAGTATCCCAGACGCTCAAACTGGTAGCGCGTCTCCGCCGGAGCCCCGGCCAGCGATGGCTCCAGCCGGGCCTGAACCACCTCCAGCGAATGGGCGTTCAGCACGCTCTTGAAATCGCGCCCGCCCTGTTCCGGCTCCTCCTCGGTGAACAGCCGGTCGTAAAGCCGGACCTCGGCCGCCACCGCGTGCGCGGCGCTGACCCAGTGGATCGTGCCCTTCACCTTGCGGCCCGCGTTGACGCCGCCGGAGCGCGATTCGAGGTCGGCCGTGCAGCGCACTTCGACCACCTGTCCCGCCGCGTCCTTCACGATCTCGTCGCAATGGATGATGCAGGCGTACTTCAGCCGCACGTCGCCACCGGGACGCAGCCGGAAATACTTCGGCGGGGCCACTTCCATGAAGTCCTCCTGCTCGATGTACAGCTCCCGCGTGAAGGGAATCTTCCGGGTACCCGCCGCCGGATCTTCCGGATTATTCACGGCTTCAAATTCGATCACCTCGCCCGCGGCAATGTTGGTCAGCACGACCTTGAGCGGGCGTAGCACGGCCAGCCGCCGCTGCGAGGTCGCGTTCAGCTCGGTACGGATCGCGTGCTCCAGCACGGCCACATCGGTAAGCGCATTGAACTTGGTCACCCCGATAGTGGTCGCAAAAGTCCGTAGCGCACTCGCCGGCACACCCCGACGGCGCAGACCGGAGATGGTGGGCAGCCGCGGGTCATCCCATCCGGTGACGAGCTTTTCCTCCACCAGCTGCATAAGCTTGCGCTTGCTCATCACGGTGTAGCCGAGATTGAGCCGGGCAAACTCGATCTGGCGCGGCAAAGAGCGCGGCAGACCCAGCGAATCGAGGATCCAGTCGTACAATGGCCGGTGGACCTCGAACTCGAGGGTGCAGATGCTGTGCGTGATCCCCTCGATGTAGTCGCTCAGGCAGTGGGCGAAGTCGTACATCGGGTACAGGCACCACTTTCCACCGGTGTGATGGTGCTCCGCGTGCCGGATGCGGTAGATCACGGGATCGCGCATCCAGATGTTCGGCGACGCCATGTCGATCTTTGACCGCAGCGTGCGTGCGCCATCCGGGAACTCGCCGGCCTTCATCCGCGCGAACAGGTCCAGATTTTCCGCGACGGAACGCTCACGGAACGGGCTGTTTGTCCCGGGACGATCCGGCGTGCCCCGGAATTTCTCCATGTCCTCCAGCGACAGGTCACAGACAAACGCATGGCCCGCGCGGATCAGTTGGACGGCGTAGTCGTAGATCTGGTCGAAGTAATCCGACGCGTAGAACGGCTCCAGCCCGTCCCGCGCACCCGCCGTTACCGCCGGAAGCTGAAAATCCGCCTGCCCCTTCACGGTCAGGATGTCCGGCGTCTTGCCCTTGGGCTTCAGCCCGAGCCGGTCGTCTGCCCAGCCGCCGATGAGCCAGTGCACATCCGCCTGGATGGACTCGACATATTCGATGTCCTCCTTGGTCGGGTTGGTGTCGTCCATCCGCAGGTTGCAGGTGCCGCCAAACTGCCGCGCGATCCCGAAATTCAGGCAGATCGACTTCGCGTGGCCGATGTGCAGGTAACCGTTCGGCTCGGGCGGAAAACGGGTGTGGATGTGCGTGTGCTTCCCGCTGGCGAGATCGGCGGCGACAATGTCGCGGATGAAATCGCTCGTGGCGGCGGGTTCGGCGGGCGTGTTGGTCTCGGACTCAGACATAGAAAACGGCGCGGATTGATAGGACCGAATCGTCCCGAAGTCGAGGGGCAGCTTGCGGCGGGCGCTTCCACACGCCGCAGCCCCAAAGGCTTCCCCGTAGACAACCGCCACCTCCTCGCCAACGATGACCGCGCCGTGCGGATTTCGTCGGTGCGCCTGACCCACGCCACTCGCCCGGACCGCTTTCCGTGCCGAGTTCCTGCTGATCCATGAAGTTCAAATTTGACTGGTTCATGAAGGGCATGGTCGTCGCCATCTTCCTGGCGTGGCTGTGGCCGGACCCCGGAGCGAAGGACGGATTTCTGCATCCCGACCTCCTGACCAAGGCCGGCGTGGCCCTGGTCTTTTTCCTCAACGGGCTCGGACTCTCCTTCGCCGCATTGAAGGCTGGCACGCTGCAATGGCGGCTGCACCTGCTCGTCCAGGCCTCCACCTTCCTGCTCTTTCCGCTGATCGGCCTCCTGACGCTCTGGGCCTTGGGTGAGCATTTCCCCAAGGATCTCCGGCTGGGTTTCTTCTATCTCTGCGCCCTGCCCTCCACGGTTTCGTCTTCCGTGGCCATGACCGCCGCCGCGCGGGGCAACGTCCCGGCCGCCGTCTTCAACGCCACCCTTTCCAGCCTGCTGGGAATCTTCCTCACCCCGCTCTGGATCGGACTGGTGCTGAAACAGGGGGGACAGCACATGCCGCTCGGCAAGGTCATCCTCGACCTGCTCCTGTGGCTCGTGCTGCCGCTGGCGATCGGCCAGCTCGCCCGCCCGTGGCTGGGTGGCTGGGCCCATCAGCATAAGAAGCGTCTGGCCGTGGTGGACCGCGTCACCATCCTCATTCTTGTTTACACCTCCTTCTGCGACTCGATGAAAACGCACGTCTGGTCGCAGCACGGCGTGGGGCCGGTCGTGGCGACCCTGCTTGGTTCGGCGGCGCTCTTCTACCTCGTGCTCTACGCCACGACGTGGGCCTGCAACGCGCTGGGCTTCACCCCGGCGGACCGTGCCGCCGCCGTCTTCTGCGGCTCCAAGAAAACTCTCGCCTCCGGCGTGCCCATGGCCCAGCTCATCTTCGGTGCCACCCCGGGCCTGAGCCTGATCCTGCTGCCGATCATGGTGTATCACCCGCTGCAGTTGCTCATCTGCGGCATCATCGCCGGTCGCTGGGCCAAGGAGGCGGAGGCACACACCGCCGGCCAGTGATTTCTGGGACATGCGCGGCCTTCTCGCGGCCGCAGGGTCCGGCTAACATGACCCGACCTGATGAAGAAAGCCGCCGTACCGAAGTTTTCGCCGCTACGGCAGCTCCGCGTCATCCCGCAAGCGGGGCCCGTGTTACAGCTCGCCGCCAGCCAGGCAATGGTGGAAGTGACCGCGCTGACACCGGACCTGCTGCGGTTGCGGATTGCCCGCGGCAGGTCGCTACCCAACACCCCGTCTTGGGCGGTAGATCGGACCGATTGGCCGGAAACCCAAACGCAGATCGCCTCGAACAAGACCTCCGCCTCCCTCACAACCGAAGCCGGCGGGCTTACTTTTCAGCTCGCCACCGGAGCCTGGGAACTGCGTGACCGGCATGGACTGCTGGTGTTCTCCGCCTCAGGCGGTGCGACTGGATTCGCTGGCGAACAATCACGACTCACACTGGACCTGGCGGACGGCGAATCGCTTTTCGGCCTGGGCGAAACAACCGGGCAGTTCAACCGTCGCGGACTCATCCGCGAGTTTTGGAACATTGACGTGCTTGGGCATGCCCCGGCGATCCACCCCTCCCTCAAGTCGCTGTATGTTTCCATCCCGTTCGCGGTCTCGCTGCGCGATGGGCGCGCGGCAGGGATTTTCTGGGACAGTCCGGCACGGCAGGCCTGGGATCTGGGCCAGACCCGGCTGGACGAGTGGCAAATGTCCGCCGCCACCCCCGAACTCGACCTCTACCTGTTCCTCGGGCCGACGGTCGCCGAGGTCGTGGCCCGCTACGCTGACCTGACGGGCCACATGCCGTTGCCGCCCAAATGGGGGCTTGGTTACCAGCAGTGCCGGTACAGCTACGAGACGCGAGAACGGGTCGAGGAGATCGCGCGAGAATTTCGCCGGCGCGAGCTGCCGTGCGATGTGCTCTACCTCGACATCCACCATATGGATGGGTACCGCGTGTTCACCTTCGGAAAGACCTTCCCCCAGCCTGCCAAAATGATGGCGAAGCTCGCGCGGCAGGGCTTCAAGGTCGTGACCATCGTGGACCCCGGGGTGAAAGATGAGCCCGCCTTTGGTGTCTTGAAACGCGGTCTGAAGGCCGATGCTTTCGTGAAGGCGGCCGATGGCCAGCAGGATTTCCTCGGCGAGGTCTGGCCCGGCATCTCGCGCTTCCCCGACTTTCTCAACGCTCGTGCCCGTGCTTGGTGGGGCGATGAGCAGAAGGCTTTATTCGATGTCGGCGTGGCCGGCATCTGGAATGACATGAACGAGCCGGCGAACTTTGCCCGGCCCGACAAGACGCTGGCTCCTGACGCGCTGCATCACACCGACCACGGCCCGCGGCGGCACTCCGAGGTCCACAACCTCTACGGCATGGAAATGGCCCGCGCCTCGCGAGAAGGTTGGCTGCGGCACACGCCCACCCAGCGTCCCTTCGTCGTGACGCGCGCGGGGTACGCCGGAATCCAGCGACACGCCCTGGTATGGACCGGAGACAATTCCTCCACTTGGGACCATCTCAACGATGCGGTGCAGATGCTCCTCAATCTCTCGCTGAGCGGCGTGCCCTTCTGCGGCAGTGACGTCGGCGGATTCCTTGAAAACACGACGCCGGAGCTGTTCGTCCGCTGGTTCCAGTTCGCCGCGTTCACGCCATTTTTCCGCAACCACACCAACATTGGTACCATTGACCAGGAACCTTGGGCTTTCGGACCGGCGGTGGAGGATATCTGCCGCCGCTATCTCGGGCTGCGCTACCAGTTGCTACCGCACCTTTACACGCTCTTTGCCGAGGCCCGCGCGAACGGTGCGCCGATTATGCGTCCGCTGCTGTGGCATTATCAGAACGACACGGTGGCCGTGGCCTGCAGCGACCAGTTCCTGCTGGGTCGAGACCTGCTGGTCGCACCGATTCTACGACAAGGCGCAGTCGCCCGGAGTGTCTATCTGCCGAATGACACCTGGTTCGATTTCTGGACGGGCGAGAAATTCCAGGGCGGCGACCATGTCCTCGCCGACGCCCCGACGGACACGATCCCGCTTTTTGTACGCGCCGGAGCCATTCTGCCGATGGTGGATGTCCAGCAGTACGTCGGCGAGCAACCGACCGAAACAGTCGCCTTGCATCTCTGGCCGGGCGGGCGCGGTGAGCTGGAATGGTACGAGGACGACGGCCTGACCCAGGCTTACGAGCAGGGTGTGAGTTGCCGGCGGCGCATCACGTCCTCAACCAATCGTCGCAAGCTCACGTTGCAGTTCTCTGCCGAAAGCGGTTCCTTCAGCAGCGAGGTGAAGACTTGGCGGCTCATCATCTGGCAGGCCCGTTCCCCTGCCCGTCTGCGGGTGAACGGCCAGCTCTTTCCCGGCTCTTTCGACGCCGAGCACAATGTGTTCATCGCCGAACTGCCGAATCCGCCCACCGCAATGACCGTCGAGTTTACTGGCGTATGAAAAAAATCCGTTGGTCCACCCTTTATGCCTGGACGGTCGCCCTGCTGGCGACCGGCTGTACCTCGTTTGAAAAGGAATGGAAGGTGACCCGCCTGCAGCCAACGCCCAAGGACAACCTCACCGGAGCCTGGACGGGCACCTGGCAGAACACCAACAACGCCCACAGCGGCGCGCTCCGGGCCGTGGTCACGCAGGTCGATGCTACGACCTATTCCGCGCGCTTTCACGCCGTCTGGGGCAGCCACAGCGGCAGTTTCCGGTCAAAGCTCGTCGGCCAGCGTGCTGGCGATGAATTCACCTTCGTCGGGCGCAAACGCATCCTCGGCTTCCTCATCACGACGCGCGGCCGGGCCAGCGCGACCAACTTCTTCTCCACCTACGAAAGCCGCTTCGACAACGGCACATTTACGCTGAAGCGGCCAAAGGAAGGCGAGTAAACCGTGACGGAGCGCCGGTCTCCGACCCGGCGCGGTCCGAAACGGACAGCCCTTCACGCCGGGTCGGAAACCAGCGCTCCTTCGCTCAATCAGCCAGCCGCAACCTTTCAAGATTTCGTCGCCCTCGCGTTTCGCATCGGCAAATGGGTGTGGAAATCCAGCACCCTGATGTGTTGACCGGGAAAGTCCGGGGCGAATTGCCCGCGCACTTTCCCCTTTGCGCGCGCCGCCGCATCCGCACACTTCCCGCCGCACCATGAGCAAATCCGCCAAGTCCAAAGCGAAAGCAAAGCCGTCCACCACCGCCAGCGCCCGCGCCTTCTCATCGATCGTCGTCGATGGCATCGAGCGCGCCCCGAGCCGCGGCATGCTTTACGCCACCGGTTTCACCAAGCAGGACTTCTCGAAGTCGCAGGTCGGCGTCGCCTCGACCTGGAGCATGGTCACCCCGTGCAACATGCACATCGACCAGCTCGCCGTGAGTGTCGCGCAGGGCATCAACGAGGCTGGCGGCAAGGCGGTCGTCTTCAACACCATCACCATCTCCGACGGCATCTCGATGGGCACCGAGGGCATGAAGTATTCCCTCGTGTCCCGCGAGGTCATCGCGGACTCGATCGAGACGGTCGTGGGCTGCCAGGGCTTTGACGGCTTCGTGGCCGTCGGTGGCTGCGACAAGAACATGCCCGGCTGCATCATGGCGATGGGCCGGCTGAACCGCCCTTCCCTGTTCGTGTATGGCGGCACGATCCTGCCCGGCGAACTCGACGGCAAGGATGTGGACCTCGTGAACATCTTCGAGGCGGTCGGCAAGAACGCGGCCGGCAACTGCTCCGCCGAGGACGTGGAGCGCGTGGCCGAGGTCGCCATCCCCGGCGCCGGCTCGTGCGGTGGCATGTACACCGCGAACACCATGGCCAGCGCGATCGAGGCGCTCGGCATGAGCCTGCCGAACTCCTCCGCCCAGGCCGCCGTGTCCAAGGAGAAGACGCTCGACTGCGAGAACGCCGGCGCGGCGGTGCTCAACCTGATCCGGCACAACATCCGGCCCAGCGATATCATGACGAAGGAGGCCTTCGAGAACGCCATGACGCTCGTGATCGCGCTCGGTGGCTCGACCAACGCCGTGCTGCACCTCATCGGGATGGCGCACAGCGTGGGCGTGAAGCTCACGATCGATGACTGGACCCGCATCGGCAAACGCGTGCCCGTCCTCGCCGACCTCAAGCCTTCCGGCAAGTACGTCATGGCCCGTCTCGTCGAGATCGGCGGCACCGTGCCGCTCATGAAGATGCTGCTCGACGCCGGCCTCATGCACGGCGACGTGATGACCGTCACAGGCAAGACCATGCGCGAGAACCTGAAGAACGCGCCGAAGTATCCCGCCGGCCAGGATATCGTCCGCAGCCTCGACAATCCGATCAAGGCGACCAGCCATCTCGTGGTCTTCCGCGGCAACCTCTGCCCCGGTGGCGCGGTCGGCAAAATCTCCGGCAAGGAAGGCCTCAAGTTCACCGGCAAGGCAATCGTGTTCGAGGACGAGGAGCACGCGCTCCAGGGCATCCTGAACGGCAAGGTCAAGGCCGGCCATGTCATCATCATCCGCGGCGAGGGCCCGAAAGGCGGTCCCGGCATGCGCGAGATGCTGTCGCCGACGAGCGCCATCATGGGCAAGGGCCTCGGCAAGGAAGTCGCGCTCATCACCGACGGACGCTTCAGCGGCGGCTCGCACGGCTTCGTCATCGGCCACGTCACGCCCGAAGCATTCGACGGCGGCCCCATTGCGGTGCTCAAGAACGGCGACCCGATCATCATCGACGCCGAAAAGCGCGCCATCACGCTGGCCATACCGGCCAAGGAATTGGAGGCCCGCCTGCGGAAGTGGAAGCAGCCCAAGCCAAACTACCGCCGGGGCGTGCTCGCGAAATACGCCGCCCTGGTCAGCAGCGCCAGCGAGGGTGCGGTGACGGACAAGCAGTTTTAAGTCATTCTTTCATGAGCCGGTGGGAGAAAGCCTTGGAACGGTTACGTGATCCACACCGGGATGAAGGTTGGGATTTTCAGGAACTGTGCTCCCTGGTGCAGCGACTTGGATTTGAAATGCGTCAACGGCAGCCATCATTTCTTCCGTCGCTCCGGGATTGAAGGCGTCATCAACCTTCAGTCATGGGGCGGGAAGGCAAAACCTTACCAGGTACGGCAGGCAAGGGCCGTTTTGGAAAGTCAGGGTCTGCTATGAACAACCGGTACGAAATTGTCGTTTATTGGAGCTCGCAGGACGAATGTTTCCTCGCGGAGGTTCCAGAACTGCCGAGCCTCATCACGGACGGGCAGACCCGCCAGGAAGCACTCGGCAACGCCGAAGAGCTGATTGATGCCTATATTGTCACGGCTCGTCGTGAGGCATGGCCATTGCCGGAAGCCAAGGGCCGGATGGCTTTCGCCTGAGCCTTGCACCGGAAAATCTTCAGCCATTCAAACACAAACGTCGCGCCGATCCGTGAGGATGGCGCGACGTTTTGATTAGACGGACTTTACGCGGCCCGTGGGATCACTTCGGCAGCCACTTCTCCCAGTTCTTGGCGTAGGCATCGACGTTGGATTTGTCCACCGGCACCAAGGGGCTGATTTCTTTCACGGCGGGCGGATCCTTGTGAAAGTGAACCTTGTCGAGCAGCAGCTCGACGGAACGGTAGCCCCACGCATGGCACTGCTGCGCGAGCAGCTTCTGTACGTGGCCGCTGCGGATGTAGGCGAGCTCCGCGGGGAGCGCGTCCACGCTCACGCACTTCACGACGCCGGGCGCCCAGTGGAGCGCATTTTCGGTGAAGAGCGGCCAGCCACCGATCAGCGCCCAGCCGGTGATGTCCGGGTTGGCCTGCATCACCTGCTCGATCTTCGCGGCGGCGTCCTGCGGCGTCTCACGGTGGTAGTAGGTGTCGCGGATGGAAATGCCGGGGTACTTCTTGGCCTCGTCGCGCACGCCCTGGGAACGCTTCTGGAGGTTCGGCGCGTTCTGGTTGCCGGCGAGAATGGCGACGACGCCCTTCTCCCCCATCACCTTGGCCAGCTCGATCATCACCTGGCGACCGCACTCGAGATCGTCCACGCCGTAGGTCACGAAGCGCTTGGAGGCCGGCGCATCGCTGTCAAACGTGCAGACGGGCACGCCGTTCTTCACGGCCTTGTTGATGGCGTCGGTGACCTTGTTGGCGTCGCTGCAGCTGATGGAGATGCCGTCCACGCCCGCGAGCACGAGCTGTTCGAGCGCCTCGGCCTGCTTCTGCGCGTCCTCGTCATTGGGCGTGCGCCAGTCGATCTTGATCTTCAGGCCGTGTTTGGCACTCAGCTCGCGCGCCGCGTCCTCGGCCCCTACCCGGGCGACTTGGAACACGGCGTTGCCCTGCGACTTGGCGATCAGGCCAAACGTGTAGGCCTTGGCGGTCGCCGCGTGCGCCACGAGCGAAGGCACGAGCGGCAAGGCGGCGGAGGCGAGAAGGAAGGAGCGGCGGTTCATGGAGGCGGGCGTAGCGGGTTAAGACTCAGTCGAGGAAGGAGCAGATGTATTCGGCGATGCCGCTGGCGACCTCGATGTCGAAACCAGAATTGGCCGCAACATCGAAGTGCTGCCCGGCCGCGTAGGTCACGAGGGCGTCCTGGCCGTCGAGCTTCACTACACAGGAACCGGCCACGATCTCCATGCGCTCGGCCTTGGCGGTGCCGAAGTGAAATTTCCCGGGATAGATCAGGCCCAGGGTTTTCTTGGAACCGTCGGCAAACAGGATGGAGTGGGAAACCACCTTGCCTTCGAAATACACGTTGGCCTTGGCGACGGCGGTGACGTTCTTGAACTCTGCTGGGATGGACATGGACGCGAGGTTCAGAGGTTCCGCCGCAAGATTCAAGTTCGCGCGTGAACGGGGATTGGAAGGAGTCTGGAAAGCAGGAAAACAGGAAAGGATGGCGAGGCCGCCGCCGAAGTACGGAGCGCCGATCTCCGATCCGGCGCGGCCCGAACGAAGCACCCTCCACGCCGGGTCGGAGACCGGCGCTCCGCTCAAAGCGTGACCACTTGCAACCAGCCCGCGTCGCCGAACTTGGCGCGAAACGGCTGCACCGCCGCCGCCGCCGAGGCGGTGTTAGGGAACAGGGCGAACGTGGTCGAGCCGCTTCCGCTCATCAGCGTACCGAATGCGCCCCGCTCCCGCAGAAAATCCTGGTAGAGCCGGAGGATGGGATATTTTTCGAGGACGGGAGCCTCCAGCGAATTGTAGAGCGCCTGCCCGGCGGCGGTGAGGTCCCCCCGGCGAAAAACCTCGGCCACTTCCTGCGCGCGGCCGGAACATCCGTTCAGGGCTTCGGGAAACCGGGCCAGTTCCCGGAAGGCCCACGGGGTCGCCACGCCAAAACCGGGATGAAAAAGGAATATCGCGCACCCGTTCAGCAAGGAGAACGGTTCCAGCGGCGTGATCTGCTCGCCGCGTCCCGACGCCAGCGCAGGGTTGGGCTGGAGGAAGAAATTGACGTCACTCCCCAGCGTGGCCGCAATGGCGTCCAGGCGGGCAACGGGCAACGGCTGGCCGAAAAGCTCGTTCAATACGAGCAACGTGATGGCGGCATTGGCGCTGCCGGCTCCGAGGCCGGCTGCCAGCGGCAGGCGTTTTTCCAGATGCAGACGCACGCCGGAACGAATCCCGGCCGCCTCCAGAAATTTCGTCGTCGTCCGATGGACCAGATTCGTGCCGTCGCAGGGCAGGGCCGGATTGCTGCAGGTCAGGCCGATGCCTTCCGGGGCGGCTTCCGCGCTGATCTCGTCGTGCAATGGGACCGGGAAGAACAGGGTTTCCAGCTCATGAAAACCATCGGCCCGCTTCCCGAGGATGTTCAGCAGGAAGTTGACCTTGCAGGGGGAGGAACGCCGGATGCGCATCAACAAAAAAAACGCCAACCCACGGGTTGGCGCGTTTTGATTCAGGCCGGAAAACTTAGTCGCCCAGCACGCGGAAACGGCTACCGGGGAACATCGGGGCGATGTCGCCGGTGCCATCAAAGCCCAGCGAGGTGTCGGTCTCCAGCGTGGAGGTCGAGAGCGGACCGGGCTTGTAGCTGTCGGGATATACCGGATTCGTGGGCTTGAAGTAGGGATCGCTCGGAATCGGGAAGGTGACGACCTCGAACGCGCCGACCGCCGTACGGCCGATGGTGCGGTTGATGCCATGGATCACGCCCTGGGCGCCAGCCACGTCCGCACCGTCGTACAGGTAGCTCTGCTCATAGGAGCGCTGCAATTCCCCCATCCGGAACGGCTCGGTGAGGTTGTTGATGCCGCGGCCAAGCTTCTTCTCGGCGCTGGCGCAGCCGGTCAGCAGCGCGGCCGTACCGACAAGGGCGAAAACTGATTTCGTGAATCGCATAGGAAAATGTTGGACGGACAAAAGCTAATCATGCCGCCGGGTCAGGCAAGCACGGAGTTTACTATTGTTCACGATTCACCCCGGGCGGCCATTTCCCGGCGCTCCTTGCGTTCCCACCACCAGGCGATGATCACGCTGATCTCGTAGAGCACATGCAGCGGCAGGAACAGGAGCATCATGTTGATGGGGTTGCCATCGGGCGTGATGAACGCCGCGATGACCAGGCCGGCCACCACCCAGTACATGCGGAACTTGTTCAGCTTGGTGGCGTTGAGGATGCCGATCTTCACCAGGGTGAGCAGCACCAGCGGCAGCTGGAAGGCGATGCCCATCCCCAGCATGAAAATCGTGACGAAGCTGATGTACTGCTCCGCCTGCCACTCATCCGCGCCAAAGCCCAGCCACTGCGAGAAAGTCACGGTGGTGCTGAGGCAGATGATCAGCATCAGGAAGTAGCAGAACGCCACGCCGAGCATGAAGAGCCCGCTGGAAATGCTGGCCACCTTGAAGACGAATTTCTTCTCGTGAATGTGCAGCGCCGGGAGGATGAACTGGCCCAGAAAGAAGAGAATAAACGGGGCCGCCACCACGATTCCGCCGTAAATCGCGATGTCCATCACGATGTTGAAGCCGGAAATCGGGCCGAAGTTCTTGAGCTGGACGGAATTCTGTAACGTGGCTGCGACCGGCGGATTGGTCTCCGGCACGATGCCCATCACCCAGTTGGTACCGATCAGTTGGGGGGTAAGCCGGTAGAAGGAGTCCGCGTTGGTGGACAACCCGGGCAAGGCGGCCTGTTTGGCCATGTCCGGGGTTGGCATCCGGCCCAGCACGTTGGTGCCGAGCAGCAGGATGGTACGGGGGGCGGTGCTGGTACGGATCTTCAGCGCCTGCTCCAGCGGCCATTCGAGAAAACTGATGATCCAAGGCGCCGCGCTGAGGCAGACGACGAAGCCAATGGCAAAGGCCGCCGCCGACTTGATAAGTGTCCAGCGGAGATCCTCGAGGTGCTCGAGAAATGACTTGATCGGTCCACCACCCTCGTCCTCATTTTCAGACTCGGGTGGTAGCACCTCCAACTCGTCGGCCATGCCAGCGGGTCGGGGAGATTAGCTCTGCGAAGGGCCCGACTGCGAGACAGTCTCGGTCGGCTTCTTCGGGGTGGGCGTGACGGGGGCGGCCGGGGTCTCGTAGGTGGCGCGTTCCAGCTCGTCCTGCACGTCGCGGGAGGCCTTCTTGAACTCCTTGATGCCGGTGCCGACGCCCTTCATGAGTTCAGGAACCTTCTTCGCGCCAAACAACACGAGCACGACAATCGCGATCCACATGATCTCGCTGCCACCAATCAGAGCCAGTAACGGAGTGTTCATAAAATTCTAAAGCCAGGGGAACCTAGGTGCCAAAAGCAGACCGGTAAAGGGGCAAAACATTCAGCCGAATCCGCGATAAATGGGGGTGGGAGGGAAAGCAAAGGCCCCGCCTTGCGGCGGGGCCTCGCCAAAAGGGACGCGATTACTTGAGATTTGCCGGCAGGAGCAGGATGAACTCCGCACGGCGGTTTTTCGCCCAGGCGGCCTCGTCGTGGCCCGGATCAGCGGGCTTGTCCTCGCCGTAGGGCTCGGTGGTGATGCGGTCGGCAGGTACACCGCCGTTGATCAGCTGTTCACGAACCGCCAGGGCGCGGCGCTCGCTGAGCGCACGGTTGTATTCCTCGGTACCCCGCTCGTCGGCATGGCCGGCCACCTTGAGGTTGGCCTCGGCATGCGACTTCAGGAAATCAGCCACCGTCGTAACTTTCGACGCCTCAGAGGTTTTGACCGCCGACTTGTCGTAGTCGAAATAAACCGTAGCCCCGGCGAAGGTGGCGGCGTCTTCGATGCGGCCATCCCCAAGATTGCCCGTCGGAAGACCGGTCGAGCCGGTCGAGTTCCCTGGACCGCCCGGGGTTGACGTATCGATAGGCTGTTCAAGGCGTCCTGGGTTATTGCCCGGACCCAACGGGCGTCCACCATAATCGATGGGCGGACGATTAATAGGGCCAGTGGGCACCACAGTAACAGGTGCCGTAGCCGAGCCGACACTGCCGGGGATAGGGGTAATGTTTTTGGGCTTTTTGGAGCAGCCGGGAGCGATCGCCAGAACGGCGACAAGTGACAACAGACCAAGTTTGGCCAAAGAATTCATAGGGATCCTGCGCGCTAAGGAGGCTATTTAGCCCAACTGGGTTGGGAACAGCTTCCAGAAAGACGGGCGACATCCTTGACCTGTCGCGTAGGCACGTCAAGCAGTGACAAGCGCCGGGCACCATCCCGGCCCCGGGTAAATACGATTGTCCGCGAATTGGGAGCCCAAGAAGGGTCTTCCCCGGCGGTGATCGGCTTGGCGTCACCACCTCCCGCTCCGACAAGATAGATCGTAAATTCGCCCGAGGCCCGGGTGAAAGCGATCTGGGTGCCATCGGGCGACCAATCCGGCTCGGTGCAGTTCACCACGCCTCCCGTCGCCAGCCGTCGCAGCTCGCCCCCACTTGCCGGGATCGTATAGAGCTGGGCCCGGCCATCCTTGGTGGAAGTCAGGCAGATCGTTTTGCTGTCCGGCGACCAGCAGGGGGAGGATTCCGGCTCCGGGGTATGGGTGAGCTGGCGCAGGCCCGAGCCGTCGAGATTGGCCACCCAGAGATCCGGGCTGCCCGACTTGCTCAGGATCAGCGCCACCTTGGTGCCGTCCGGCGAGATGGCGGCGCTGGAATTCTGGCCGTTAAAGGCGAAAACGCGGGTCCGGGCGCCCGTGCTCAAATTGTGCGAGTAAACCGCCGGCCCCCCCGCCCGATAGCTGGTGTAAAAAAGCGCCAATTGACCCGGCACCCAGGCGGGCGAGGTCGCAATGGTTTTATCCTCGGTGGCCTGGAAGGCATTGGCCCCGTCGTAATCGCTCACGAAAATCTCCCCGATGTTCTCCCCAGCGGCGTTCCGGAGGCCGGATTGTGCCTTGTAGGCAATCTTGGTGCGCGCGATGCCGGGCACCCCGGTGATGGCCTTGACCACGTCATCCGAGAGCATGTGCGCCTGCGCCCGGGTGGTGCCACCCGGATAGCTGCGGGCAAAGAGGGCGTGTTTGTTGCCGGTATCCAGGAGCGTGCCCTGCACCTCAGCGCTCTTGCCCGCCTTAAGCTCGTATTGGGCCTGGGCGGGCGAAACAATTTCGAAGCCGGCCACATAGAGGTCAAATTTCAGGACCTTCTCCGCCTCATCCGCATAACCGGTGAGCGTGATCGGGATGGGCGGCTGCTTCTTGGCGGTGTTGCCGGTAACCACAATTTCCTGGGCAAACGCGGGCAGGATGGTAGCGCAGACGGCAAGCGTCTGCAGGAACGGAGGGAACTTCATGTGTTGGAATCTGCTTCGAGGGTAAATTTGATGCGGAAAGTGCGTTGGGCATCCGTGGTGCTGTCGGGCAGCGGACGTAGCTGCTGATAGTTGCGGATCAAACTGATCACGGAATCGTCGAGTTCACGGTAGCCGGATTTTTCGAATTTGGAGTCAAGCAGACGGCCATCCCGGGCGATGACCACTTCCACCACGATGGACGCCGAGCGCACCGAGAGGGCCGAGGGCTTGTGCCAGTACTGCTTGTAAAAGTCGCCGAGATAGGAGCCGTACGGCGCGTAGGCCTGGCCGCCGGGACCGGGCATTTCAATGGTGGTACTGGCGGAGGTCTGCTTGCCCACAGCCTGGGCGGCACCACCCAGGGTTTTGGCCAGCTCCGCCCGCTCCGCATTCAGCCGGGCGACCTGATTCGCCCGGTCGCGCCGGCGCTGCGCGGCTGCCTCCTGTTCCGCTGCCGCCTCACGTTCCGCCGCGTCGTCCTTGGGGTTCCGCTTCTTGGGCTCTTCGGCGACCTTGATGTCAGAGGCGGTCTTGGCCGGCTTCCTGACCGGCTTCTTATGCACGACCGGATCGGTATCTTGGGACGGATTCTCCGATTTCGGGCGGACCGGATCAGGCGCCACGGCCACCGGCTTGTTGACCTTTTCGGCGACCTTCACCGGCTTGGGCTTCGGTTCGGGCTCAGGCTCAGGCTCGGCAGGTTTGGGTTCGGTGTGCCTGGGCTCAACCGGTTGCGGCTGGACCTTGGGCAGGGTCGTGGGCGGCTGGACGTTGGGATTGCCCCCGCCGATTTTGTCACCATCCGTCAGCTTAATGTCGGGTGTGTAGAGTGTGAGGATCGGCCCCGGCGGCTGCTCCCGGGTGAACGCCGGCGTGAACAGCAGCAAGGAAAGCAGCGTGCCGTGAATGAGCACGGAGGCCACAAGGCATCGTTGCTGCGTGGAAATCATGGTCAGTGCCGGCTCTTTGGCTCGGTGGCCAGGTCAAAGCGCGTGATGCCATTGCGCCGGCAGATGTCCAGAATCGTCACCAGCGTCTGGGCCGGCCCGCTGCCTTCCACCCGGACGCGCACGACCAGGTTCTTGTTGGCCCGATAGGCCGCCACCAACTGCTGCTCCAGTTCCCGTTCACCGCCGATCCGCCGGCCTTTGAACCGGAACTCACCGTTGGTGGTACCCTCGACCGTCACCACATCCGAGGCATTGGCGGTCTGCTTGGCCTCACCGCCGTTGGGCAGCTTGAGGCTGAGGCTCTGCTCCAGCAGGGGCGTGGTGATGATGAAGATGATCAGCAGCACGAACGCGAGGTCGAGCAGCGGCGTGACGTTGATCTCGTTCAGCGTCACCAGCTGGTTGCGGGAGGAGAAGCGGCGCATGGTCGGGGCGGGTTACCAGAGACGCGGCAGGCGCACGCCGGAAAGCCAGACGGCCAGCCCAAACAGCAGCAGCAGGCCCACCAGCGCGAGGGCGAAATAGAGCAGGTTCACCGGCTTGGGCTCGGCGCCGTCCTTCCAGCGCTCCTGCACGGTTCGATGCAGCTTGCGCTGGCACCGCTCACAGCGCGAATGAACCCGGGCGTTGCGGTGATTGCACTTGGTGCAGAAGACAAACAGGTGGGCACCGCAAGATTCGCACAGGTCGATGCCGTGCGGGTTCAGGTGCTCGCATTTCACACAGAGCACGCCCGGACCCATCGGTCCGTCCTCCCGGGGTGCCGGCAGGGGCTGCTGTAACTGGCGGGGATGGCACTTTTCGCAGTGGTCCAGCACGCACGGATTCAGGTGCCCACACCTCGGACAGGGGGCAAAGAGCGCCGCCTGGCAGGTCTCACATTTTTCCAGTCCCAGCGGGTTCAGATGCTCGCATTTCGCGCAAAGGACGCCTTGTCCTCGCGGTCCGGATTCGTGGTTTTCCGGCGGGGCCACGGGGATCTGCCGCCGCTTGCATTCCACGCAGTGGTCCAACACCGCCGGGTTCCGGTGCCCGCACGTCGGACAGGAGACGTAAAGCGGTGCCTGGCAGGTCTCGCATTGCTCGATGCCCAAGGGGTTCAGGTGCTCGCACTTGGCGCAGAGCACGCCCCTGCCTTGGCGCTTTACGGCATCATCCGCTGCTGGGGTCAGTTCGCTCATCGGTTACTCGTCGTCTTTCAGGAATTCCGTCTCCATGCGGGACGCCAGACTCTGGGCAAAGTTGTCCAGCTCAACGGTCAGCACGCGCAGGTTGTGAACCAGCCAGTTATAGCCGAACATGGAGGGAATCGCCACCAGCAAACCGGCCACGGTGGTGATCAGGGCGGCGGCCACACCGGGTGCCATCGCGGCCAGGTCGGCGCGGTTGCCCGCCTGGGCGGCCATGGCGACACCGCCGAAGGCGTCCATCACGCCCCAGACCGTGCCCAGCAGGCCGAGGAACGGCGCACCGCTTACGGCGGCCGCCAGGAGCACGAGACCGGATTCCAGTTTCAGGGCTTCCCGGGCCACCGCCCCTTCCAAGGAGCGTTTCACGTGCTCCATCGTCTTGATGGAGACATGTGTTTTGCGGCCACCCTCCGCATTCCGCAAACGGCCTTCCAGGTCGGTGCAGCCATCCTGATAGACGGCGAACAGCGGGCAGCCATCCACGGGCAGCTTGCGGTCGTAGATGCCGAGCACGGACTTCTGCCCGCGGTACTCCGATTCGAAGTAGTGGTTCAGGCGCTTGGCCCGGCGCATCTGCTGCGCCTTGGTCAACATCACCGCCCACGCGAAAATGGAGAAAATTGCCAGGACAAGGATGATGACCTTGGCCTCGGGGGTGGCCTTGTCCCAGACATAGCTGAGCTTCATGCCACTATCACCAGTGGCGAAAAGCCCGGACAACAGGTTCATTTATGACGGTTCAATTCTTGAAATCTCCAACGCGCACGCCCCGTTTAATGCCCGCCATCCGGACGGTCAAAACCTTTTAGCGTGCCGTTGTTCACTTCCCTGACGGGAATCGGCTCTGCGGCGTTCAATGTCCCCGGTTCCGCCGATGAAACCGCAGGAACTCGCGGAGCTGCCCGGGATGAAGCCGCCAGAACTCCACCAACGACGCAAAGGCCGCCAGCGTGGCCGGATTCAGGTGGTGCTCGATGTCCTCGACTTCGGCCGCGATCGTGTCGGCCTCCAATCCCAGCTGCCCCAGCAGCGCGGTGAGCGTTTGGTGCCGCTCCTTGATGTGCCTTGCCACCGCGCGTCCCTCCGTCGTGAGCGTGAATCCTCGGTAGCGCTCGTAGTTCACGAAGCCACGCGCCGCCAGCCGCCGGACCATGTTCGACACCGTGGAACGTGTCAGCCCCAGCGCCTCGGCAATGTCGGTGACGCGCGCATAGCCCTTGGCCTCCACGAGGTCGTGGATGCGTTCCAGATGGTCCTCGGTGGACTCGGAGCGGCGCACGTCCTGGGCACGCGGTCGGGCGGCGGTTGGCACACGCGGTTGGTAGCAGCGGCCCCTGCCGCCGCCAAGCCCGTGATTTTGGGCAAGAACAAATGTTTTAGGCACAAAACAAATTATTTGACAGAATACTCGCGGGTTCGCATCGTCACCGCCATGAGATCGTTGCCGCCCGCCGTCATCGCCTCCGCTTCCGCCATGGAGGCGGACCCTTCGGCCCCGGACCGGCCGGAAGACGCCTTAATGGCGGATAGGGGCGTCAACCTCGAGATCATGGACTTAGCTGGTGGTTTGAACCCTTTTCTCAGGCTGGCGTGCCGCTGAGGATCGGGTTCCAATTTCCCCCATGCGACAGACTGAACAAATTGCGGGCCTGGTTGGCGGGATGATCGTCTGGGCCACCGCCGCCGCTGCGGAGACGACCAACTCTCCTGCCGCCACCGAGCCGCCGGAAGCACCGTGGAACTGGCACACCCAGGCCACGGTGGTCGCCGAGGGGAACACCCACTTCACCGCGCCGTACGAAGGAACACGGAGCCTGCCGGATGTGAACTCGGTGCGCGAAACGGTCTCGTTCGACCTCGTCGGCGGGGTGCGGCTGTGGAGCGGGGCGGCGGCGTTTGCGGACGCGCTCGTATGGCAGGGCTTCGGCCTGGGCAACGCGGTGGGACTGGAGGCCTTTCCCAACGGCGAGGCGTTCAAGCTCGGTACCAAGCTCCCCAACGTCACCATGGCGCGGGTGTTTCTGCGGCAGAGCTTCGGCCTCGGCGGCGAGCAGGAACAGGTGGAGGACGACATGTTCGAACTCGCCGGCAAACGCGACGTTTCACGGCTCACCTTCACGGTCGGCAAACTCAGCGCGAAGGACCTCTTCGACGGCAACGCCTACGCGAACGATCCGCGCACGCAGTTCCTCGACTGGTCGCTGATGGCCAACAATGCGTGGGATTTTCCGGCGGATTCTCTCGGCTACATGACGGGCGCGACGGTGGAGCTGAACCAGCGCCGCTGGGCCCTGCGCTACGGCTTCTTCCAGACCCCGCGCCGCTTGAACGGCATGGCGCTCGATCCCGCCTTCCTGCAGGCCTGGGGCATGGTCACGGAATTCGAGTGGCGCTACGCGCTCGGCGAGCGGCCCGGCTCCGTGCGGGTGCTAGGCTACCTGAACCGCGCCCACATGGGAGCGTACGGCACAGCGGTCGCCACGGCCATTGCGACGGGCATTTATCCGGCGGATGCCACCGTGACGAATGGCGAACACCGCTACAAGTTCGGCACCGGCCTGAGCTGGGATCAGGGGCTGACCAAAAATCTCGGCGTGTTCGGCCGGCTCGGCTGGAGCGACGGACGCACCGAGTCGTGGACTTTCAACGACGTGGATGAGACGGCCACCGCCGGCTTCAGCCTGCGCGGTGGCGGCTGGGGCCGGCCGGACGACACGTTCGCCGTGGGTGGCGGATTCAATGGCATCTCAAAGGTTCACCAGGACTATCTCGCGGCGGGCGGCATCGGAATCCTTGCGGGCGACGGCGCGCTGAACTACGGCTGGGAACAGTTTTTCGAGACCTACTACGACTGCGCGGTCACGCACTGGCTGCACACCAGCGCGCACTACGAGTTTGTCGCCAATCCCGCGTACAACCGCGATCGCGGCCCGGTGCACGTGTTCGGCCTGCGGGCCCACGTGGAGTTTTGAAGTTCATGAAAGACCGTCCTCCCATCCCGGTTGCGGTCGATCCCTCGCCCGGGGCCTGGCACCAGGAATCAGCGCAAAAGAGCCTCGCCGAAGTGCATGGCACCATTCCGGTGCCCAAGAATTTCAGCTTCTGGCGGAAGCTGCTGGCCTTCTCCGGCCCGGGCTATCTGGTGGCGGTGGGCTACATGGACCCGGGCAACTGGGCCACCGACCTCGCGGGTGGCTCGCAGTTCGGCTACTCGCTCCTGAGCGTCATCCTCCTCTCCAACCTGATGGCGATCCTGCTCCAGTCGCTCTGCGCGAAGCTGGGCATCGTCACGGAACGCGACCTCGCGCAGGCCTGTCGGGACCATTATTCGAAGCCCGTGACGGTCGTGCTCTGGCTGATGTGCGAGATCGCCATCTGCGCGTGCGACCTCGCGGAAGTCATCGGCTCGGCCATCGCGCTGAACCTGCTCTTCAAGATTCCGCTGGTCTGGGGCGTGTGCCTGACCGCGCTCGACGTGCTGGCGGTGATGTACCTGCAAAACCGGGGCTTCCGCTACATCGAGGCACTGGTGGTCACGCTCATCCTGACTATCGGAGGCTGCTTCCTCGCGGAAATCATCTTTTCCCGGCCGGACGTCGTCGCCGTGCTGGGCGGGTTCGTGCCTAAGTTCGAGATCATCCGGAACCCCGCGATGCTGTATGTCGCCATCGGCATCCTCGGGGCGACGGTGATGCCGCATAACCTCTACCTGCACTCCAGCATCGTGCAGACGCGCAAGTACGAGCCGACCTCCGAAGGCCGGCGCGAGGCCATCAAGTTCGCCACCATCGACTCGACGCTGGCCCTGATGTTCGCGCTGTTCATCAATGCCGCCATCCTCATCGTGGCCGCGGCCACGTTTCATGGCACGTCGCACAACGTCGCCGAGATCCAGGACGCACATCAGCTGCTCTCGCCCATGCTCGGGGTCGGCCTCGCGAGCACGCTCTTCGCGGTGGCGTTGCTCGCTTCCGGCCAGAACTCGACGCTGACCGGCACGCTCGCCGGCCAGATTGTGATGGAGGGCTTTCTGAACCTCCGCCTGCGCCCCTGGCTGCGCCGGCTCATCACGCGGTTGCTGGCCATCGTGCCGGCGGTGGTCGTCACTGCGCTCTACGGGGAAAAAGGCACCAACGATCTGCTCATCTTCAGCCAGGTGGTGCTCAGCCTGCAGCTTTCCTTCGCCGTGATCCCGCTGATCCTCTTCACGAGCAGCCGCAAAAAGATGGGTGAGTTCGTCAACCCGCTGTGGATAAAGACCCTCGCCTGGATCACCGCCGGCATCATCGTGGCGCTGAATGTGAAATACCTTTTCGACAAGGCTGTCGAGTGGGTGAAGTAACGGCCGGTCCGCTGCTCCCATGTACCACAAAATCCTCGTCGCCCTCGAAAACGGCCGCGCCGACCGCTCGCTGCTCCCGCACATCCAGCAACTGGCGACCCTGATGCGCTCGGAACTGCTGCTCGTGCATGTCGCCGATGGCTGGGTGGCGCGCAACTTCAACGCGCTGAAGCTCGCCGAGTCCGATGAGATCCGGGCCGACCGCGAATATCTGGAGACGACCGCCGCCGGACTGCGTGAGGCCGGGCTGGCCGTATCGGTCTCACTCCCGATGGGTGATCCGGCGACGGAAATTCTGCGGACCGCCGCCGCCGAGCATTGCGACCTGATCGCGATGACCACCCATGGCCATCGCTTCATCGGTGACCTGCTCTTCGGCAGCACCATCGCCACGGTACGCCACAAGGCGACCGTGCCGGTGCTGCTTGTACGGGCGACGGCGTGACACAGCCAACCTCGGCCTAGGGGAAGACCGGCTTGGGCTGTGCCGCCTCCCACTCCGCCTTGCTGACCGTCTTCGCGGTGTGGGTGAAGACGTACACGCCATGTTTGTTGCCCACGAGGATATCCGGCTTGCCGTCCCGATTGTAATCCTTGACGACGACCTGCGTGCCCACGCCGCTGTTGTCGTCGATCAGATGCGGGATCCAGTCCACCGTCTTGTCGGCATTGCGCTTGAGCTGGAACCAGAAGAGCACCGGGGCGGCGTTGGGCTCGGGATCGCCTTCGGGGCCGTGCGCCCAGAAGCGTTTGCCGGTCACGATGTCCTTGAGGCCGTCTCCATCCATATCCACGAGGTCAACCGCGTGCATCTGGGAGAAATGGACGCCGTAACGGTTCTCCTTCGCCTCCTTGTTCATGAAGTTGTGCTCCTTGAACTTGATCTCGCCGCCCTCGCGGTATTGCTCGAACCAGCTCAGCCCGTAACCGTGCGCCGCCAGGCTGCAGATCACGTCGGGCAGCCCGTCGCCGTTCACGTCGTAGGCGAACATCTGCGAGCCGCCCGTGCCGAAGGGCCATTTGTGGAAGGCCCAGACCGGGTCGCCCTCCAGCGAGGAGGGCTGTTCCCACCAGCCGTCCTTTTCGAGCAGGTCCATGCGGCCGTCGCCGTTCACATCACCCACGCCCATGCCGTGGGTGAACTTGTGATACTTGTTGTCGGGTGAGATCGAGTGCCAGGTGAAGGGCTTCGTCGGATCCTTCGGGTTGGGCGAGGCGTAGCCGTAGTGGCCCTTCGAGGAGCAGACGATCTCGGGTTTTCCGTCACCCGTGATGTCGGTGAAGGTCGGCGACTCGTTGTCCGTGACGTCGAGGGCAACGTGCTGGGTCCAGTGGCCGCCCTTGGAAAGGTCCTTGCCCGGATTTTCAAACCACCAGGAATTTTCACCGGGGAAACCGAGGATCAGGATGTCGGTCCAGCCGTCGCCGTTGATGTCGGAGGTGAAGGCGAAGAAGTTGGCCGAATACTCGTTTTCGCTGCCGAGCGCGCCCTTGAAGCCGGGAAACGTGACGTCCTGGCCGTTCTTCTTGCTCTTGGAGACTTTGTCGGCGGCCATGAATTCATGGCGCACCTTGAAGTCCGGCCCCTCGTACCAGAACGGCCCGGCGACCACGTCCATTTTGCCGTCGCGGTTGAAATCGCCGAAGTTCGCCCCCTCGCTCCAGAACTGGTCGGTGAGCTGCTGCTTGGCAAAGGACTGCAGCTGGTACTTCGGCGCGGCGGAAACCGCCACCGACAGAACCACGCCCAAAGTCAGCAATGACAGGGGTCGGAAAAGGGGAATGTGCATGGGGAATTTTTGGTGTGCCTTGCCTCGACGGGTCAAGGCGCGATTCCCTTCAAGCGATTTACGCGAATTTGGACCGGTGAGCTCTGGCCCGAACGAGCGGGAGTCCGCCCAGAATCACGGACGTCCTGACCCGGACCGTCTTTGCCAGTGTAAAATACCACTTGTCACCTGCCCTTCGGCTGCTAGCGTCCGCCCTCCAATTTTATGAAGGCAGACACGCATCCGAAGAATTACAAGCTGACGATCTTCCGGGACTCGGCCTCGGGACAGATGTTCCTGACGAAGTCCTGCGCCCACACCAGTCTCACTGCGAAGTGGGAGGACGGCCAGGAATACCCGCTGTACCTGATGGGTATCAGCGCCTTTACGCACCCGTTCTACACCGGCCAGCAGAAGTTCGTGGACACCGCCGGCCGCGTGGACAAGTTCCAACAGCGCGCCGCCAAAACTGCAGCCGCCCAGGCCGCCAAGGCCGACGCCGAGTCTTCCAAGAAGAAGAAGAAGTAGCCGCGCGTCGTCATACCGCCCGCCGATCCGGTCAACCCCGGACGGCGGGCGGTTTGCTTTTTTACCGGTCCTTCGTGACGTCACCATGGGCCGCCAGCCACTACTCGACCGCCTGTTCTAACCATTTCCCTTGGATCTACGCCCCTTCATCACCCGGTTCCGTGACCGCTTTGCCGAGGTTGAGTCCCAGCTCAGCTCGCCCGACGCCTTTGCCAACGTCCAGCGGGGCCAGGAACTCACCCGTGAGCATTCCCGGCTCCGTGATTTGGTTGCCCAGAGCGATACCTATCTCGGCATCCTAGCCGAATTGGCGGACAACCAGGCCCTGATCGTCAGCGAACCGACCGGCTCCGAACTGGCGGTGATGGCGGCGGATGAGATCAGGCGGCTCGAAACCGCCGAAGCCCGCCTTTCCCTGCGCCTGCGTGAGGGCATCATCCCGCCCAGCCCGACCGACTCCCGCAATTCCATCCTCGAAATCCGCGGCGCAGCCGGGGGGGCCGAAAGCGCGCTCTTTGCCGCCGACCTGCTCCGCATGTACCAGCGCTACTCCGAGACGCAGGGCTGGAAGTTCGAGGTGCTGGACGCCAGTGTTTCCGATTTGGGCGGCTACAAGGACGTCACCGTCAGCGTGACGGGTCAGGATGTTTACAAGCGGCTCAAGTACGAGTCCGGCGTGCACCGGGTACAGCGCGTGCCGGCCACCGAGGCCCAGGGCCGCATCCACACCAGCACCGTCACCGTCGCGGTGATGCCCGAGGCGCAGGAGGTGGACGTGGTCATCAAGCCCGATGACCTGGAGATCAACGTCTGCCGCGCCGGCGGCCACGGCGGCCAGGGCGTGAACACGACTGACTCGGCCGTTCGCATCCTGCACCGTCCGACCGGCACCGAGGTCCGCTGCCAGGACGAGCGCTCGCAAATCAAGAACAAGGCCAAGGCGATGATGGTCCTCCGTTCGCGTCTGCTGGATGCCAAGATGGCCGAGGAACACGCCAAGTACGCCGCTGAACGCAAGTCGCAGGTCGGCACCGGCGAACGCAGCGAGAAGAGCCGCACCTACAACTTCCCGCAGAACCGCGTCACCGACCACCGCATCGAGCTCACCCTCTACAACCTCTCCGCCGTCATGGACGGCGACCTCGACTCGCTCATCGAGCCGCTGATGGCCGACGCGATGCAGCGCAAGCTGGCGGAACTGAAGCTTTGAATTTGCGGCGGGTAGATCTAAGCGGGCGTTGACGCTTTCCCGCCCAACCCCACCTTTCACGCGTGCTGCAGCTCGAACATCTCGCGGAACTCGCCGCCGCCCACGCCGATTCCCTCAAGGCCCGCGTCGCCGCCTTTGATCTGGGTGGGCGGCGCTTCGACGGCAATGCCCGGCCGGAGCTGATGGGCGTGATCAATCTCTCGGCAGATTCATGGTACCGCGAGTCGGTCTGTCTTTCTGCGGAGGCTGCGATCCAGCGGGGGCACGTGCTCGCAGCGCAGGGTGCGGCGATCCTGGACATCGGGGCAGAATCCACCCTGGCCCATGCCCAACGGGTGGATGAGGCAGCGCAGAACTCGAAGCTCCTGCCCGTCGTGAAGGAACTTGCCGGCGCAGGCTACCTCGTTTCGGTCGAGACCTATCACCCGGCGGTGACGCTTGCTTGCCTCGAAGCCGGCGCGAAGGTGCTGAACCTCACGGGCACCGACCGCAGTTCCGAGATGTTCCGCATGGTCGCCGACCACGACGCGGCGGTGATCCTCTGCCATGTGCAGGGCGCAAATGTGCGTGAGGTGGCCGACTTCGATTTCGGCGCGGACCCGACCGCGATGCTGCACGACTACTTCGCACGCCAGATCGAACTGGCGACCGCCAATGGCGTGCGCAAACTGTGGATCGATCCCGGGCTCGGCTTTTACTACCGCAACCTGCAGGACTCCGCGACGCGCATCCGGCACCAGATGCGGGTGTTCCTGAACACCTTCCGCCTGCGCACGCTGGGCTGGCCGACCTGCCATGCGCTACCGCACGCCTTCGAGTGCTTCGGCGACGAGGTGCGCTGCGCCGAGCCGTATTTCGCAGTGCTCGCGGCGCTGGGGAAGACCGATCTCTTCCGCACACATGAGGTGCCGCGCACCCGGGCGGTGCTGGACACGCTGGTGATTTGGTAGGCGTGGTATCTCGCCGTCAAAAATCCGGTTCTTAACCGCTGATCGACACTGATCACCACTGATAAAAAGCGGTGAGGAAAGCACATTCTATCAGCGCAGATCAGTGTCGATCAGCGGTTAAAAAACCCTGTCCATCCGGTTCATCCTATCAAAAATTCCGGTTTTTAACCACGCTTCCGCCTCATGCCTTTGCCGGAAAACATCCTCGCCGAATTGCGGACCCGCCTCGCCGGCGCCCCGCTGCTCACCGCGCCGGAAGACCTGATCCCCTACTCGTTTGACGGCACCGCGGCGCTGAGCGCCATGCCCGGTTGCGTGGTGCTCGCCCGTTCGGCGGCGGACGTGATCGCTGTTCTCGAAATCGCGAGCCGGGAGCGCATCCCAGTCGTGACGCGCGGCTCCGGCACCGGGCTTAGCGGCGGCAGCCTCCCCTCCCCCAACTGCATCGTGCTGTGCACGGTGCTCATGGACAAAATCTTGGAGGTGGACCGCGCCAACCTGACGATGCTGGTCGAGCCCGGCGTGACCACGTTGCACGTCGCCGAGGCGGCGGCGGCCGTGGGCCTCTTCTACCCGCCCGATCCGGGCTCGATGAAGATTTCCACCATCGGCGGCAACGTCGCGGAGAATTCCGGTGGCCTGCGCGGGCTGAAGTACGGCATTACGCGCAATTACGTGATGGGCCTGCAAATCGTGCTGCCGAATGGCGAGGTGATGTTCACCGGCAACAAGTGCGTGAAGGATGTTGCGGGGTATTCGCTCAAGGATCTGTTCATCGGTAGCGAAGGCACGCTCGGGGTCATCACCCAGGTGCTGCTGAAGCTGATTCCCAAGCCGGCCGCCAAGAAGACGATGCTCGCCACCTACGCCCAGATGGACGCGGCGGCGCAGACCGTCAGCGACATCATCGCGGCGCAGATCATCCCCTGCACCCTGGAGTTTCTGGACCGCACCACCATCCGCTGCGTCGAGGATTTCGCGAAGATCGGCCTGCCCGACTGTGAGGCGCTGCTGTTGATCGAAACGGATGGCCATCCGGCACAGGTCGCGGAGGAGGCCGCCCAGATGGAGGCCATCGCCCGGCGCAACGGCTGTCTGGAGATCCGGGTGGCGCGCGACGAGGCCGAGGCCAACCAGCTCGCGAGCGCCCGGCGCAGCGCCTTCAGCGCGCTCGCGCGGGTCGCGCCAACAACCATCCTGGAGGATGTGACGGTGCCGCGCAGCGAGCTGGCGCAGATGGTCCGCTTCTGCGACCGCATCGCGCAGAAATACCGCCTCCGCATCGGCACGTTCGGCCACATGGGCGACGGCAACCTGCATCCCACCTTTCTCACCGACGAACGTAACCACGAGGAGATGGAGCGCGTCCACGCGGCCTTCCGTGAAATCTTCGACGAGGCCATCCGCCTTGGCGGCACGATCACGGGCGAGCACGGCGTGGGCCTTGCGAAGAAAGAATTCCTGCCCAAGTTTGCGGGTGCCGCCCAGATGCGGGTGATGCGTGAGCTGCGACGCGCCCTGGACCCTCAGGGCATTTTGAACCCGGGCAAGATGTTCGACTGAGCCGTCACCCCCGGTGACGGACGTCGGGGTGCCCAAAAACGCGCGGCTGGGCGAGCGTCCCCGCGAGCCGCGGCAGGCTGGGTCTAAAGTGGCCCGGCTCGCGGGGACGCTCGCCCCACCGGGCTCCAATGCCGCTCCGAAAAACAGACGGCCGGATCGGATGATCCGGCCGCTTGCGCGAAAAAAGCCCTGTGCGCCGGTTACTTCAGGCGCAGCGCGATCTGCTTGTCGAGCTCGCTGGCGAGATAGATGTCAGCGCCGCCGCCGCTTTTGCGGACCTGCACGAAGATGCGGCTCACGTGCGGTTCGACTTCGTCCACCTTCACCCACACGGTACGGTTGTCGATGCTGGCGGCGAGGGTCTTCGCGATGGTGTTTTCACCCGTCAGCGTGCCGTTGAAAGCCAGCGTGTCCTTCGCGGCGGCGAACACCTGCTCGACCGGACGCTCGTAACGGCTTTCAATGGTGTCCTTGGACAGGGGAACGCCAAACTTGGAACGGCCTTCCTGCGTGGAATAGCAACCTGAGGCAGCGAGCAGGGCGATGCCGAGGGAAATTGCGGTAAGAAGCTTCATAAGCGCGCGCCCATGCAAACACAGCGGCCCGCGCGGTCAAGTCCGGGTTGCTCAGGAAATGCCGTCCCTGAAACATCCTGACACCAAACCAGTCTGAAGCCGGCGACGTCCAAGACGGGGTTTCAGACGCCGGCCCTGCTTCGTTGGTTGCGCGAAACCGGGGCAGATTGGGTGAGCAAAGTGGCGGCTTTCCTGCGCCGCATGGGGCATCCGCATTTGCTCAGTAAAAGTAAGTATCGGGGGCTCTGTGCATTGACAACCCCTATCCTCGTTCATAGCGTTACTTCCGATTCGGGCTGTAGTACGTTTCTTCAGCGGGGTTCCCCACCCCCACCTCCTTGGCGTCTGCGGCCCGAATCACCCTTGCTCCCTCGCTGTCTCCCTGTTGGGGCGTTACTTTTCCGGGACAAAATCGTTGACTCGGCGCTTCCACAACGTAAAACACGCGCCCACCCCGAGCGGGGGTGTAGCTCAATTGGTTAGAGCGCTGCCCTGTCACGGCAGAGGTTACGGGTTCGAGCCCCGCCACTCCCGCCACTTTTCCTGAGGAAATCCACCGAAACCACCCAGGCGTGGACACCCGGTGAACACCTGCCATCTCTCAGTGTCCCTGAACTTGGAAGGCATAGGGACAGCCGGAGTCCCGGCGCAGCCACTGAGCGCGCCAGCGTCCTGAAGTGCGGTGCTGCTGCACTGCTTTGGTCGGGGGAAGCGAATGGAACCAGAGCGTTCCCAGGCATAACTCGGCCGCCCGTGCAAAGCGCCGGAGCACCGGCGCAGTCCAAAACCTCGCGGAACCACCAAGCCCGCCGGTGAGCGCGCCAGCGTTCGCCTACCCGCCACCCAGCTCGGATGCCTGCATTCGCCGACGCCGTCCTGGATCACAGCCCTGCAATCCGACGGCCACGTATCAGGTCAGGCTTCGCTTCCGTTCCGGCGACCACGGCGCACCAGCCCCCAGCCGGCCAGCAGCAGCCCACTGGCCACGCCATAGGCTCCCGGCTCCGGCACGGCGGAGTAGTCGTGGCCGGAGCCGGCCGTGATCTCCGTGTCTGGCAGAACCCCGTACAGGTTGAATCGCGCCCCCTCCGGAAACGGCACGTTGCTATCCGAGTTCCCGGTGATGGTGACGGTGCTTATGCCCCGGAGGCCCGTCTGGTCGGTGACCTGGAGCTGGCCGGAGACATTCTGGACGAGCCCATTAGGCACGGTCAGGACGAAGAAGCCGCCCGCGTTGGCCACGGTGTCGCCGGGGATTCCGTCGAGCAGATAACGGGCATCGATGACCCCGATGTCGCTGCCGTTGCCACCGAAGTGCATCTCCGCACTGGACCCGCTCGCGGCATACCGGTTGTCCTCGAGAAAGCCGGTGCCTCCCCAGGCCAGGTTCAAGGACATCCGCACCTGCACGGGTGCGGACAGGGGCAGGGACGGATTATAGACCGTCACCGTGTCGCTGAAGTTGGCCTGCGCGAAAATGGTGGCAAAGCCATCCACGAAGGGTGAAAGGTCCGCATTGGGAGTGCATTGGGCATGGGTCGAGCCGGACGCGAGCAGCAGGCCAGGCGAGGCGGAGGCCGAGACGGTGAAGGACGACACCCCCGACACGGAGTCAACCGTGCTCCCCGATCCATCCTTGGCCAGAAAACCGCTGAGGGAGTCTCCCGGGATTGGACCCTGGCTGTTGCTGTAGCTGGCGCTGCTCAGATTGCCAGGAACCGAGTCGGGATGGCCGAGGCTGCCCGAAACCGTCACCGAGACGTCGGCCCATGCCGAAAATCCCATGGGCAAGCCCGCCAGCAAAAAGGTGGAACCGACAAGAGCCGTTCTGATTCCGATTAATTTCATAATGTATTGGCCGATCACGCTCGTCCGGGCGGGACACTGCTGGTGCCCAAGAGACCCAACCAGCAGTGGATTCGCCACCCTGAAGACCGGTTTTTCAAAAATCTTCGATCGGGTGATCTCCAAAATTGTGGAATGCGACACCTCGGTCAGAGGAACTGCCAGCCTCCGCCCTCCCCTGAGTGAAAAAGATTGAGAAAGTGGCAGCGTCTAAGTGATCTGCGAAAAACCTCTGCACCTGGCCCAACTACACGCCCGTCGTGCTTTCCGGCCTGAGAACCAATTAATCCCAAGGCAACCGCACCAGGCGGAAACGGGCCGGCTCGGTTCCAGGCAGGTCCATCTCCGCCTGCAGATAGCCGCCGTCCTTGAGCAGCTGGATGCCGGTCGGCGAGGGACACAGCAGCACCTTGAAATCGCGCCAGCACCGGGCTTCACGCAAGGCGGAGGTATAGCGGCGGGCGGTCACACCCGCCCACGTGATCCGGGGAATCCCGGCGAGCAGCTGCGCGGTCCGCAAGATGAGGGGCGTGTGGAGGTGGCCGATCACGGTCCGCTCCACCTGCCCCAGGCGCGAACGGATCACCTCATCCCGCCACAGGAACGGCAGGGCGGTCGGATCGTGGACGAAGAGCAGCACGCGCTGATCAGGCTCCAAGGCCGCAAACGCCGCCCGCACCTCGGCCAGGTGCGCCTCATGCAGTGCCTGCCAGGCAGCGCGTTCCTCAGGCGGCAGCTCCGGCGCAAAAACCGGCAGGGCCAGCACGGTGGAGGTGACGCCGAGCAGCACATGACGCCCGATCTCACGCCGCCAGAACGGGGCGATCCCCAGCCTATCTTGACAGCGGTTCCAGCTAGCGATCCGGGGTCCACCGACACCGCCAAAGAGGCTTTGCTTGCCCAGATCGTGATCGCCGATGGTGGCCAGCACGCGTTCGCCGTAGGCGTGCCGCAGTTCACCAAGAGCGATAGCCGCACTTTCCAGCGAGGCATCGTCACTCACTCCGACAAAACGCGTATCCACCGTGAAGTCACCATTGGCCACGACCAGGTCGGGAGCCGGATTCGCCCGGATGATCTGCCCGAGGCGGTGGTTGTGCGCCAGCGGGTCGCACAACCAGACACCCTGCCGCCAGGCGTTCGCAAGCCCCCGCAGCATGGGATTGCCAATGACCCGTGCCTCGTGACCGCGCCGGGCCTGCTCCCCGGGCCCGGCGAAATGGAGGTCGGAGACAATGAGCAGCTTTCGCATTGCGCCGGAGTCTGCGCATATTCGGCCGGCAACCACAAAACTTGCTCGCCCCCTCCCCGCCCTCAGGGCACAAGGTCTCATGTTCAAATCCCGCCTTCCCCTGCTCTGCCTGCTTGCCCTGGCCGGTCCATCGCTGCATGCCGCCGACACCGGCTCTTCCTGGCACGCCTCATCCTTGGCCGAGGCCATCGGTTTGGTCGCCCTGTTCACTCTGGTCGGCGTGGTCCTGGCCATCGCCGGCTACAAGCTCTTTGACGCCGCCACACCCGGAGACCTGCACCGCGAGATCATCGAGAACCGCAACGTCGCGGCAGCCATCATCGGTGCGGCGATCATCGTGGGTGTCTGCATCGTCGTGGCGGCGGCCATCGTCGGCTGAGTGGGTGGAAAAAGGCCGGTCCGTTCCGAATAGCCCGCCCGTCCGCCATCCCTAACGTGTCCGCCGTATGAAACGCAGTCAGCATGTGTGTCTGGTGCTGTCCGGGGTGGTTGCCTCGGCGCTCTGGACGACCGGTTGTCAGCAGGATGACGCGGCGGCCAGTGCGACCAACGTGCCGCCCATGGTTTCCACCAACCAGGTCTATACCAACAACGAATACGTCAGCGGTGTGGGCTACTACCATGCCCCCTATGGCGGCTGGTATGCGCGGCCGTTCAACTCCTACCTGTCGGGCCGCGGCTATTATCACGGTGGCGATTGGTGGCCCACGCCTTACGCCGGGCCCATCGTGGTCTCCACCCCGCGGCCGGAAGCGGTCGAATCGGCCAATATCAAGACCGAGCCGTTGCGGACCAGAGCCAGCAGCTTCAGCACTTCCGGGGGAGGTGGAAGTTCTTCCGCGGACGGTAGCCGTTCCTGGAGCACCGACAGCTCACGCTCGAGCGTTTGGCGCGGCGGCTTCGGAGGATCGCATTCCAGCTCCGAATCCTGATCCTGCCATGCAACGCCACACCTGCACGCCCCGTCCGAACTGGCGCGAACGCGTCGAGGAGATCGGCCTGACCTATCACACCCACGAAACGGCGCCGTACTGGGACGAGACAGCCTACTACGAGTTCACCGCCACCGAGGTGGATACGCTGGAGGCGGCCGCGAATACCCTCCATGCGCTTTGCATTGAGGCCGCCGGCGCGGTCATCGAGCGGGACTGGTGGTCGCGGCTGGCCATCCCGGCCGCCGCGATCTCGGCGATCCGCGCCTCGTGGGAGCAGGACGATTTCAGCCTGTACGGCCGCTTCGACTTTGCCTGGAACGGCAGCGGCGAGCCGAAGCTGCTCGAATACAATGCCGACACGCCCACCACGCTGCTCGAAGCCAGCGTCGCGCAATGGTTCTGGCTGCAGGAGAACTACCAGAATGCGGACCAGTTCAACTCCATCCACGAGCGACTGATCAAAGCCTGGCAAGCGGCCCCGGCGGGCCCGGTGCATTTTGCCGCCGTGCGTGACAATCAGGAAGATGCCCAGACCGTCCACTACCTGCGCGACACCTGCACGCAGGCCGGACGCGTGACCCAGGAGCTTCCGCTGGAGGAGCTCGGCTGGGATTCCCAACGCCAGCGGTTCGTGGATCTGGAGGGCGAGCCGGTGCAAAATCTGTTCAAGCTCTACGCCTGGGAATGGCTCTGGACCGAGGACTTCGCCCAGTTTCTGACCGCCCGCCGCGCGAACTTCATCGAGCCCTGCTGGAAAATGCTGCTCAGCAACAAGGGCCTGCTGCCCGTGCTGTGGGAGTTGTTCCCCGGTCACCCGAACCTGCTGCCGGCGTACGCCACGCCCGAACCGCTCGGCGGCAGCTACGCCCGCAAACCCCTGCTCAGTCGCGAGGGCGCGAACGTGTCGCTCGTCGTGAACGGGCAGCCGCTCGCCGCCAACGAGGGCAAGTACGGCGCGGAGGGATTCATCTATCAGGGGCTCGCACCCCTCGCCGAATTCGGCGGCAACCATCCCGTGCTCGGCGCCTGGATCGTGAATCACGAGGCCGCCGGGCTGGGCATCCGTGAGGATACGCGGCTCATCACCGGCAATTTGAGCCGCTTTGTGCCACACCTCTTCTGGCCACGATGATCGAAAACAAGGCATGGATTAATTTGGGAAGCAGGAAAACAGGAACGGAACTACCGGCTGCAGGCGCATCCTTTCATCGTGGTCGCTGCGGATCTTCCGAATCGTTGGTGGAGCCCGTGGGCGGACTCCTCTCCCCTTAACGGGGAGAGGGAAGGGTGAGGGGTGCGGCCACTTGCGCCTGGGAACCTGCGCACTGCCCCAGCTCATCAGGGAACCATGATAAAAAGTTGCGCCCAATAGGATCCGAACTCCCTTTTTCCTGTTTTCCTGTTTTCCAGATTAAATCCATGTTCAGCCCGTGCCTCTCCCCGCCTTCCGCCTCAGCCGTCGCGATTTCCTCACGACCACCAGCCTCGCCGCGGCCGGCACCTTCGCCGGCTGCGTGACGGGCGACGGACTGGCCGGCGGCATCATCGACACGCACACGCACTTTTATAACCCGACGCGACCGCAGGGCGTGCCCTGGCCGCCCAAAGGCGAGCCGACCCTATACCGCCCCATTCTGCCCGCCGAATACATCGCGATGACCCGCCCGCTCGGCGTCACCGGAACCGTCATCGTCGAAGCCAGCGCCTGGGTGGAGGACAACCAATGGGTGCTGGATCTCGCCGAGAATGAGCCCTTCATCGTCGGCTTCGTGGGCCACCTGACGCCCGGTGATCCGGAATTTTCCGCGCAGCTCAAACGCTTCGCCGCCAACCGGCTTTTCCGCGGCATCCGCATCGGTGGCGAGACGATGCAAAAGGCGCTGCACGACGCGGCCACCCTCGATGACGTCCGCCGGCTCGCCGACCACAACCTCGCCCTGGATATCCTGCTCAGTCCGGATCAGTTGCCGGACGTGGAGCCCTTTGCGGCGCAGGTCCCTTCCTTGCGCATCATCATCGACCACGTCGCCAACGTCCCAGTCACGCCACCGCCGCATCCAAACCGCTGGGTGTCCGGCCTGGCGGGCTGCCATTACTCGCCGAACGTTGTGATGAAAGTCTCCGGCCTCGTCGAAGGCTCCGGCAAGCGCGGCGGGCAGGCGCCAACGGATCTCGAGTTCTACCGTCCCGTGCTCGACGCCGTGTGGCACATCTTCGGCGAGGACCGCCTGCTCTACGCCAGCAACTGGCCCGTCAGCGCGCTTTTCGCCAACTATGCGACGGTGCAGCGGCTCGCGGTCGAATACTTCACTGCCAAGGGGCCGCGCACCGTGGGGAAAGTTTTCCGCACCAATGCCGCCCATGTTTATCGGACCGTCCATCGCTGAAAGCCTGTCTGAACATGCCAGCGGAGGTCGCCGTCCATCCTCGCCACAGTCTGAGCCAACGGATTCCTGAGTCACCCTATGAGTTCCCCCACCTACAACGTCGGCATCATCGGTCACGGTTGGGTCGCCAGCGCGCACATCCCCGCCATCAACGCGACCGGCAAGGCCCGGGTCACGGCCATCTACAGCTCGCGTCCGCTCGATGAAAAGGAGCTGGCGGCGAAGTACGGCTACCCCATCAAGGCCTACTCCGATCTCGGCGCCATGTATGCCGATCGCGACCTCGACGTGATCGACATCTGCTCGTTTCCCAAGGAGCACCCGAAACAGTTCATCGCCGCCGCCAAGGCCGGAAAGCACATCATCATCGAGAAGCCCCTCGCGCTCGCGCCCAAGGATCTCGCCGCCATGGCCGAGGCCGTGAAGCAGACCAAGGTGAAGACGTGCGTGTGCTTCGAGGTGCGCTGGTCGAGCCAGTTCAAGACGATCAAGGGCGTGCTCGATGCCGGCCTGTTGGGCAGCGTGCACTTCGCCGAGGTGGACTATTATCACGGCATCGGGCCGTGGTACGGGCAGTTCCGTTGGAGCCACCAAAAGGACGAGGCCGGTTCCAGCCTGCTCAGCGCCGGCTGCCACGCGCTCGACGCCCTGCTGCTCTGCATGGGACCGGACGCCGTGCCCGCCGAGGTCACCGCCTACAGCACCTCTTCGAAGAGCGAATACTTCGCACCCTACGACTTCCCCACCACGCAGATCAGCATGGTGAAATTCTCGGACGGCCGCGTGGGCAAGACCACCTCGTGCGTGGACTGCCTCCAGCCCTACTACTTCCACACGCACTTGGTCGGCAGCCATGGCTCGCTGCTCGACGACAAGTTCCACAGCACGAAACTCGGCGCGCTGAACAAGGCCAAGTGGAGCCAGCTCTCCTGCGGCCTCGTGGACTCCGGCGACGTGAAGGACCATCCCTACGAATCGCAGTTCCACGCCTTCTTCGACGCGCTCGCCGCCGGCAAAGAAATGCCCCTCACCTCCTTCTGGGACGCCTACAAATCCCACCAGCTCATCTTCGCCGCCGACAAGTCGGCAAAGACCGGCAAGCCGGTGAAGCTGGCTTAAGCCAAGCAAGCTTCCGGCTCCCCTCCGGGGTGCTGGGGACATCGGGTACCGTTCCGGGGGCGTTGCCCCCGGCTAAATTCCGGTGCGCCTCCGGCGCGAAGCAGAGCCGGCCTGAGTTTCCGAAGTTCCCATGCTCTCTTTCAGCCGGTGCGCCTCCGCCGCTAATTTCCCTCGGCCCGGAGGGCCTGTGGAACTTAGCCCGGGGCAGCGCCCCGGGACAGTATCCTCCTGGTGGTCTGCACCCTGGAGGGATGGCGGAACCTCACGCCGGAGCCATGCTTTGCGTCGGCTTTTTGCGGCGGGATCTGCTGCTTCTTTATTTTGGTGATAGGGAACTCATCCGAGACTGCTTACGGCGCCTCCGCCTGCAACCCGTCCCAAGTGTCCAGGTAAAGCTGCCGCACCGGCGCGGCCACGGGCAGGTCGCGCGGGAGCTTCTTCCACTGGATGAGCTCGGTCACGTCGGCCTTGTCCTTGAGGCGGCGCAGGGGACTTACACGGTAGCTGTCGAGCTTCAACGAAACCAGGTCGGGCAGCGAGACGAGACGCGGTTCCGCTGAGACTTCCTTCGGTTCCGGGAACGGCACTTCGCAGCCATGTCGCAACACCCGTCCCGCCGGCAGCAGGTCGATCTTCACGTCGAAGCGCGTGTCCACCAGCCGATCGGCGACTCCCGACACTCGCTGAAAGGGGCCGGCAACGTCCGCCGTCAGAAACTCGGCCGCTTCCAGCACATCCGGCACCACGACATCCACATCGATCGTGAAGCGTGGATAGCCGTGTTCCTGAACGGCCAACCCATCGACGATGAGGTGCGGAACACCCCAATGGGCCAGCGTTTCGGCGACCTTGCGGGCGACCTTTACGAGGCGGTGATCATCGGTGTTCTCGCGCAACAGCCAGGCCTCCCGATCACCAAAAGTGACCGGGCCATAATCCAGATAGGCTGGTGGCGTTTCACTCACATTGGAATGCATAACCCCACGTCGGGCATTTGTCGCGTGGTAAAGTGCCTGCCCTTACCGCTTCCGCAGTAGTGCAATAAGCCCCGCGATCCCACCGACCAGCACGGCCATCTTGAGCACCCGCAGCAGGCTGATGACCCAGACGATGCCAATGCCCAGGGCCGCCCATTTCACCCACCAGTGACCCGGCGAAGTCATCGCATTGATGACCACCAGCATCAGCAGGATCAGCGGTCCTTTGAACAGGAACCCCGCCGCGCGCACCGTCTTGTCCAAAAACATAAGCGTGACCTTTCTCATCCGGGACGGACCGCACACGGCACCTTGCCGCGCATCGCTCCGGCCAGAACCAACTGCCGCATCGTAAAAGTCCGCGTTGGGGTGGCCATTTGAAAAGGATGCCTCCGAATCCACCCGCTCGGGATTAAAAGTTCCAGATTCCCGGTTCGACTTTGCCGGGACATTTCTGGTTCTGTGGGGTCACTCAATGACCCCCTTTGCCGCCATCCGCGCCGCGTGGCTGCTCCTGCTGTTGGGAGCATGGCGTTTGAACGCTGACGTTCCCGCTGGCTTCACCGCGCTCTTCAACGGTCATGATCTCACCGGCTGGAAAGCTGACGCCGTCACCGCACGGCACTGGTTCGCGACCAATGGCATCCTCCGCCATGACGGCGTGACCAATGATCTCTGGACCGTGCGGGAGTACGGCGACTTCACGCTCCGCCTCGATTGGCGCTGGCCGGACCCGCCGCACTGGGAAGATCACCCCGTCTTCGGCGCCGACGGCGACGAACTCAAGGACGCGACCGGCAAGACGGTGACGAAGCACGTCCTCGATGGCGGCGACAGCGGTGTGTTTCTGCGCGGCTTCCCCAAGGCACAGGTAAACCTCCTCTGCTACCCCTGCGGCTCCGGCGAAGTCTGGGAATACCGCACGGACACCTCCCTGCCCCGCGCCATTCGCGCCGCGCTCAATCCCCGCAAGCAAGCGGACAAACCCGTCGGCGAATGGAACCAGATGGAGATCGCCCTCATTGGCGACCGATTGACGGTGTCGCTCAATGGAGAGGAGGTTATCTCGCACGCCCAATTGCCCGGCATCCCCCCTCGCGGGCCAATCGGTCTGCAGCACGAGTTCGGCGCGGTCGAGTTCCGCAATCTGCATATCCGCGAGCTTGCTTCCCCCTCAAGCCCCCAACCCGCCGGGGCCTTGGTCTCTCCCTCGCCCCTCAACAGGGAGAGGGCCGGGGTGAGGGGTGGGAACGCCGACACAGCCTCCTCACCGCCTCAGGCTCCAACCACCGCCTCGTCGCTCCCCCAACCCCGCCCCGGCTGGCGCATCGAGCAGATTCTCGGCGCCCCCACCCTTCGCCATCCCAGCGTCGTCTGCACCGCGCCCGATGGGCGCGTCTTCGTCGCCGAAGACCCCATGGACATCAGCACACCCCGGGCCGATGCCACGGAAGGGCGCATCCTCTGTTGGCATCCCGACGGGCATGTGACGGTCTTTGCCGAGCAGCTTCATGCCGTCTTTGGGCTCCAATACCTCGAAGGCCGCCTGTACGTGCTGCACAACCCGCAGTTCTCCGTCTTCCGCGACGAAAACGGCATCGGCCGCGACCGGATGGAACTGATCGAATCCACCAACCCAAACCCGTGGGCGCTGGAATGGAACGACCACGTGCCGTCGAATTTCCATCTCGGGCTCGACGGCTATTTCTACGGCGCCACCGGTGACAAGGGCCTTTATCGGGCACGCGGACGCGATGGGCGCGAAGTCTCGATGCGCGGCGGCATCTGGCGCATCCGGCCGGATGGCACCGGCCTGGAGGTCTTCGCAACCGGCGTCCGCAACATCCTCGACGTGGCGCTCAGCGAGGAGGACGACCTCTTCACCTACGACAACACCGACGAGCACCAGTGGATGTCGCGGCTCACGCACATGGTGGATGGCGGCACCTACGGCTGGCCGCACGATTTCATCCCGCGCCGGCCTTACACGCTCTGGATGATGGCTGACTATGGAGCTGGCGCTGCCACTGGAGCACTCTGCTACGACGACGATGCGCTGCCGGCTGCCTATCGCGGCAACCTCTTCCTCTCCGATTTCGGAAAGCGCCAGATCCTCCGCATCCCCGTGGCGCGCGCGGGCGCAACGTTCCGCGCGGGTGAACGCGAAGACCTGTTCCCTAATCCGCCGGCTGACTTTCGCCCCGTGGGCATCTGCGAATCGGTGGATGGTCGCAGCCTCTTCATCTGTGACTGGCAGCACCGCGACGAGAAGGATGCGAACCCGGAACGGAAGGGCCGCCTGCTCCGCCTGACCTGGGCCGGTGCGGACGAATCGGCGCCAAGGCCCGGATGGTTCATCGCAGCCGCCTCGGGCAAGCCTTTCACAGCATCAGACGCCGAGCTGATCGCGGCGTTGTCGCATCCGGTGCGGCTCGTTCGGCTGACCGCGCAACGACGGCTCGCCGAACGGGGAACCAAAACCAAGAACGCCCTGCTCGCGCTGCTAACTGACATGCACGCGGCGAGTCTCGTCCGGATTCACGCGCTGTGGGCGTTGCAGGCGATACACGACACCCAATCGACTCGCGCCGCCGTGCTCGCAGCCGTCAAGGACCCCGACCCGGTCGTTGCTCGTCAAGCCATGCGGCGACTCGCTACGCCAGATCATGCGGCAAATCCCACCGGCACTTCACCTCTCCCTCACCTCACCCCTGCCCTCTCCCCTCCCTCCGGGAGGGCAGAGGGAGAATCGCGGTCCGCCTCAACCGTACTGGTACCGCAACTTCGCTCACTCGACGCATCCCGCCGTTTCGCCGCCGCCACCGCGCTCGGTCGCCTGGCCAGTCCGATGGCGGTCGAAGCGCTTCGGAACACACTGGCCGACGAGGACTCCTGGGTCCGCTACGCCGCATTTACCGCGCTCAACCGAATCGGTCGCGCCCACGCCGAAGCGTGGCCTTCGATTGTGACCGGTATCGCCGAGGCGCGACCACAGGTTCGGGAAGCGACCGGCTTCAGCCTGCGTGAGACGTACGCTCCGGCACTCGTGGAGTCGCTCGCAGCTTTCGTCACCCAGCACCCGTCACTCCCCACTCCCTTCCCACTGCTCGGTGAACTTTACCGCAAGCATCCCGACTGGGACGGCAACTGGTGGGCCTACCATCCCGCCGATGCACCGCCACCTGCGAAATCACTGACTTGGGCGGGCAGTTCGCGCATTGGCCAAGTGTTGTCGAATGGCCTTGCCGCTACCTCACCGGAAGTGAGGCTTGCGGCGGTCCAGGCCGTCCAGACCGCCCGGATCACGGAACTGAGGACACGGTTGGAAGCCTTGTCCGTCATCGACCCCGACACGGCGACACGGATGGCCGCCTTCTCCGCGCTGGCTGAATTCGGCGAAGTCTCTTCCCTGTCACTCTTCACCCGTGTGCTCGCGGATGCGGATGCACCCGAGGCCCTGCGCCTGAAGGCCGTTGCCGGCCTGGTGCGCACCAAAGCCGGCAGTGCCGCCGGGCCGTTGCGCCAGCTCGCCCAGCAAACGCAGGTTTCCCCGCCGCTGCTGGCGGCCACCCTCAGCGCGCTCGGCGACCTGAAAGCCACGGAGGCCATTCCTGATCTGGCCCAGCAACTCCACCATCCTGACGCCGCCGTAAACCAGGCGGCCAGCGTTGCGCTGGCCGGTTTCGGCACCGACGAGGCGTTGGCCGCCCTGCTGAAGGCCGCCAAGGACGCAGCGATCCCGGTTCGCCAGGTCGTCATCCCGACACTGGGCCGGTTCCCACAGGCTGCCGCCCGTACCGCCCTGTTGCAGGCAGCGACCAAATCCGACACCGCCACCGAAGCCATCGCCGCCCTCGCCAGCCGGCCGCACCTGGAGGCGCTGGATGCCTATCTCGATGGCCTTGCCCGGCCTTCCGCAACTTTGCGTGAGCAATGTCGCAAAGCCCTCACCACGCTGCGGACCAATGCGTGGCCCGTCTTGGAACCGCGTCTGGAAAAGTTGGACGCGGTCGTCATCGCGCAGCTCCAGCTCGTGTTTGCCGAGCACGCCGCCGCCAAAAGCAGCCCATTGTTCACACGTCGGGATAGCTTGCCCCTGATCGGCGATTACCTGGCGGCCGCCCGGGGCGATGGTGGGGATCCGGAACACGGCCGGGCCATGTTCCGCAACGCGGGCGGCCTTGCCTGCATCCGCTGCCACCGGGTGGCCGGTGAAGGCGCCGACATCGGGCCGGATCTGACCGGCATCGGCACACAGTTCGACCGGATGGCCCTGGCGGAGGCCATCCTTTTCCCGAGCCAGACGGTGCGCGAGGGCTACCAGCAGACGATGCTGGAGCTGGCCAATGGCGAGTCGATTTCGGGGATTTTAAAGGCCGAGTCCGCCGATGACCTCACGCTGCGCGACGCGGAGGGCCGCACTCATCGCCTCGCGAAATCCGAAATCAAGGAACGCTTTGCCAGCGACCTCTCGCTGATGCCGGAAGGACTCCAAGCCGGACTCAGCCTCGACGCGTGGCGCGACCTGCTGGCCTACTTGGGCAGCTTGAAATGAACAAGACCGCCATTGCCATCGCCGCGCACCCGGACGACATCGAGTTCCGCATGGCCGGTACGCTCCTGCTGCTGAAACAGGCAGGTTGGGAGACACACTATCTAAACCTTTCCGCGGGCAACTGCGGCAGCGTGCGCTTCGACTCGGCCGAGACGGCGCGGCGGCGGCGCCTCGAGGCTCAGAAGGCGGCAACGCTGATCGGGGCCACATGGCACCCTCCTTTCTGCCGCGACCTGGAGATTTTCTACGACCTGCGGCTGCTGCGCCGCCTCGCGGCAATCATCCGTGAGGTGAAGCCAGCCATCGTCCTCACGCATCCGCCGGTGGACTACATGGAAGACCACACGGCCACCTGCCGGCTCGTGGTCACCGCCGCGTTCGCGCACGGCATGCCCAACTTCCGCACCGTGCCCGCGCGCCCCGTGAACGACGTAGCCGTGACGATTTACCACTGCACCCCGCACGGCCTGGTGGACCCGCTCCGGCAGCCCATAGTCCCCGCGTCATTTGTTGATACGACCAGCGTCCATGCCACCAAGCTCGAAGCTCTGGCGGCCCATGCGAGCCAGCAGGATTGGCTCGATGTGAGCCAGGGCATGAACAGCTACCTGAAGGCCGCGGACGACGAGTCCTTGGCCGTCGGGCGGCTGTCCAAGAAGTTCCGCCATGCCGAGGGCTGGTGGCGGCATTCGCACATGGGCTTCTGCGCGGAAGCGGCCGACCCGTTATGCGAGACGCTGAGGCGGAACTGGAAGGGCAATGAGAAGGCAGGCTGAGTGCGCCTTCTTCCCGATGCGGGACCGTTCCAAGGCTTGAGCTTTGAGCTGGGAGCTTGGAAGTTGCCCTCGTCATGCTGCGCAAACTTTCCTCCATCGCCCCCGAGTGGTGGGATTACACCACGCTCGACACCGGGCTCATCAACGACGCCGCGAAACTCACGCCGGAGAAACTGCTGCGCCTCGCGCGCCCCGGCTTCAAAATCGTGTTCTACGACACGCTGGAGGATTTCTACCTCGCGGAGGCACTGGAATATATCGCCGCCTGGCGGCGGAGTACCGCCGACAATCCGGTCGGCATCTGCGGGCCCATCGGACCGACCGAACAACTGCCCCTGGTAGCGCGTCTGGTGAACACGCTCGGGCTGTCGCTCGGTTCGGCGCATTTCTGGGGCATGGACGAGTGGTTTGACGTGGCCTCGGGCAAAGAAGTGCCCGTCACGCATCCGCTTTCCTTTGAAGGCGCCGACCGTGAGCTGTGCTTCAACCGAATCGAGAAAAAGCTGCGCCTGCCGGAGGCGAACCTGCATTTCCCCAAGGGCGATACCGCCGCCTATCGCGCCTCGTGGCAGGCAGGTGTGCGTTGCGCCGTGATGCAGGGTGGCCAGGGCGATACAAAGCACTGGGCCTTCAACGATCCGCTGCCCCGGCGCGGCAGATGGAAGGCGGAACCGCCGACCGCCGCCGAATTCCGCAAGCTGACCACGCGCGTGGTGGACCTGCATCCACTGACACTGGCGCAAAATGCCCGCACCAGCGGCGGCGGCAACATCACCATGGTACCGACCAAGGCCATCACGGTCGGGCCGGTCGAGACGTGGCAGGCGGAAAAGGTGTCCATCTGGCACGCCGGCGCGCATGACAACGCCCTCGGCCAGCGCCTCACCGCCCTGATGATCTCGCAGCGCATCGTGGACACCTCCGTGCCCATGTCGCTGCTCGCGGAGCATCCGAACGTGCAGTTCAACTACTACCGTGGCGGGCTTGGCTCCTGCGCGGTGGAGATGCACTGAACAAGCCGTTCGGACGAACTCAGATCGCATATGCCCATCGAAATCGGACATATTGAGGCAATCTTCCGGTATCCAGTGAAGTCCATGGCCGGTGAATGGCTGCAGGCAGCCCACCTGGGCTGGCATGGACTCGAGGGCGACCGACGCCTGGCCTTCCGCCGGATGGAAGATCGCAGCGGGTTCCCGTGGTTGTCTGCAAGCAGGCTGCCCGAGCTGGTCCGGTTTTTTCCACTACGCCATGAAGGCAGCACTCCCGAAAATCTTCCCACACAGGTGCGCACGCCGGATGGCGAAGAGTAGCCCCTCTTCGGAAAGGAGCTGGCGGCGGAAGTCGGGCGTCGCCATGGGGCTGCCGTGGAGATGATGCAGATGAAGCATGGCATCTTCGATGATGCGAGCCTCTCGGTGATCGCCTCCGCGACGGTCGGCGAAATTGGGCGACTCGCCGGTATGAGCGCGGATGTGCGACGGTTTCGCCCAAATGTGGCAGTTCGCATGCTGCAACCAATTCCCTACCAGGAAGACGAATGGGTCGGCGGCACACTCTCCTTCGGCGAAGGGAACGATGCACCCACCCTCGCCGTCACGATGCGCGACCTGCGCTGCTCGATGGTGAACATTGATCCCGACTCGGCATCTCTGACGCAGGAAGTGATGAAGGCGACCGTCCGGGCAAATCAGAACTACGCCGGCGTCTACGGCACGGTCACCCGCACCGGCCAGTTGGCGGTGGGGCAACCCATTTTCTTCCATCCGGCAGCAGCAAAACGGCAACCCGTGTAATCAGAAAAGATGATCATCTGGCTGGTGGTTCCCAGTTTTGGGAAGCGTTCGTATTGGCAAAACCCCGCATTTCAATGTGCAGTTGGTCTTGCGCATCGTCATAAATGAAGAACATGATTTGAAGCTTGGTAAAGACTTGGCCAGATCGCGATTTGATAAAAATATACTTAGTGATCCCCTGCTCGCTGGGATCGTGCTTAAATGTCTTTGACGATTCATAACCCACGTCGGGGGCGCGAAATGCAATCGGATACTCGGATTGCTCAGCCTCGATCAGTCCACCTCCCGTGGCTTCCACCCGCACACTCCAAGCCTTTGCCTGCCCGGCACCGACCGACACATCTGAACACTCAGCCTGAACGTCTAGATCTCCTTCCCCGCCCCCAACAAAGCGACCTTCAATCAAGTCGATTCCAGCCGGCGAATCCGAACGAACGCTTCCGAGCCTCTTGTCAATTTGCAGCAAAGGCTCCGCCCCCTGCGCTTTCCACATTTTGATGATAACAGGACGGGCCGGGTCAGGGTGGGCCCGCTGCTCCTCGGGCCACATATGAGAATATATGCCGCTTCCGATCTGGGTCCTCACAATATAGCCGGTCTTTTCGGGAAGAACACTGATGCTCTCACCGTTATACCCAGTGATTTTAAAACGACCGCCGGCATCAGCCCTCACCGAACCCCGGTCAACTGTTGACCTCCATCCGTTATATACTCGCACTCCAAATTTCACATCGGCGTCACCCACAGGCTTTCCAAACTGATCTTCGATTTGACCATAGAAAACGATGGGTACGCCATTCAAAGCGGACAATGGCTGCCTGGCCAGAAACCGCTGCGCAAGATACGCCCCTCCAACCACAAGCAGGGCCAGAAGGGTCGCGATTTGCCAAGGCTTGTGAGGATGAGTATTCATGGGACGATGAAGGCCGAGGGCCGACGAGCAGATTCCAGTACACCGTCTGTTCCGCGCAATTTCCACGAAATTGCACCCTTTGACGGAATGGGCAGGATAGTTGAGCAGCGGAGCGGTTTGCGCCGCGCGCGCAAACCCTGGTCCATTGGTTAGGGAGGCTTACGGCTGAAAGCGGTGGCAAGTTACCCACACTGCCAATGGCCGCCATCGCTCCGCAATGGTGGGCATGTCCGGTTCAGACCCCGGACATGGACATTCAGCCATCCCTTTCCTTCGGCCCCGCCGCCCGCTAGCTTCCAGCCGCGTTTGAAACCGATTCTGTTCCATGTCGGCAGCTTTCCGATCCACACGTTCGGCGTGCTCGTTGCGCTGGGTTTTGTGTTTGGCCTCTGGGCGGCGTCGCGCAACGCCCGGACGGCAGGGCTGAACCCCGAACTGCCCTATGACCTCGCGCCGTGGCTCATCGGCGGAGCCCTGATCGGCGCGCGGCTGCTTTACATCGTGAGCTACTGGCAGCGCGATTTCGCCGGGCAGCCTTTCACCGAGATTTTCGCGATCTGGAAGGGTGGCCTCGTCTATTACGGCGGCCTTATCGGGGCCACCGCCGCGGGCATCTTCGTGGTGCTGCGCCGCAAGCTGCCCCTCTGGAAGGTGGCCGACTGCCTCGCGCCGGGCATCGCGATCGGGCAGGCGTTTGGCCGCACCGGCTGCCTGCTCAACGGCTGCTGCTACGGTCGCGAAACGGACGTCCCGTGGGCCATCCGCTATCCGGAGGGGCACAGCACGTTTCCGCACCTGGTGCATCCGGCGCAGGTGTATGAGTCGCTGCTGAACATCGGGTTCTTCGGCCTGCTGATGCTGCTTCAGCGGCGGCGTAAGTTCGACGGCCAGGTCTTCGCCACCTACCTGATCGGCTATGCATTTATCCGGTCGTTCGTGGAATACTTCCGCGGCGACTACGAAGTGATCTCCAGGCCGGTCAATGGGGTGTTCACGCCGGGACAGACCACCAGCGTACTCATCCTGGCCGCCGGAATCGGCCTGTTCTTCTTCCTGCGCCGCCCAGGCAACGCCCCGGGCAGCGTTCCCAAACAGGCCTGATCGCCCGGCTCAAAGGAACCGACGGGCGCGATAATAGCGGTGCGGAAGCGCGACGGCGGGTTGATCCGTAATGGTCCACGGCGTGCCACTGTAGTGCTGGGTAAAGAAGGTGCTCCAGACAGTCAGGTCGTCGCTCGACTGCAATTGGTACACCCGCGTGGTCTCCCCGCTAAACAGGGCGTGGAAGGAGCCATCCTTCAGGAAGCCCGCCGCGTAAATCACGTCGTCCGCGCTGACGCGGGCCAGCGGACTCAGCACGCTGCCAAAGGAATTCCCAACCTCCACCGAATAGTCACCTGCCACCCCAGCGGGCAAATACGTGGCCCCGATGGCCCCTGAGATGGGTGTTCCGTTCAGCAACCATTGATAACTGGCGGCGCCCGCTGCCTGAACCGTAAGCACCCGGCCCACGCCGGGAATGAGTGAGTAACCCTCTGGGGGCACGATGATCTGCGGCAGGCTGTCCGAGGTCGTTATCGGTGTGCGGTAGGTGGCAAGCATGGCAATGCCGGCGGACAGCGGTTGCACGGTGGCGGTAATGACCTCGTCGGAGGCCACTCCAAATGCCAAGGCGAGCGCATTCCCCAGCGGCTCATCGGTCCGGCTCAGGAGGGTCCCTTCCGGGTTGAACTTCAGGGTCAGGAGATCCTTTTCGTCGGCGGTGCCGATCACGAGCAGGTCTCCCTGCGGATCAATGCGAGCCTCGGCCCCCGTGACCGCCTGGCCTGCACGCCCAGACCACAGGCTCTGGCCGGCGGCGTTGAACCGGGTCACGAACAGGTCGGCTTCTCCTGTGGCTTCCAACTCGCCGGAACTGAGCGCAGCAAAAGTGCCGTCCGGCGCCAACGCGAGTGACTTGGGGAAGAGCTGGTACTGCGGCGGCGCACTCGCCCGTGACTCGCCGATGACCCCGCCTTTGGCATCCAGGCGCAGCACAAGCAGGTCGAATTGTTCCTGCAATCTGGCGGAAGCGCCCGCGAGCAGGATGTTTCCAATCGCGTCCACCGCGATGGCCGCGGGTCCGTCGGCATCGAACAGTGCGGCCTCGGCTGGGGGCAGTTGGAACACGGCCAGTTGCGTGCCGCCCGCAGAATACTTGACCGTGGTAATGTCCTCAGCAACGAAGCCCTCGCCGTTGCTGTAGCCCGTGACATAGATCGCGCCATCCGCACCGACGCAGATTGCGGTCGGCACGTCGTCCACTTCGGCATCGTAGCGGGCGGACCAGAGTTCGTCGCCGCCGGGGCTGTATTTTACCGTGGCGTAATCGTTGCCATTCGTGCCCCGGGAGGTGCCGGTGACGTAGATGTTGCCGGCGGCGTCCAGGGCCATGGCCCGGGGCTGGTCAAACGAGCTGGACGGGCCGTTGTAGGACTTGAGCCAGAGCTGCTTGCCGCCCGCATATTTGGCGGTCGAAAAATTGGAAGCCTGACCCAGCACATGGCTGATCCCCGTGACGACCAGGGCTCCGCCCGAAGCGGCGCCGGCACTCGTGTCGATGGCCGCTGCGACCGGCTGTTCGATGCCATCGCCCGTGCCGGGCACCGTTTGGATCAGCGTAGAGGCCGAGAATGCCGTGCCTGTGCCCAGCACCAGGGCCAGCGACAGCGACAGCGACGACAGGTACCGGCGAGGCGAATTCAGCGGAGGCAGCTTGGTTTTCATACGGGGGAAATGGGCTTGGTTTATAAATCGGTCACGGGGTCGAGGCCCCGAGAGCGGCAGCCAGATAGAACATGCCGGCCAGCGATACCGCTCCCGAGGCTAGCCGCAGCGATGGTGAGTACAGCCGGGCGCGGGATTCGGTCATCGCGGTCCAGCGGCGCGCGAGCAGCAGCAGGCAAAACAGCGGGAGCGCCACGGCCTGGTGACCGGCTTCGACGCCCAAGGCAAACCCACTGATAGCTGTGGCCACGCTGGTGCCCGGCTGTGCCTGGAGCACGTCCAGCAGTCCGCCGGCAAAGCCCAGCCCGTGAAAAAGGCCGAACCCGAACGCCAGCGCCAGCTGGCCGGACTCACGGGCGCGTTGCGGGCGGATGACCGTGAGGAGCGCGGCGATTACGATGCTCCCGGCGATCATCGGCTCGACGACGCCAGTCGGCACATGCACCCAGCCTTTGACTGCGAGGATGATGGTCAGCGTGTGCGCGGCGGTGAAAACGGTCACCACCTTGGCCAACCCCCACAGGCCTCGGGCCGCCAGCACCAGCGCACACATGAACAGCAGATGGTCGTAACCACCCATGATGTGGTGCCAGCCGTGCCGGAAAAAGGCGGCGAAAACGTTTGGCGAGGCGGCGGTGTCGGAAAGCGGCGATTGCCACGTGATCGTCAGCGGTTCACGGGCGGTCAGCAGCCGGCCATTTTCGGCCGGGCTTCCCTCGCGTTCAATCCGCACGAGGTAGCTGGCTTCCCATGGATTGCCCGGTGCGAAATCGAATTCCCGCAGCACATCCTGCCGCAGCGTGAACGCGGTGGCGTTCGTCGGATGGAATTCAAATTGATAAACCGCCGGCAAAGCCACCCCTGGGCTCTGCGTGGCCGAGAGAAGTGTGCCCGGCAGCACCGCCGACCCTTGGAGCACTTGCAGGTGCCGCAGCAGATAGCGTCCATGCTGCGCCAGCGGATCGGTTTCGCCCGCCCCGGAATGGGCAAAGCTCACGAGCATCTCCTCCTCCGTAACCCGCGCGGTCAGCAACGCCCGGCCCGGTTGCAGCAAAAGTTCGATGGCGCCCTGTGCGACCGGATGCGCTGCTACCCGGCCTACCGCTGACCACGCCAGCAACAGAAAGGCCAGCGCGAACCACCGCAACAGCGGCAGAGGGCGGGCGCATGAGCTGAGTGAGGAATTCACCGGTGAAAATGGTAGGACTGAAAACGCGGGTTCACGGCGGCGGCCCGGGCCAGCCACTGCTGGCCAGCCGCCTTGTCGCCCTCGGCCAGCAGGATCATGGCGGCGTGAAAGAAGAGCTGCGCATCCTGCAGGCCTGAGGCCAGCGCGCGATCCAGCAGTTGACGGGCTTCGGCCTTTTCACCGTTCAGGTGCAGCGCCCACGCGAGCGAGTCGGCGGCGAACGCGGTCTCGCGCCGCGCAAAGTCATGCCGGGCCCATCTGACGGCGACGGGCGCATCGCGACTCACATCGCTGAAGAACGTGGCCAGATGATGATCGTAACGCGGGTCCTCGTGCTCGGCCGCGTCGAGGTAACCCTGCAAAGCCTGCTCGTGCCAGGGACGGGCAGCCTCCGCATCGCCGGCCAGCTTCAGCAGGTCACCGACGGCCTGCCGGTATTCCGGCCGTCGGGTGCGGTTGGCGAGCGTTTCAAACAGTGCCCGCGCCGCCGCCGACTGGCCCTTTGCCGCCTGCAATTCGGCCTGGTGATCCAGCACTGCCGGCAATTCCGGAGCGTGCTGCTGCGCCTGACGGTAAAGCGCTTCGGCCCGATCAAAGTCGCCGGAGCGGAAACGCAGTTCACCAAGCTGCAATTCCACCATCGCCAGCGTCTCGGACCGCACGCCCGACGGAGCATCAGCGAGCGACTGTTCGAGCAGGGCCGCCGCTTCCGCAGGATGCCCTTCGAGAAATGTGACCCGCGCCAGACGGCTTTGCGCGGCCAGGCCGGGAACTTTTTCGGCGACGCGCTGGAAATCCGCCCTGGCATCGGCCAGTCGGCCCAGTTCGAGCCGGACATCGCCCCGCGCCGCCAGGGCATCAGCCTGTGCCGGAGTCAGCCGCACGGCCTCGTCAGCCCACTTCGCCGCCTCGGCAAAGGCGTGCCGGCGCAGGCACAGGGACGAGAGCGCGACCATGGCCGGCACATATTCCGGGTTGCGGACCAACGCCATTCGCAGGGCCGCTTCCCCCTTGGATTCCCACTTTGCCAGGGCTGTGGCCCGGACCAATTTCAGGCAGGCCTCGCCCTCAAAGGTGGGAGAGATGGCATCCGCCACATCGCGGTCCGCCCGGGCCGCCCAAAAGCGGACCTCGTCCTCCAGCGGGGTCGCGTGGGCCGACACGGCCAGCCCAAGACCAAGCCAGAGTGAGAGACGGAACCGCATAGGACACCCTCGGGCTCAGTTGTGCGGCGGAACTGCCTCCGCGTTGGTGTGCGGCGGGGCGAAAAATGGGAAGTCCTTCAGGAACGGCACGTCGTTGGCGCTCACGCCGTCCCCGGTGACGAAGCCATTGGTCGCGGCGCTGAGCACGATATCAATCACGTCATCCTGCGGCCGCCGGCCATTGGGAAAGCCGCTGGTGCTGGTCACATCCAGGGTGAGCACATCGGGCATGTTCTTATCCACGATGATCGCCGAGTAATCGACGTCACCGTTGATGTTGGCGAGGTTCGTGATGGCGTGCTGACGGTAGAGCGGGCTCTGCTGGAGCGGAGTCGCGCGGTTGAATTCGTCCTTTTTCGCGCGGGAGATCAGCACGGTATTGACCACGGGCAGGGCCATCGCGTCGAGCTGGACAAACTCGCCGGTGTTCCGGTCAAAACTGCCCGGAGAAACGGCACGTACGGTGATTTTTTGGCGGCTGGTGGTGGACCAGATGTGGATCGGCTTCCCGGGAGTCTTCGTCAGCATGCTCGCAGGCACCTCGATCCCCCAGATCGAGACGTTGACGCCGGCAAAGAAATCAATCCCCGGCGGACGCGAGGTGATCGGGCCGCCCGGCGTGAAACCCAGGGCGCGGAAGATATAGGTCAGGTCGAAGAAGAAAGGGTCATCTCGAGGTCCGGCGAACACTTTCATACCACTCGCACTGGTGGTGACGCTGCCATCGGCCGGTCCGGTGATCAGCTGGGTGCTTGCCGGCAGCCGCAGGCTGATCGCCCCACCGCTGGCGATGGTGTCGGCATTCTGCACCGGGGCGGCCGGACCGAAAATCGTCACCGACTGCGTGGCCACCTGGGTGGTGGAAAAAGAGGCCTGAATGACCAGGTCCTCCTTGTAATCCCCGTCGTTGTCGATCTTGAACTGGTAGAGGACGTCCGGTGAAAAATCGACGGCGGGCGCGCCGCCAAACTGGAACGGGTTGACCGTCATCCCCAGCACGATGTTCCCGTTGTTCGGGTTCACAAAGGCGTAGATATCGTTGATGTCCGCCCGCGGATCCTCATCGATGGCGGGTGCGTCACGATGATCCGCCGCCCGGAGCGGGGTGACCGCCAACAGGAGGCTGGCCAAGGAACCGCAAAGCGTGGCTACGAAAGACGGGAAAGGCGGTTGGGCTTTCATTTCTCAGATACGAAAGACTCAACCGCTCAGCAAACTCAAGGCCATTCACGGCAAACCGTGCCCTGACCGCATACCTCGCAAGAAACCAGCCCTTTAGGCCCCGCACTGGGCCTGATGCCGCAGTGCGTGATCCACCAGCACCAGCGCCGTCATCGCCTCGACCATCGGCACGGCGCGGGGCAGCACGCAGGCATCGTGACGACCGCGCGGCTTGAGCGTCGTGTTTTGCAACTTCACGTCCACCGTCTCCTGCTCGTGGAAGACTGTCGCCGTCGGCTTGAAGGCGACGCGGAAGTAGATGGTCTCGCCATTGGCGATGCCACCCTGCACGCCGCCGCTGCGGTTGGAGAGCGTTCGCACCCGGCCATCCACGTTGCGAAAAGCATCATTATGCTGGGTGCCGGTCAGCGTGACTCCGCCGAAACCGGAACCGATGTCGAACCCCTTGGTGGCCGGCAGGGAGAGCATGGCCTTGGCGAGATCGGCCTCCAGCCGGTCGAAGACTGGTTCGCCCCAGCCGACGGGCACGCCGCGGGCCGCGCCAAGAATGATCCCGCCCACGCTGTCGCCTGCCGAACGCGTCGCCTCAATCAGCTCGATCATCTTTTCTCCGACCGCTGTATCGGGGCAGCGGATGATGTTCGACTCCGCCTGTTCGGCGGTGAACCGCTCCGGATCCACGACCGCAACGACGTCTTTCACCTGCGTGACGCAGGCGAGAACTTCGACGCCCCAGCGTTCGCGCAGGAGCTTCTTCGCGACCGCCCCGGCGGCAACGCGGCCGATGGTCTCCCGTGCGCTGGTGCGCCCGCCACCCGGCCACGCCCGGATGCCGTACTTGGCCTGGTAGGTGTAGTCCGCGTGCGAAGGACGGAACTTCTCCGCCATCTCATTGTAAGCGTCCGAACGCTGGTCCTCGTTCTTCACCCACATCGAAATCGGTGTGCCCAACGTGCGCCCCTCGAAGGTGCCGGACAGGATCTGCACCGTGTCGGACTCCTTGCGCGGGGTGACGATCTTGGACTGGCCCGGCCGGCGGCGATCGAGGTCCGGCTGGATGTCGGCTTCCGTAAGCGCCAGCCGGGGTGGACAGCCATCCAGCACGACGCCGACGCCCCCGCCGTGGGATTCCCCCCAGGTGGTGATGCGGAAAAGCTGGCCAAAAGTGTTGCCCATCGGTCCGGGGAGAATGCGCCAAATCCGTCCGGAGAAAAAGCGCGATCCGCAGGCGCAATAACCCTGCAGTAGCCAACCGCTTCTGCCGGCCGGCCTTCCCCGTTGAGTTCCGCCAACGCTCCGGCAACCTCACCGCATGTCACTCACCCGGTCGGTTGTTCTCAGCACGATTCTCGCGTTTGCAGGAGTGGCCCAGACATTGGGGGACGACGGAGCGCGCTTCGTCCAAGACCGGTTCGGCATCGGTTTCTGGGTCGCTCCGCAGACGGATCAGGACCTTGACGCACGCTATGCGGAGATCGCCGAGGCGAACTTCACGTTCGTCATCGGGCTCTGCGGTGGCAAAGCCCCTGTCCCCGCCGAAGAGCAGTTACGACTGCTCGAAAAGCATGGGCTCAAGGCGCTCACTGCACCCGGCACAACGCCTACGGCTCAGTTGCCGAATGGCCCCGCTCTCTGGGGCTATTCGGTGACGGACGAGCCCAACGCCAAACAGTTCCCCGAGCTGAGGAAATCGGTGGACGCAATCCGGCAGGCCCAACCCGGCAGGCTGGCCTACATCAACCTCTTCCCCGACTACGCCACCTCCGAGCAGCTCGGGACCAAGGACTATGACGAGTACGTCAGCCGCTTTCTGGCGGAGGTACGCCCGGATGTGCTGAGCATGGATCACTACCCGATCTTCCGTCCCGAAGCAGACGGCCGCGACGGCTACCGTCGCAATCTCGCCGTGATGCGTCGGGAATCGCTGAAGGCCGGCATCCCCTTCTGGAATTTCTTCAACACCATGCCTTACGGGCCGCACACCGACCCGACCGAGGCGCAGCTCCGCTGGCAGATTTTCACGTCACTCGCCTATGGGGCCAAGGGCGTGATGTATTTCTGCTATTGGACGCCGCGCGGTGACGAGTTCCCCAAGGGCGGCGCGATCCTGACCGCCGACGGCCGCCGCACACGGCATTACGAAGAGGCAAAACGCATCAACGCCGGCCTGAAAAACTGGGGCCCGACGCTGATGCAACTGACCAGCACCGACGTCCAGCGGGTGCAGGCAAAGGGGGCGGCGACTGCGGTGCCCGGCGAAGGCGCGCTGCGCACGCTCAGCGAGGGCGATTACCTTGTGGGCACCTTCCGGCATGCCGATGGCCGGCGGGCGGTGCTGTTGAACAACCACCACTTCGCCTACAGCGCCTGGCCCACGGTCACTTTCGACGTGGACCCAGCAAAAGTCCTCGAAGTCAGCCCGAAGACCGGACGGGCCGAACCGGTCGTGGACGACAGCCCGGACCTGCCAGGGCTGCAGATTTCACTCGATGCGGGCGAAGGACGCCTGTTCCTGCTCCCGGCAAAATAGTAGGCCAGGCCGCTGGCCCGGCCAGTACGGCGGGCTGGCAGCCCGGCGTACCCTGTCGGGCCAGCGGCCCGACCTACTTGGCCGACAAGGCGGTTCGCGCCCAATTAGTTCCGACTCAATTCAGCACAGGTCACAGCGCCGGATTGCGCGGGAACTTTGCGTAGGGCAGCCGCGCCCCGCGGTAGCTGAAGCGGTCGGCGCGGATGTCGAGCGGGGCGAGAAAGTTCGCAGTCGCGCTGGCGGCCACGATGTCGTCCTGGTCGATGCCATCCCCGGACACGCCGACTGCGCCAATCAGCACGCCGTTGCGGTACAGCGGAAAGCCGCCCGGAAAAATGGTGATGCCATTGGGCAGGTTCGGATCGAGCGGCACACGCGCCAGCGGCAGCCTGGTCGGATCCGTCACGATGGCGTCGTTGAGCGGGTTTTGGACGTTGTAGTTGAAGTTGTCGAACCGCTCCTGCAGGCCGAGAAAGATGCCGGGCTGGGTGTTGATGATGCCGGGCGGATAGAACTTCTGGGCGAGAAAACCCACGGTGCGCGAGCTGAAGGCCCGGGTGTCGTCGGAAAAGAAGAGCGCGGTGCGGGCTTTCTGCGCCGCCACGTCCCAGGAGAAGCGCGTGGCGTCGGGTGAGGTGCAGAAGGTGCCCAGCACCGGCGGTGGCGCCCCGTCCTGGTTCGGATTGGCCACCACCGAGATGAAGCACTGCATCTGCCGCCCACGCGGCAGGCGGATGCCACCCCGGGTGGTGCGGGCGCGATTGGCCCCGAGGTCGAGGATGGCACGAACCTCCGCCGAAGTGAGCCGGGCCTGCCCGCGGATCGTGTCATTGGACGCATCGGCATCATGCAATGCCGGATCGTCGAGGATCGGCTGACGCAGTTCGCCATTCACGCCACCCAGGGTGAGCGGCGGATACTCCACCGGCGGCGGAGCGACGATGGGATAGGCCGGTACGGGATAGCTGACCTGGTCGAGCGGCCGGACCACCTTGGCCGGTACCGGGTCGCTGTAGATGTAGGCAAGCGAAATGCCGCCGACGAAAACCTTGCTGCCCCAGAGGCGGCGATCCGGCGCAAAACCCACCTGGCCGGCCAGGGCGACTTCCTCATCCACATCCGGGTCAACGACGGACTCGGGGCTGATGTTCAGTTCGTAGAAGAGGGTGTTGGTGATCAGCATGGCCACCGTCGCCTTCGTCGCACCGAAGGTGATCAGCTTCGTTTCCAGCCGTGCGCCCATGTCCTCGTCCCCGGAAACCCCGAGGCCGCCGACCAGCACCCCGTTCTTGTAGAGCGGCACGCCGCCCGCAGCGCCGGTCAGGCCACCGGTAATCAGCGGCGGGAGAGCCTTGCCATTAATCCCGTTCGTCTGGGAAGGATCATAAGTGGAAGGATCTTTGAGGCGGTTGACGTCGCTACCGCTGAGATTCGAGAAATTGACGCCCACGAGCGGGCCGTTCGGGGTGTTATCGATCCCGACCGGGAAATGCTGCTGCACAATGTAGCCGGCCGTGCGGGACGAAAAGGCGTGCTGGGAGCTGCTCAGGTAGGACGCGGTGCCGGCCCGCCCCATGGCATTGCGAAGCTGCGCGGCGAAGGTCCGGTTGGTGGCGGAATTGGGGTCCACCGTACGGACCCCCACGATATAGCCCTCACGGTCCGCCACCGCGATGACCGCATTCTGGCTGACGGGATTGTTGGTGTATTCCAGCGCCTTGCTGGCCGCCTGCGCGAGGATCTGGGCGATCTCGTTCGTCGTGAGACGCTCGGTGGCAAAAGTGCTCAGACCGGAGACGGCCAGTCCCCCGGAAAGAATTGCACAGGCAAGCCGTTTCACGCTGGAATCCTAACGATGCCTTCAGTATCACAACCAGCAGAAAATGCCCGGGCCTGAACAGCATCACCAAACCAGGTGTCCACGCGGGACAAGGGCGGGCAAGGAGCCCCCGGTTTCACCTTGTGGCAATTTTTCCCTTTGGTTGCGCGTGGCGGTTTTGCTGGCCCTGGCCTCACGTGGACAGGCGGCGGACCCCCCCGGCACCAATCGCCCGGCAAGGCTGCATCAGACGGTCAGCACGAACACTCCGCCGCTCTCGCCCGCCGAACGCAACGTGGACAGTGGCGTCCCACCGGTCGGTCCCCAGCGCCGAACCCCAAATCCGCTGATCTGGGACCGGCACCGCTTCGTCAATACGAACTCCCCGGCCCGCACGCCGGATGCCTTCAACCCCGACCCCGGCGCCAAACGAAGCCAGCCGCTGCCCCAGGAACCGTTCTTCCAGAACGAACCCGGCCCGGCGGCCGGGTTCGACGGTGATCCGATTGCCCGCGAACTGCTGCTTCCCCGCTGGCAGTTGCGCCGCGACACGCTGGTACCGCGTCCGCCACGGGAGCTGTATGACATTTACGGCACCGAGCCGCTGCCACCCGACCAGGCCCTGCCCCGAAAGGACGTCCGGTCCAACGAATGGATCGAATTTCAGTCGGAAGGCTCGCCGAAATATCCGCTCACCGAGCAGGGCATCGGCATTCCACCCCAGTTCACGCCACGTCCCGACCGCTACAAGATCGGCTTCGGTTTCACGCCTTGGCGGCGCTACACGAGCGGATTGAGCGAGCAGCCGTACGAAGAGCCCACGCCTTACCTCTGGCATCCCTACTACCAGTCGAAGCTGAAGGGCGATTTGCCGGTGATCGGGCAGGACATCTTTCTCGATCTCACCGCCACGAGCGACACGCTCGTCGAATTCCGCAAGGTGCCCACGCCCAGCGCCGTCAGCGCGGCGCGGCCCGATTCGGCGGAAGTCTTCGGCCGAAGCGAACAGATCGGCATCCAGCAGACCTTCGGCTTCGCGGCCGAACTGTTCGAGGGGGAGACCGCCTTCAAGCCGGCGCACTGGACCATCAAGATCCTGCCGGTGTTCAACGTGAACTATGCGCTGGTGAAGGAAAACAACGTCCTCTCGCCCGATCCGCGCGGCATTGATGGCGGCCCAAGCCGCGTGCCACCGATCTCCGGTCCGCCCTACCCGGCGCCCGGTGGGATCAACAATCCATCCGACATTGGCGGGTTGCTGAATGGCCAGCTGCAACCCCTGCCGGATTCCCTCTACGGCACGAAGTACACCGACCGCACGCGTTCCTTCTTTGCTTTGCAGGAATATTTCGTCGAGTACCACCTCGGTGACCTGTCGGATAATTACGATTTTGTCGCGCTGAAGGCCGGCAATCAGGGTTTCAACAACGATTTTCGCGGCTTCCTCTTCAACGACGTCAACCTCGGCGGACGCCTCTTCGGCAACTGGGACAACAACCACTGGCAATATAATATCGCCGGGTTCGACATGCGCGAAAAGGACACCTTTTCCGGTCTGAACACGTTCAACCAGCGCAACCAGAAAGTCTTTTTCGCGAATGTCTTCCGGCAGGATTTCCTGTGGACGGGCTACACCGCGCAGATGTCGCTCGCGGCCAATCTCGACGATCCCGGCACCTTCTACGACCGCACCGGCACGCTGGTGCGGCCGGCCCCGATAGGCACGGTGCGCGAGCACGGCATCGAGGCGATCTACGTCGGCTGGGGGGGCGACGGCCACATCGGCCGTTGGAATGTCAGCCACCAGTTCTATCAGGCTTTCGGCGAGGACGATTTCAACCAGATCGCCGGCCACGCGGTGGACATCAACGCCCAGATGGCCGCGCTGGAGGTCAGCTACGACCGCGACTGGCTGAGGTACAAGGCGTCCTTCTTCTACGCCAGCGGCGACCACAACGTCGACGACGGCGTGGGCACCGGCTTCGACGGCATCATCGACAACCCGAACTTCACCGGCGGAGCCTTCAGTTACTACGTGCATCAGGGCCTGAACTTCGGCGGCACCGGCGTCGCGCTGAAGCAGCCAAACTCGCTCCTGCCCAATCTCCGCACCAGCAAGACCCAGGGGCAGGCGAACTTCGTGAACCCCGGCATCTTCATCTACAGCGTCGGGCTCGACATCGACACCACGCCCAAACTGAAGACCTTCCTGAACTTCAACTACATCCGCTTCGCCGAGACCGACGCGCTCCAGACGGTCCTGCTCGCGGACAACATCCGCCCCGAGCTGGGCTACGATCTAAGCCTCGGCTTCCAGTACCGTCCCCTGCTCACTGACAACATCATCATCACCGCCGGCATTGGCGTGCTCTTTCCCGGCTCGGGCTACCGCGACATCTACCGCCGCAGCACCGAGCCCGTCCCCGGCTATTACACGGATCCGGTCCGCGCCGGCAAAGTGGACCCGGTGCTTTATAGCGGCGTGATCGCGATCAACTTCAGGTACTGAGCCATGCGACTGAAACCGACAACGACTTGGCTTGCGCTCTCCGCGTTGCTCATTGCTCTGGTCCTCTTGCTCGCCCGCGGCCCCTTTGAGACCGGACCCATCGTTTCCGGCAGGCCGATGAGCCACTGGCTAGATGTGATCGAAGCCGGACGGATTGGCGGAGCCGAATTCAACGAAGCGAGAAACGCTCTCGTCCATACGACTAACCGGGCCGCCTTGCAGGTACTGGTTCTGGATCGGATCGAGGCCGCTTATTCGCCCTCCGCCAAGTTCTGGCATCAGACCTACATTTCGACACCGACTTGGTTGCGTCGGCTTCTGCCCAAACCACATTTCGGACACATCCAGTTCCAAACGGTGGAGCTGCTGGACGGGATCATGCCCGAACCATCGGCGCGCCAGCGCGCGGCAATCCAAACGATGTTGAGCTTCGGGCCGATGAACGACGCAGACGGCGCGGCGCGCTTGGTGGCCCTGTCCACCGCCACCCAGACCGTTCCCGAGTCCATTGCTTCCCTGCGTCAACAGCTCGCCATCGATGATGTCACGCTGCGCCTGAACAGCTGCGAAGCCATCCGGGCCAAATACAAGTTCGAAGGCTGGAGCAGTCACCGTGAGGCCGTGGCAGGATTGCTGGCCGACCTGCGGAAGCTCTCCACCTCCGATCCTGATCCCGATGGCCGCAAAGCGGCCCGCCAGGCGCTCGACAAGCTCACCTTCGAACTGGGGGCTTCGGAATCCGCCGCCGGTAAACCCCGCGAAACGAAGCCCGAAAGCACCCTGACCAAGGCGAGCCTGTACGAAACCCCGGCCCATCCCGAAGAGCGGCCATTGATCTTGGATGCCCCCCGAGCCGCCTCCGAATTGAATTTTCAACTGGCACCGCCCGCACCGGCACCCGGGTCGGACCCGTTCAAGCCATGATTTTCCAGACCCTTTTCCCAGCCGCCCCATGAGAATCACCTCTGCCACTTCGGCCGTCCGGTTCCTCGGCTGCATCGCCTCGCTGGTGCTGTTGCTCGGGGCCCATGCCGAGTCGCCCCTGCTCGCGTATCTTGCCGCCAACGGGCCGCAGATTTCCGTCCCGACGGAGTTGGCGAAGCCCGCCCCGACGAAGGCGCGCAACCGCGTGGACCAGACCAAGGAGGAGGCCTACGCCAAATCCCGCGGCTGCCTCGAATGCCATAAGACCACCGACGCGCATTCGATGCATACCTCACCCTTCGTGGTGCTCGGCTGCACCGACTGCCATGGTGGCAATCCCGCCCCCGGCCTGACGGAACGCAAGGCGCACGTCCCGCCCCGCAACCCGGTCTTCTGGGAATCCTCGGCGAATCCGAACGAATCTTCCGTGCTGCTCAACCATGAGTCGGCGGAGTTCATCCAGTTTGTAAACCCCGGTGACCTGCGGGTGGCCGACCAGACCTGCGGCCTCTGTCACGGCGACAGCGTCGCCCACGTCCGCAGCAGCATCATGCGCACCGGCCCCCAGCTCTGGGGCGCGGCGCTCTACAACAACGGCGCCTACTCGCAGAAGAACTACCGCTACGGTCAGGCCTACGGTCTCGATGGCGTGGGTCTCCGCCTGGAAAGCCCCGTGCCGGTCACAACCGAGATGACGCGGCTTTGGGGCATCCTGCCCTACATCGACCCGTTGCCGCGCTTCGTGAACGGCCAGCCGAGCAACATCCTCCGCATCTTTGAAAAGGGCGGTGAAGAGCAGCTCCTGCTCGGGGACCCGAACATTCTCGAACCGCCCGGCAAGCCCGCCCGCCGCCTGAGTGAACGCGGTCTCGGCACCCTGCTCCGCACCGACCCGGTGTTCCTCAACCTCCAGAAGACGCGTCTGCACGATCCTCTCCTCGACTTCATGGGCAGCAACGATCATCCGGGCGACTACCGCTCCAGCGGCTGCTCGGCCTGCCATGTCGTCTATGCGAACGACCGCTCGCCCACGCACTCCGACTATTACGCCAAGTACGGCCACCAGGGTCTCTCCTTCAGTGCCGATCCGACGATCCCGAAGAACGAGCGCGGACACCCGATCAAGCACGTCTTCACCCGCTCGATCCCGACCGCGCAGTGCATGAACTGCCACATGCACCAGGGAAACCTCTTCGTGAACCCGTTCCTGGGCTATACTTGGTGGGATCAGGAAACCGACGGCGAGTTCATGTATCCCGCGAAGCAGAAGAATCCGACCGAGGAGGAGATCTTCGCCTCCAACCGCCAGAATCCCGAGGGCGCCGCCGTGCGCGGCCTCTGGAGCGATTCCGACTTCCTGGACAAGGTCGCCGAGCTGAATCCTCAGCTGAAGCACACCCAGTTTGCGGATTACCACGGCCACGGGTGGATCTTCCGGGCGATCTTCAAGCGCGACAAAAAGGGGGAGCTGCTGGACCTCCAAGACAACGTCATCCCGCACGACGACGACCACAAGTGGGAGAAGGCGGTCCACCTCAAGGATGTCCATCTCGCCCGGGGCATGCACTGCGTGGACTGCCATTTTCTGCATGATATGCACGGCAACGGCCTGCTCTACGGCGAGACGCGCGCGGTCACTTCCATTGAGTGTGTGGACTGCCACGGCACGGTGAACTCCCGCCCCACGCTGATGACCAGCGGCAGCGGCGGCCCCTTCAACCCGCAGACGCAGAAGCAGGAGAGCATCGACCTGCTCAAGACCGGCAACACCCCATGGGGCGCACGCTTCCGCTGGGAGGGCAAGAAGCTCATCCAGCGCAGCGCGCTCGCGCCCGACCGCGAATGGGAGGTGCCGCAGGTCGTGGACACCATCGACCCGAAGTCGCCGCGCTACAACGCCAAGAGCGCCTACGCCAAGACCCTCCGCCGCGATGGCAAGAACTGGGGCGACGTCCCCGGCGGCGTGAAGGACATGGACCTCGCGAACCGGAGCCCGCTGAAAGAGGACCGCGACACGGACTGCGCCCGCAATCTGGCCCATGACAACTCCAACGTGAGCTGTCAGATCTGCCACACCTCGTGGGCCACGAGCTGCTTTGGCTGCCACCTGCCCATGCGTGCCAATCAGCGCGTCGCCGCCAACAAGGACGAGGGCACGATGACTCGCAACTACACGACCTATAACCCGCAGGTCGTGCGCGACGATGTCTTCCAGCTCGGCGTCGATGCCACCGTTCAGGGCCATCGCCTCGCCGTGTTGCGCTCCTCCAGCGCCGTGATCGTCGGCTCGCAGAACGCCAACCGCGAATGGGTCTATTCCCAGCAGCAGACGGTCAGCGCGGAAGGTTATGCCGGACAGGCCTTCAATCCGCACTTCCCGCACACCACCGGCTCGGTGGGCACGACCAAGAACTGCACCGAGTGCCATCTCGCGCAGGACAACAGCAACAATGCCTGGCTGACGCAGCTGCTCGGCTTTGGCACGGGCACCGTGAATTTCTTCGGCCGCTACGCCTACGTGGGCGCCGGCCCCGGCGGCCTCTACGGCGTCGTCTGGACCGAGCGGGAGGAACCGCAGGCCGCCTACGGTAGCCACCTGCACCACCTCGCCTACCCCGACAACTTCCGCGAGCACACGGAGAAGAACGGCGGCATCCTCAAAGAGTCGTACCATCACGAGGCGGCCGACATCCTCGATCTCACGCAGCGCGGTGAATACCTCTACACCGCCAACGGGCCCGACGGCTTCCAGGTCTTCGACATCGCGAACATCGACAACAAGGGTTTCAGCGAACGCATCACCACCGCGCCGGTCAGCCCGCTGGGGCAGCGCCTTTGGGTGCGGACGAAGTTCGCCACCAGCGTCACCTTGCCTACGACCCTCGGTGTGGACCCGCTACGCAAACCCTATCCGAAGAGTGAGAAGAATCCCGAGTTCGGCGACGTCTATACCGACAACGAGGAGCAGCCCATCGGCCTGAACTACGCCTTCGTTTATGTCACCGACCTTGAGGAAGGGCTCGTCATGCCGGTCGTCGGCACGCTGGTGGATGGCAATCCGGACAACAACTTCTTCGACGGCAAGAACCCGGTGATCCGCTTCAACCCCGATGGCAAGCTGACGGGCGCGATGCACAGTTATATGGCCGGCAATCACCTGTTCGTGGTCGGCAAGAACGGCCTGTTCACCGTACGCCTGCTCAAGGAGGGCAAGCCGGCACCGGAGATTGTGGGCGAGCTCGCCGCCGGCCTGAAAAACCCGCACGCCATCGCCGTGCAGTTCCGCTACGCCTTCATCAGCGACGAAGAGGGCGTCAAGGTCGTGGACATCTCCACGCCCACGCAGCCGAAGCTCGTGGCGACAGTGCCGCTCGCCCACGCCGGCCGCCTCTACGCGGCCCGCACCTATCTTTACGTGCCGGATGGTTCCGAAGGTCTCGCGATCGTGGACATCCAGAACCCGGAAAAACCCGCGCTCGTAGAGCACTTCAACGCTGACGGCGCGATCAACGATGCGCGGGCCGTGCAGATCGGCAGCATCAGCGCCTCGATGTACGCGCTCATCGCAGACGGCAAAAACGGCCTCCGGGTGGTGCAAATGATTTCGCCGGAAAACGTGCCCGGCCATTACGGCTTCAGCCCGCGCCCGAATCCGAAGCTCATCGCGACCTTCCCCACCGGGAAACCCGCCGTGGCCGTCAGCCGCGGGTTGGATCGCGACCGCGTGGTGGACGAGAGCGGCGGCCAGACGGTTGTCTTCGGCCGGCGCGGCAGCCGCCCGTTCAACGAGGAGGAGTTCGGCCTCCTGCTCCGCCATCTCGATCCTGCCAGCGGCAAGCACACCGGCGCGACCTACGCCGTGGAAGACCTCACCAACAAGGAACCGACGGCCAAGACCAAGTCGGGCGTCGAACTCAAACCGACGCTCGAATTCAAGGGCGAGCCCGAAACCAAGGTGGCGCAGCGGGTTCCCCTGGAACGCCTCGTCCGGAGGGGACGCGAATGATCCTTCGACCGCTCATCGCCTTGCTCGCATTGGCGGGGATCATTTCCCCCGCCCTTGCCTCCGACTCCGTCCGTACCCTCGCGGGCGCGCCGCTGACGAGCGCGTTCGCGGATGGTCCGGCAGCGAGCGCCCGTTTTGCGGATCCGGTCGGGCTGGCGCTGGATGCCCAGGGCAACGTCTTCATCGCCGATTCGGCCAACCACTGCCTGCGGCAACTGACGCCCGCCGGTAATGTCACCACCATCGCCGGACGCCCGGGTGACTACGGCTCGGATGATGGTGACACCGGCTTCGCCCGCTTTGACACGCCCTCGGCGTTGGCCGTGGCGCAGGATGGCACTCTCTTCGTCAGCGACACGGGCAATAACACGATCCGTCGTCGCGCGCCCAGTGGCACGGTCAGCACGTTCGCCGGTTTTGCAGGCTCACCGGGCTCAACCAATGGCGTCGGGTCCGTTGCCCGCTTCAATGCCCCGCTCGGCCTGGCGTTGGCGGCGAATGGCGACCTGTTCGTGGCCGATTCTGGCAACCATGCCATCCGGCGCATCACCACGGACGGAAACGTCACGACGTTTGCCGGCGGTCTCGAACAGTGGGGCGCTGCCGATGGCATGGGGGATCAGGCCCGCTTCAATGGACCCGTGGGGTTGGTCTTCGACAAGGCTGGAAACCTCATCGTCGCCGACTCCTTCAACCACGCCATCCGCAAGATCACGTCCGACGGCACTGTGACCACCCTCGCAGGCAAGCTGGGCGAGGATGGCTTCGCGGACGGCCCCGCCGGAGATGCCCGTTTCGGGGCACCGGCCGAACTGGCCTTCGATCCCAACGGCAACCTCTTCCTCACCGACGGCTGGTACGATACGCTGCGCAAGATCACGCCGGACGGCACGGTCTCGACCGTCGCCGGGCTGGTGGGCACCGAGGGCAGCACCGACGGCAGCTACGGCGGCGCCCGCTTCTTCAATCCCTACGGCCTCGTCGCGACGCCCACCGGCTCGCTGATCGTGAGCGACACCTACAACGAGCTGATCCGCGAGGTGATTGCACCCTTCACCTTGTCGGCCAAACGGATGGCCAATTCGCCGACCATAATCCGCTGGGAAAGCATCGCCGGCCGCACCTACCGGGTGCTCGTGCGCGATTTGTTGTCCGCACCGTGGCAGCCACTGGGTGCAGATCTGACGGCCACCGGAGCTGCCGCCGAGGCGACCGATCCAGCGACAGCCAACGCTCGCTTTTATCAGGTGGAGCGACGGGACTAGAATAATCAGAAAGAGGAATATTTTATGACAGTCAGCGAACGCGCAGCACAAATCTGGTCAGTTTTAGCATTGGCGGCAAGGAATCGCCAGGTGCTTACATATAACATAGTAGCGAGCCTCACAGGATTGCCACGCGCCGGCATTGGCCAATGCCTTGAACCTATCCAGTCGTATTGTCTCGTTAACGGACTCAAACCACTCACAATTCTCGTTGTCAGTGAGAAATCTGGGCTGCCGGGTTCGGGATTTGTTGCGGCTGAAGAGGTTCCTCGGGCACAGCAAGAGGTATTCAACTTCGATTGGTTAGCGCACGGTGGTCCATCAGCCGCGAAGTTCGAAGATGCGGTGAAGGAGCGCCCATCCAATGGGGTCAGCCAGATACCGTTAGAATGACCGTGTAGCCTCACGCTGCAACAGAACCAACACGACCAGCAACATTCTCAATTAATCCAACAGAGCTCCCTGCAATACAATCCCATCAAAACCATACCATTCTGCGTTGCCCTGCTTTCCGCAGAATTTAAGAATTAACACAAATACCATGAGCACAGCACAAATTCAGCCTTATCTCTTCTTCGGCGGTCGCTGCCAGGAAGCCCTCGATTTCTACGCCGCCGCCGTCGGTGCGAAAGTGGACTTCCTGATGCGCTATCAGGACAGCCCCGAAGCGATGCCACCCGGCATGCTTCCGGAGGGCTGGGGCGGCAAGGTCATGCACGCCACCTTCCGCATCGGTGGCAGCACCCTCATGGCCTCCGATGGTTGCGGGGAGAGCAAGAGCTTCGAAGGGTTCTCGCTCTCCATCGCCGTAGCCACGGCCGCCGAGGCTGAAAAGGCGTTTGCCGCGCTGGCGGACGGCGGCCTGGTGAAAATGCCGCTGACCAAAACCTTCTGGTCGCCCTGCTTCGGCATGCTCACCGACCGTTTCGGCATCGGCTGGATGGTGAGCGTACCGGGCGCAATGGCCTGACCTGGAAATCTTCATCGCGCCGGTTGGCCCGGATAGCGGAAAGCAGAGATGCTTGATCGGGGCGGCGATCAACCTACGCCAAACATCATGAAGCGTCTCAGAAAATGGCTGCCGGCCGCCGGCTGCCTATTGTTGCTGGCACTTCTTGGCCTCGCAGTTTGGCTCACTCCTTCACCGTCACAAGGAGCGGCGTCAGTCGTTGTCCTCGGCGTCACGAATGATGCGGCGGGACATCGGGCGGCGCTGCTTTGTTTTACCAACGCAAGTCCGGTTGCGGTGATGGGAATTACCGATTCGGTGGATTACATGACCGCCAAAGGATGGCTTTCGCATAAGCCGGCGTCCGGCTGGTCGTTTGCCGGCGCCCAATTTGTCGAACTCAAGCCATATGAGGCTCAAGTTAAAGTGATGCGCTTTCCCACCAACACAAGCTGGAAGCTGCGCGTTCACTATTATGAACAGGCCCGCGGAATGGTAGGGATGCTGTCGCGCACAGCAGATTTTCTGTTCGGCCTCTTCGAACGGAATAAAAACACCTCTTATACAGGCGCAAGCTATCTGGCCGAGACCTCGGAAATTCCCAATTGATGCACGTTCAGAAATGCTCCCGCTTTAACTTCCATTAAGTCCTGACGGTCACTCCACCTCGCACTCCGCCAGCCGCTGGCGATACACCTGCCGGGCGTGCTCGTAGGCTTCCTTGGCCTGCGTCAGCTCTTCGCCTTGCATGAAGCGCTCCTTCTGGGACCAGCATTGGTCCACGCTCTTCAGGCACCATTCGAGGCTGCGGCGGGAGGCACGGATCGGCTTTCCGCCCACCTCGATGAAAATGGGGTTGGTGTGCGAGCTGGGCAGGATGCGGAAGGCGTACCAGCCCGAGCGCGTGACCTGCTGCGTGAAGTCCACATCGTGGAATGAGCCGTCGGCGACCAGCCGGGTCTGAGCGACGGGGACCCCATTCTGGATCAGTTCGACCGGCACGTCGCGGGTGCCCTCGATACGGGCACGCTCGATGTGCCAGTAGGGCTGCTCGGAAAACTTGCGCTTTGCGATCTTGCCGTCGGACTTCTCATCAAGCCGGGCCGCGACCCGCACATGGAATTTTACGGATTTCGCCGCCGCCAGCTTCAGTTCGCTGCCCTGCTCGCCCATCGCCACATCGTCCGCCCGGAAATCCAGCAGATGGCTGTGGCCGTCGCTGACGTAGTTGTGCCCGGCGCGGATGCCCTCGCACCAGTCCTCGTAGGTCCATTTGGCCGACAGCTTCACGTAGCTGCGACCCAGTCCAACCCGTTCGCTGTAGATGCAGGGAAAATCGGTCTCGCCGCTGACGCGTGTGCGGAAGCCGGCATTGAGGGTCTGGTACCAGATGTTCAGCTCCCACGGATACGGGGTGTCTACCATGGACATGAAGTCCACGGCGGGTCCGAGGCGGCCATCCGCACCAGGCAGTTCGTGGGTGACATCCACGATGTACTCGTTCGCGCCAATGCCATTGAAGGGTGGCACAGTGAAATTCGGCAGGTTGGTTGAATTCAGTTCCAGCCCCCAGCCGCTGTGCGCCGGACCCACGAGTGCGCCCTGCCGCTTGGCCCACCGGAGCGTGTTCAGCCCGAGCTTGGGCCAATGGGTATCGGATTCGCCGCCCGGATAGATTTCCTCCTTCAGCCGCAGCAGGCACAGGTGTCCGGAATCGTGCGAGCCAAAGCCGCTGACCTCGACGTCGTAGCGGAGAATCCACGGCCAACGCGAGACCAGGTCATCCTTCCCGGTGAAGAACTGCTTCTGATAGTCGAAGCACGGTCCCCACGTGAGGTTCGCGCCGACCTTCAGGTCTTCACCCAGGACATGCCGCATCATGTCCGCCGCATGGACGCCCTCGGTCGGCTTCGTGTAATGCGCGCAGCCGGCGGCGTGGATATGGTGATCGCCGGATATCCAGCCGAGTTTCGACGGGTCGATCCAGCGCACCACCTGGAAGGTCCAGTCGTTTGCCCCCGCGCTCACGGTCAGCTCGCGATGCTGGCGGATGGACTCGGGACCGCGCTCAAACGTGACCCCATAACGCCCCTCCGGCAGTTTCAACACCTCAGCATCCGCACGGTAGATCTGCTGATGGAAGAAAAAGTCGGGAGCCAGCCGCTTGGCCGGCGCGGGGAAGACATGTCCCTGCGCATCGGTGATGGTGAGCGCGGCGGTGGTCGGGGCGCCATCCTCATCGAGCACGTGAAGCTTCACCTCGTGCGCCGGCGCGGCGGTGAACAGCACATCGGCCTCACCCCGAAAGCCCAGGTCCTGGGTTCCCGGCCCTACGTTGAACGCCACCTTCGCCTCACGCCGCCCCGCGTCGCGTGAGTAAAGCTGCATGACGCGGTATTCGACTTCCAACCCGCCCAGTGCCTTGTTCAGGGGCTGGCCATTGAACATCTCCAGTTGCAGCCACCGGTCGGCGACCTGGTCGGCAGGTGAATTGAAGAGCCGATCCGCCTGCGGGCTCTGGGCCCGCAGCTCGGCGGTCGTGCCCGACTGGTTGTGAACCTTCACCAGAAAGGTTCTCCAGCCAGCCTCAACCAACTCAGGCTTCACGTCGCCAGCCGCGACTTTCACGCGCATCTCCGGGTTGATGTGGACGGCGAAGATCACATGCGCATCCAGCACCGATTGAATCTTTGCACCGGCCAGTTCGGCATTGGTTTCGGCCATGGCGCTGTCGAGCGACTGCTTCTCCCCGGCGGACAAGGGCGCCCCGAGATAATCGAGCGCGTCCGCGACGCTACGCACTTGCAAGTTGAAGGGTTGGAGTTCCTTGACAGCGATGACGGGAACCTCGCCGGCGACGTGGCCAGCAAACCAGCCGGTTGCGACGAGAAGGAGGAAAACGCGGGTCGGTTTCATGACTGGGAATTGCGGGCATCATGCCGACTTCGTAGCCGCTGGGAAATGGTTTCGAAGGGCACACCCGGCTTTTCTCAGCGAACCCCGACCGCTACCATCGGCGCGTGCAGCAAACGGGAGCATCACGGGTCTGGGTCACGGGCGCCGGCGGACTCATCGGCCACGAGCTGATCCGGACGGCCCCAACGGCAGCGCCCGGCTGGTCGGCGATCCCGCTCGTGCGGACCGCCCTGGACCTGACCGACCGGGCGGCGGTCGCGGACCGTTTCCGTGAAGAGGCACCGTTCGCGGTCATTCACAGTGCCGCCCTGAGCCGGTCGCCCGCCTGCCAGGCCGATCCGGCCCTGGCGCGGCTGCTTAACGTGGAAGTCACCCGCCAACTCGTCGAACTGGCGGCCGGCATTCCGTTTGTGCTGCTCTCGACCGACCTGGTTTTCGACGGTCACAAGGGAAACTACGTGGAGGAAGATGCGGTCAACCCGCTCGGCGTCTATGCGGAAACCAAGGCGGCGGCGGAAGCGGTGACGCGGACGCATCCCCACCATCTCATTGTCCGGACCTCGCTGAATTACGGCACCTCACCCACGGGCGACCGCAGCTTCGCCGAGGATTTGGTCAACGCCTGGCGCGCCGGGCGTACCACCCCGCTCTTCGACGACGAATACCGCTGCCCGATCGCTGCCCGCGAAACCGCTCGTGCCATCTGGGGGCTGCTGACCGCCCATGTGACCGGCACCTTCCACCTCGCCGGTCGGGAACGGCTTTCCCGCTGGCAGATCGGCCAACTGGTGGCGGCGCACCGGCCGGAGGTGAAGGCGTTGATTACCGCCAGCTCTTTAAAAGACTTCCGAGGTTCACCCCGCCCCGCCGATGTGACGCTCGACTCCTCCAAGGCGGAACGCACGCTGGGATACGACCTGCCCATGTTTAACGAATGGCTGGCCGAGGAACACGCGGCAGCCCGCCCGACCACCGCCTGAGTGATGGCCCCCGGCACTCCACACTATCGCGGTCGGCTGGCCCCCTCACCAACCGGGCTGATGCATCTCGGCCATGCCCGCACCTTCTGGACGGCGCATGAGCGCGCCCAGGCGGCAGGCGGAACGCTGGTCTTGCGCAATGAGGATCTCGACCGTGATCGTGCGCGGCCGGAATTTGTCACGGCGTTCCTGGAAGATCTGCGCTGGTTCGGCTGCGAATGGTCGGAAGGCCCCGATGTCGGCGGTCCATTCGGGCCGTACTCGCAAAGCGAGCGGATGCCACTCTACCAGCCCGCCTTCGAGAAACTGCAGGCCGGTGGCTTTCTGTTCCCCTGCATGTGCTCCCGGAAGGACATCCTCGCCTCACTCAACGCCCCGCACGTCGGCGAGGAGGAGCCGGTGTATCCGGGAACCTGCCGAAAGATGATTTACGAAGGACGATTTACGAATTACGAGCCGCTGCGGGAAACGGCACCGCCATCGTTTCCCGCAGCCTCAAACCCGAAGGTTTCCTGGCGCTTTCGGGTGACGGACGGTGAAACCCTCACGTTTACCGACGGGCATTTCGGCCCGCAGTCGTTCGTCGCGGGGCGCGACTTCGGCGACTTCGTCATCTGGCGGCACGATGGCCTGCCGGGCTACCAACTGGCCTGCGTAGTGGACGATGCGGCCATGCAAATCACCGAAGTGGTGCGTGGCGCGGACCTGCTCCTTTCTACCGCACGACAGCTGCTGCTCTATCGCGCCCTCGGACTGCCGACACCCCAGTTTTATCACTGCCCGCTGATGACGGACGAACGGGGTGTCCGCTTGGCAAAACGGCATGACGCACTGAGCCTGCGCGCCCTGCGGGATCGCGGTGAAACACCGGAAGCGCTGCGAGCGAATTGGAAACCGGCCTGACTGGTACCGGTCAGCGGCGGCTGTTGAACTTCGACAGCAGGCGGAGCATTTCCAAGTAGAGCCAGACAATCGTGACCAGCAGGCTGAAGGCGCAATACCATTCCATGTAGGCCGGAGCGCCCTGCTCCGCCGACGCCTCGATCAGGCCAAAGTCGAGCACGAGGCACAGTGCGGCCACCCCGACGATGACCAGGCTGATGCCGATGCTCAGCGGGCTGGAGTCATGAAGGAACGCCATGGGCTTGCCAAACATGCCCATCACGGCGCTCACCAGATAGAGCGCCACGATCGCCACCAGCGCGGCCATCACGCCCAGGCGGAGCTTCTCGGTGGCCCGGACAATCCGGAGCCGATAGAGCAGGAGCATGCCGCCCAGCGTGCCGAGCGTGAGCACCGCCGCGTTGAAGGCGATGCCCGGAAAGCGGCGTTCAAAGACCAGCGAGACGGACCCGAGCACGCAGCCTTCCAGCACCGCGTACGCCGGAGCGAGGGCCGGCGACCACTCGCGCTTGAACGTGAGCACCATGGCCACCACAAAACCGCCGATGCTGCCGCCCAGCAGCGCCGGCGTCAGCAGCGCAGGATTGTTCTGGCATCCCACCCAGGTCACACCCGCGACGACGCAGGCGATCAGGAGCAGCAGACCGCTCTTGAAGACCGCGCCGTCGAGCGTCATCGCCCGCCCGTAAGAACCAAAGTTGGAAAATGCCTTTCCGGATAGCACCGGATTGTTCGTGTTCATGCCGGACGCAGAATAGACGGTGAACCAGCGGCGTCCAGTACCGTCCGAGGGGCTCTCTAACTTCATCCTGATCAGCTTCTTAGCCTTGATCGCGTGGAGCAGAGAGAGCGGACAGATTAGGATTAAGATTACGATTACGATTAAGACGCGGTCCGGCGGCGCGGGCTTGACGCCGCGCCGGGGGTCTCGCACAACGCTCCGCCGCATGACTTCCGCCACGCTAGCCGAGATCGAAGCCGCCATCCGGAACGTGCCCGACTTTCCCAAGCCGGGCATCCAGTTCAAGGACATCACGCCCGTGCTGGCCGACGGCCGGCTTTTTTCCGGCGTGATCGACCACCTGCTCGACGGTGTGAAGCCCGGCAGCGTGGACAAGATCGTGGGCATCGACGCGCGCGGGTTCATCTTTGGCGCGGCGGCGGCGGTGCGCTTGGGCGTGGGCTTCGTGCCGGTGCGCAAGAAGGGCAAGCTGCCCTGGGCCACCCATGAGCAGAGTTACGATCTCGAATACGGCTCCAATACGGTCGCCATCCACGTCGATGCCGTACACGCCGGTGAGCGCGTGCTGCTACTAGATGACCTGCTCGCCACCGGCGGCACGGCGGCGGCCGCGATGCAGCTGCTGGAGCGCCTCGGGGCCCAGGTGGTCGGCGTGAACTTCGTCATCGAGCTGAAGTTCCTCGAAGGTCGCGCCAAGCTCGGAAACCACCCGGTCCGGTCCCTGATCAGCTACTGATCATCCTTGGCCGGAAGGGCAAAGGTGTGCCGGGGTGAACAGCGAGCGCCTTTACCAAAAACCGGACCGTCTGGTCCGCGAGCGGTGGCGGCAGTTGACGCGGACGTGACCGTCCGCGATTGAACCGGTCACACCCGGTCGTCGCCGGCCTCGCGGCCATTGAGCAGCTTGCGGTAGGTCGCGAGCGCGAGCAGGGGCCAGGCATTCCGGTACATGTCGTACTTCAGGTAGAACACCTTCGGGAAGCCGGTGCCGGTGGTCTCGTCCTCCGTCCATGAGCCGTCCTCGTTCTGCTGGCGTACGAGCCAGTCAACGCCGCGTTGCAGCGCGGGGTCCGTCGGATCGCCCATCGCACAAAGCCCCATGATCGCCCAGGCCGTTTGTGAAGCGGTCGCCGGCCCCTGGCCCTTGAAGACCGGGTCGTCGTAGGTGTTACAGCGCTCGCCCCAGCCGCCGTCGGGCAATTGGACGGAGCGCAGCCAGTCACGGCCCTTCACGATCCACGGCTGGCTCATGTCGAGCTTCAGCGCGTGCAGGCCACGGAGCACCTGCCAGGTGCCGTAAATGTAGTTCACGCCCCACCGGCCGTACCACGAGCCGTCGTCCTCCTGCTCGTTCTGCACGTAGCGGAGGGCCGCCTTCACCTGCGGGTCTTCCAGCGAACAGCCCTCGTAGCCGAGCAGTTCGAGAATGCGCGCGGTGATGTCGGCGCACTCGGGATCCAGCATCGCGTTGTGGTCGGCGAACGGAACCTTCTCCAGGATGCTCTTCGTGCAGTCCTTGTCGAAGGCCGCCCAGCCACCGTCGCGGCACTGGAAAGTCATCATCCACCGGATCGCGCGGGCGATGCACTCGTCGCGCCGGGCGCGGTCGTCGGTCGGCGTGCAGCGCAGCGCCAGGACCACCATTGCCGTGTCGTCCACGTCGGGATTCCACTTGTTGGCGTACTCGAACACCCAGCCGCTGGGTTCCACGTCGGCCGGATTCTTGTAAACCCAGTCGCCCTTGAACCGGATCTCCTTGTCCATGATCCAGGTCGCCGAAAGCTTCATTTTCGGATGCTCCGCAGGCACCCCGGACTCACGCAGGCAGATATGCACGATCGCCGAATCCCAGACCGGTGAAAAACACGGCTCGATGCGCATCGAGTCCTTGGTGTGGTGCTCCAGCTTGGTCAGCTCGCGGTGCGCCCGGATGACCTCCGGATGGTCATCCGCATACCCCAGAGCCTTGAGCGCGATGAGCGCGTTCAGCATCGCGGGGAAAATCGCCGCCAGGCCGTCGCTGCCCTCGAAACGCTCCAGCATCCAGGCCTCGGCGCGCTTGAGCGCCTGCTGCCGGAACGGGTGAAACCCCTGCCGGGCGACCCACTCGGCCAGCTTGTGCAGCTTGTCGAGCCAGAGAAAGGCGTTGCGGAGGCTGTAGTCGAAATAGCGCGGACGCAGCGGCTCCTCCAGCTCCCACTTCCCTTTGGGGTACAGCTCGTCGAGGTTCACGCCGTTCCGCAACGGACGCGTCGGCCGGAAGTGGTTGATGATGGCCAGTGGCACCAGCATCGCCCGGGACCAGTTGCTCATGTCCCAGAAGTTCACATGGAACCATTTGCCGATGAGCAGCACCTCGCACGGGATCGTGGGAACGTGATTCCAGCCGACCAGGCCGATGAGCGCCAGGTAGAGCTTGGAAAAGGTGTTCATGCGCGGCACGCCGCCGAGGGCGTTGGCCATGGCGCGGGCCTTGAGCATACGCTGATCGGTCGCAGGGACACCCGCCAACTTGAGCGCGAGATAGGCCTTGATGGTGGCGTTCACCTCGGCGGGGCCGTGCGGATAGATGTTCCAGCCGCCGTCCGAAAGCTGCCGCTCGAAGAGATGATTGACCGCCTTGCGCTCGTACTCCCGGTCCACCTTTCCCCACCAGTGGTAGAAGACCACCATGTCGGAAACGAGGGTCGAATCCACGATCAGCTCGCCGACCCAGTAGCCCTCGGGCTTCTGTTCGGAAAGCAGATACGACTGCGAGCGGGTGATGGCCTCCTCTAGCAGTGGATTATTTCGATGAAGTGCGGTCGAACCCGCCGTCGTGGCCGCGCGGGCGGCCGGGACAGTCGTCACGGACATGGAGCGAGAATGCGAATCGAACGCCCTGTGTAAAGTGGTTTGTGCCGGCAGGCGGCAGAGCTTTCGGCTTCCGTGGCCGGCCCGGGGAGCTAGCATCCGCCCATGTTTCCTGTCTGCCGCCGTTGGACTGCAATGCTTTGCCTGTTTTCGGCCCCCCTTCTGGCAGCGTTGCTGCCGGCCTGGGGCGCGACCAACGAACCGGTCGTCCACATGCTGGTGCCTGGGTTTACGGTTCAGGAACTGCCCGTGAAGCTCAACAACCTGAACAACCTGCGGTTCGCCCCCGACGGCTCGCTCACCGCGCTCGGCTACGATGGCCGCATCTGGCGCTTGCGGGACACGGATGGGGACGGGCTGGAGGACAAGGCGGAGCCGTTCTGGGACAAGCAGACGCTCAGCGTGCCCGTCGGCATGGCTTGGAGCACCGCCGGCTTATACGTCTCCTCTCACGGGAAGGTTTCCCTCCTCAAGGACACGGATGGCGACGGCCAAGCGGACGAGGAGGAAGTCATCACCTCTGGCTGGCCCGCCACTGACGTCGCCAGCGGCGGCGTGGATGCCACAGCCGTAACGCTCGATGCCGCCGGCAATGTCTATTTCGGACTGCTGGGCTCGGATTACTCGAACGCCTACCGCCTGCGAAAGCGGAAGGACCTGAAGCCCGAGGAAATCGCCTGGCTCAAGGAAAACAACCGCTGGCGCGAGCCCGCCGGAAACGATTCTGCCAGCGACGAATTTTCGCTCTACGACCTGCATTCCAAGCGGGGAACGATTCAGCGGTTCAACCCGCGCCTGAAGCAGCTCACGACCATCGCCACGGGCATCCGCGTGCCGTATACACTGGCCTTCAACCGTGCGGGCGATCTCTTCAACACCGATCAGGAGGGGGAAACCTGGATGCCCAACGGCAACCCGCTCGACGAGCTCAACCGCATCGTGCCCGGGAGGAACTACGGCTTCCCTCCCCGCCACGATACTTGGCTGCCGGATCTCGTCAGCGAACCGCCGGTGGTGGCGTTTGGCCCGCAGCACCAGAGCACCTGCGGCCTGGTCTTCAATGAGCCGCACGGCCCGCTCGGCATTGGTGCCGCAACCAATGTCAATCGTGCGGCCGCCAGCTCCCCCGCCTCGTCGCCGATACTGCCGGCCACCAGCACCGCCACTCCAGCAAGCGCCAACGCGAAGACGCCGCCCATTCCCATGGAGTTGGGCCAAGCTCTGCCTTCGGCTTCCCGCCCCGCCGCGCCCGCAAAGGGACTCTTCGGCCCCAAATGGTGGGAAGGCGACGCGTTTGTCGCGGGTGAATCGCGCGGCAAGATCTGGCGCGTCCGACTGGTCAAGACGGCCAACGGCTACGTCGGTAAAAGCTACCTGATCGCCCGGCTGTCCATGCTCACACTCGATCTCGCCATCTCCCCCAAGGGCGACCTTTATGTGTGCTGCCACAGTGGTCCCCCGGACTGGGGCACCGGCCCTCAGGGCGAAGGCAAGATTTTCAAGATTACTTACTCCGATCCGAACGCTCCACAGCCTGTCGCCGTGTGGCCGGCAAGCCCGACCGAAGTGCGGGTCGCCTTTGACCGGCCCATCGATTCCAGCGTGACAAATGCCTTCGCCTCGAAGGCGCAGCAGATTGAGTTCGGCGAGTACGTCCGCGCCGCCGACCGTTTTGAGAAGCTGAAGCCGCCTTATCAGGTCGTAAGCCAGCAGGATGCCACGCCGCGTGGCCATTTGGGCATCCAAGGTGCACAACTGGCGGATCAGGGCCGGACGCTGGTGCTAAACACCGATCCGCATCCCCTTCCGGTGACATACGCCGTCACCATCCCGGCGGTAAAAGCCGAAAAGGCTGACGGGCTAGGCGAACCCATCGATCTCGATTACGACCTTTCCGGTGTCGTCGTGGAGCTTAGTCGTGGCCAGCAGCAAAAAAGCCAGTTCTGGCTGCCGCATCCTGACGCGCGGGTGTCGCGCAAGCTGGTCGAGGAATCCGCCAGCCACCGCGAATTCTATGCGGTCACGGAAGGGACCCAGCGCCTCGCCACCAAGGCCTACCTGCCCGAAGGCGCCTACCGTTTCCAATGGCAGTCGCCCGACGAGCAAGCGGCCGGCAAGGCTGCTGATTTCACGTGGGAAGTGGCTGCACCCGACGGCAAGGACACCGGTTTGGGCCTGATGGCGACCTCGAAAATGGTGCGTGAAGGACTGCCGGCGAGCTATCTGGCCGTGTTTGCGAACAGTTCCACGAACCTCACCGCACCTCCGCTGAGCTGGTTCCGTGTGCCGTGGGCACCGGCCAATGTCGCCTCTTCCGGCACCGACAGCCGCGCGCCCGCGTTCATCGCGGGCGATTGGGAAAATGGGCGAGGCCTCTTCTTTGGCGACAAGCTCGGGTGCGCCAAATGCCACCGCATCCGGGGCGAGGGAGCCAGCGTCGGGCCGGACCTGAGCAACCTCATCCACCGCGACACCACGAGCGTCCTCCGCGACATTCGCGATCCGAACGCGACTCTTCATCCCGACTACGTGACTTATCAGGCGGAGCTGAAAAACGGGGATACGATCACCGGGTTTCTGCGTTCGGGAACCGACCAGGCCGTCCGGCTGGTGGATGTCGCCGGCAAGGAGACGCTCATTGCCCGCGCCGACCTCGTGAACCTCCATCCCACCGGTCAAAGCCTCATGCCCTTCGGCCTGCTCGACAGCCTGAAAGAAGGCGAAGTGAAGGATCTGCTCACCTTCCTCCTGCGCGAACCGCCCGTGCGAACCAGAGCGGAGATCGAGCGGGCGATTGATCCCGCCACGACCGGCACCGGCGGCCCACCCTTGAAAATCGTCCTCGTCGCTTCCAAGCAGGACCACGGCCCTGGCCAGCATGATTATCCGGCCTGGCAGACCAAATGGCAGCGGCTGCTGGGCACCCTGCCCAATGTGACCATTACCACCGCCTGGGAATGGCCGACGGCGGAGCAGTTCGCCGGCGCCGACGTGCTGGTCTGCTATTTCTGGAATCACAACTGGTCCGCCGAACGGCTCGCGCAATTGGATGCCTTTCAGGCCCGTGGAGGAGGCCTGGCGCTCATCCATTCGGCGGTGATCGCCGACAAGGATCCGGAACAGCTCGTCAGCCGTATCGGCCTGTCGGCCCAGCCGGACAAGGTGAAATATCGTCACACCGCCTTCGATCTCCACCTCGTCCGGGACCAGCCAATCACACGCGGGCTGCCGGAATGGCTGCCCTTTCTCGACGAACCTTACTGGCCGATGATCGGGGACGCTTCCCGCGTCAATGTGCTCGGCTCGGCCGACGTGGATGGGGCAGCGCGTCCGTTGGTCTGGACGTTCGAGCACGGCCAGGGACGGGTGTTCACAAGCATCCTTGGCCATTTCACGTGGACCTTGGATGACCCCTGCTGGCGGCTGCTGACCCTGCGCGGGATCGCCTGGGCCGGGCGGCGTGACTTCGGCACGCTGACGCCGGTGACGACCGTCGAGGCCAATCTCAAGTAGCCGATTGGCGGGACGCTAAAATGCCCCTTGCCGCGCCGGGGTCGGTTGTTAACGTCCCGTGACTTCGTGAGCCGCCACCGGTGACGGTGGCGTTTCTGTTTCTCCACTGGGCTGTCGAACCGACCTGCATTCGTGAAAATATTTTCCGGCAATTCCAACCCCGAGCTGGCCAGCGCGATCTGCGACAGCATTGGCGCGCCCCTGGGCAAATGCACCGTCGCGTCATTTCCCGACGGGGAAACGTTCGTGAAGATCGACGAGAACGTCCGCGGCGAGGACTGCTTCGTGGTGCAATCCACCAGCAATCCCACCAACCACCATCTGATGGAGATGTTCATCATGATGGATGCGCTCCGCCGCGCCAGCGCCAGCCGCATCACAGCGGTGCTGCCCTTTTACGGTTACGCCCGCCAGGACCGCAAGGACCAGCCCCGCGTGCCGATCACCGCCAAGCTCGTCGCCAACCTGCTCGTCGCGGCCGGGGCGAACCGCATCCTCACGATGGACCTGCACGCGCAGCAGATTCAGGGCTTTTTCGACATCCCGGTGGATCACCTGTACGCCGCTCCGGTCATCTACGAGTACCTGCACAAGAAGAGCGTCCAGAACCTCGTCGTGGTCAGCCCCGACGTGGGCGGCATCAAGATGGCCTACGCCTACGCGCAGCAGCTCGACGCCGAGCTGGCCATCGTGGCGAAGCGACGCAAGAGCCCGACCGAGACCGAAGCCACGGCCGTCATCGGCGACATCGCCGGCAAAAATGTGCTGCTGGTGGACGACCTGACCGAGACCGCCGGCACGCTGGTCAATGCCGCCGCGCTGCTCAAGGCCCGCGGGGCCGAACGCATCTTCGCCTGCGTTTCCCACACCCTCCTGAACGAGCTGGGTATCGATCGGCTCCGAAAATCAAGCATTGACGAACTGATTACGACCGATACCGTCCGCCGCTCCGCGATAGACGGGGTCAACATCACGACCCTGTCGGTGGCCGGCCTGTTGGGTGAAGCAATCAAGCGCATCCACAGCAATTCGTCGGTCACGTCGCTGTTTGAGTTTAAGGGCGGACGGACCAGTTGAAAGACTGGCGTCGGCTGATACGACTGACATGAAATCTGTAGCTCTGAACGCGCATCCGCGCTCGCTGGCCCGCCGCAAGGGGTCCAAACAAGTCCGTGCCCACGGCCGCATTCCGGCAGTCATCTACGGCAAGCACAATCCCGCGCAAAACCTCGAGGTGGACGCCAAGGAGTTTGATCTGGTCGTTCACCGCGCCCACTCCGAGATCATCCTGGTGGATCTCGCCGTGCCGGGCGACGCCAATGCCAAGCGCATGGCCATCGTGCAGGACGTGCAGCACCACCCGCTCTCCGGCGACGTGCTCCACATTGATTTCCATGAGGTCCGGGCCGACGAGAAGGTCACCATCGAGGTGCCGGTCGAGGCCGTGGGCATTCCTGAAGGCGTGAAGAGCAGCGGCGGCACGTTGGAACACGTCCGCTTCCGCCTCCGCGTCCGCTGTCTGCCCCAGGACCTTCCCGAGCAGATCAATGTGGACGTCTCCCACCTCAAGGTGAACCAGACGCTGCACATCGGTGAGGTTGCCGCTCCTGCCGGCGTCGAGCTTCTCGGCGACAAGATGATCCCGGTGTTTGCCGTGGCCGCTCCGATCACCGAAGAGGTGGCCGCCGCCACTCCGGCCGAGGGCGATGCCGCCAAGCAGCCCGAGATGATCAAGGAAAAGAAGGAAGACGGCACCGCTCCGGCGGCTGCCGACGCCAAGGCCGGCGACAAGAAGCCGGCCGCCGAGAAGAAGAAGTAAGTTTTACGGGGTGAGTTTCGCTCTGGCGCGACTCACCTTCTCTGGCCGGCGTGAAGACTGTGAGTTTGATCGTCGGACTCGGGAATCCCGGTCGGGAATATCGGGACACCCGCCACAATGCCGGATTCATGCTGGCAGACCGGCTCGCCCAGAAATGGGGGGGCTCGTGGCGGGTGGAAAAGAAGTTCTTTGCAGAGCTGGCCGATTGCGAGTTTGCGGGGCGCAGGTTCATCCTGTGCAAGCCGCAGACCTTCATGAACGCCAGCGGTGAGGCGGTCGCGAAAGCGGCCACTTTCCACCGGGTGATACCAGCCGCGACGCTGGTGCTCGTGGATGATGCCGATCTGCCGTTGGGGGCCCTCCGCCTCCGGGGCGAAGGCAGTCCCGGCGGGCATCACGGGCTCGAATCGGTCGAGCAGCATCTGGGCACCCGCGAGTATCCGCGGCTGCGGGTGGGCATTGCCCGGCCCAAGGCGGCGGTCCGCGACATCGCGGGGCATGTGCTGGGCCGATTCCAGGCGGACGAGTCTCCGCTGGTGGAAAAGGTGCTGGCCCGGGCCGTGGAGCAGGTGGAATGCTGGGCGTCGGAAAGCCTCGCCAAGGCAATGAGTTTGTATAACGGGACGGTTGTGTGACCGTTCCGGAAATAATTGCAGAAGCTGAAAGGAAAATCGCAGTGAAACGTTACGAAGGTTTGTTCATTTTGAACCTCGCCGGCAAGGAAGAGGGTCTGAACGAGGCCGTGGACAAGCTGAAGGCCGACATCAGCGCCGCGGGCGGCAAGATTGAAACCATCCAAAAGATGGACAAGAAGCCGTTTGCCCGTGTCACCGACAAGAAGGTGACCGCCGGTCACTACGTCAACATCATCTTTGCGGCCACGCCGGCGGTCATCACCGCCCTGGGCAGCAGGTTCAAGCTGACCGAGGACGTCTATCGCGTCCTCTTCAGCGAGGCTCCCGCCCCGGTCGCCGCGAAATAACTCCTACCGGAGGCCGACATGGCCAATTTCAACAAAGTCATCCTCGCCGGGAACCTGACCCGCGACCCCGAGCTGCGCTATACCCCCAAGGGTACGGCGGTCGCCAAGCTTGGGCTCGCGCTGAATCGTAACTGGACCACCGAAACCGGTGAACGTCGCGAGGAGGTCACGTTTGTGGACGTGGATGCCTTTGGCAAGCAGGCCGAGGTCATCGCCCAGTACCTGCGCAAGGGCCGCTCCCTCCTCGTGGAAGGCCGGCTCAAGCTCGATACCTGGGATGACAAGCAGACCGGCCAGAAGAAGAGCAAGCTGGGCGTCGTGCTCGAATCGTTTTCCTTCCTCGACAGCGGCAACCGCACCGAAGGCGGTGCACCCTCGGCCCCGGCTGGCCAGCCTGCCGCACCGCGCCCGGCCCGCCCGGCTCCCAACGCCCCTCCCCCGGCTTCGGATGGCATGGACGGCCCTCCGCCGGATGATGATGATGTCCCTTTCTGAGTGATCCCGCTCACCCCATTCTCTTAAACGTAAACCAATCCCTTTCTTTTCGCTCGTATGGCCAAAACTGAAGTTATCCTGATCAAGCCCGTCATCGGTCTGGGTGGTGAATCCGACCAGGTCACCGTCGCTACCGGCTACGCCCGCAACTACCTCGTCCCCCATGGCATCGCGATCCCCGTGAGCTCGGGCAACAAGCGCCGCCTGGAGAAGCTCCAGAAGGTCCGCGCCGAGCGCGAGGCGCACGAGCTGAACAGCATGGCCGAGCTGGGCAAGAGCCTGAACAAGGTCACCCTCACCCTCACGGTGAAGACCGGTGACGACGGCAAGATGTTCGGTTCCGTCACCAGCGGCACGATCGCCGACGCGATCAAGACCCAGCTGGATGTCGTGCTCGACAAGCGCAAGATCCACTTGGAAAAGGCCATCCACACGCTCGGCGAGTTCGAGATCGAGCTGCGCCTGCACAGCGATGTCAAATGCGTCCTCAAGATCATCGTCAAGAGCAGCAACCCGCTGCCTGCGCCGGTGGTGGACGAGAAGGCCGAGGCGCCCCGCACCGAGAAGCGCGGCCGTCGCCCCGCCCCCGAAGCCGAGGCGGCTCCCGCCCCCGCTCCTGCTCCCGAAGCCAAGCCTGCCAAGGGTGGCAAGGGTGCGAAGAACAAGTAAGCGGTCCCGTTTTCATCAAAAGGCAGGTCTTTGCAGACCTGCCTTTTTCTTTTGCCCACCTGCGAACAACCTGTCAGCAGGTGGTGCATTGGGTCTGAGTTGTGCCCGGCAACTCCGCTTTGCATGGATTGCCCCCTTGCCCGGTAATGCACGCCGCCATCCGCCCGCCATGTCTGAACCTGCCGAATCCAACATCGTCCCGTTAAACTCGCCCGACTTCAAAAAGCCCCGCCGGCAGAAGAGCACAGCGGTGGATCTGTCGAAGCTCGACCGCCTGCCGCCGCATTCCATCGAGGCCGAACAGGGCGTGCTCGGCTGCATTCTGTTGTCCCCCAGCGAAAGCCTCGGCATCTGCCTTGAGAAGCTGAAGGCCGGCTCGGAAGTCTTCTACGACCTGCGCCACCAGACGCTCTTTGGCGAGTTCATCGCGATGTACGATGCGCGCCAGCCCATCGACCTCATCACCGTCCAGCAGCGCCTGCGGGATCTGAACCAGCTCGATGGCGTCGGCGGCCTCGCCTATCTCTCGGGCCTCATGGACGCCGTGCCCAGCGCGGCCAACCTCGCCTACTACCTCGACATCGTCCGCGAGAAGCACGTCCTGCGGAAGATGCTCCAGACCTGTACCGGCGTGCTCGGCCGCGTGCATGAGCACGAGGGTGAAGTGGACCAGCTGCTCGACGAGGTGGAGCGCGACATCCTCAAGATCAGCCAGGATCGCGAGACCATCACCAATCGCGGCATGAAGGACCTTGTCCGGGGCGCGATCGCGATGATCGAGGACTACCATCAGCGCGCCGGCGGCCTCACCGGCATCAGCACGGGCTTCGTCGATCTCGATAAGATGACCAGCGGCATGCACGAGGGCGAAATGATCGTCATCGCCGCCCGTCCCTCGATGGGAAAAACCAGCCTCGCGATGAACATCGCCGAACACATCGTCATAAACGAGGGCCTGCCGGTGGGTGTGTTCAGCCTGGAAATGACCTCCGAGTCGCTGGTCATGCGCATGCTGTGCTCCCTTGCCCGCGTGAACGGCCGCTCCATCCGCGACGGCTTCCTGGCCGAGGCCGACATGCGCAAGCTCACCGGCGCCGCCGGCAAGATGGCCAAGGCTCCCCTGATCATCGACGACACCCCCGGCCTCTCCATCCTCCAGCTCCGCGCCCGCGCGCGCCGCATGTGGCAGCAGCACGGGATCAAGGTTCTCGTGATCGACTACCTGCAGCTCCTCCACTCCTCCGCCAAGAAGGCGCAGGACAACCGCCAGCAGGAAATCGCCGACATCTCGAACGGCGTGAAGGCGCTTGCAAAGGAGCTGAAATGCCCGGTGATCGTCCTCAGCCAGTTGAACCGCGAACTGGAGAAGGACAAGAACCGCAAGCCTCGCCTCTCCGATCTCCGTGAATCCGGTGCGATCGAGCAGGACGCGGACGTCGTGGCCCTGCTCTACAAGCCGAGCACCGACGACGACGAGGACGCCGGCACCGAACGTCAGCCGCAGGATGTCGTCCCGGTGAACCTGCTCATCGCCAAGCAACGCAACGGCCCGACTGGGGACGTGCGCCTGTCGTTCCTCAAGGGTTTCACCCGCTTCGAATCCGCCGCCAAAATCAGCGACGAGGACGTGGGCTAAGCCGGAGCGCCGGTCTCCGACCCGGCGTGGCCGATTCCACGGGCTGGGTTGCCCCTGTAGCTCCCTCCACTTGCGGCACGGGGAAGCGACTGCCACTTTGCCGCATCCGGAAACTACTTGTCATCGGGTTCAGTCTGTCGGCACTGGCCATCTTGGCCATGGCTTGGGATATGGGTTCGCGATCGTCACTCCGGGCGAAGGCTCGCCTCATTAAGGTCGGCGATTCCAAAGAGACGGTTAAACATCGCCTCGGCCAACCGGTTGCCCACATGACCGGCACCACCCTCTGGCGCACGCATGCCCTGGCGGCCATTTTCTGCGATACCGCCGAGACGTGGGCGTATGGCCCCCGCTTCGATCTCAAGCACGCTTTCGACTCCGGAGCCCCGTATTTCTGGCCGTTCAAGACGCGCTTCCTCGTTCCCGATGAAGACGACGTGGCGATCGAGTTCAATACGGAGGGCAAGGTAGTGCGAGTAGTCATCCCGCCGGATCCGCTGGAAGCTGCCCGGCAGGTCAGCTCAGCCCGTTAGCAGATCCTTGGCCTCGGTAAACGGCAGCCCATGCGCTTCGGCCACGGGCCGGCTCGTGACCTTTCCGGCCATCACGTTGATACCACCGAGCAACGCCGGCTGTTTGCGGCAGGCCTCGGCGAGCCCGAGGTCGGCGAGCGTCTCGATGAAGCGGAAGGTCGCGTTGGTCAGTGCCTGCGTTGCGGTGCGCGAGTAGGCGCCGGGCATGTTTGCCACGCAGTAGTGCGTTACCCCTTCCTCCACGTATACCGGATCGTGATGCGTCGTCGGACGGGAAGTCTCCGCGCAGCCACCCTGATCGATCGCGATATCCACCAGGACGCTGCCGGGCCGCATCTGCCGCAGCATCTCGCGGTGGATGAGCTTCGGGGCCTTCGCGCCCGGCACCAGCACCGCGCCGATGAGCAGGTCCACGTCGGACAGCAGATCAATCAGGTGCGCCTCGCTCGAATAGAGCGTGTGCGCCGTATGCAGCGTGATGTCGAGGAAACGCATCCGCTCGATGTCCACCTCGAGGATCGTCACATCCGCGCCCAGGCCTTGCGCCATCCGCGCCGCGTTCACACCGGCCACGCCGCCGCCGAGCACGACGACCTTGCCCGGTAAGACACCGGGCACACCGCCGAGCAGCGTGCCGCTGCCACCATGATGCTTCGCGAGGAAGTAGCCGCCCACCAGCACGCTCATGCGACCGGCGATCTCGCTCATCGGCTCCAACAGGGGCAGCCGGCGGTTCACTTCGACCGTCTCGTAGGCGAGACACGTCGCGCCGGACTTCATCAGCGCCTCCGTCAGCGGCTTGCTCGCGGCCAGGTGCAGATAGGTGAAGAGCAGTTGCCCCGGCCGTAGCAGCGGCAGTTCGGCGGGCAACGGCTCCTTCACCTTCACGATCAGGTCCGCCACGGCGAACACGTCCGCGTGCGATTCGAGCAAGGTCGCCCCCGCCGCCGCGTAGTCGGCATCGGGATAGCCCGAGCCCACTCCCGCGCCGCGCTCGACGAAGACCTGGTGCCCATGCTTCGTGAGCTGGTACGCCGCCGACGGCAGCAGCGCGACACGATGTTCCTGCTCCTTGATCTCCTTCGGGACGCCAATGGTTGCCATAGCTGGAAAGACGTTCGGCCCGGACGGACGACACGCAAGCGCGCAATGGCTGTGGCGACTATTCCGCGCGGTAGCGTCTTGGACTGCGGCAGCCCTCTGCCGCTTTGTAGGACTGCCAATATGGAGAGGAGTGATTCAGCCCCTTGATCATCCATCCGGCTGACGAACGCGCCAGAGGACTGGCGCAGTCCAAGACGCTATCGCGACCCCGCATCCGCCTCGCACTAACGCTCCTCTTGGAGCTTTGAACTTTGAGCTTTGAACTTTGCGCCCCGTCCTTCGACGCTCGCCGTCGTGAGCCAGCCCCTGCGCATCCATGATATGGCCGCCGCCGATCGGCCGCGTGAACGGCTTGTGGAACGCGGTGCCAAGTCGCTCGGCACCGGCGAACTCCTCGCCATTCTCCTGCGCACCGGCCTGCAGGGTGCTTCGGCGGTGGAGATCGGGAACCAGCTCGTGAGGCGCTTTGACTCACTCGAAGCCCTGGCCCGGGCCCCGCTGGAAGAGTTGGTCAAAGTCAAAGGCATCGGTCGCGACAAGGCGGTGACGCTCAAGGCGGCCTTCGAGCTGGCCATCCGCCTCTCGGAGGAGAAGCGCCGGGAGTCCCCGGTGCTCGACACGCCGGAAACCCTCGCCGCCCTGCTCCGCGACGAGTTTTCCACCAAGGACACCGAGCACTTCGTTGTCGTGCTGCTCAACACGCGCCGCCGGCTCATCCGCGTGGAAGAGGTCGGCCGCGGTCTGCTGAACCAGGTGCTCGTCCATGCGCGCGAGGTGTTCCGACCGGCCATTGCCGCCAACGCCCACTCGATCGTCCTCGCGCACAACCACCCCGGAGGTGATCCACTGCCGAGCGAGTCGGACATCAAAATGACGCGCGACCTGATCCGCGCCGGCCACCTGCTGAAGATCGAGGTGATCGACCACCTCATCCTCGGTCGCCGCAGCGAAACGCGGGACCGGGATTACTGCTCGCTGCGGGAGCTGGGGCATTTCCATTCGTAACCGAGATAGAATGAATGCCAATCACCAAACGACCGGGCTCTTCAAGTATTTGTCTCCGGCCAAGTTTGAATTCTTCGAGAAATGCCTGCTGTCGCTCACACCGCCCATTTATTTCAATGATCCATGGGATTTTTTGCCGAAGGGCCAAGCTGTTTCTGAAGCTCAACTTCTGGAGGCACCTGAAATAGTAGAAGCGGCGATCGCGCAAGCTTCAGTTATCGCGGTCCCTCTGGATTTCGCGCGTAGACGACGCGATGCTTCTCTACAAGCACTGCGAAAACAAATCACAACAGATGATTTTCTGGAAGGGGCGAGCGACAACTACCAGCAGAAAATAAGCAAAATCGTGGGTGCTATTTCCTTAACTGAACTGCCACTTTGTCGATTGATGTGGGCACATTACGCGGAGAGTTATTCTGGGTTCGTGGTCGAATTCATCGCGGGTGAAATGGACCATTATAAAGGTTTTTTTGCCCGCACACTCGGATTTGGTTTACCAGCGACAAAGGTGAAATACCCTCTTTCCGCTCAGCGGGTCACTTTGAATGAGAATGCAGACAATGTGGACGAGCTATGTTGGTCGAAACACCCAGTCTGGGAATATGAACAGGAGTGGCGAGTAGTCGCCCATTTACATGGTTCCCATTCAGTTGGAATTAAGGATAAAAAAGGCGAAGATCGATTCTGTGTGTCGTTTCCTCCTCAAAGCCTCCATCGTGTAATTTTCGGAATGCGGATGAAGCCAGAAATCAAACGGCGGCTTTTAGCCATGTTGGCTCGACCAGAATTCGAGCATGTTCAGAAAGAAGTAACGGCCATCAATCATGGGACAGGCGAATTGGTTTCAAAGGCCTTCTAATCCGAAAGTAGGCCGCAAAAGCCTTTTTCTAAAAACTGAGTTGTGATTCACCCGACCGCCATCATCCATCCGCACGCCCAGCTTGGCACCGGCACCACCGTCGGCCCGTATGCCATCATCGACGAGCATGTCGCGCTGGGGGCAAACTGCGTAGTCGGCCCGCACGTTCATCTCACGGGGCACACGACCATCGGCGAGGGCAACCGCTTTCACACGGGGGGCGTCATTGGCGATGCGCCGCAGGATTTCAAGTATGCCGGCGCGCCCACCCGGCTGCGCATCGGGAATGGCAACGTCTTCCGCGAGCACGTCACGGTGCACCGCTCGAACAAGGAGTCCGAGGACACGGTCATCGGCGACGGCAATTTCTTCATGGCCGGCAGCCACGCCGGTCACAACTGCCTCGTCGGCAACCACAACATCCTCGCGAACGGTGCCCTGCTCGCCGGGCACGTCACGCTGGCCGACCGGGCGTTCGTGTCGGGCAACTGCCTCGTGCACCAGTTCTGCCGCGTGGGCCGGCTGGCGATGATGCAGGGGGGCTCGGCCATCTCGAAGGATCTCCCGCCCTTTTGCGTCGCGCGCGGCGACAACGGGATTTGCGGTCTGAACACCGTCGGCCTGCGTCGGGCCGGCTTCACCCCCGAGGAACGCCTCGCCCTCAAGCGCGCGTACCTGCTGCTCTTCCGTTCCGGCAAACGGCTGAAAGCGGCCCTCGAACTGGCCCGCGCTGAATTCTCCGGAATCGCCGGGGTGATGGAACTGGTTGATTTCGTTGCCGCCAGCAAACGCGGGGTCTGCGCGGATGCCGGGCGGGTGACCAGCAACGACGAGCAGGAATAGGGACTGCGACCTTGAAGTGAGCCACGCAGCACCCCGGCAAAATCCCAAAGGGATTTCATCATTCAGCCCAGCGTTGCGTAACGCAGTCAGGCTACGCTGGGTGAGGGCGGGAAAAGAACATCTACCCTGTAGGGGTAGAATCAAATTCCAGCTACCGCTACAACCCACGTTGGGGTTGAAGATCATTTTGGCGCATACCCCAGGGTAGTCGCTCCGCGCCAACCCTGGGCTGATTGATGGAATCCCCTTGGGATTCTTAAAGATGCATCAATCGCACTCGCACGATCTTACTTCGCCGCCGTGTGTACCTCGGCCGCGGTGGCCGGCACATTCAGGCCCGCGAAAGCCTGCTTCGCCGTCTTCACCAGCGCGTTCGGGCAGATGCCCAGGTAGAACACGCCGACGACGCAGAGCACCACGGCCAGCCGGGTTGCCCCGCCGACCGCGATGGGCGTCAGATCGGTCGCATTGCGGGGCCAGAACATCGCCCGCACCACGCCGAAGTAGTAGTAGATCGAGAGGACCACGCCCACGCATGCGACCAGCAGCGCGAGGAGGAACATCTTGTCGGTGCCGATGTGGGCGGCCACGGCCTTGAGCAGCAGAAATTTGCCGAAGAAGCCCGCCAGCGGCGGGATGCCGGCCAGACTGACCATGGCCACCGTCAGGCCGGTCGCAAGCAGCGGCGAACGCTGACCGAGGGCGGCGAAGGCGCTGACATCGTCGCTTTCGGTGCGGTTGACCACCACGTTGATGACCGCGAAGCCGGCCAGCACGGTGAAGATGTAGCCGCCAAGATAGGAGAGCACCGCCGTGCCGCCGCTCAGGCTCGCCGCCGCCACACCGAGCAGCAGATAGCCGGCATTGGCAATGGAGCTGTAGCCCATCAGGCGCTTCACGCTGCGTTGCGGGATGGCGCAGAGGCTGCCGTAGAGGATGGTCACGATGCCTAGGCCGAGCAGCAGCCGGCTCCAGTGGGCGGTGATGTCGGGCACGGCGCCGAAGGCAACGCGGAGCAGCAGCGCAAAACCGGCGGCTTTGGAACCGGTGGCCAGAAAGGCCGTCGTGGTGGACGGCGCGCCCTGATAGACATCAGGAGCCCACATTTGGAACGGGAACGCGGCGATCTTGAAGCCGAGGCCAACCACCGTCAGCAGCAGGCCGACAAGGAAGATGGGCGATTTCGCCAGTTCCGCCTGCTTGGCGGCGATCTCGTAAAAATTGGTCGTGTTAGCCGCGCCGAAGATGAAGGCGATGCCGAACACCATGAAACCCGACGCGAGCGCCCCGAGAATGAGGTACTTCACACCAGCTTCCAGCGAGCCGAGGCGGCCGCGCGAGAAGCTGACGAGGATGTAAAAGGTGACCGTGATCAGTTCGAGCGCGACGAACATCAGGATGAAGTCGTTGGCCGAAGCGGCGAACAGCATGCCCACCGCCGCGAAGATCGTGAGCGCGCAATACTCCGCATAGCCGACCAGCGTCTCCGAGGACTCGATGGACATCAGCAGCACCACAAGTGTGGCGAGCAGGAAGAACCCCTTGAAGTAGTTCGACATGGCATCCACGACGAACATGCCGCCGAAGGCGGTGCCATCCGCCGGGGCGCCGGAACCGAGCGCGTAGGTGAGCAGGATGGCCACCCCGGTCGCGGCGACGTAGCCGAGCAGCTTGCGGGCGGACGCCGGCAGCCAGAGGTCGGCCAGCAGCACGCCGACGCCGAGCAGCGTGGCCAGGATTTCAACGGTCAGCAGCGAGTAGTTCATCGCGGGGCGAAAACGGGGTTCGGCAGGTTCAATGGGCGGTGTTCATCGCCGTGGCGGTCGGCGTGTGGGCGGCTTCGGTGGCCGGGGATTTGGCCGTGGCGGCCTTCACCACCTCCGCGACCGCGGGCTTGATGCGCTCGACCAGCGAGCCGGGGTTGACCCCAAAGTAAATCAGCGCGCCGAGCAGCACGAGGAACGGCAGCTTGCGCCAGCAGCCGGCATCCTCCACCCGGGCGAACTCGGCCTTCACCGGGCCGTGCAGCACGGTGCGGATGGCGCGCAGCATGTACACGCCGCCGATCAGCAGACCGCCCCACGCGGCCACCACCACGAAACCGGGCAGCGTCTTCCAGACGCCGAACATCACCGTGATTTCGCCGGGAAAATTCGCGAAGCCGGGCAGGCCGCAACCCGCCATCAGCGCGGCCACCAGCGCCGCCCCGATGAACGGCAGCGGACGCAGCAGGCCGCCGAGCTTGTCCATGTCGCTCGTGCCCGTGACCTTCACCAGGTGGCCGAGCAGGCCGAAGCTCAGTGCCGCCAGTAGCCCGTGGGCGACCATGATGAGCACCACACCGGTCACGCCGATCACGCTCACACTGGCGAGGCCCAGGAAGCAGAAGCCCATGTGCGCGAGGCTGGAGTTACCGAGCAGCAGCGCGAGGTCGCGCTGGCGCATCGCGAGCCAGCCGCAGTAAATGATGTTGCCCAGGCAGAGCCACGCGATCACGGGCGTCCAGTGGGCGAGGCCATCGGGCAGCAGCGGCAGGGTGACGCGGATGAGCGCGTACAGGCCGACCTTCTTGAGCACCCCCGAGTGCATCATCGCGGTCGCGGTCGGCGCGGCGGCATAGCCCGGGGCGGCCCATGAATGGAACGGCCAGAGGCCGACCAGCGTGCCGAAACCGAAGAGGAGGAGCGGGAAGATCAGGGCCTGGACCTGATGGCTCAGCGGCTTCTCGGCCAGCCAGGCCTTGAGCACGACGATGTCGAGGGTGTTCGCGCCGGACAGGCCATAGAGCGCGATCAGGCCGGTCAGCGCCACGAGCGCACCCAGCGTGAGATAGAGCGTGATCTGGAAGGTCGCGTAGTTCTTCTGCTCCCCCCGGCCCCAGAGGCCCATCATCAGGAACGTCGGCACGAGGGCCAGCTCGTTGAAGAAATAGAGGAAGAACAGGTCCAGCGAGACAAACGCGCCGATGGCCCCGCCGGTCATCAGGAGCAGGAGGATATAGAAGAGCTTGGGCTGCCGCTCGATGTCCCACGAGACGCAGGTCGCGGCGAAGGCCACCAGTGAGGCCATGAGCACGAGGCCGATGTTCAGCCCATCGACACCCACGTGGTAGCTGAGGCCGGCGGCGGGAATCCACGCGGTGTGCTGTTCGAACTGGAAATCGGCCACACCCGGATGGAAAGCGGCGAACACGCAAATCGCCCCGATGGCGGTGACCGCCGTGGTGAGCAGCGCAATGAGCCGGATGATGACCCGGTAGTTGCCGGGCACGAGCAGCACGAGGAGCGCGCCGACGAAGGGGGTTAGCAGAAGTGAAGTGAGAGACATGGTCGGGTTCGGCGCTTACTTCAGCTTCAGGGCGATCATCACCACCACCGCCACGCCGGCGGCGAACATGAAGGTGTAGGTCTGGAGGTTGCCAGTCTGGACGAGCCGCAGGGCGCGACCGACCAGTTCGGTGGAACCGTGGACGCCGCGAATGATCAGGCCGCTCACGATCCAGCGGTCAAACCAGTCGGCCAGGCGGGCCAGCATGTCGTGCAACGGCACGAGCACACCGTCGTAAATCTCATCGAAATAGAAGCGGTTCTTCATGGCCCGACCGATCAGGCCCAACTGGCCGGGCAGCGGATCCTTGGGTGCGTTCCAATAGAGGTGGAATGCGGCCGCCGCACCAAACAGCAGAGCACCGGTGCCGAAGGTCGCGGCCAGCGGAGCGTGGTTGAAGGGACCGAAGATCCCGCCGCCCTCATGCGGATGGAAGTGCGGGTTGAAATGGGCGGAGAGGAAATCACCAAGCGGCAGCCAGGCGACGGCCACACTGGGTACGGCGAGCACGATCAACGGCCAGATCATCGAGTTCGGCGACTCATGCGCGTGACCGGCGGCCTCGGTGCGCGGCGCACCGAAGAAGGCGACGATGACGAGGCGCAGCATGTAGAACGTGGTCATGGCGGCCACCAGTACACCCAGACCGAAAAGTACCGGGTGTCCACCAGTAATCGCGGCATCAAGGATGGCGTCCTTGGAATAGAAGCCGCTCGTGAGAATTGGGAGACCGGCCAGCGCGGCGGTGCCGATGGCAAAGGTACGGAAGGTCACCGGCAGTTTGCTCCAGAGGCCGCCCATCTTCCAGATGTCCTGTTCGTGATGGCAGGCGTGGATGACCGAGCCGGCCCCGAGGAACAGCAGCGCCTTGAAACCTGCGTGGGTGGTCAGGTGATACATGGCGGCATCCGGCCCGCCGCAGCCCACGGCCATCACCATGTAGCCGAGCTGGGAGAGCGTCGAATAGGCGAGGATGCGTTTGATGTCGTTCTGCTGGATCGCGATCAGCGCGGCGAGCAACGCCGTGAAGCCGCCGATCACGGCGATGATGTCCAGGGCGGAAATGCTGCCGAGGAACGACAGCGGACCAGGCCAGGCGGCCGGCACCTGATAGAGGAAAAACGTCCGGCAGAGCATGTAAACGCCGGCGGCCACCATGGTCGCGGCGTGGATGAGCGCGGAGACGGGGGTGGGGCCCTCCATCGCGTCCGGCAACCAGACGTGCAGCGGGAACTGCGCGCTCTTGCCCATCGCACCGCAGAAGACCAGCAGGCCGGCGATCGACGCCATTGAACCGAGCGCAGCGGGGTCCGCCCCGAGCTTGTGCGCGATCCCGGCGAAGCTCACCGAGCCAGTCGCCGCCCACACCATAAGGATGCCGATCAGGAAACCAAAGTCACCGATGCGGTTCGTGAGGAAGGCCTTCTTCGCGGCGTCGCCGGCCGAGGGTTTCTCGTACCAGAAGCCGATGAGCAGGTAGCTGGAAAGACCGACCAGCTCCCAGAACACGAACATCATCACGAAATTGTCCGCGAGCACGATGCCGAGCATCGAGAAGGTGAAGAGGCTCAGGCTCGAAAAGAAGCGGCTGAAACTGCGGTCCCCGTGCATGTAGCCGATGCTGTAGATCTGCACCAAGGCCGACACGCCGGTGACCACCAGCAGCATGAGCACCGAAAGCCGGTCCACCGTCACCCCCAAGTTCACGTTCAAGTCGCCGACATGGATCCATGAAAAGGGAGTGGTCACCGTCGCTTCGCCGCCGATGCCGAAGGTGATGAACAGCCCGACGCTCAGGAAAAAAGCGGCCAAGACCGCCCCGATGGAGAACACGGCCGAGAGCACGTTGCTCTTCCGAACGAAAAAGGCGATGCCCGCCGCTGCGATCAGCGGCAGTAACAGGATGAACCAGGCCAGATCTTCCGGCCGGGAACTGAAGGCCGGCGCGGCGGCGGTGACGGTGGTATTGGCGTGTTCCATCGGAAAGGGGTTAAACAACAAAGGCGCGAAGACGCGAAGGCGAAGAAGACAGGGCGGTAACGGATCTGGGTCCGCCACTTTCTGTCATACTTTGCGTCTTTGCGTCTTTGCTGTTCATCAAATCAGTATTTCAGGCTGGTGAGGTCCTCGACGTGGGCCGTGGAGCGCTTGCGGTAGAGCGCCACGATGAGCGCCAGACCGACCGCAACCTCGGCGGCGGCGACCGTAATGATGAAGAACACCATCACCTGCCCGTTGAGATTGGCGTTGAAATGGGAAAAGGCGACCAGCGCGAGATTCGCGGCGTTCAGCATGAGCTCGAGGCCCATGTAGATGACGATCAGGTTGCGCCGCGCCAGCACGCCAAACAGCCCGAGGCTGAACAGCAGCACGCTGACGATGAGATAGTGTTGGAGGCCGGCTTGGATCATGGCGCTCATTTCAGCTCCTTCTTGCTCAGCAGAATCACGCCGACCATCGCCACGAGCAGGAGGATGGACAGGATCTCGAACGGCAGCAGGTACTGCGTGAACAGCGCCACGCCAAGCGGCTTGGTGTTGCCCTCGACCACCTTGCCGGCAGCGAGCGGCACCGCGCTGAGGGTGGCCTTGATGAGAATGCCCGCGATCGCGGCCACGGCGACGGCCCCGAGGCCGACGGTGAACTTGCGCAGCTTGCGGCGCTCCTCCTCCTTCAGGTCCAGGAGCATGATGACGAAGAGGAACAGCACCATCACCGCACCCGCGTAGACGAGCACCTGGACGGCCGCGAGGAAGAAGGCGTGGAGCAGGATGAACAGGCCGGCCATCGAGATGATGGTCAGCACGAGGAACATCGCGCTGGTGACGGGGTTGCGGCTGAGCGGATTCGCAACGCACAAGAAGCCGAACAGCAGCGTCAGCGCGGCGAATCCGTAAAACAGCAGGTCGGTTAACTGGGGCATGGTCGTGGTCTATTCCGTGGCGACGGGAAACACTTCCTGTTCCTTCGCCTCTTCCAGCTTGTGCTTCCACTTCTGGATGCCGGCGTGGGTGCCGCCGAGCTTCAGGAGCTTTTCCTTGTTGTAAATCATCTCCGCACGGCTCTCGCCGGTGAGCGAATAGTCCTTTTGCAGGAAGATCGCCTCTTCCGGGCATACTTCCTGGCAGAGGCCGCAGAAGATGCACCGGAGCATGTTGATCTCGAACTCCTGCGGCATCTTTTCCGCATTGGTCCGGTCGGCCTTCTGGCCATTGGGTCCGGGCGGCGTGATGCGGATGGCCTTGGGCGGGCAGACGAACTCGCAGAGCTGGCAGCTCACGCACTTCGTCGCACCTTCCTGATCCTTCACCAGATAGGGAGCGCCGCGATAACCCTCGGGCACGACCCACTTCTGCTCGGGATACTCCATCGTCACGGTCTTGCCCTTCACGAGGGTGTTCCACGCGTGCCGGGTCGTGACCTTGAGACCGCCGAGCAGGGCGGGCAGGTACGTGCTCTCGTAAAATGTCAGCGGGGAACGATCGACAACCTTGGTGCTCATTTGGTGCCTATTTGTTCGTGAACGCGACGACCAGGGCGGTGACGAGGATGTTCGCCAGCGCCAGCGGGATGAACCGCCGCCAGCCCAGGTCCATGAGCTGGTCGTAACGGAAGCGCGGCAACATCCAGCGCACCCAGATGAAAATGACCATGAACACGCCCATCTTGGCGCCGAAAATCAATATGTGCAGCAACCCTCCCAGCAGTGAACTGGCCGGGTCACTCAGGCCCGGTAAGGTCCAACCGCCGAGGAACAGCGTCACCATCATGGCCGAAGCGGCGATCATGGCGGCGTATTCGCCGAGGAAGAAGAGCGCGAACTTCATCGAGCTATATTCGGTGTGGTAGCCGCCGACCAATTCGGTTTCCGATTCCGGAAGGTCGAACGGCAGGCGGTTCGTCTCGGCGAACGCAGCGATGAGGAAGATGATGAAGGACACCGGCTGCTTGAGGATGTTCCAGCCGTGATCGGCCTGGTAGCCTATGACCGACGAGAGGTTGAGATCGCCCACCAGCATGAAGATCGGCACCACGCTCATGCCCATTGCGAGCTCATAGGAGATCATCTGCGCGCTGGAGCGGATGCTGCCAAGGAAGGGATACTTCGAGTTGCTCGCATAACCCGCGAGCACGATGCCGTACACGCCGAGCGATACGATACCGAACGTGTAGAGGATGCCGACATTGAGATCGGCGATAACCATCTTCTCGCCGCCGATCTGCGAGCCGAAGGGGATCACCGCCATCGTCAGCAGCGCCGGCACGCACGCGATGGCGGGCGCTATCCAGAAATAAATCGTGCGGACGTAGCTCGGAGTGAAGTCCTCCTTGAGGATGAACTTCAGGCCATCGGCCATCGGCTGGAAGATGCCTAACCGCGTAAGCCAAGGGCCAAGCACCGGGATGAACTGCACGAAGAACGGTGCGGTGCGGTTCGGACCGGGGCGGTCCTGAATCCACGCAGAGATCTTGCGCTCCACGAGCACGGCGTAGGCGACGGCGGTCATCGTCACACCGAACACGAAAACGATCTTCAGCACGCTGAAGAGGATGAACTGGACCGAAGGGTCGAGATATTTGATGGCGTCCATGTCGCGTCAGATCGGAACGTTCACGCCGGTGTCGCCCACTTTGGCCCACTCGAGGCCGGCGAACGCGGGCACTTCTTTGGCCATCTGGTTGAACAGGCCCTCAATGCTCACGAAGCCGTTCTGGCCGGTGACATTGAACACCAGCTCGTGGAGGAATTCCCACTCCGCGCGGGCATCGCCGGGCGCTTCGACGGCTTTCATGAACTTCTGGAGGCGGCCCTTCACATTCACGAAGGTGCCGCGCTTCTCGGCGTGCGCCGCACCCGGCAGCAGGTGCGTGGCGAGCGCGGTGGTCGCGTTCGGCAAAATGTCGCAGACGATCAGGGCGTCCAATTTGGCCAGCAGATCCGCGCCCAGACCGTGCTTCGTCACATCCTCGCCGAAGACGACGAGCGTCCGGATAGTGCCGTTGGCGATGCCATCGGCGATCTTGGGCAGGTTGAAACCGAACTCGGTGAAGGCGATGCCGGTCAGGCGGGCGCCGTTGCTGTTCGGGTTCTTGTCGGCGTTGACCAGCAATTTGTCCCCTTCCCCTTCGCGGGCGATCGAATCGGTCAGCGCGCCGAGCTTGGTGGCGAGCTTCTTGAGAAGGAACAGCTCCTCGGTCGTCTGCCGGGCCGAGGCGATGATGGCCACGCTGCCCGCCGGAGCGGAGGCGAGCTTCGCCGAAATTTCTCGCGTGGCGGTTGACCAGTCGGACTTCTGGCCGCGCACGAGCACGTCCTTCAGCCGGTCCGCGCGGCCGACCCACTTGTAATTCAGGCGGCCTTCGTCACACATCCACGGGCCGTTTACCGCGTCGTTTTCGCGGGGTTCGTAGCGATGGATGACGCCCTCACGTGAACCGATGGTGATGCTGCAGCCGGTGCCGCAGCTCGTGCACACGCTCTTGGTTTCCTTGAGGAACCAGACGCGCATCTTGAACCGGAAATCCTTCGACGTGAGCGCACCTACCGGGCACAGGTCCACGGTGTTCAGCGTGTAATTGTTATCGAACTTGCCTTCCTGCCACGCCGCAATCGTGTTGTAGGAACCGCGGTTCACGATGCCCAGGGCGTCGTCACCGGCAATGTCCTTGGTGAAGCGGATGCAGCGGGTGCAGAGCACGCAACGCTCGTCGTCGAGGACGATGCGCGGCCCGAGATCCACTTCCTTGGGCTTGTGAACCTTGGCCTCGACGAACTTGCTGCCGGCCTGGCCATGCTGGACCGAGTATTCCTGCAGCTTGCACTCGCCGGCCTGGTCGCAGATCGGGCAGTCGAGCGGGTGGTTGATGAGCAGCGATTCCAGCACCGCCTCGCGCATCTGCTTCGTCGCGGGCGAATCGGCGTAAATCTCCATGCCTGGCGAAATGGGCGAGGCACACGCAATGGCCCCGCGCGACGTGCCCGGCTCGTAGGGCAGCACGGACTTCGCGATCTTCGGCGAACCGTCCTCGTTCAGCACCGGCTTGCGGTCCGGCCCCATCATGGGCGTGCCGAACTCCACGAGGCACATGCGGCAGTTGCCGGCCACGGGCAGCTTGTCGTGGTAGCAATAATGCGGGATGTCCACGCCGGCAAAACGGGCGGCCTGCAGCATCGTCGTAGGCTGCGGTTTGCCCTGCCAGTCGGGCATCGTCTTGGGCACCTGCAGGGTCTTGCCATTGACCTTCACGGTCATGGTCTCGACCGGTGGCGGAGCGGCGGGCGCGGGAGCTGGAGTCGCGGTGGCTGACATTGGCGGAATCAGTGTTGGTTGGGGCTCGCGGCCAGTTTCAACTCGTGGCTGGGACCGGCTCCCTTGGCATGGGCGGCCTCGTCGGCGGCACCCTGGGCCTCAAACTCGTCCTTGAACTTCTTGATGAAGCTCAGCACCGGCCAGGCGGCGGCCTCACCAAACGCGCAGATCGTGCGGCCCTGGATGTTCTGCGCGATGTGCGACAGATATTCGGCATCCGCCTTGCGGCCCTCGCCGTGGCTGAGGCGGTGCAGGCCCTTGGCCAGCCAGAGCGCGCCCTCACGGCACGGAGTGCACTGGCCGCAGCTCTCGTGGGCGTAAAACTCGGCCAGATTCGCCAGCGTCTCGACCATGCTGCGCGAGTCATCGAGCACGATGATGGCGCTGGAGCCGGACATCGTGCCGGCGGCCTGGAGCGAATCAAAATCGTAAGGCAGGTCGAGCATCGGCACGTCCACCTTGGTCATCTGGCCATCCGCACCCTTGCGGTTCAGCTTGAAGACCTCGCCGGCCTTCAAAACTTTCGAGGAGGAGCCGCCGGGAATGACCGCCTTCAGCGAACGGCCCGGCTTGAGGCCACCGCCGAAATTCGCATCGTTGATGAGCTGGCCGAGGGTGACCTTGCCGACTTCGATCTCGTAATAGCCGGGCTGCTTCACGTCGCCGCTGAGGCTGACGATGCGCGTGCCGGTGTTGTTCGGCGTGCCGAGCTTCGCGTATTCACCAGCGCCCATCGTGACGATGTGCTTCACGTGGCAGAGCGTCTCCACATTGTTCACGATCGTCGGGCACATGTACAGGCCGAGCACGGCCGGGAAATACGGGGGCTTGATGCGCGGATACGCGCGCTTGCCCTCGAGCGACTCGATCAGGCCGGTCTCCTCACCGCAAATGTAGGCTCCGGCGCCGCGATGGACGTAAATTTCCAGGTTGTAGCCGGTGCCGAGGATGTTCTTCCCGAGGAAGCCCGCATTCCGCGCCTCCGCGAGGGCCTGCTCCAGCAGCTTCGCACCGTGGGGCATCTCGCCGCGGATGTAGATGTAGGCGAGCTTCACGTCATTCGCCCAGCAGGAGATGATCATGCCCTCGATCAGCTGGTGCGGATCCTTGTGCATGATCTGGCGATCCTTGAACGTGCCTGGCTCAGACTCGTCGGCATTGCAGATCAGGTAGATGGGCTTCCCGCTGCGGCGGTCCACGAAGCTCCACTTGAGCCCCGCACTGAAACCGGCACCGCCGCGACCACGCAGGCCGGAAGCCTTGACGTCGTCGCGAACGACCTCCTGCGGCGACAGGCTCTTGCCGTCGGCGAGGGCACGCGGCGAGGTGGCGAAGGCCTTCTTCAGCGCCTCGTAGCCGCCGTGACGGAGGTAGCAGCCGAGATCCGGGGTGTATCCCGGCTCGTCGGCGTGCTTCAAAATCAATTTGTACTGTTCCGGCATGGCAATGCTTGACTCAAAGTTTTCTCTGACTAGCGTCTGCGCTCTTCGGTTTGCCCGATGGTGTAACGGTAGCACAGCAGACTCTGAATCTGCTTGTCATGGTTCAAATCCATGTCGGGCAACCATCTCATACCCCACCCGCCAAAATTGCGTCCGCCTTGGCGGTCGTGACCTGCTCGTGCAGGTTCTCATTCACCAGCACCACCGGGGCGGTCCCGCAGGCGGCGAGGCATTCCACAAATTCCACGGTAAACTTCCCGTCCGGCGTCGTCTGCGGCGTGTGTGCGTGGGCATCCAGCCCCAGCTTCTTGCAGAAGTGCTCACGGATGGACGCGCTTCCGGCAAGCGCGCAGCTCAGCGTCCGGCAGACCTTCACGTGCGTCTTGCCGACCCGCTCCTGGCGGAACATCGGGTAGAACGTGACCAGCTCGTAAACGTTGATCGGCTGCAGGCCCAGCTTCCTGGCGGTCCATTCGACCGCCTCCGGGGAGATGTGGCCGAACTCCTCCTGCAACGCGTGCAGGAACATCAGCGACGCGCTCCGTTTGACGGGATAGTGCGTCGTCAGCTCATCGAGCCGGGCTTCAAGTTGGGCGGAAACGGCAAAGCTCATCTTGAACAAATCAGTTAGCGGTCGCACTCACCCATCACGAAGTCCAGCGACCCCAGGATGGAGACGATGTCGCTCATCATGTGGCCCGGCAGGATCTCGGGCAGGATGCTCAGGTTCACGAACGATGGGGCGCGGATCTTCAGGCGGTAGGGCGTGCCGCCCCCGCGGCTGTTGATGTAGAAGCCCAGTTCACCCTTGGGATTCTCGGCTCCGAAATACACTTCGCCGGGCGGGCAGTTCACGCCCTCGGTCACCAGCATGAACTGATGGATCAGCTCTTCCATGCTGGTGAGCACCCGGTCCTTCTTGGGCAGGATGATCTTGCCATCGGCCACATTGACCGGCTCATTGCTGGAGTTGTCGAAGCCGCCGGGGATGCGGTCCAGGCACTGCCGCAGGATGCGGACGCTCTGGCGCATTTCCTCCATCCGGACGAGATAGCGGTCGTAGCTGTCGCCCGTCTCTCCGATGGGGATGTCGAACTCCAGGTCCGAATAGCACAGGTACGGCGTCGCCTTGCGCACGTCGTAGTCCACGCCGGAGCCCCGGAGGTTCGGCCCGGTGAGGCCGTAATCAATCGCCTGCGCGCGGGAAATGATGCCGATATCACGCGTGCGATCCACAAAGATGCGGTTGCGCGTGAGCAGCTTGTCCGTGTCTTCCAGCGTGGCGAGCACCTCACCGCAGAACTGCTTCACCGCTGCGCACCACCCCGGTGGGGTGTCACGCGATACACCGCCGATGCGGGTATAGCTCGTCGTGAAACGCGCGCCCGTCAGGGACTCGTAAAAATTGTATATCTTCTCACGTTCCGAGAACGTGTGCATGAACACGGTGAGCGCCCCGACATCCATCGCAAAGGCACCAAGGCCAAGCAGATGCGCCGAAATTCGCGCCAACTCACAGCAGATGACTCGGAGATACTGGCAGCGGGGCGGGAGCTTGTCGTGGATGCCCAGCAGCTTCTCCACCGCGAGGGCGTAGTGGACGTTGTTGGCGATGGTGGCGAGGTAATCCAGCCGGTCCGTGTACGGGATGAACTGGGTCCACGTCATGTTCTCCGCGATCTTCTCGTCGCCGCGGTGAAGGTAGCCGACGTCGGGGATCGCCTTGGTGATCGTCTCGCCGTCGAGCTCGACCGTCAGCCGCAGCACGCCATGCGTGGCCGGATGCGACGGACCCATGTTCAGCACGAGCTTGTCGCCCTGCAGGTCCTGCAGTTCATCCGACGCCGGCCGGGCATCGGCTACGCGCAGGGCCGGATCTTTAAAGGTGATTTCCTGGACTGCCATGAAAGCTCAGTTTTCCGGGTTGCGGGAGCGCGGTTCGCGGAGGGTTGCACCCTCGATGCTGGTCGAGGTGATGAACGGCCCGCCATCCATCGGTGCGGAACGGCTAAAGGCCGATTCCGGCATGACGCTCGGTTTGCCGGCCAGCGGGAAATCCTTCCGCAGCGGGAAGTAGGGATAGCCATCCCACATCAGGATGCGCCGCAGGTCCGGATGACCGGCGAAACGGATGCCCATCATGTCGAAAATCTCGCGCTCGTGCCAGTCGGCCGTGCGCCACACGCCGCAGACGGTCGGCAGCTCGGACTTCTCCTCGCTGATATTGGTCTTCAGCCGCACGTGGACATTGCTGCCCAGACCGTAAAGCTCGTAAACCACCGTCCAGCGCGGGTCATCCCCGTAATTGTCCACGCTGCTGAGGTCGAGCAGCATGTCGAACCCCAGCTTCGCCTTCGCGAAGCCGCAGACCTCGGCGATGCGTTCGGCGTCGGCCACCACCAGCGTGACTTCGCCCCGGAATTCGGCAGGCGCGGAAATCAGGTCCGGGAACTGGTCGCGAAGCTGGCTGGCGAGTTCGAGGGTTGTGGGCACGTCGGGATCGAAAATGAGTTTAAATGGGTCGGTTCAGGAGGGCAGCACTTCGCCGCGTTCGCCGAGTTCCATGCCCAGGCTGCCGTATTTCTTGGGGGCGGCGTCCTTCTTCCATTCCTTGGTAAACGGCTCCCGGCCGACCTTTCCCTGCAGTTTGATCAGTGCGTCCAACAGCGCCTCGGGGCGCGGTGGGCAGCCGGCGACATACACGTCCACCGGCAAAATCTGGTCCACACCCTGCAGCACGGCGTAGCTGCGGTACATGCCGCCGGTTGAGGCACAGGCCCCCATCGCAATGACCCACTTCGGCTCGGTCATCTGCTCGTAGATGCGCCGGACGGCGAGGGCCATCTTGTAGGTCACGGTGCCAGCCACGATCATCACATCGGACTGGCGCGGCGAAAAGCGCATGACCTCGGAGCCAAAACGCGAAATGTCGAAGCGGCTCGCGCCGACGGCCATCAGCTCAATGCCGCAGCACGCGAGGCCCATGGGCATGGGCCAGAGCGAGTTCTTGCGGAACCAGTTCAGCGCGGCGTCCACAGTGGTGTGAACGACCTCGCCCTCGATCTTCGAGTTGTAGCCGAACTCGGTGGTGGTCGGTGCGGAAACGGTCGCGGACATAGGCTTGCGACCGGCAGTGGGCCGGGCGACGCGGAACATTGGAATCGGGGTTTCGGGGCTGCAAGCCGGATTCGTGATTTTTTTCACAAGGCCCGATAGCCTGTCATTAGCCCCATTCGTGCCCCGCCACAGGCAAACTGCTTTCAAGCGAAGCGGACCGGCAATTCCACTGCCTTGGCCAGCCGGCCCAGATATTCCTCCCGGCTGATCTCCACCGCCCCAAGCGCACGGGTGACCGGCGTGACCATCTGCGTGTCAAACAGCGCAAAGCCCGCCGCCTGCAACCGGCGCATGAGGTGGACGAGGGCCACCTTGGAGGCGTCGGAAACTCGGTGGAACATGGATTCGCCAGCAAACAGCCCTCCCACTGTCACCCCATACACGCCGCCGACCAGTTCACCCGCCTGCCAGACTTCGATGCTGTGAGCGTGACCTGCCCGGTGCAATGCGGTGTAGGCGGCGATAAATTCCGACGTGATCCAGGTCGCCTGATCGGCCCGGGGTACTGCGGCACAGGCTTGGATGACTGCCGAGAAATCACGGTCAAACGTTACCTCAAAGCCGCCCTTGCGCAGGGACCGCTCCAGGCTGCGCGACACATGAAAGCGCTCGAACTCAAACACCGCGCGTGGATCAGGCGACCACCAGGTAATCGGCGAGGCGGTCCACGGAAAAATCCCGGAACGGTAGCCCAGCAGCAGCCGCTCGACGGAAAAGTCACCGCCGATCGCCACCAATCCATCCCGCCGCGCCCCTCGGGGATCGGGAAACCACAGCCGCTCGTCGAGCCGCCTGATCATTCTTCGGTTTCGCCGGTCATTGCGGCCAGCAGGGTGCCCTGGAACATCTCACTGAGCTGGAACGCCCAGAGCGCGAGGAAGTTTTCCTGGTCCAGTTCGAGGTGCTGGCCGGCCTCAAAATCGGGCGCACCGAGCTTTTCCCACGAACCGACGCGGATTTCGTTCAGCGCCTGCAGGAGCATTTCCGCATCCGCATCATTCAGGATCAGCCGCCAGCCGCTGCCGGGCTGCACGGCACAGCGCGCCTCGTCGTTCATCAGCGTCTCCATGGCGGAAACCTGCTCGGTGCGGTGCTGCTCCAGGGCGGCATCCAGGTCTTTCTGGGCGGCACGCAGATTCTGGTCCGCATCCGCATCGCTGGCAATGGACCGGGGGCGGCGCGGGAAGAGCGGCCGCAGCCGCAGCGTGGTCAGCAACGCCTCGTGATCCCGCTTGGAGAGGCGGAAAACGAGTTTGCCCGGTTCGCGCGAAAGAAGTTTCACGGGGAGGAAATTCCAAGTTCAAAGCTCAAAGCTCAAAAATGAACCCGTCGCCGAGGGTAATGGGCCACAACGACAGCGCCGGTCGGTCTGCCACGGATGCCTGTTCATTGAGTTCATCTTGGACCTTTGAACTTTGAATTTTGAGCTTTGAGCTTTGCCTCATTCTTCCGGCTCCATCGTGGCCTGCAGGGAGTATTTCTGGAGTTGGTGGACGTAGAACTCCGCCTTCTCGAAGCTTTCCTTCGTCAGCACGCTTTTGCCCAGCTCATGGACCTCCATCATGTGCTTCACGGCTTTTTCCCGGTTCCAGCCAAACACCGTTTGGAAGACGTGGGTGACGTACTGCATCAGGTTCACCGGGTCGTTCCAGCAGATGACGAGATAGCCCGGCGCACGGGCGCGTTTCGCCTCGTCCTTCGGTGTCGTGACTTCGCCCGGCTTCACGATCGGCTCGAGAATCTTCGGCACGGGGCGCAAGCTAAGGGCGAAACCGCCATCTAACAAGTGCGGCTCGCAGCAGGCTGTCGTGGCCTTTACACACGGCTTACACACGGCGCGAAAAGCCGGCCTACGCTGGTTCCGAACTCGATCGGAATTGTCGTATGCAAACTCTCCTCCGCCTCCTTGCCCTCGTCTCACTCCTGACCGCCCTGCAGCCGGCCCGAGCCCAGACTCGTGATGCTAATCGTTCCTCCTTCGTCGTGCCGCAGGCGCGCCCTTGGAACCACCCGCCGGCCATGGGCTCCGTAACGCTCACCGCCGCCGAGGCGCGGGTGGACGTCGCCGGCCAGGTCGCCACCACCACGCTCGACTTTGCGCTGACCAACACCTTCGCCACCCGCCTCGAGTCCGAACTGGTCATCCCCGTGCCCGAGGGCGCGGTGCTGCGCGGCTTCGAGTTTCAGGGGCTGGCCAAAGAGCCGACCGCCAGGCTGCTGATCAAGGAGGAGGCTCGCCACACCTACGATACCATCGTCGCGCAGATGCGTGATCCCGCACTGCTGGAGTTCATCGGCTGCAATCTCATTCGCAGCAGTGTCTTCCCCGTCGAACCCCGGGCCGGTCAGCACGTGCGCGTCGTGTATGAGCAGCTGCTCGCCGCCGACGGTGCCCGGGTCGATTACGCCCTGCCCCGTAGCGAATCGCTGGACTATCAGGTGCCCTGGAAAATCCAGGTGACGGTCCATGATTCCCAGGCGATCGCCACCGCGTACTCGCCCAGCCACAAGGTGGAGACCGAGCGACTGGACGAACGCGCGTTGAAAATCCGGCTCGCCCATGAAGCCTGCGCTGAACCGGGCCCGTTCCGGCTCTCCTGGCTGCGCGAAACCAAGGAGGTCACCGCGTCGCTGCTCGCGTAACCGGATGCCAAGATGATGGACTCCGCCCTTGCCCTGTTGCTGGCGCAGGAAAACGCCCGCCCGTGGTCGGACTACGACGCGTTTCATCCGGCCGAGCGGGCCTTCACCAAAAAGCAGACGGCCTTTCCGCCCGGTGAAGTGTTGGTGCCGTCGCCGCTGCTGGGCAATGCCGTCAGCAACGTGCTGCTCCATTTCCAGTTCGGTCCCGATGGGAATTTTACCTCACCCGAAATCCCTGCCGCCACGGAACGCCGTCTCGCGGGGAACGTGGCGCTGGCGGCCGGCGCAACTGAGATTCTGGCCGCACGTCTTCTCCAATTGGAGCGAATGATGGCTCAGGGTGGCCAGGTCCCGAAACGCTCTGCATCCGCCATGGATCCGGTACTGGCTCGCCGGCATGGGCTTGTACCCCGTTCCAAACCTTCCCTCTCAAATCGTGACCAGGTAACCGAGGCAGCCACCACCCAACTGGCCAAAGACGCTTCTTCCGCAACGGAACCCACCGTTATCGAACCGCCCCGGCCCCAGGATCTCGCCAGCCAAAGCTATCTTAACAACAGCGAATGGCGGGCCCGCGCCAACGTGGTGCAAAACGGGCAGGGACAGGGCGGTCAAAATGGCGCACGCTACGGATTTGATGTGGAGGGAATTACCAACCGCGCCCAGTCCGTTTCCATCACCAATGCAATCCGGACACTCATCACCCAACCGCGCGCCATCGGCTCTTTCGCGGCAAATTGGCTGGGCGAAGAACTGGTGCTGACGCGCCGCGTCGAGTTTGCCGACACCTGGCGTATCCAGGGCTGTTGGCTCGACTGGCCTTCCTTGCGGACTTCGCTGCTCGCCAACGTGCGCGACCTCCTGCCCAGGGCCAGCCTCCAGCCAGCGACTGATCCGGCCAATCCTCCGGGCGGCCGCCATCTGGTCGCGCTGCCGTTGCGCTTGGAAACGGGGCCGCTCACTTCCGCGATTCCCGCCTCTTGGTCCCCGCTGAGGCTGACACTGGTGCTGGCGTGGGCGGGGGCGTTTCTGGCGGCGCTCGCGGTCGCCCTGCTTCTGCACGGCACCTTGGCGCTGAGCGAACGCCGCGCCGCGTTCGTCTCTGCCGTCACGCATGAGCTGCGCACGCCACTGACGACCTTCCAGATGTATTCCGAGATGCTGGCCGAAGGCATGGTCACCAATCCCGCCCAACAGCAGAACTACCTCGCGACGCTGCGCTCCGAGGCGGGACGGCTCGGCCATCTCGTCGAAAACGTGCTTTCCTACGCGCGGCTGGAACGCGGCAGCGCTCGGGGCCGGGTGGAAACAATCACCGTCGGGGCACTCCTCGAACGGACACGCGAGCGGCTGGCACCCCGGGCCAAACAGGCCTGCCTGACGCTGCTCGTGGAGGCCGGAGCGGCGGCCGATCTTACGGTGTGCACGGACGTCAGCGCCGTGGAACAGATCCTGTTCAACCTCGTCGACAACGCGGGCAAGTACGCCGCGCCCACCGCTTCCGAACCCACGCTGCATCTCGAAGTGCTGCCGCCCGAACGGAAGTCCATCTGCCTCCGGGTTCGCGACCACGGCCCGGGAATTGAAGCCGAGGTTGCCGCGCGCCTGTTTCAGCCGTTCAGCAAGTCCGCCCAGGAAGCCGCGCACAGTGCACCCGGCGTCGGCCTCGGGCTCGCGCTCTGTCGCCGGCTGGCCCGGAGTCTGGGCGGAGAACTGGTTCACGACACCAGTGTCACGATGGGGACGGCGTTTGTTCTGAAGCTGCCGCGCGCGTAATGGTTGGCGGCCGGAGCGGCTGGAAGCGCGGGTCTGCGACCCGCAGGAACTTGCGGCCTGCAAGACGCTCCCGATGTTCCTGTCACCTTCCGGCGGGCGGATATTGCTGCGGCTCACAGAGCCGCGCTTGTAACTTGGCCTGAGCCCGGAAGCGTAGGCCAATGGTTCCGGGCCGGGAACGGGGCGACACCGCAGCCGCGCTGAGGCCTTTTGAGCCTGTTCGGAGATGGGCGCCCCGTTCCCC
>CAIXUG010000027.1 GCA_903922605.1 uncultured Verrucomicrobiota bacterium
CGGCTGCGGCCTAGGTTTTGGGGCGGCCCGGCTCGCGAGGACACTCGCCCCACCACACGCCCGGTGCCCAACGCTGACGACGGTGAAAAGATGGGCCCCTCTCTTCGTCCGGAACGGAAGCTGCTTGATTACGGAGGCTGCTTGATTACGGAGGCTGCACAGCTAATGGTTATTCAACGTTAAGCCGCTTTTGCCATGAACTCCCCGCATTGTTCGAACGCCGTCACCTTCCCTAGCCGCCGCCGCTTCCTACAGCAGACCGGGCTCGGCATTGGCGGACTGGCGCTCGCCTGCCTGCTCAAGGAGACCGCCACGGCCGCCGGTGCCGCCGAGATCACGTCGCTGGCGGCGCGGCAGCCGCCGCTGCCGGCGAAGGCGAAGCATGTGATCCATATCTTTGCCGGGGGTGCGCCGAGCCATCTGGACACCTTCGATCCCAAGCCGGGGCTGGAGAAGTTCCGCGACCAGTCGCTGCCAGGGGATTCGGGCGTGGCCTTTCCGTCGCCCTTCAAGTTCCCGAAGTGCGGCCGGAGCGGGCTGGAGATCAGCGACATCTTCCCGAAGCTCGGCACGGTGGCGGATGAGCTGTGTGTTATCAGGTCGATGTATACTGACGTGCCAGCCCACGGGGCGGCGTCCAAGCTCCTGCACACCGGTTCGATCACGCTCACCCGGCCGAGCCTCGGCGCGTGGACGCTCTACGGACTCGGCTCCGAGAATGCCAGCCTGCCGGGCTTCATCACCCTCGGCGGCAGCACCGAGTGGCGTCAGGCGGCCTTCCTGCCCAGCCTCTTCCAGGGAGCGAAGGCCGACTTCGCGGCGAACCGTCCGCCGGACAAGGTACTGCTGAACCTCCGCAACGAGTTCACCTCGCGCGAGCAGCAGCGGATGCAGCTCGACCTGCTCCACAAGCTCGACGAGGCGCACATGGAGCGCACCTCGCACGACGAGCAGCTCGAGGCGCGCATCGATTCCTTTGAACTGGCCTTCCGCATGCAGAGCGAGGCGCCCGAGGCCTTTGACCTGACGAAGGAGACCCAGGAAACCCGCGACCGCTACGGCAAGGGCGACCTCGGGGCCAAGCTGCTCTGCGCCCGGCGTCTCGTGGAGCGCGGCGTGCGCTTCGTGCAGATCGATGCCGGCGGCTGGGATCATCACCAGAATCTCGCCGCAGCCATCACCCGCTCCGCGCAGTCGGTGGACCAGGCGGCAGCGGCCCTCATCGCGGACCTGAAGACGCGCGGGCTGCTGGAGTCCACACTGGTGATCTGGGGCGGCGAATTTGGCCGCACGGCCACGACCGCCGGCAAGGTCGGCGCGGATTCCGGTCGCGATCATCATGCGAAATGTTTCTCGCTCTGGATGGCCGGCGGCGGCGTGAAGGGCGGCATGGCCTATGGCTCCACCGACGAGCTGGGCCAGGAGATCGTGCAGGACGGCGTCCACATCCACGACCTGCACGCCACGATCCTGCGGCTGCTCGGCTTCGACCACACGAAGCTGACCTACCGCTACAACGGCCGCGATTTCCGGCTCACGGACAATTTTGGGAAGATCGTCGAGCCCATCATCGCCTGAGCATGAGCAAGAGTAAGAGCATGAGCATGAGCATGAAGTTCGCCCGGCCCACGCTGCTGCTGGCCGGGCTGGCTGCGATCGGACTCGTCCGCGCCGTTGCTGCGGCGGAGCCGCCACCGGATCGCGCCAAGGTTGAGTTTTTCGAGACGAAGGTTCGCCCGCTGCTGGCGGAGCATTGCGAGAAATGCCACAGCGCCGCCGCCGGCAAGTCCAAGGGCGACCTGACGCTGGATTCGCGCGGTGGCTGGGAGCACGGCGGCGAGCACGGGCCCGCCATCGTGCCCGCGAAGCCCGACGATAGCCTGCTGCTCAAGGCGGTGAGCTACACTGACGACGACCTGCGGATGCCGCCGAAGAAGGAGGGCGGCAAGCTTCCGGATGCCGACATCGCCATCCTGCGCCAGTGGATCGCGGACGGCGCGGTGGACCCACGCACCGGCGGTCCAAAGCGGCTCACCGGGATGTCGCCCGAGGCACGCCTGCACTGGGCCTTTCAGCCGGTGAAGAAAACTGCACCGCCGACGGTGAAGGATGGCTCGGCGGTGAAGAATGACGTAGACCGCTTCATCCTGGCCCGCCTCGAAAAGGAGCACATGCTGCCCAACCCGCCCGCGAGCCGGGAGGCGCTGATCCGCCGCGCCACTTACGACCTCACCGGCCTGCCGCCAACGGTCGAAGAGGTGAAGGAGTTCATCCTCGATACCTCGCCCAACGCATTCGAGAAGGTCGTGGACCGCTTGCTCGCCTCGCCCCGCTATGGCGAGCGCTGGGGACGCCATTGGCTCGACTCGGCGCGCTACAGCGACACCACCGGCCTCTCCGGCGATGGCGCGAAAAACCGCTATCAGGATTACCGCTACGAATATGCGTGGACCTACCGCGACTACGTGATCAAGGCGATCAATGCCGACAAGCCGTGGAACGAATTCCTCACCGAGCAGCTCGCCGCGGATCTGTTGCCCGACGTCAAGCCGAATGACCCGCGCCTGGCCGCGCTGGGTTTCCTCACGGTCGGCAAGCGCTTCGACAGCGGCGACGATCTTATCGACGAACGCATCGACGCCACCGGCAAGGCCATGCTCGGGCTGACGGTCGCGTGCGCCCGCTGCCACGACCACAAGTTCGATCCGATCCCGACCGCCGACTATTATTCCCTCCACGGCATCTTCGCGAACATCACCGAGCCGTACGACCAGCCGGAACTCCCGGGCAGCGCCGATCCGGAGGAGCGCTCGAACTACCAGTTCAAGCTCGCCGAACTCGAGACCAGGACCCGGACCATCTACTACGCGTTTTTGCAGAAGCACCTGCCCGAGTTCCAGCGGAAGGCCGAGGGCTACCTGATGCTGGTCACGAAGAAGGGCCGTTCACCGGAACGCCAGGCCATCGCCAAGGAATACGGGATCTATCCTGAGGACAGGGAGATCGTCCAAGCCATCAAGCTCGACATCGCGAACCCGGTGCTGGGTCCGTTCGCCCGGCTGAGCAAACTTTCCACCAACGAATTTGCGGCGAAGGCGACCGAGCTCCTCAACCACGCGTTGCTCAGCAAGAACAACCCGGTGAACCCGCTCGTCGTCGAGGCGTTGTCCGGGCTCAAGCCGCAGTCGTTGGAAGAGGTTGCCCGCGTGTACGGCCAGCTTTTTGCGCGGGCCATGGCCAACACGACGGGGCTGATCCAGACGCGCAGCAAGCTGGATGGTGCGAGCTCGCCGGACGATGCCGCGATGGCCCAGGTGGTCCAGACGCCCTACTACATTCCCACTGCCGCTGAGATCGCGACCACCGAGAAGCTGCAGGCTTTCATGTCCGGCATGCCTGGTCGCAAGGCATGGGAGGGGCCGCCGCCCTTTGAGCCCAAGACGCTCAACACCTTCGTCTTCCCCGCAATCAGCCAGTTGCGCCTCACGCATCCCGGTGCACCGGGTCGCGCGATGATCGTTGCGGACAAGCCCAAGCCGGCCGACAGCTACATCCACATCCGGGGCGACCGGAACAAACATGGGCCGGTCGTGCCGCGCCGCTTTCTCGACATCCTGAGCGCCGGCGAGCGCAAGCCGTTCACCCAGGGCAGTGGACGATTCGAACTGGCCAAGGCCATCACCGATCCGCGCAACCCACTCACCGCGCGGGTCGCCGTGAACCGCGTCTGGATGCATCACTTCGGCCGGGGCTTCGTGCCCACGCCCGATGACCTCGGCAACATGTCCGAGCCGCCGAGCCATCCGGAGCTGCTGGACTATCTGACTTCGACGTTCGTCGAGGATGGCTGGTCCATGAAGCGCCTGCACCGGCTCATCATGCTCTCGGCGACCTATCAGCAGAGCAGCGAGGGCCAGTCCGACCAGGACGCGCGCGATCCGGGCAACCGGCTGGTCTGGCGCGCGAACCTGCGCCGGCTCGACTTCGAGTCGATCCGCGACTCGCTCGTCGAGCTCACCGGCAAGCTGGATCCGGCCGTGGGCGGCAAGCTGGTGAACCTCAGCGACGAGCCGTACAGCTATCGTCGCAGCATTTACGGCTACGTGGACCGCCTGCGGCTTTCGGACCTGCTTTCGCAGTTTGACTTCAGCGATCCCGAGATGGTCAACACCCGTCGCGTGAGCACGATCGTGCCGCAGCAGGCGCTGTTCTTCATGAACAGCCCGATGACCGTCGATGTGGCCCGTCACGTGATGAGCCGTTCCGAGGTGGACGAGGCCGACGATGACGACGCACGCATCACCGCAATATACCAGATCCTGTTCCAGCGTCGTCCGCAGCCACGCGAGCTCCAATGGGCGCGCGAATATATCGACCGGAATTATCAGCTTCTTTACGGCGGCGAGCGGCCCAAGGGGCCGACCACGAAGAAGGCCGTCTTCAAAAAAACGGCGGTGCTCAAGGACAAGTATTCGTCCCTGCAAAACGCCGGCATGACCGTTCAGCGCGGCACGCTGAGCCCCTGGGAGAGCTATACCCAGGCACTGCTGTGCTCGAACGAGTTTGTGTACGTGTATTGAGGCGGAGCAGGGGAGCAGGGGAGAAAGGGTGCGGGGGTAAATGAGTGGGGGCGGCCGTGTGTGGGGTAGGGATGGCGCGCTGCGCCGTTCCCCGTCGCTGAGCGCAGCGTCAGGCGACGGAACGGAGGCTCACGGTGTGCGCTGCCCGGAAGGCCAAAGGCCTGGTCACAGGCTAGAGCATTTTAAATAATGTTGTAGCCACAGGAGGCGAACCAGTTGAGGGCGTCCCGGGCGGTGATGGTCTGGAGGGCGGCGGCGATGGCGGCGAGGAGGGTTTCACGGGTGCGGGCCTCCGCCCCACGGAGGAAGGTC
>CAIXUG010000028.1 GCA_903922605.1 uncultured Verrucomicrobiota bacterium
AGCCGGGCCGCCCCAGCCCAAGGCCGCCTCGGCTCGCGAGGACGCTCGCCCCACCGGGTTTTCTTTCGGCCGCCAGCGCCAGCTCTCGCCGGGCCCGAACAGGTTTGCTGGAAGAGCTAACCACGGTGAAAAGATGCGCCCGGCAACAAGCAACAGGTGTCACCGGCTTTGAACTTTGAGCTTTGAGCTTCCTCCCCTCTTTCCCTTACAAACACCGTCCAAGATGTCCGCAAAATCAGTTTCCGCCCCGTTCGATCTTTCCGCCTGGGTTGCCAGCCGCTCCAAAACCGTGGATGCGGCGCTGGACCGCTTTCTGCCCAAGGCCACCGCCAAGCCCGCCACCATCCACAAGGCCATGCGCTATTCGCTCTTCGCGGGCGGCAAGCGGATGCGTCCCGCGCTCGTGCTGGCGGCGGCCGAAGCGTGTGGTGGAAAGGAAGAGGCGGCACTGCCGCTGGCGTGCGCGGTCGAGTGCATCCACACCTATTCGCTGATCCACGACGACCTGCCGGGGATGGACAACGACGATTTCCGCCGGGGCAAGCCGACGAATCACAAGGTCTTCGGGGAGGGCATCGCCGTGCTCGCCGGCGACGCGCTGCTCACGCAGGCCTTCGAGATCGCGGCGCTGGCGCAGGGCTGGCCGCGCTATTCGCACCGCGACCTCGTGCTCGAAATCGCGAAGGCCTCGGGATCGCTCCAGCTCATTGCCGGACAGGTCGCCGACCTGGAAGGCGAGGGGAAGGATCTGTCGGTGCCGCAACTGCGCTACATCCACGAGCGCAAGACGAGCGCGCTGCTGTGCTGCTCGGTGCGCCTCGGCGGCATGAGCGCGAATTGCACGCCGGTCCAGCTCCAGGCACTGACCGACTTCGGCTACCATGTGGGACTCGCCTTCCAGGTCATCGACGACATTTTGGATGTCACGCAGTCCTCCGAGAAGCTGGGCAAGACCGCCGGCAAGGATGTGGCGGCGCAAAAGGCCACCTACCCGCGCCTCGTCGGGCTGGAGAAATCCAAGAAGATTGCGGCGCAGCTCACGCAGAAGGCCTATGCCGCCCTGAAGCCCTTCAAGGGCAAAGCCGTCGCGCTCGAGGCGCTTGCCCGCTATCTGTTGGAACGGGATCGCTGAGACCTACGTGTTTCCGGTGGGTGTGAGCGTGGTCCTGGAAGTGCGGCGGAGCTTGCAGATGGAGCGCCGAGCATTGCTCGGCTTGAGCACCGCGACGGTCGTTCGGGCCGAGCAATGCTCGGCGCTCCACTCGCGTTCAAAGGGGCACATTTAAATGCCAACGTGGCTGGCTCGGCTTCGGGCCACAGAATTCCCCAAGAAACGAGGCCGTGGGCAATTTCAGGCGGTGGGCGGAGTGCCGACCAATTCCGTGATTTTGATGCCGAAGCGGTTTTCGACGACGACCACTTCGCCGCGGCCCACGAGCTTGCGGTTTACAAACAGCTCGACGGGGGCGTCGGCCACCTTGTCCAGCTGCACGACGGAGCCGGTGTTGAGCTGCAGCACATCGCGCATGGGCAGGTGGCAGGAGCCGAGCTCGACGGTGACCTGGACGGGCACGTCCATCAGGATGTCGAGGTTGGCGATGGAATTGGGGGAAATGCTCATGGGTTGCAAAATATCAGGCTTTCAAGACCTGGGTGACCTCGACGGCCCACTTGCCACCACGGCTCCCCAGTCGTCCGGAGAACTTGTGGAGGTCGGCCAGGCGAATCTGGACGTGGTTTAGCAGGTCGCGATCAAAATCCAAGGTGTCCCCGATCTTGAGCCGCGCCAGCTGGCCGGTGGTCATGGTGCGTCCGGGCAGCTCGGCGGTGACGGGAATCTCCACGTCTTCCATCTCCGGCCGCCAGCGGGGCGGGGCGAGTTTGGCGGAAGCGGTCTCGTCAAAGCTGGGGTCCACACTGCGATTCAGCAGGCGGACCAGCGGTTCGATGGTCGGGTAGGGAAAGCCGAACTGGATCTGCTCCGTGCAATCGCCGATGCGCGCCTCCAAGGACAGGCACAGCATCACGCAGTCCCAAGGGGAGGTGTTGAGGAAGCGGGCGTTGCTCTCATGGGCGAGCACCGTATGGCGCATGTCCAGGGTGCCGGCCCAGTGGCTGCACCATTCGCCCAGGATGATCTGAACGACCTGATCCAGCAGCGCGACCTCGATCTCGCTGAGATCGCGTTCGGCCTTCATGGAATGGCCCGGGCCGCCCATCAGACGGTCCACGACGGTCAGGCCCAGACGCGAGTTCACGTGCAGGATGCTGATGCCGCGCAGTGGCTCGGTCTTGAAAAGGACGATGTGGGAGGGATTCGGCAGCGACTCGGTGAAGCGCTGGAAGGTCAGTGTGCTGAGCTGCGACATCTGCAGCGAAAACTCGACCCGCAGATGGATCGAGAGACGCGCCGCCAGTGACCGGATGAACTCCTCGTGGTGCAGGCGCAGCTTCCGCAGTTCCAGCGCCGTCAGATAGACCGGATGCCGGAAATCATAGGGCTGGATGGCATCCTTGGACTGCTGGCTCTTCGCGCCATCGGACTGGTGGATGACCGTCTTCGACTCCGACTCAGCCACCTGGGCGAGCAGGTTCTCGACCTCGCTTTGCGAGAGAACCTCCTGTCCGGCGGCGATGTTGTCGGTCGAATCCATGTTATTGGATGGCGAATTCGGGCAGGTAGATTTCGCTGACCGGGTTGCCCCCCAAGACGTTGTTGAACGCGGCGATCAGCTCGGTGCGGATCATGTTCCTGGCCCCGGGTTTTTCCAGGTCAATGATGGTCTTGCTGGCCAGCGTGCTGGCGGCGGCATCGCGCAACTGGGCGTCATGCTTTTCCACCTCGTCCTTCAGGGAGGGACTTTCCCCGACCAGGGTGATGCTGACCATCAGGTAACGCGTCCCCATGGTGCCGGAGACGTTGACCAGCACCTTGTTGCCCAGCGAGACGGCGACCTTGCCGTCGCCAGCTTCGCCGGCCTTGCCCTCCTTCTTTTCACCGGCCGGCTTGGCAGCGTGCTCGCCGCCCTCCTTGGCGGCGGCATGTTCCTCGGTGGCCGCCGAAGCGCCGCCGGAATTCAGCTTGGGCAGGAGCACGAACACCGCCACGCCGTAGGCGATGGCCGGCATCAGGATCAGGTTGGCCAGCAGTGGCAGCCAGGCCTTGAAGCCACCGCCCGAGGCGGGAGCCGCGGCGCCTCCGCCATCGGCGGGTGCGGCATTTGCGCTGGAAGCGTCTTTCATGGCGGGTAGGGATGGGCGTTATCAGCGCTTCAGGCCCACGATTTCCTGGAGGATCTCATCGCTGGTGGTGATGACCCGGGCGTTGGCCTGGAAGCCGCGCTGGGCGGTGATCATGTTCACGAATTCGGACGGAAGATCGACGTTGGAGGATTCCAGTACGCCGCTGTTGATGCTGCCCAGGCCCTGAGTCCCGGGCGCGGCCGCACCGGCGGCACCGGCGCCGCCCAGCGGACCGGCTTGGACGAGGCCAGAATACAGATTGTTGCCCACCTTCTGCAGCGCCTGGGGGGTGTTGAAGTTCTGCAACAGGATCTGGCCCCGGTCCGCGCTGGTGCCGTCGGAGAGTTGCACGGTGATTTTGCCGTCCTGTCCGACGCTGTAGCCGGTCCGGGTCGTGCCGTCGGCGGGGTCGAGCTTGAGGTCGCCCTTGGTGGTTCCATCCGTGCCCTGCACCCGCTCGCCCGTTTCCGTGACCAGGTAGTTCTGGGAATCGAGATGGAAATTGCCGGCGCGCGTGGCGAACTCCTCACCCGTCGTCGGGTTGCGAACCACGAAGAAGCCGGTTCCGTTGACGGCAAGATCACTGTCGAGGCCCGCCTGGAAGCTGCCCTGGGTGAAATTGCTCTCGGTCGCCGAGGTGGCGACGCCCGTGCCGGACTGCACGCCGGACGACCCGTTGCTGGAGGCCTCCAGCGTCTGGCTGAACGTGTCTTCAAACGTGGTGCGGCTGGCCTTGTAGCCGACGGTGTTGGAGTTGGCGATGTTGTTGCCGACGCTGTTGAGCTGCCCCTGGAACGCCTCGAGGCCGCTGATTCCGGTATTGAGTGAGGAAAGCATGATGTATTAGGGATTGGTGGTTTGCGGAGTGGTGGTTTGCGGAGCGGCGGGAGTCACGCTCAGCACCTGGCTGAGATCGTAACCCACGCCGTTCACGACGATTTGCGGCTTCCCTGCCTGGATGTTGACGGCCTGTACGGTGCCCTGGGCAGTCGTGTTTGCGTCTGCCTGCACGCTCACACTCTGACCGATCAGTGAGTAAGCCTGCGAAATATCCTGCTGGCCGCGCAACCCCGACACGTCCGCACCCATGGTTTTGGACTGCTCCAGCGTGCTGAACTGTGCCATCTGCGCGATGAAGTCGGTGTCCTTCTGCGGTTCCAGGGGATCCTGCGTCGTCATCTGGGCCACGAGCAGCTTCAGAAAATCGTCCTGCCCAAGCGTCTTCACCGGAGTGCGCGCCGTGGGGTCGGTGGTGGTGGTGTCACCCGCGATGGCGGGGGCGGAGATGGCGGAAATGGCGGACATATAAAATTTCAGGCCCAGGAATCCAGCAGGCCGAGACGTTTGATGAGTTGGCGGACGGTCAGATTGCTGGCGGTGCTCGCCGTGATGGGGAGGGATGACGGCTGGGGAGCGGGCGACCCATTTTCCGGAGTCTGGGGCAGTTCGCGGCGGGCGGCCCCGTCGCCCTGCGCGCCGGTTCCCATCGCGAGAGCTTCACCGCCGGAAAGCGGCAGCAGCCGGATGCCCTGTTGGGCGAGGGAATCCTGCAGCTGAGTCCAGTTGGAACCCAGCTGCTGCAGGTCACCACCGGTCACGTGCGCGCGGGCCTCGATCTGCCCGTCGCGGGTGGCGAATTCCAGGCGGATCTCCGTCTGCGGATCGGGCTTGAGCACGACCGCCATCGAGTTCAACCCGGAGCTTTTGAAGTGGATCGCCTGTTCGGCAATATGGGTGGCCAGTGGGACCGGAGCCGCCGCCACCTCCTTGGCGTCGGCAGAAAGTTCGTTGGGCGTGCCGGACAGGGCAGGATTGCCGGCGGACAGCGCCGAAATGTCGTCCGTCTCGGAGCCGGCAGCATGCTTGGTACGCCAGCCCGTGCTGATGACGGCCTGTACCCGCCGGCCGTCACCGGGGGAATTTTGCCGGGTAAGGAAGCCGCGGCCAAACCACCCGGCAATTTCGGACTGTTCACGCCCTGATTTCATCGTGCTTTCCTGTGGAGCACCGGGCGTGCCACGGATTTCCACTGACTCAGCTGGCGGTTGCTGGTTGTCAGTTATCACGCCGGCAGCTTGTTCGGCCACCGGCTCGGGCTTCGTGGATTCGGACACTTTTTCCCAACCGGTGGGCAACGTCAGAGACTTGGTCTCCGACGGAGCGGGGGTGGCCTTGGACGCGGCCTCGACGGGCAAATCTTTTACGGCGACCGGTGGGCCGGAGCGGAGATGTGAAATGCTCTCGGGATTGACGGCCTTTCGGTTGTTGGCCGTTTGCGGGATCACCAGTGCCGATCGGGCGAGCAGCTGGCTCAGTGGCATTTTCCCCAGCCCGGTTTCCGGGCCAAAAATGCCTGCCGAGGGGAGCTGAATTTCAGGAAATTCACCCGAGGCATCCCGACTGCCGGTCGTCATTTCGGGCGCGTGATCGTCGGAACCGGCTTCAGGGGCGACCGTTTCCAGAGGCAGCGGCTTGGGGGCGGGCTGGAATGGAAACGCCAACGTGAGCGCCATTGCGTCCGTGGCTTCGTCATCCGAACCCACTCGTTTGGCCCGTGGCCTGGCTTGGCCGGTCGTCGTCCCGGTGGGCGAATCCTCCTCGGCGGAGACGCCTTGGCCGGGGGGGCTATCGCAATCGGTGAGCAGCGCAGAAAAACCGGATTTCGGTTGCTGGCTCTGACGTGATGCGGTGGCCCCGTTGGCTGTCTTTGGCGGTGAGGCGGCCGATTTTCCCGATGGCGGGCCGGCACTTTCGCCCGCCTGCAGTTGGCGAGTCAGCAGCTCATGCCAACTGGCCGACGATGATCCCGAAGGAATCGTCGGGCCGGCTTGTCCGCCGGTCCTCGGAGCGGCGGAGCCTGGGGCTGACGCCGGAATGTTCATTTTGTTTTCGCGGCGGCCGCGTTGGACGAAACCCGCAGACGCTCAGAAAGGCCGGCGGCCCGCTTGGCCTCGGGGGCACCCTGCTTGGCCATGGCTTCCAGGACGGCGGCGGACTCCGCTTCCTTCATGAGCAGAAGAATCTTCCCGATGGAATCGTCATCCAGCTCCCGGAAGATCTTGGCCGCACCGTCCGGCGTCATGGTCGAATACATCTTCGCCAGCCGCTTCAGGTTGCCGACCTCATCGCCCTTGACCTTGGTCAGGCTCTTTTCGAAATCGGTCTGCATCCGCTGCACCTCCTGGATGACGCGGTCGATTTCCTGCCGTTCCACCTGCAGGCGGGAAGCCAGTTCGTTCAGCCCGTTTTCCCGCGTGGCCAGCGATTCCTTCTGTTCGCGAAGTTCCTTCACGAGCTGCTCGACTTCCGGATTCTGCGGGTCCCACACCAGTTTTGGTGCGGCCGGAGTGCCTGCCTTTTGAGGTGCAGCCTTCGTCTTTTTTGCGGTCGGAGCGGGGGCGGCAGCCTGGACGGGCTTGAGGCTGCGCAACTCCCAGAACGTCGTCCCAAGATAGAGGAGCGCGCCCAGCACGGAGGCCAGCATCGGTGATTGCAAAATTTTCATGGCAGTCGTGGTCAGGCGTGGGCGGCGAGGCTGGGCCGGGGTGCGAGATCATCCAGCCAGCGCTGATCCTCGCGCTGGAGGTCCTTCAGGTATTCCTGGCGGCATTTGTCGTGGTGTTTTTCCACCGCCTCGCGTTCCTGCCGGGCCTTCAGCAGGGCGTGGAAGTGCTGCTGGACGATGCGTTCGGCGTTCTGCAAATCGGTGGCGCACTGGCTGCGGCGTTCCTGGATGACCAGGCAGAACTGCTGCCGGCGGCGCACCTGATGGGCCGGGCAGCCGGCGGTCACGAGCTCCTGAATCTCGAAGCGCGCGAGGCTGAGCTCGTGCTCCACGTCCTCCAAACGCTTCTGCGCCTGGGCGCGCCGGGCGAGGGCGAGGGCGTATTGCTCGCCGGCCTCGTGTTCGCGCCGTTCCCGGAGCATCTGCACGGCCTGCAATTTGTAGCGAAACGGTTTCATGGTCTCAGAGGGTCATCAGTTCTTCCGGGGCGCGGGTGCGGCCGGCCTTTCGCGGTCGGCGGCCTTCATCACGTCGGCGAGCAGCTGCCAGCTTTCACGGGCGGAAACGCCCTGTGACACGGCCTGGCGGAGAAAGAGGTTCAGCGGCTCATACAGGCGGATCGAGCGGTCCACCGCCGCATTGCTGCCGGGCGGATAGGCGCCGATGCTGATGAGGTCCTGGTTCTTGCGGTGTATCGCGAGGGCTTCCCGCGCACCGCCGGCCAGGGCCTGCTGCTCGGCGCTGGTCAGGTCGCGCACGAGGCGGCTGACGCTTTCGAGCACATCAATCGCCGGATAGTGGTTCTGCGTGGCCAGTTCGCGCGTGAGCACGATGTGGCCGTCCAGGATGGAGCGCACCGCGTCGGCGATGGGCTCATTCATGTCGTCGCCCTCGACCAGCACCGTGAAAAGGCCTGTGATCGAGCCCTGCTCGCCGGTGCCCGCCCGCTCCAGCAGCTGGGGCAGCAGCGAAAACACCGAGGGCGTGTAGCCGCGTGTGGCCGGTGGCTCGCCGACGGCCAGGCCGATCTCGCGCTGGGCCATGGCGAAGCGGGTCACCGAATCCATCATCAGCAGGACGTTCTTTCCCGTGTCGCGGAAGTGTTCCGCAATGGTCATGGCGACGAACGCCCCCTTGAGCCGGGCCAGGGCCGGGTCATTGGAAGTCGCCACGACGATCACGGATTTGCGGCGGCCCGCCTCATCCAGATCCTTCTCGAGAAACTCGCGCACCTCGCGACCGCGTTCGCCGATGAGGGCGATCACGTTCACGTCGGCTTCGGCACGGCTCGCCATCATGCCGAGCAGGGTGGACTTGCCGACGCCGCTGCCGGCGAAGATGCCGAGCCGCTGGCCGCGACCACAGGGAACGAAGGTGTCGAGCGCCTTGATGCCGGTCTGGAACGGGAGCTGGATGCGCTGGCGGCGGAGCGGGTGGGGAGGCTGAACATTAACGGGGATGTGCCGGTCCGCTTCCAGCGAACCGCGTCCGTCAATGGGATTGCCCAGACCGTCGAGCACCCGGCCCAGCAGTTTGTCACCGACTGGTGCCTGCAGGGGCCGGCCCAGGGCGATGACTTCGCTTCCGGGCTGGATGCCGTGCGTTTCGCCCAGCGGCATCAGCAGCACATGCCGGTCACGGAACCCCACGACTTCCGCCAGCGTGGAACCGTCGCGCCGCGCCGACTCGATGCGGCAGACTTCGCCGACGCCGGCGAGCGGGCCTTCGGACTCGATGATGAGCCCGATCACCTGGGCCACGCGGCCGCGGTTTTGCAGCACGCGTGTCCCGCGCACCTTTTCGGTCAGGTGCTTCAGCCGGTTTGGGAATGGAAGCGGGGCGGTCATCAGGGCTCCAAAGCCTGGCGCAGCATCTCCAGCTTGGTTTCACGGCGGCCATCGATCACCCCGAGCCGGGTCTGCACGAGACAGCCGCCCCGGGTGACTTCGGAGGAGGGTTCCAGGCGCATGCGGTCGCCTCCGATGTTGGTGGTCAGCAATGACGAGCCGGCCTGTTCGAGCAGGGCGATATCCTCGGGATGCAGCAGCACCCGGATATGGGCCTTGTCCTCGATCTCGGCGAGCGACTCATGCACCACCGCCGCGACCTGTTCCTCGGTGATGGGCAGGCCCGCGACCAGCTTCCGGGCAGCGGCGAGTGCGAGCGCGATGAGGGCCGGCTCGCAGTCACGGGCGACGGTGGTCACACCCTCGTTCAGCGACTTCAGCACGCCGTCGCGGAGCCGGGCAAAGCCCGCCCGTTCCTGCTGCAACCGCTCGGCGGCGGCCTGTTCCGCCTCCTGCCGGCCACGCTCGTAGCTCGCCGCCTCGCGCTCACGGATGCGCGCGTCCAGCGTCTCGCTGTGCCCGGGCTGGGCCAGCAGGGCGCCGTGCAGCGGCGAGGCAAGCGTGATGGACTGGCTGAGCTTCTTCACGCGGCCGCCTTCTCATTGGGATCGCCGAGCTCGATCTCGCCCTCGCTTTCGAGGCGGCGGACCGTCTCGATGATGCGCATCTGGGCCGCCTCGATGTCGCGGAGCTTGAGCGGTCCCATGAGGCTGATTTCCTCGGCGACCGTTTCGGCCGCACGTTTGGAGAGGGAGCTGAGAATGAGGTTCTTGAGCTTGTCGCTCGCCGTCTTGAGGGAGACCGCGAAGTCGCGGATATCCACCTCGCGCAGGACGCGCTGGACGGCCGAGGAATCGAGATTCGAAAGGTCCTCGAAGGTGAACATCTTCTGCCGGATGGCCTGGCTGAGCTCCGGGTTGCGCTCCTCCAGGGTGATGAGGAACGACTTGCTGAGGTTCTTGTCGAGGGCGTTGAGCAGGTCGGCGGCGGACTTCACACCGCCGGTCTGGTTGAGCGCGCGCGTGTGCTTGCCGCCCAGACGCCGGTTGATGACCTCGACGATCTTTTCCACCACCTCGATCGGGGTGGCGGAAAGGGTGGCCAGCCGTTCAATGACTTCGCCGCGCAGATCCTGCCGGAGCATGAGGAGCAGTTGCGACGCCTTGTCCGGGGGCAGGTAGCTGGTGATCAGGGCGATGGTCTGTGCCTGCTCCTGCTTGATCAGGTTGAAAATCTGGCGCGCCTCCAGGTCCACGATCTGCTGGATCGCGGCGACCGAAGGGCGCTGCGGGGCCACCCGGCTGATGATGTTCGACGCCTTGAAGAGGCCCACGGCCTTTTCCAGCGTGGTCTGGGTGAACTCGATGCCGCCGCGGATCGACGTGCTGGCCTGCACGGCCACATCGCTGAACTCGTTCAGGATCTCCTGCTGCAGCTCCTGCGTGAGCAGGGGCATCTTCGTCATTTCGCTGATGACCGCCTCCAGCTCGTGCTCGTCCAGCTGCTTCATCAGCTGCGAGGCGGACTCCTGCCCGAGGGTGATCAGCAGGGCGGCCAGCTTCTGCACCTTGGTGAATTTGGCGATGTCGGCGATGGCCGTTGTCCTGGCTTCCGAATGGGCTTCCATGGTCACTTGGATTTGCTCCGGTTCATCCACGAGCGGATGGCTTGGGCCATGTTATTGGGGTTGTCGCGGATCAGTTGGTTGAGCACGTCCACGGTCACGACTCCGCCGGGCAGGGGAGACTTGCCGTTTTCAAGGTGGCCATTGGTCTTGCCTTCCGCGCCGGCGGTGGCGAAGTCCCCGATGGGAATCCCGAGCGGGATGTTCTCCATTGGCGTCTTCTGGAAGGTGCGCCAGAAGAGGCCCAAAATGGCCAGCCCGAGGACGGGATAGACCAGCTTGGTACCCAACCCGATCCAGAACTGTTTGCGCTCATCCTTGTCGAGCTTGTCGGTCAGTTCCACTGCCTGTTGGTCGTTGAAGGGCATCTCCTCCAGCGTGATCTCATCGAGCCGCTGCGAGTCGCCGCCTTCCTGGATGCCCAGTGCGCTCTGGACGATATGCTTCAGCTTCAGCAGTTCCTCGGGGGTGCGCGGGTTTGCGACCCGATTGGTGGCCGTGGTCGTCATGCGCGCGGCCACGAACACGGCGGCCGAGACGCGCTTCAGTCCGCCGGCCGTCTGGGTGAGGCTGCTGGTGGACTTGTTGATCTCGAACTGGGTGTTCGCGATCTTCTTCTTCGTATTGGTCCGATTGGCGGTGAGGTTGGCAGTCGGGGAATTGGTCTCGGCGTTGGCATTGACGGTCACGCCCGGCACACCCGCATTGGGCGTGGTGGTGGTGGTGTCGGTGTTTTCGTCGTTGAGCGTGGTGGTGCGGATCACCTGGCCCTCGGGATCAAACTTCTCCTCGGTGCGCGTCTGGCTGTCGAAGTTGATGTCGGCGGACACGCGGACCACGGCCTGGCCGGGCCCGAGCACCTTTTCCAGCATGCCTTCGGCCTTCTTGGCGAGGTAATGTTCCAGTTCCTTGCGCGCGCCGAGCTGGGTGGTGGTTATGCCCGCCAGCGAGCCCTCGTCGGCATTCTCCGAGAGCACATTGCCCTGGTTGTCCACGACCGAGACAAAGTTCGCCTGCAATCCCTCGACCGAGTTGGCCACCAGGAAGCGGATCGCATTCACCGTCTGGGGCGGCAGGGTGGCGTTGCCACGCACACGCACAAAGACGGAGGCGGTCGGCTTGCGGGTGTTATCCACCAGCAACCGGTTTTCCGGCATGACGATCATCACCCGGGCGCTCTCAATGCTGTCCACCTGGCCGATGGTTCGGGCAAGTTCGCCCTGCACCGCGCGGAGGTAGTTGGCGCGTTGCACGAAGTCGGAGATGCCGAAAGCCGGCTTGTCGAAAATCTCGAACCCGACTCCGTCGCCGGCGCGCGGGATTCCCTTTGCTGCGAGCTGCATCCGCATCAGATGAACCTTGTCGGCGGGCACGAGAATGGAACCGCCGGCGCGGCTGATCTGGTAGGGCACCTTGGCATCATCCAGGGCGGCCACCACTTTGGCGGCTTCGGCCTCCTCGAGACGGCCGTAGAGCAGGGCGTAATCGGTGCGGTTGGACCAGACGGCGATGCCGGCGAGGCCGGCGATAAGCGCGAGGCCGGCCACCACCATGGTGACGCGCTGGTTCAGGCCGAGCTGCTTCCAGATGGAAAGCAGCTGTTGGAGAATTTGGGCGGGAGAGTCCTTCACGGGGATTTAGGGGTCGGCCGGTTCAGACCTGCATGCGCATGAGTTCCTGATACGAATCGAGAAGCTTGTTGCGGACCTCGACCATCAGCTGAAAGGAAACACTGGCCTCCTCCATGGAGATCATTGCCTGGTGCAAGGGGACGTTCTGCCCGCTGAGCAGCCCATTGACCATGTCGGAGGAAGCGGCGCCCTTGCTGTTCACGTCCTTGACCATGTTCCCGAGCATGTCCCCGAAGGAATCGCCGTTCGGGCCGGAGCTGGCCATCACGCGCGCCACGTCCGAATTCCCGCCCAGGGTGCTGGTGGGCAGGGTGGCCTGCGAGGCGAGGGAGTTGCCCAGAGTCTGCAATTCCGCCAACGGAATGTTTCCCGGCAGCTTGCCCAGCGCGTCTTTCGCCCCCGGCAGGTTCTGCAGGGAGGAAAGGCCCTGCAGATCCTTCAGGGGCAGGGAGCTCAGGGCTGAAATTGGGTTCATGGGCGGGGCGGATCATCCGGGCGGTTCCTCAACGCTTGCCGATCGAAAGCGTCTGCTGGGCGAGGTTCCGCGAGGTCTTGGCCACCGCGAGATTGGCTTCGAAGGCCCGCGAGGAGGTGATCATGTCGGCCATCTCCTCGTGAATGTTGATGTCGGGCACTTCCACCATGCCGGTCTGCGGATTCGCGTCGGGATGCCCCGGGCTGTAGATCAGCCGCGGTGGACGTTGGTCCTTGTCGATCCGCGCCACATGCAGCAGCTGCACGCCGCTGCCGGGCAGGTCGCCCTGCTGCTGGTTCGACAGCACGGTCTCAAACACGACCTGGCGCCGCTGGAACGGCTTGCCGTCGATGCCGCGCGTCGTGTTGGCGTTGGCGATGTTCTGCGAAACCACCTCCATACGGATGCGCTCGGCATTGAGGGCGGAAGCGGTGCTTTGCAGTCCGGGAATGAGTTGGATCATAAAATCGGTGGGGGTCAGGCGGAGTGCCCGGTGATGGCCAGCCGGAGGCGGAGCAGGGAACCGGTGACCAGCTGGGTCTCCAGGGCATGCTCCATCGAGTTCTGGTTCATCTGGAGGAGTTCATTTTCCATCTGCACCGTATTGCCGTCGCGGTTCGAGGCGGTGGCGGTGTAATCAACCCCGAGGGAAGGTTTCAGGGAAGCCATGCGGTCGGTATCCCCGGCGGCCACGGCCTGCTTCAGCTCCGCCTGAAACGAGGGGGAGACATCAATCCGCTTGTAATTGGGCGTTTCAAGGTTCGCCAGGTTGCTGGAGATGGCCTCGTGCCGGAGCACGGTGACATCCAGCATGGACTTGGCGGCCTGATACGTCGGCTGATCGAAAATGGCGTTGACCATGATTTCCGGCACTCACCGGCGAACCCCTTGAGCACCCGGTATGCCATGCGGCAAAAATGGCCGGTTTGGGCCGGTTTCGAGGGGTGACGGGTGAGATGGGGCAAATCCTTCCCGGTACCCCTGATGGCTGCTAGGCAAGGAACTCCGGCCACGCGTTAGGGGGTCGGCGATTGCCTACCGTGATGATCTGGGGCCGCTCACCCGCCCACTCTCTCACTTACTGGCTCACTGATTTACTGGCTTACTGACCCACTCCGCGCTCCCCGCTCCGCGCTTCCCAGACTTTTCCCCCTTTCCGTGGCGCGGACCTGCGGTAACTTTATCCGCACATGAGCGCCACCGCCGCCCCGTACGCCACCTCTTCGATGCCGGATGCCCACGGACATTTCGGTCCCTACGGCGGCCGCTTCGTGCCCGAGACGCTCGTCTATCCCCTCCAGCAGCTGGAGGATGAATACTACCGCGCGCAGCAGGACCCGGCCTTCCAGCAGGAGCTGAGCTATTACCTGCGCGAGTTCGTCGGCCGGCCCACGCCGCTCTACCACGCCGAGCGGCTCACCAAGGAGCTTGGCGGCGCCAAGATCTACCTGAAGCGCGAGGACCTCCTCCACACCGGCGCGCACAAGATCAACAACGCGATGGGCCAGATCCTCCTCGCGAAACGCATGGGCAAGACCCGCATCATCGCCGAGACCGGCGCCGGCCAGCACGGCGTGGCCACTGCGACCGTCGCGGCCATGTTCGGCATGAAGTGCGTCATCTACATGGGCGCGGTGGATTGCGTGCGGCAGGAGCTGAACGTTTACCGCATGAAGATGCTCGGCGCGGAGGTCGTGCCGGTGAAGGCCGGCCAGCAGACGCTCAAGGAGGCCGTCAACGAGGCCATGCGCGACTGGGTCACCAACATCCGCAACACGCACTACATCCTCGGCACCGCCTACGGGGCGCATCCCTACCCGGTCATGGTGCGGAATTTTCACCGCATCATCGGCGAGGAGGCGCGCCGGCAAATTCTCGACCACGAAGAGCGCCTGCCCGATCTGCTGATCGCCTGCGTCGGCGGCGGCTCGAACGCCATCGGCCTGTTCTACCCCTTCCTCAATGACGACTCCGTCAAAATGCTCGGCGTCGAGGCCGGCGGCGAAGGCATCTTCCCCGAGAAGCATGCGGCCCGCTTCCAGGGCGGTTCCCTCGGCGTGCTGCAGGGGACGCGCAGCTACATCCTGCAGGATGAGTTCGGCCAGATTCAGCTCACCCACAGCGTGAGCGCCGGGCTGGACTACGCGGCCGTCGGCCCGGAGCACGCCTGGTTGCGCGACCAGAACCGCGTGGACTACACCTACGCGACCGACGAAAAGGCCCTGGACGCCTTCATGCGGCTCGCGCGGCTGGAAGGCATCATCCCCGCGCTGGAAAGCGCCCACGCTGTCGCCGCCGCCATTGAGCGCGCGCCTCTGATGAGCAAGGACTCACTCATCATCGTGAACCTCTCCGGCCGCGGCGACAAAGACGTGATGCAGGTGGCGGCGAAGGTAAAGATGGAAATGCCGAAGTGAAACTGCCGGTTAAGGAATTACATTTTCGCGATAATATCTACGAACGCCATCAGTAGCGGGAAACGAATAATTGATCGCATTCCCGTTTACAGAATTCGTGGCAATCGGCGACCAGTCGTTCAAATTAGTCGAGGTTTGGAGCACCACAGAGCCTTCGTTTGGTGGATCATTCAGATAAAATTGGAACAAACCAGTAGGGGAGTTTGTCACGCACAAAACACCGTTGGGTTGAAGATAAGATGCATAATTCTGATGCCAAGAGGCATTTCCGCCAAGCCAAAACCAGGCAGGCTCTTGAAAAGCTCCGATCGTGCCCAAAGGGGTTTTTGTTACATGGACAGTCCCTGTGTCAACAGCCAAGAATGTGTCGGCATTAGGAATGTAGCCAAAATAATAAGCGTAAGTGCCGCTTGCATCGAAAGCGTTACCATCGCAGGGATCGGCCACTAACCACTCAACACTCGGAAGGTGAAATTCCACACGCACATGCCAGATAGAATCACCTTGAAAAAAACCAGCCACGGTTCGAGCCGGAATGCCAACATTTCGCAGGCAGGCGGTCAGCAATCCTGCAAAACCACCGCAATCAGCCACACCATTTTGAAGAGCGCCAACTGCATCTTCAGCCGGATGCGATGATTGATAAGTGAGCGCCTTCATCACCGCCCGGTGCAAGGTGCGCGCAGTATCGTAAGGTGTCAGGGTTGTTAGATAATTTTTCGGCAATGATTGTTGAACAAAACTGGCAACAAGCGGGTTGGTTGATCCGCTTCCTTGATCGGCAATCCATTGAGTCCAGTTGGTTCCAAGTGAATTCATGGCGGACCATGTATTTGTTCGGAGCAAAGCCGGGTTCACCCGAATCCGGCTTAATCGCATTATAAAGGCGTTTGTGTCTTGGAATATGCTTGCCGATACATTTGTTCGCACTATCTGAAATACTGGAACTCCATATGGTTGAGTGAGAACAGTCTGGCCTGGTTGCCCATTGGGCGGGCTAACCGTGATCGCGGTCTGTGCTCCGTGTGTTGTTGGCATCCCAAAAAACTCATAGAAGTAGGGAATGCTGCCGCTTTGAGGTTGAAAATCTATGTAAATTGACTCATATCCGTGCATTAGCCGAGGAGAGTAAAGTTCCACATCAGACGAAGGTGGGATTGGTGTGAATATGCCGTTCGTAGAGCTGTTCACCAGATTCGAATTACCACTAACGCCATCTGGATCAAGTGTAACACTCCATGGTATCGAATCGTCCAATGGAAGTGTCCAAGAAAGCCATGTATCCCAATTCCAACCATCATGGAGGGTGAGGTAGCCGGAATACCTCGTAGTGTTGGCGATAGTAAACTTTATTCGGAATGGATTGGTTGGTGTGCCCGTTACTTTGAATGAAACCTTCACGGAATAATACTGGTCTCCGATGGTTGGAGTGGCATATGTGCCGTCAGCCAAGCATGGTCCGGCACTCGTGATATGAAGATCGCAACTGGCCCTAGTAAATTGGGCAACGCTAAAAAGCATTGCAACAATCCATATACGAATCAAACCGAGGCAAGGAGTCTTCACGGCTATTTATTAGCAAAATCTATTGACTGCTTTTGATTTTGCCACGTCAAGGCTAATTCTTTTTCGACAGTAAATCCGATTCAATTGCTGATCGTCAGCCACGCGGTAGTCTTCACACCGCAGACGCACCTTTTTGTCATCCTATTGCCTGTCAAAACTCCAGCACCTGACCGCGCACCGGGACGATCACCTCGGCCTTGGGGCGGAGTTCGCGCAGCGTTTCGGCGAAGGCCAGGGATTGGGCCTCTTCGCCGTGGATGACGGTGATGCGCCGGATATCCCCGGTGAGGTGGTTCACATACTGGCTCAGTTCCCGGCGGTCGGCGTGGCCGGAGAAGGCATCGACGGCGGCCACCTGGGCGTGGACCACGTTCGGTTCGCCAAAGATGTTCACCGGATTGCGCCCGGCCCGGAGCTGCGCCCCGAGGGTGTTTTCCGCGCAATAGCCGACAAACAGGATCAGGTTCTTGGCGTCGCCGAGGTTGTTCTTGATGTGGTGGCGGATGCGCCCGGCCTCTGCCATGCCCGACGAGCTGATGATGATGCAGGGTATCTTCAGCTCGTTGAGCTTCTTCGACTGCGTGACCTCCCGGATGTAGGTCAGGCGCTCCATGCCGAACGGATCGCCGTGCTCGTTGAGGAAGCGGGAAGTCTCCTCGTCGTAGCATTCGGGGTGCAGCCGGAAGACCTCGGTGGCATTGACGCTGAGCGGGCTATCCACAAACACCGGCACCTGCGGCAGGCGGCCGGCGTCGGTCAGTTGGCGCAGTTCATAGACCAGGGTCTGCGTGCGGCCGACGGAGAAGGCGGGGATGATCACCTTGCCGCCGCGTCCCAAGGCACCGCTGACCAGCCGACAAAGATCCTCGGTGGCATTGACCGGGTCATTATGGGTACGAGCCCCATACGTGCTCTCGATTTGGAGGAAATCCACATCCGCCACCGGCTCCGGATCGCGCAGGATCATCTGGTTGGGCCGGCCAATATCGCCGCTGAAAAGGTAGCGGAATTTGCGGTCGCCCTCGCGCACATCGAGCACCACCTGCGCCGAACCGAGGATATGCCCCGCGTCGCGGAAGGTGACGGTGACACCATCGGTCACGGCCAGCGGCCGGCCATAGCCCACCGCCACAAACAACCGGCTGGCCGCCTCGGCATCCTGCGCCGAATAGAGCGGCTCCACCGGCGGCAGGCCCTTCCTCGCCCGCTGTTTGGACACAAAATCCGCATCCGAACGCTGCACGGCGGCGGAATCTTTCAGCATGATGCCGGCGAGATCGCGGGTGGCGTGCGTGGCGTAGATGTTCCCGCTGAAGCCCTGCTTCACGAGGTTGGGCAGGTTGCCGCAGTGGTCGATGTGCGCGTGGCTCAGCACCACGGCATCCAACGTGCGCGGATCGAAAGGAAAGCAGCAGTTGCGCCGGATCGCCTCGTCGCGATGTCCTTGGTACAGACCGCATTCCAACAGGAAACGACGCCCACTGACCTCCACCAGATACATCGAGCCGGTAGTGGTACGGGTCGCCCCGAGGAAATGGATTTTCATGGCCGGAAGGTGTGCGCCCGGATGCCGGCGGGCAAGCGATGAACCGTGGGACGGTGTGTGCCGGTCAAGTAGGAGCGGACGAAGCAAAGAACAGTCGGTTGGG